>NC_000853.1:1240483-1860725 GCF_000008545.1 Thermotoga maritima MSB8
TGCAACAGGCTTCGGTCTTGGAAGGTCAACGGGTGTTCCGGGGACCGATCACCCAGATGTGAAACAGGCACTCCCCTTGCTCAAGATGATAAGGGACTACCTGAGGGGAGATGGTCCAAAGCCACCGGTCCCAGAGAGACTCGTTGTCATCGGTGGAGGAAACGTCGCGATGGATATCTCCAGGTCGATGGCAAGACTTCAGTTCATGGAGTACGGAAGGGTGAACGTTCAGGTGCTTTCACTTGAAGGATGCTTCGAGGACATGCCGGCTGATATGGAAGAAATAGAAGAGGCTCTCGAAGAGGGTATCGTCATAAATCCAGGATGGGGACCGATGGAAGTCGTGATAGAGAACGACAGGATAAAAGGTGTGAAATTCAAAAAATGTGTCAGTGTGTTCGACGGCGAAGGACGGTTCAATCCACAGTTTGACGAAAAAGAACAAATCTTTGTAGAAGCGGACATGGTCGTAGAAGCGATTGGACAGGCACCAGATTATTCCTACTTACCCGAAGAAATACGAAGCAAACTCGAATTTTTCAGAGGAAGAATCAAAACAAACGAGTACAATCAGACCTCTGTGGAATGGTTGTTTGCAGGAGGAGACATCGTTCACGGACCGGATATCATTCACGGTATTGCAGATGGATACGCCGCGGCAAAAGGGATAGACATGTACCTGAGAAAGGAAAAATGAAAAAGCCCCTCTCCGGAGGGGCTTTTATAACTGTTTAACGGATTCTCTCTCAACGATCTCAACGGGTAGAACGACTCTTCGTGCAACGCCTTTTTTTCCAGAAAGTCTCTCGTAAAGAATCTCAAAGGCCACTCTTCCCATCTCTTCCCTCGGTTGCCTCACCGTGGTGAGTGGAGGAATGGTGTAGCTTGATATTGGATCGTCGTCGAATCCCATGACAGAAACTTCATCGGGAACGAGTACACCGAGATCGTGTAGTGCCTTGAGCGCACCGAAGGCCGAAAGATCGTTTATTGCAAAGATCGCAGTGAAATCCCTGCCGTGTTTTTTCAGGTACCTTTCCACCGCGTGGTAGCCGTGTTCGGCAAAATAACCGCACGGTGTGACTTTCACGTCTATTCCGTGTCTTGTGCTGTAATCTATGAAACCTCTTTCTCTGTCGGAAAAAGAATAAATGTCTTTTCTACCCTTCAAAAGGAGAACCTTTCTGTGACCCTTTTCCAGAAGGTACTTCGCACACATCCTTCCAGCGGCGTAGTTGTCGATGCCAACGTTGTCGAGCCTGATCTCCGGTTCTTCCCTGTCCACCACAACAACTGGAATGGCACTCTTTATCAATCTTTCGAGTTGTTCCTCGTCCTTCTTCGACGAGCAGACTATGATACCATCCACTCTTTTCGCAAAGAAAACCTCCAGTCTTTCCAGCTCCACAGAGGTCCTGTGAAGTGTTGTTGAAATCATGAGGGTGAAGTCTCTCTTTATCGCTTCTTTTTCTATGCCCGTCAATATCTCGTTGTAGTGAAAGCCCCCAAAGTTGGGGACGAGAACTCCTATAGTTCTCTTTAAAACAGCCCCTTTCACAGCGTACACGGGGTGATAGTTGAGCTTTCTGATGGCATCGATTACCTTCTTTCTCGTCTCTTCCGAGACGTTGTTGTAGCCGTTTATCACACGTGAGACGGTTGCTATAGAAACACCTGCGAGTTTTGCCACATCTTTGATGGAGGCCATTTCAATCCCCTGCCTTCAAACAGAGTACCTTATGATTCTCCTCTACCTCTACCATTGCTGGCTTTTGAACAAGACACCTTTCATCCCTTATAGGACACCTGTCGTAGTACTTGCACGGTGCGTTAGACGAAGAGACGAGTTCCGGGATGAATCTCTTGCTGAGATCCCACTTTCTGTCTATCTCCGGAACGGATTCGAGGAGCATCTTAGTATAAGGATGAATCGGGTTGTGAAAAACCTTCTCGGTGTCTCCCATTTCCACTATGTTTCCCCTGTACATGATGAAGGTCTCATCGCTGATGTAATAGCCAAGAGAAAGGTCGTGGGTGATAAAGATAACGGACATTCCTCTCTCACGCAGATCACCGAGAAGGTTCAGTATGTCCACCCTCGTGGAAGCGTCGAGCATGCTGATGATCTCATCGGCTATCAGAAGTTCCACGTTGAGAAGGAGCGTTCTCGCGATGAGTATTCTCTGAAGCTGTCCTCCACTGAGCTGATGCGGGTATTTTCCTAAGATTTCACGTGGGTTCATTCCAACCGAAGCGATCACTTCTTCCATCTTGGTTCTTCTTTCAGAAGCGGGGGTGTCCGGAAAGAATTCCTCAAACACCATGTCCAGAACCCTGTCTATTTTGTATATGGGATTGAAAGATGAGAACGGATCCTGAAAGACTCCCTGTACTTTTCTGTAGTATTCTCTGAGTTCTCTTCCTTTTATTTGAGTTATGTCTCTCCCGTTTAACAGTATCTGACCAGATGAAGGTCTTATGAGTTTCAGGATGAGCTTACCCACGGTGGTCTTTCCGCTTCCACTCTCTCCTATGAGAGATACGATCCTGGATCGCTCTATTTCAAAAGAAACGTCATCAACCGCTTTGAGTCTTTCCTTACCGAAGAAACCCAGAGGGAACTCCTTCGTCAAATTTTGAACCTTCAGAAGACTCAATTTGCATCACCTCTTTCGAAAAGCCAGCATGAGACCTTTCTCCCATCAACGTCGAACACTGGTGGATCCTGTTCACACTTCTCGAACGCGTAAGGACACCTGTCTCTGAATCTACATCCCGGTCCTATGTTGAGAAGACTGGGTGGATATCCCGGGATTCCCTTGAGCTTCGTCTGGGAATATCTGACACCTATCTTCGGAAGTGAAGAAAGAAGCATCTTGGTGTAAGGGTGAAGGGGTTCTTGGATGATGTCTTCCATTGGAGAGATTTCCGCCACTCTTCCCGCGTAGAGCACCATCACCTTGTCTGCGATCTGATAAAGGACCGAGAGATCGTGTGTTATGAACGCGAGTGATCCCATGATTTCCTTTTCTCTCATCTCATAAAGCATCTGTATAACCGATCTTTGAGAACTCACATCCAGGGCTGATGTGATCTCATCGGCTATGAGGACATCGGGATTCATCAATGTAGAGATCACCATCACCATTCTCTGCTTCATTCCTCCAGAGAGTTCGATCGGATACATGTTTAGAACTTTCTTTCCAAGGTTGACGATCTCGAGCCTTTCCTCGATAACATCTTTTTTTCTTTCAAAACTTTCTCCGTGTTCGTGCAGAAGGTCGTCTATGATCTGTTTTATCTTTTTCGTCGGGTTCATAGCGTCCATGGCATACTGTGGTATGATGGAGATCTTTTCGTACCTCACTTTCCTGAGCTCTTTTGGAGATAGTGCCATGATGTTCTTTCCATCGAGGATCGCTTCTCCTCCCATGTACTTCATGGGAGGTTTCAAAAGGATCAAGCCGTTTCCAAGAGTGGACTTTCCACAGCCAGATTCACCCGCAATTCCAAGGATTTCACCTCTTTTTATATCGAAACTCACCCCATCGACGGCCTTCACGTAGCCGTAGAGGGTTCTGTAATAAATTCTCAGATCTCTGACATCCAGTACCACTTCAGCCACGCCTATCACATCTCCCTGAGCTTAGGATTGAAGACTTCATCAAGGCCAGCATTCATAACGTAAAGAGTTGCAACCATGAGAGTGATCACCGCACCGGGAGTGATCGCCCACCACCACATGCCAAGCTGTATAGCGTTCCAGAGAGTGGCCTGCTGCATCATGATTCCGAGGGAGATACCCCTTGTCGGACCAAGACCGATGAAGTCGAGCCCCGTAGCTGCAAGAATGGCACCGCCGAACTGGAGAATGAACACCATGAAAACGTAGGACATCATGTTGGGCATGATCTCACCGAAAATTATTTTCATAGGTTTCCTCGCGGTGATTCTTGCAAGATCTACGAACTCTCTTGTTTTCAAGGAGAGAGTCTGTGCCCTGACAGCCCTCGCGGTCCAGGGCCAGGCGGTGAGACCGATTATGATACTCTCGATGAACACTCCCCTGTAGGGAAGGTACGCCGCTATGATGATGAGGAGTGCAAGTGTTGGTATCACCATGAGTATGTTGGTGAACATCATCAGAAGTTCGTCGAACCATCCACCTTTGTATCCTGCAACAAAACCAATGAGAAGCCCAATGACCGTTGCCAGAGTTCCTCCAAGGACTCCCACGAACAAGGAGCTTCTGAGACCGTAGACGAGCTGTGTGAAAATGTCCTGACCGAAGGTGTTGGTCCCGAGCCAGTGCTCTTTGCTCGGAGGTTGATATCCAGGTCCCACAAAAGCAAGGGGATCCTTATAAGGTGAAAGATAAGGTCCTACCAGAGCCAGGATGATCAACCCGGCGTACACACATATGGCAAAAATGACCTTTTTATTTTTCAAGAAGAAATGGACGAATTCTTTTCTCGTCATGGCTATCAAACCTCTCCCGAATAGGATTTTCTGATTCTGGGATCTATGATAACGTAGAAGATATCAACGAGGAAATTGGCAAGAAGCACTCCAAGGATGATGAACAAAAAGCACCCCTGAATCAGGAAATAATCCTGGTTCAAAATTCCCTGCATGAGGATGTATCCTATACCGGGGTAGGAGAAGACGATTTCCGTTGTGAGAGCACCTGCAACCACCGTTCCGAGCTGGATGGCAAGACCGGTGATCTGCGGGAGGATGGCGTTTCTGTAAGCGTATTTCCTTATGAGTCTCTGAGACGATCCGAGCGCCTCGAGATATCTGGAATAGTTCGCTTCCAGTTCGTAGATGATCATGTTCCTCATACCTATTGCCCAGCCCCCGAGCATCACAAGGAACAGAGAACCAAATGGAAGTACCCAGTGGTGCAGAAAATCGAGTATGAAATCCCAGGAGAATGAAGGTGTTATTCCAAAGCTGTAAGCACCTGCGAGGGGAAACAGAGGTATAACCACACCGAATATCCAGGCAAGAAGAATACCAAACCAGAAGTAGGGAGATGCTGTCAGAGTGTAAAAAACAGGCAGTGCAAAGTTATCGAGTCTCTTTTTCCTTGCAACGAAAGCTCCAAATCTGTTTCCTATCGCAAAACTCAGAAGAACGGCTGGAAGAAGCACTATCAGCGAGTAAGGCAAGGCACGAGCTATCACTTTTGCAACTGGTTGAGGATACATGTAGATGCTTATACCAAGGTCACCTCTGAAAAGCGCTTTCCAGAAATTGATGTACTGCTCCCAGAGGGGTTTGTCGAGACCAAAAGCCTGAGTGAAGTAGCTTTGAAGAACCTTGACAGATTCTGGAAGTCCGGCGAACCTTGAGATCAGAAAATTTATAGGGTTTCCTGGCATAAATCGAGGAATAGCCCAGTCAATTGTGACGGCAAAAAAGAAGGTCAGAATGTAGATCAGGATCTTCTTTGTAAGATACTTTCTCAAGACTCCTACCTCCTTCTTTTTTTAAAACCCCGCCCCGAGGGGCGGGGTCATCATTTTACTTTGCTTCAATACCAAAGAGCGTCTTGATTCCTGTGAGCTGCCACCAGCCGTTCCAGCCTATCGGGACAGCGTACGGATTCTTCTCCGTTGGCCAGTTGGTCCACACAGCTTCAGAAGCCTGGAACCATGCACCGTTGTACCACAGAGGAATGAACGGCAGATCCTTGAGCAGTATCTCTGACAGCTTGGCTACTACTTCTTTAATTTTAGCATCATCATTGCTTCTGTTGAGTTCGTCGAGAAGAGTCTCAACTTCAGGATTGGCGTACTTTCCAAAGTTTCCGGAGTAGGAGTACTCGGATTCTACTGCATCCGGATAGAACACACCGTTGAAATAGGACCAGATGGTAGCGGAAACACCGGTTGTAAAGTTGTTGAGTATGAGATCGAACTTTCCACCGTAGAGGTCGTCTGCGTATTTGGAGTAGTCGGGGTATTTAGGTTCGACGTTGATTCCGACTTTCACGAGATCTTCTGCAATGGACTGGATAGAAACCATCCAGTCGGTCCATCCGTACGGACACTCAATCGTGAGCTTGAACGGCTTTCCGTTCGGATCTTCTCTGAATCCATCCTTGTTCACATCTTTGAATCCAAGCTCGTCGAGGATCTTCTTTGCCATCTCCGGATCGTACTTGAATCCGTACTTATCGACGACTTCTTTCGGATAGTACTTCATGTAACCGGGAAGCGGCAGGATTCCAGCGGGATTGGCAGCCGTCACCATGTTCTCGTAAGCTCTGGTAACGATCTTCTCGGGATTGATAGCGTAAGCCATTGCTCTTCTGAACTCAGGTATGCTGAGAGGATACTTATTCACGTTGATGTAGATTCCTGCGGTGTTGGCCGGGAGCATGTAAGGAGCGTTTTCATACCAGGTGACGATTCCGTATGCTTTCTTCAAAACCGGAACACCCGGCAGGAAGAAGTTGCTCCAGTCGAGTTCTCCTTTCATGAGCATTCCTACTGCGACATTGTTGCTGAGCACTCTCAGTTCCACGATCCTTTCAGGTTTGGGATCGTAACCGAGTTCTCTGATGCCCCACCAGTTCCCGTTCTTCTTGAATACACATCTGTCGTCTGCCCAGCTTTCAACGTAGTACGGACCGGATCCAACTGGATTTTCATTGGCCGCCTGAAGAACTTCTTCCTCTGTTTTGTTTTCCCAGATGTGTTTTGGTACGATCGGTGTGTTGATGAGCATCTGTTTCCATTCCTGGTACCTCGGGTCGGAGAAGACGAACTTCAGCGTTCGTTCATCGACCCTTTCGATCCTGCCGAGCCAGTTCCACACAGGACTGTAGCTGATACCAGTGTACTTCTTGGCGATTTCAAAGGTGAAAACCACGTCGTCTGCCGTGAGAGGAACTCCGTCCTGCCATCTGAGACCCTTTCTGAGCGTGAGTACGTATTCGTTGTTGCTGACCCATTCTCCTTTTTCTGCAAGCCACGGCTCGAACTTGTCGTTCAGAGGATCGTAGAGGAACAGAGGTTCATAGACAAGACCGATGGTTCCCGCAACCGCGTTCCATGGTGTGAACGGGTTCCAGTTGGATGGAGGAGACCACAGCGCTCCACCCCAGTAGAGCGTTTTGTTTCTCTCAAAAGTCTGTCCGAAAACCGAAACCAGTGCCAGGACCAGAACGAGAACGACTAAAAACCTTTTCATAAGAACACCCCCTTAAAAGAGTATGAGATCGCTATCTCCACGTGTAAATGTACAGTGAAAATGTTTACATTCCAAATCCAGTCTCCCGGGATTATCAAGATTTATTTCTGATTATTTGCAACAACTTTTCTTTAACTCGTTGTTACTCTCTCGAGATAATTTTCCAGTGCGTGTACGGCTGCTCCAAAGGCGATCACCGGTTCCTGCACTTTCGAAAAACTCATGTCCACACTGTGTTTGTAAAGAAGGTGTGTTTCCACTTCGATTTTGATCTTTTTCAGAAAATTCTCACCAAGTTCTTTGAAAAACCCTCCTATGACGATCTTCGATATCCCAAAAAGATGTATCAAATTCAAAAGACCTATACTGAAATACCTCGCTATGTCATCAAAGTACTCTTTCACGCGAACATCACCAGAATCTCTTGCTTCAGCCAGAGAGCTGAATCCCATAGAAAGAACGTGTTTCAGAACAACATTTTCGTTGCACACATCTTCCAGGAAGACGTACTCGTTTCCATTGAAAACCCTGGTGTATCCGATCTCTCCTGCGTATCCGTTTTCTCCCCGGTAGAGTTCTCCATCGATGATGATGCCAGCTCCTATTCCCTTTCCTGTCAGGATCCAGGCGAAAGAGTCATCCCGCTTTGTATACCACTTTTCTCCCACGGCTCCCATGTCCGCGTCGTTCTCCACCCAGACCTCGATGCCGTACTTCTCTTTCAAAAGGTTCGCCAGAGGAATCTGTGAAAGTGGAAAGTTTCTCGGATCTATGATGATGCCTCTTTCAGTATCTATCGGTCCAGGAGCTGCCACTGTCAACGCTGAAAGTTTACTGCCGAGTTTTTCCATCATATCTTTTGCGCGGTCTATAATTCTGTACATGACATTCAACGTTTCCTCTCTATCGCTCTGAGATGGAAGAGGATGTGCTTCGTGTGCGAGAATGTTCATACTGGCATCTATGAGACAGGCAGCTATTTCGTCCCTCGTCACCTCTATACCGAGAACATAAGCACAATTCGGTGAGATTTTCAAAGATTTTGTGGGTCTTCCCACCCCCTTCGGAGAATCTTTCTCTTCAACGACGATCCCCTTCTCCAGGAATATCTTTGCGATCTCACCAACTGTGGTCTTGGTGAGACCGAGTTCCTCCGCGAGTTCTACACGCGACACGGGTGATTTCATTATTCGTTTCAGAATCCTCGATATGTTTTCTGCTCTCACCGATTTCGGCAAGTTCTCACTTCCTTCACATAGAATTTCTTTTCACAAAATCCACGATCTCGTCGATGTATCCAAATGCAAGGGCCACGTGGGTGTCTGCCGCACCGTAGTATATTGCAACTCTTCCTGTGTCGGCGTCGCAGAGCGCGGCACACGGAAAGACAACGTTTGGAACGAAGCCCACCGTTTCGTACTCTTCTTCCGGCGTCAGAAGATAGTACCTCGACCTGTAGAGAACCTTGCTGGGATCGTCGAGATCGAGGAGAGCTGCTCCAAAACTGTACACGTAGCCGTTGCAGGTGAGTGTCACACCGTGGTATATGAGCAGCCATCCTTCGCTGGTTTCTATTGGATACGGTCCCGCTCCTATTTTGAGGTTCTCCCACCAGTTGTAACTGCTTCTTCCCAAGACGAACCTGTGGTTACCCCAGTGTATCATATCGGGGCTTTCACTGAGAAATATGTCTCCAAACGGGGTGTGACCGTTGTCGCTCGGTCTGTTGAGCATCACATATTTCCCATTTATCTTCCTTGGGAAGAGAACTCCGTTTCTGTTGAATGGAACGTAAGCGTTCGGAAGTCGAACGAACGTTTTGAAATCCTTGGTCATGCCCACTCCAATCGTGGGGCCGTGGTCGTCTGTACAGAAGGTTATGTAGTAAGTATCCTCTATCTTCACTACCCTTGGATCGTAAGCGTAACTCGGCTGGAACGGTTCTCCATTCACATCCACCCACTGTATCTCTTCTGGCTCTATTTCCCAGTTTATTCCGTCTTTACTCCTTCCGAAGTGAAGGAAGGGCCTTGTGTTCTTGTGATCGATCCTGAACACCCCCACAAACTCTCCGTTGTACGGTACAACTGCGGAGTTGAAGACTCTTGCTCCCTTTGGAACCGGGTTTCTTCCAATTATCGGGTTTTTGCTGTATCTCCACACAGGACCAGTGTAGCCTTCCGGCCTTTCTTCCCAGGGAATGTTTGGAATTTTCTCCGTAAACACTTTCATCCATGCTTCCCTCCTTAGATTTAGAGCCCCACCCAAGAGGGTGGGGGAAAATTTATTTTGCCGGTTTGAGATTAAATAGAATTTTCAAGGCACCAGTTTGCCACCAGTTGGCCCAACCACATGGCCAGGCATATGGATTATGTTCGTTGGGCCAGTTAGTCCACACGTTATCTTGTGTTATAAACGCCATCGCTCCATACCAGAGAGGGATGAAAGGTAGATCTTTTAAAAGGATCTCTCCAAGTTTTCCACAGAGTTCGGTGACTTTCTCAACATTGTCAAGTGGTGTCCTGTTGAGTTCTTCAAGTAAACTTTCCACCTCGGGATTCTGGTATCTTCCATAATTTCCTGTGTAAGAGAATTCAGATTCTAAAGCATCAGGATAGAAAATAGTATTGAAATATGTCCAGGGAGTGCTGCTTATACCTGTTCCATTGGCATTCATTTCTATATCGAATTCTCCTTTGTACATGTTTTCATAGTATTTGGAAGAATCCGGGAAGTATGGTTCAGCGTTTATTCCAACCACCTTGAGTTGATCTACTATCACCTGAATTGCCTGCATCCAGTCGGTCCATCCATACGGACACTCGATGGTGAGCTTAATGGGTTTTCCATCTGGGGTTTCTCTGAAACCATCTCCATTTACATCCCTGAATCCAAGCTTATCAAGAATACTTTTCGCCTCTTCAGGATCGTATTTGAAACCATGCTTTTCTACAACTTCTTTTGGATAGTACTTCATCCAAACAGAATTCGGAAGAAAACCAAGGGGATCTGCTTTTAAGACGGCTCCTTCATAGACTCTTTGAACTATTGGATCTGCATTTATCGACATAGCAATTGCTCTTCTGAACTCGGGAAGGCTAAGAGGATATTTTCGTGCATTGAGGAAAAGACCAACAACCGTTGATGAGAGGTGATACGGTGGTTCGTCGTACCATGTATTGAGATTATAAACTTTTTTCAAAATGGGAACACCTGGGAGCATGAAATTACTGAAGTCCAGTTCTCCTTTCATCAACATGCCGAGCGCCACGTTGTTACTGAGGACTCTCACTATAACAACGTATTTCGGAGCAGGTTTCACACCCATAACTTTTGTTCCCCACCAATTCTCAAAACGCTCGAAAATCATTTTATTCTGGTCCCACGAGTGAGCAACATATGGGCCTGATCCCAATGGATACTCATTTGATGATTGAAGTATAGTGGTTTCATCTTTTTCTTCCCAAATATGTTTTGGAACAATTGGAAGTGTATAGAGGAGTTCATTCCATTCATGATATCGAGGATCTTTGAACACAAAAATGACGGTTCTGTTGTCGGGTGTTTCAATATGATCAAGCCATTCCCAAACACTACTGTAATGTATTCCCTTGTACTTCTTAGCTATTTCGAAAGTAAATCGAACGTCTTCTGATGTCAATGGAACATTATCATGCCAGTATATACCCTCTCTCAATACAACCCTGTAAGTCTTACTGTCTAACCATTCACCTTTTTCTGCAAGCCATGGATCAAAATTTCCAGTGAGTGGATCGTAAAAGAACATTGTTTCATAGACAAGTCCAGTTGTTCCTGGTACCGCATTCCACGGAGTGAACGGATTCCAATTAGAAGGAGGAGACCACAGAGAACCTCCATAGTACATAGTTTCGTTTCGTTCTAAAACTTGGGAGAACAGACTTGAGAAAAGAAAAACAACCACGAATACCAGTAAAAATCTTTTCATATTCACATACCTCCTGTTCTTTTATAAAGTCTCACATTATCGATGAAAATCGGTCCATCGTACCTCAGATGATCACCGACAACTCCTATGTGAAGTTCTTTCACCCCCGCTGTTCTGTCGAACTCAATTCTTACATGGAATCTTCTGTACTCTTTTCCGCCGAAAGTGATGATCTCCGCACTTTCCACGTTCGCGTTGTTCATGTCGAGGCCTATCTTCACCCAGCCGGGGTTCAGAACCGCGTACGGCCTCAACCTTCCCTTGAGTCCCTCGACGTTTGGAATGTAGATGTCGTACTCGAGGATCTCACATTCTGAGAGTCTTTCGAACTTCCTTGCTACTCTCACTTCTTCCCAGTCGCTCTTTCCGGGCAGTTTCACGTTCAGCTGCAGTGCTCCATTTCCCACCTCACCGTTCCATTCAATGTCAGGTGACCCGAACTCTGCCTGCCAGGTTCCGCTGTTCCACCAGTTTTTCACCTCTTCTGGAGAGGAAAAATCAACTTCCTCTGCGAGCACGTACCGTGCTTCGTTCACCACTTTCGCTTTGATAGAGTCTTTCACCGTTTTTCCCTGAAAGTGGCCTTCAAGGAACATTTCATGTTCTCCATCCGGGATCCGGGTTGTGTCGAGATCAAAGCCGTAAATTCCGTATCCGAGATGCTCTATCTCATTTTCAAAAACCAGATCTTCGACTTTGACAGACAACTTTTCAAACGTGTTGCTGTAGTCGAAAACACCAGCCCTCACTTCCACGGTCTTTTTGATCTCCATGCCGTCTTTTGGAAGGATGAAAGAGCAGGTGTCTTCTCTTATGTCTTCACCTGTGTTGAACAGCTTCGCGTATTCTCTTATCAGTTCCGCTTCTGGACTGTCGTCGTTCACTATTCTGAAACCGTCGTAGTCCGGATAGTACCCTCTCTCGTCTCTGTCCGAACCTTCCCCGATTCCCGCGAGCATCCAGAACATCGCTCCATCTCCACCGAGATCGTAGACCAGATCGTTCCAGAGTCTGTAGATGGCCGTTCTGTTAACTGGCGCACTCTTTGGAATTCCATATTCTTCCAGAACAACGGGTTTTCCGATCTCTTTTGCGATCTTTATGTGGTCTTCTATCCACTTCGCTCCCCACTGGGCATAGTTCTCTGGACTGACACCCCAGTGGGACGGATAGAGGTGGAACGTGCCGAAGTCCACCGTCTCTATCGAAAGGAGCTTCTTCCAGTCAACACCGGACCAGCCGTTGTAGGCCCACTCGGCTTCTCCACCGTAAGGTTTGAATCCTTCGTAGTTGCTGAAGAATCCTTCGTCCCCCACAGCCACGAGGTGGTTGGGATCCAGACTCTTTATGTAGGAGCTCATCTCCTTCACCCACTCAACGAGCGTGTTCCCCGATTTGTCCGTCTCACAGCGCGGTTCGTTTGCAAGCTCCCAGGCCATGATGGTGGGCTCTTCCCTGTAAGGAACTCCCGTGTAGGTATTGACATGGTTTACGAGAAAGGAGACGTACTTTTTGTACTCTTCTTTGATCTTCTCATCTCTGTAGAAATCGTCGTGATGGGTTCCTCCAAACCACCTCACGTACTGGTTCATTCCACCGAAGTCGTCCCAGTTGTTCACAAGAACAATGACAAGTTTTATACCGAGTTCTTTCGCTTTCGCAACTGTGTAGTCGAGTCTTTCGAAACCGCTCTGGGCGTTCGATATTCCTTCTGGCACCCCGAAAACACCGGGCTCAGGATGCATGTAGGTGTTCTTGTCTCTGCAGTAACTCTCCCCGTCGAGGAAACCCCAGATTCTGAGGACCTTTATACCCATGTCTCTGGCACTCTCCAGAACACTGTCTATCATTCTGTTGCTCTTGTAGTGCATGTAGTAGTTGTTGCTTCCAATGAATCTGAATTCTTTTCCGTTCAGAGCGAATTTTCCGTTTTCCACTTTCACGAACTCGTCACTTGCAAAGAGAACGAAAGAGAGCTCAACGATCAATAAAATGAACATAAATCTACGCATACCGATACCTCCCGTTAATTAGTAAACTTTACTTATTTATCAGGGTCATCGAGAAAAAATGTACCATTCGGACTTCTGCAAAGTCAAGTCCTATTTTTCGTGATTTTCGAGTTTTATTTGTGAAAGTGAGCAATTATTTCCGATTAGAATCTAAAATCTCAAAATCTCTTCGGTTTGAACACTCCTTCCAGGTTTTCGAAGTGTTTCTTCCTCTCCCGGTATATTCTTTGGAACGTTTCCTTGAAGAGCACATCCACAACGGCGATCTCTCCGATGTTCTCCCTGAGGAATTCGTAGGTGTCGTACTTCACGGGCGGGCTTTGAAGCACCAGATGAACCACCTTGGCGAGTTCTGACTGTCTGTTCGTTGTGATTGCGATCGTCTTCGCTCCCATGTCTTTTGCCACCTGGGTGGATTTCACCGTGTCTCTGATGTTTCCCGTGTGACTGATCGAGATCACCAGGTCTTCACCGGTCAGATTCACGGCCTCTATCACCTGAACGTGCGGGTCGTTGGAAAAGAACGTGTGGAAGCCAAGAAGAGAGAACTTCAGGCTCGCGTACTCAGAAACCACTCCCGAGAGTCCCACACCGAAGAAAAGAATGCGGTGGGCGGAGAGTATCCACTCCACCGCCTTTTCCACGTTCTTCATATCGAGGGTGTCCTTGAGCCTTCTGAGGATGTCTATCTCCTCGTCTATGAAATCTCTTCTTTCTATGGTTTCTTCGAGCCCGCTGAGTTCTCTTGCAAGTGCGATCTTGAAGGCCTGGTAACCTTCGAAATCGAGCTTTTTGATCATCCTGTGAATCGTGGTTTCGCTCACACCCACGATCTTTGCGAACTCTGTGATCGAGTAGTGGATGACATCGTCCGGCCTTTCGAGCACGTAATCCGCGACTTTGCGCTCTGCAGGACTGAACTGTGTGTAGACGTTCAGAATTTTATCTCTTATCTTCAACTTTCCATTCCTCCCTGAGCGAGTGTTTCTTCTCCAGAAACACATCGAGCTGTTCGTACACGTACCTTTCTGCCTCTTCATCCGATAGAGATTTTACCTCTTCCGCAAAGCGTGCGGTTCTCGCGAAGTAGAACGGCAGAAGATTTTCCACCACTTTTTTGTCCCTTGTTTTCCTGTACTGAACAGCGCTCCTGTAGAGGGTGTCGACCCAGGAAGAGAGGCTCAGTGTACCGCTCTCTTTCACTTCCGACAGGATACCGCGATCTATGTATTCCACTTCTTCAAGGGTTTCTCTTGCGAGTTTTTTGAGGTTTCCAATGTCTATACTCATAGAAGGAACTTCCTCTTGAGGAGTTTCACCATAGATGGGAACGTCTTCTATTTTCCATATTTCTTTCCAGACGTTTTCGTAGGTGATCACAAGTTCAAAAAGCGTTCCCACGACCTGAAGGAACATTCCTTTAAGGTGTTTTCCCGGGTCCTTCACGTCGTGCACCTTGGTTCCAAGAGCTGCCTGAACAACCCTTCCAGATTCGTTTATGGCGGTTGTGGTCATCCATATGTCGATCCCGAATCTTGCAACGTCCGTGTTCCAGATCTCTTTTGGCTTTCCCAGGTAAATCTCGAGGAGCTTTCTTCCCACACCGAAATCCCCACCAATGGGCTGGCGCACCTTTTTACCGTAGAGAACAGCCGTCATAGGAAAACACACGTTGTTCGTGATCGTGCCGTCGAACCTGTGCCTCAGGTAGAAGGGAGTGACGTAATCTGCCTCCCCTTTCAAAACAGGTCCTGCGAGTCTTTCCACCCACCAGGGTTTGACACTCCGAAGATCCGCGTCGAGAAAGACGACCGCCTCCGCATCCTGCTTCAGGGCAAACTCCATGATCGCTCTCATCGCGCTTCCCTTTCCGGGAAGGCCTTCATAAACGAAGCTCTCTTTGGGAAGACCGAAAGTATCGGTCTCCATGAAGCGCTCTCTTGTCCCATCTGCCGATCCTCCATCGGAGTTCACGATCATACCATCACCATCGAAGAAATCTACAATTCCCTGCGCCGCTGTTCTCGCAACGTGAGAAATCGTTTCGGCGTTGTTGTAACTCGGTATCCCCACAACCACTTTCATGGTAATACCTCCCTGCTCAGTATGTCTTCTAGTCTCTCTAAACTGAAGTGCCTCTTTCCCACTTCGAAGTTGTGTTCGACAGTCTCCCTGTAAAGAGACGGATCGAAGAGGAGACGAGAAATTTCCTCGACGGCCTTTTTCAAAATCCTCTCGTCCACCTTTACAAGGCCGTTCTCTCTGAAGCATCGATCTCCAAGACTGACGTATTTCAGGCCGGCTGGTTTTATATCTGATTTGAAGACTTCGTACTCGAAAAGCACCACGGGCTTTTTGGCTGCGATCGCTTCCAGAAGCTGATTCCCCCATCCCTCGAGTATCGATGGATACGTGACAAAATCGGCGGCGTTGTAGAGCTTCCAGAACAAAGAGGTGTTTTTTCTCACTTCCTCGCTCAGGACAAGAAGCGATACTCCTTTTGAAGAAGCGTATTCTTTGAGTTCTTTCAGATACTCTTCGTCTTCGCAGATACCGGAAAAGAGAAGGATCACTTCTCCGCTGTATCTCTCTCCGTTGTAGAGATCAGCTTCTTTTTTCGATGTCAGTGTTTCCTTCAGAAGTGACACCACATCTATCGAAAGTTCGATCGTTTTTCTTCTATCGATTCTGGTTGCCTGGAGGGCCACAATCGTGCCAGGCGCTATCTGAAGTTCTTCTCTCACCCTGTGGTACATCTCTTCAGAAGTGATGGGAGAGCTGAAATCCATGACGTTTGGCACCACGACAGAATCGATGTTTCTGCGTCTTTTAAGCTCCCTTTGAGCGATCGTGTTTATGACAACGTGTTTCACGTTTGGAAGATCTGGAGGGAAGTGTTTATCAAGGATCTCCCTGAATCTTCTGTTTTCCGGAATCAGATGTTTCCTCTCCCACCAAAAATCGTGGTGATGCGCGACGAAGTTCTTTTCCAATCTCGAAAGGGCAAGGCCCAGGGACGGAAAGAGTCCAAGGGACCAGATGTTGTTGGGAACGATGAGATCGTAATCTTTCAAGGCTTCGTTCAGGATGTGGAAGAGCTCTTCCTCTTTTTCTTTCAAGAAATCGAGAAACTCTTTTTCACTGAGGAAATCTTTTATTCCTCCGAAGAAGTTCCTGTTCACCCTTTCAAAATCTGGATTTTCAAAACCGATCTCCTTTAGAGTGAGATCGACTCCCTCTTTCTTGTTTTCGGCAACGATGTGGACTTCGTGGCCCATCTTTGTGAGAACCTTCTTCCACTTTTCCATCTCGAGTGAGACACCATCCATGAGACCTCCCCGGTAGTGAATGAGCGCTATTTTCATTCTCTCTCCTCGCTTTCAAAGAGTTCCACCACGTAGTCGTAGGTTCTTCTCTTCATTCGAAGCTCGTTCAGCTCTCTCGCTGTTTTCTCGACATCTATCAGATACTGAAGGGAAAGTTCTATTTCCTTTTTCGTTCTCAGAAGAGAGAAGAGCCGATGCTTCGATCGAGGATCGTCCTTTCCCTCAAGATTGGTAATTTCATCTTCGAGGCTGGAGAGCGTTTCTTTCAAAAATTCGATCACTTCACCTTCCGGGTTCTTTTCCACGGAAACAACGGGAAACTCCGGGAAATTCAAAATGTTCAGTCTCGAAACAAAGCATTGTTTCTCTGAGAGAGACTCTATCGATTTCTCACCTATCTGAAGCGGTCTCAGACCTTCTATTTCTTCGAGGTACGGATTGTACACCCAGAGGTGATACCGATCCTTCACACCGGCCCAGGGGAGAGAAGAGAAGAAGAAAGTTTTCTCCTTTTCGGTGCCGTCAGCTTCAACATCTAAAAGAAGAGGAGGATTATCGAAGAGAAGGTACCATCTGAAGAACTCTTCGCTACGTGGATGAACCGGCAGTTCCATGAACGCAAGATCCACTGTGAAAACTCCTTCACACTTTGCCCCCGGAACATACATCATGGGTCCCGCGTCACCAACTCTGTTTTTAACCTCTTTTGCTATCCACTCAACGGACCTGCTCAAAGTGACGTGTACTTTTCCTTCTTCCATCCAGTACTCTCTAAGACCTCTTGCGAGAATAGTCTTTGAACTTTCTTCACTCCAGACGGACACAAACCCCTGAAACGGAAATTCCCTCACTTCACCTGTTTCTCTTGCTGCAAGCAAAATCCCCTTCAGTTCCTCAGGAGGTGTTTCAGGAAGAAGGTAGGAGTCTTTTTCTTTCCTTTTCACCACGTCAAAAGGCATCTTCGCGAAGATTTCGCCACTTCCCGTTTCATAAACCATTGAAAGCTTGTAGTTTTTCCCCTTTATCTTCAACGCGATACGCCACTTCACGAGCGGGGTTTCATCGAAGATCACGCGTTCTTTCGTCTCGATCAGGCATTGCGAGGAACGTATCGTTCTTTCCAGTTCCACCACCATCGAGTGTTTCGTCTGCAAAACTGTTCTCATCTTCTCCAGAGAAATCGAAAAATCAGTTTCTTCAACAGAGGTGGTGTAAGCGTCACCATCTTCTTTGAACAGTTTCAAAACACCCGCTTTCCTGTTATTCAGAACAAGTGTGCCGTCTCCTTCAAAATAGGCTCTGTAGTATTCGTTTTCCCAGGTGAGTTCCTTCACTTCTTTCTTCTCGTCGGCAACTTCTGTTTTGAACAGCCCTGCACCGTTTGTTTTCAACAGGAATGTCCTCTCGCCATCGCAGAAGTGATGGTTGTAGGAAAAGGGCGATAGAGAGAGTGCGTAGGTTCCCTTCTCAAGACCTAAACGCTCTACAAGGTGCCTCAGCCTGGATTCAACAGAAGATTTCACAAGGAAATACACGTTTCTGTACGTTCTCTCCATTTTTTCGTGGACGGGGTCAGCACAAACACCGCAGCTGTTGTCGTGCGCGAGAGTTTTCAGGTAATCCCTCCAGAAAAGATCACTTAACTCCTCTCCGTTCAAAACAGAGAGAAGATCGTTCATTTTCAAAAGCTTCTCTACAAGATCACTTTCAAGCTTCAGATAAGCTCTTGTGGAGAGTGTCCCTGGAAAGACGCAGGCGTACCTTCCAGAAAGGAGCTCTCCAGAGAGGGTGGGGGCATTTTCAGGGAATCTCTCGGGAAACTCTTCTGGTGAGACAATCTCAACGTTCAGATAATCTTTGGGATCCTCGGGAGAGAGATCTATATCGTATCCGTCGAGAAGAAGAATTTCTCCAGATCTCGAGAATTTTGCGAGTTTTTCCACCTCGTGTTTCAGTCTCTTCTCCGCGATATCCTGCGTTTCCTTCAAATTGTAGAGGTTCCTGTATCCTCCCACGAGGAAAACACCCTGGACAGCCGTTCCATCGCTTCCTTTCCAGAAAAACTCCTGGGAGATCCCGTCGTTTTCGAAGGAAATTCCCCTCCACAGAAAGACCTTTTCTATTCCAAAGATTCTGTGCAGTTGAGGTTCCTGTGATATGTGACCGAAACTGTCGAGAAGCCATCCGGCGTTCATGCGTCGTCCAAAACGATTCGTGTCTTTTTCTCCTATCTCGAAGTTTTTCAAAATGGAAGCTTCACCCGGAATTCTCCAGTCTATCTGGATATAATACGGACCAACAAGGAGTCTTCCAGATCTCACAAGCTCTCTGAGATCTTCTTCGAGGTCCGGATGGTAAACGAGGAGATCTTCAACCGCAGCTGTTTGGCCATCCAGAACGTACACGAATTCTGGATTCTTCTGAACAAGCTCTTTCACTCTGAAAAAAACTTCTTTCAGCCATTTAGAGGTCACTTCAGAAGAGGTGAACCACTCTCTGTCCCAGTGGTTGTGAACAACCACCTTCACTTTCATGAGATTCTCTCTCCCGTCTCAGGGTGAAAGAGATGGATCTTTTCAACGTCCAGGAAAAACGTGATCTTCTCACCGCTTCTGAAATCCACATCCCCTGGAATTTTTGCGACGATCTTCTCACTTCCAACGTTGAGATGGAGAATCGTATCCGACATGAGTTTCTCGGCGAAATAAACCTCTCCTTCCAGCTTCAAAGTGTTCGGCTTTTCCTCCAGATAGACGTTCTCCGGTCGAATACCAAGGATCACCTTTTTTGCACCTGGATCGGTCTTCGCGGGAATCTTTATCTCACCGTTTTGGAGGACAACGCTATTTCCTTCCGATCTCACTTCCATCTCTAAGAAGTTCATCTGCGGTGATCCCACAAAACCAGCGACGAAGATGTTCACCGGATGGTGATAGATCTCAGAGGGCGTTCCAACCTGCTGAAGCTTTCCCTGGTTCATCACCGCGATTCTGTCTCCCATCGTCATGGCCTCTGTCTGGTCATGAGTCACATAGATGGTGGTGACTCCAATTCTTTCCTGAAGCTTTTTCAGCTCGCTTCTCATCTTCACCCTCAAAAGTGCGTCCAGATTGGAAAGAGGCTCGTCCATCAGGAGTACTTCGGGTTCGTGAACGATCGCTCGGGCAACGGCAACCCTCTGTCTCTGACCTCCGGAGAGCTGTGCGGGGTACCTGTCGAGGAGTTCGGAGATGTGAAGGAGATCCGCTGCCCACTTTACCCTCTTTTCTATCTCCTCTTTCGGGACTTTTTTCAGTTTCAGAGGATACGCGATGTTGTCGTACACCTTCATGTGGGGCCACACCGCGTAGCTCTGGAAGACCATCGAAATGTTCCTGTCCTTTGGAGGAAGGTTCGTCACGTCGCGATCGTTGAAAAAGATCTTTCCCCCGGTCACCTGTTCGAGACCCGCTATACACCTCAGAAGGGTCGTCTTTCCACAACCAGATGGACCGAGAAGAACGAGGAACTCCCCTTCGTTCACGACAAGGTCGATTCCATCGAGAGCCCTCACATTCCCGAAATATTTCTTCACTCCGTCTATTTTCACCTGCGCCAAGATCGATCACCTCTCATTTCAGGGTGATACCCCACATGCTTACAAGATATTTCCTTATGAAGAATATGAAGACCATCGCAGGAACGGCCATGATCGTTCCCGCAGCGAACTTGAAGTAGTCCGGTGATGCCATGGCGGTGTTCAGAATGTGTGCTGGAAGTGTTCTGTTCGTGAGTGTGAGGATCGAAGAAGCGAAGACTTCGTTCCAGGACATGATGAAGGCGAATATGGCAGATGCGGCGAGGCCAGGAAGAGCAAGAGGCAGCGTGATCCTTATAAACGCCTGGAATCTGCTGAGACCGAAAACCATCCCCGCTTCTTCGTATTCGACAGAGATTCCGGAGAAAACACTGGATGTGATGAGAACGACGAACGGAAGTATCATGGAAGCGTGAGCCAGTGCCACACCAAGCGTGGTATCCGCGAGGTTAAACCTCATGTAAAGAACCACAAGAGGTACCGCCACCACAATCAACGGAATCGATCTTGTCATAAGCATGGAAAGTCTGATGATGTTTTTTCCCGGAAACACGTACCTTGTGAGGGCGTATCCAGCTGGAAGCCCCAGCAGGAAAGAGATTCCTATCGAGATGAGCGCCACCTGCACACTGACCAGAGTGGCTTTCCCACCCCCGAGGGTGACGAACAGCTTGTAGAGATGTTCCAGTGTGAGACTACTCGGAAAGATCCTGCTGGGATTGTAGTAATCCGAGGACGGTGTTAGAGACGCAAGAACAATGAAGAACACCGGCGTCAGAAACCACAGGGAAATGATCACCGAAAGAAAAATTATGAAAAACTTCTTCATCATCGAGCCCCCTCTAAATGTTTTGCACTGAGGAAGGTGATGTAAAACCAGCTAACCACGATGGTGACAAGAGCGATCACGAGAGCGTACGCACTGGCCATCTTTGGGTCGTTCATGAAGGTGTACCAGTAGTAGGTCTCACCAGCGAGAACGGGAATGTCTCTTCCCGCAAGAAGCCACACCACACCGAATATCTGAAACGCGAAGAGAGTCCTCAGAAGGAGCGCCGACATGATCGATGGTTTCAAGAGCGGGAGTATGATCTTTGTGAATTTCTTCCATCTTGAAAAACCGAAGAGATCTGCAGCTTCGAGATACTCTTTGTTTATCGACTGAAGACCCGCCAGGAGGATGATGAAAACAAGGGGAGTAGCCCTCCACACCTCCGTGAGAACGATCACCCAGAATTCCCTCGCTTTGAACATGTATCCAAAGAAATAAATGGGTCTTTCTATCAGATGCAAATTCATGAGAATTTTGTTGAGATAGCCGTTCGGCGAAAATATAGTGTAACTCATGAGTGCTGCTGTCACATCACTCAGAGCCAGTGGGATCGCTATAAAGTAAAGTACCGTCGTGTAACCTTTGAACTTCTGATTGACGAAAAGAGCGAGTCCCAGTGCGAATATGAGCTGAAGGGGAACGATCACTGCTGTGAGAAGAATGGTGTTTTTCATGGCGCCCCAGAAACCACCATTCTCCACAAGGCGCTTGAAATTTCCAAGAAAACCTTCATCGCTTGTAAAAGCGAGTCTGAACGTTTCGAAGAGAGGATATCCCATCAACAAAACGAGATAAAGAACAGCTGGAAGGATCAAAAGAAAAGAAATCCATTTCCCTCTCATGGTGCACCCCCGGAAAAGGGGTGGGGATCCCCACCCCGGGTATCAGAAGAGACTTGCGTCGGGTTCTGGAAGTTCCGCTCCGGATTCTTTGAACAGCTGTCTGATTCGCTCACCGAGTTCCTTCACTACCTTCGCTGGGTCTTCACCCTGGAAGACGATCCTCGTGAAGGCCATTCTGTAGGTTTCGGTGAACTCTCCGCTCTTTGGTCCAAGACTCGGTATGAAGGAAACGATAGAATCCTTCGTGGCGGACTGATTTATCACACCTTCTGCGAGCACTTTGAGGGCACCTTCTGGCACGGCACCAACGGCTTCCTGAACCACTGGGAAGAAACCGACGTTCTTGAGGATTTCAACCTGCATCTCTGGAGAAGTGAGGAAGTCTATCACTTTCGCGGGTTCTTCGAAGTCCGCATCCTTCGGTATGGCAAGGCCCACGAGCACTATGATGTACCCTCTACCCATCGGCCCTCTTGGGACCGGTACAACAACGAAATCGTTAGGCTTTTCAACGATCGCGGGTTTGAGTCTTGCAGTGTGATCCCAGGCGATCCAGACTTCTTCTCTCAGGAGAGGATCGGCCATCCCGTCCCAGGTGGAGCTTGCCGGATGTACGTATTTGAAGAGCTCCTTCAGATAGTTCCACATTTCAACGGCCCTCACACTGTCGAACTTCAGAGCCTGCGCTCCCGTGAAGGATGGATAGATGTAGCCGTGGAGGAACCTGTGCCAGAGTCCCTTCGGTCCGATCGGGAAGCCAAGAAGGGGTTGTTTCGTCTTCTCATAGATGTTCTTTGCCCACTCGAGCAGAGCGTCGTAAGTCCACTTCTCCGTCCCCCTGATGACGTCTTCTTTCGAAAGACCGCGCGGCAGGTAGTCAAACGCCTTTTTGTTAACGGCCATCACGTAAGTTGCCTGGAGCCAGGGAATGAACACCTTTTCACCTTTCACATAAGCGAACTTCTCAAGCGTCTCGATGAAGGTTTTTCCTTCGAATTTGAGATCCTTGAGATCACTGAGGAATCCTTCAGAGGCCATTATGTAGAGGTTTCCCTGGAGGTCTGCAATCAGGTTCAGCGTATTTTTACCGGCTCTGATCTCCGCCTGGAGCCTGCTGTAGAGCTGTGGATACTCGAAGTTGAGGAACTCCACATCGATACCGCTCTTCTTCGAAAATTCCGCGAGTTTGTTGAGCATGAACTCCCTTTCAGCAGCGGGTGTCATCTGTGTGGACGCGAAGTTCACCTTTCCGAACATGAGACCCGCAACGATCAGAAGAACCATGAAAAACAACCACTTTCTCACCTTGAACACCCCCTTGAAAAGATTTTTCAAAATTGGATATGTGATAGAAAATTTTCTACATCCATATCATAATAAAAAATTGCTCCCTTTGTCAAGAGGTGTTAACATAAAAGGGATATTCGTCCTTTTGAACACTCTATGGAGGGTTTTTCAAGATGGGAGTCTGCAGGATTTGTGGTCTTTCACTTGATGAGATCAGCGATTCGATAGGTGTCTGCCTGGAGTGCCTGAGAAAGGGGAATCTGGATTTTGCAAGGAAGGCCCACAGAAAATGGAGGGAAGAGATCGGTCTTCCCGTTGAAAGGTGGGCTCGTGAAGAAGGAAAGGTGTGTTTCCTCTGCGTCAATTCGTGCGTGATACCGGAAGGGAAAACAGGATTTTGCGGCGTTCTCAGAAACGAAGGAGGCAGGCTCTCCTATATAACAGGCTCTCACAGGAAGGCCTTCCTTCACTGGTACTACGATCCCCATCCAACGAACTGCGTCGCACTACCTATCTGTCCGGAAAGAGAACACAGGGGCTTTTACAATTTCGCAGTCTTCTTCGCAGGATGCAACCTCGACTGCCTCTTCTGTCAGAACATAGATCACAAGTACATGGTGAAAGACGGAAGGATATCCGAAGGAAAGATCGTGGACATCGACGAACTCGTTGAGATAGCTATGAAACCACGCGTCTCCTGTGTGTGCTTTTTCGGGGGAGATCCCACTCCCTGGACTGTGTTCGCACTGGAGTTTGCCGTGAAGCTGGGAAATCGCCGAAGGATCTGCTGGGAAACGAATGGTCTTGCTCATCCCAGGATCATGGAGAGGATGGCCAGAGTCAGTCTTGAAAGTGGTGGCATAGTCAAGATAGACTGGAAGGCCTTTTCACCGGAGGTTTATGAAGCGCTGACCGGAGTTGACGGGAAGAGTGCCGTTAGAAGAATCATGGAGAACGTGCAGCTGGTTTCCTCCATGGGTAAGGGAAGAGAAATACCACTTCTTGTTATCAGTGTTCTTGTAATACCTCACTACATCGACGAAAAGGAAATAGAAGGAATCGCAGGGTTCATTTCATCGGTGGATCCAGAAATTCCCCTTGTTCTCCTTGCGTTCGCTCCTCAGCACCTGATGAGCGATCTTCCAACCACCAGAAAACATCACATGGAGAGAGTGAAACAGAAGGCACTCGAAAAGGGTCTGAAGAGGGTGTTCGTGGAGAACGTTTGGCTTCTGAGCTAAAGTCTCATTTCACTTCCCAAAACTCGACGAGTTCAAGCGGTATTCTGTCAATGAAATTCTCTCCGCTTCTCATGATGAACCTGTTTCCGCGGTATGGGTAGGAGGTTCCGGTGACCTGGTAGGAAATATACAGCTGTTCCTTTGCTCTTGTTATGGCAACGTAGAAGATCCTCTCTTCCTCATCGAGATTCCCTTCGGATATCGCGAAATAATTCGGAAAGTCTCCGGGATTCACAGAGATGACAAAAACGACTCTCCACTCGAGCCCTTTTGCCTGATGAACGGTGGTGAGAGTGACCTTTCCCTCTTTTTGAGAGATTTCTCTTTCTATTTCAACGTTTTCCGTCACAGCAAGATCCGTCAGGAAGGATTCGAGACTTGTGTAGCGAGACGCTATTTCAACGAGCCTTTCCAGATCCATCTCCCTTTCACGGAAATCAGGATACCTCGCTTCCAGATATTCGGAATAAAAAGAAGACAGGACGCGCTCTATCATTTCCCCAGGAGAATCGAGCTTTCTGATCTGATCGAGAATATCGATAAACCTGCTGTACTCACCACTGAAACTCACTTTCTTCAGTTCCTGGAAGGGATCCAGACCTTCTTCCACGTAAGCGCTGGCGAGATCCGCTATCTTCGAAGCCGTTCTGTCACCGATCCCGTAGAAGAGTTTTGCAGCCCTCAACCAGGCGGATTTGTCTCTCGGATTTTGAACGATTCTGAGAAAAGAAAGAACGTCCTTCACGTGGGCGCTCTCGGTGAATCTGGGACCAGACAGCACACGGAAATCTATTCTACTTCGAACGAGTTCCATCTGAAGTTCCAGAGAGTGCGAATGTGATCTGTAGAGAACGGCGATTTCTTCTGGTTTGAACCCTTCTTCTATTAACTCGAGAATCCTCTGAGACACGAACCTCGCTTCTTCATATCTATCCCAGGTCTTGACAACAACGGGTTTCATGCCATCTTTCTTTACCGGCTTCAGTTCTTTTGGAACGGATTTTCTCGGGAGCATGGCGTTTATGAATTTCACAATACTTTCCGTGCTTCTGTAGTTCGTCTGGATCTTGAAGATCTTCGTTCCGGGAACTCTTATGAAATCCTCGACGTTTTCGTATCTTGCCCCTCGAAAGGAGTAAATACTCTGGGCGTCGTCTCCAACCGCCAGGATGTTGCCGTGTTTCGACGAGAGGTGTTCCACTATCTTGTACTGAACGTAGTTGGTGTCTTGGAACTCATCCACGAGTATCCAAAGGAATCTTTCCGCCTCTCGATCTCTTATTTCTTTGTTCTCTTCGAAGAGTCTGTAAGCGTAGAAGAGAAGGTCTTCGTAGTCCACCACGTTCTGAGAGCGTTTTTCCTGCTCGTAGAGATCGAAGATCTCCGAGATTTCTTCCTTCAAGTCCAGAAACTTTGGATTCTTCACTACGATACTTTCCCTCAAAGATTTGAGAGTATTTTTCATGTAAGAATATATAGCCATCAAAACAGAGGGCTGGGGAAAGTTTTTTCTCTCTTCTTTACTCTTTCTTTCGAGGTACTTGCTTCTTGCATGCCTCATGAGGCTCTCCGCGTCTTCTCTGTCTAGGATAGAGTAATTTCGTTCCAAACCCACGTAAGGTGCGTACTTTCTCAAGAAGTGGTTGCACACATGATGGAACGTTCCGGCGAGCATCTCAGAAAGCTCTCTTCCGGTCACCGCCTTTGCCCTCTCCACCATTTCCCGCGCCGCTGCTCTGGTGAACGTGACCAGAAGAATCCTGGAAGGATCCACACCGTTCGCCAGAAGATAGGCGATCTTGTACGTGATAACCCGGGTTTTCCCAGACCCCGGGCCTGCTATTACGATGCATCTTCCCTCTGATTCAACGACTGCTCTTCTCTGTTCCTCATCCAGATCTTCCAGAAAAGAAAGATTCGCTTCCCTGGGTCTTATCCGGTATTCTTTCATCCCTTCACCTCACCAGAGATGGAGCCGCGCGGGGAAAATGTGGGCGATGAGCATTCCGAGTCCAAGGCCAGCGAGCGCCTCCAGAAAGTTGTGCCCCAGATCCTTCTTCACAGCCGGTCTCAGAACAATAGCGTCCATGAATATGATCACAAGGAAAATGGCGGCGATGGAGGTGTAGGGAGAGTCGAATCCCGTGCTCCGGGCGAGTGACCACGCAAGGCCAGAAACGGTGGCTACATGACCGCTGGGCATACCACCGTAACTCTTCAGCATCTTCACGTCTCTTTTGATCAGAAACTTTATGAACTGAGCTGTCAGAAAAGAAATAACAGCCGTGGTGAACGGCGTGCTCCGAAAGATCTTCCAGACGTCAAGCACGGAATAGGAAATGGATCACATCCCCCTCTCTTACAATGTAATCTTTTCCATGTGTTTCCACAGCTCCAGCTTCACGTGCTTTTTTCAGAGAACCAAACTCTACGTATCTTTCGAAAGGAATAACTTCAACCTTTATGAACCCTTTCTGTATGTCTGAATGAATCAGACCCGCCGCTTCATAGGCAGTGGATCCTTTCTTTATAGTCCAGCTTCTCGCCTCGTTCTGTGTCGCTGTCAAAAATCTTATAAGGTTCAGAAGTTTCAAAACCTTCTCGAAAAACTCCTTCCTTTTGTCACCGAAAAGGTTGTACTCTCTTCTGAAAACTTCCGCCTCTTCTTCCGGGAGAAATTTCAATTCTTCTTCGAGCTTCACGTTTATTATAATGTATTCCTCGTCCTTTTCTTTGACGATTTCTTCTATCAGTTTTCTTTTTTCTTCGTCCAATTCATCGACGTTGAAAACCAGTATCTGAGGTTTATCTGTGAGGAGGAATAGGGATTCGATCACCTCTTCCTCGAATCTGTCGTGCCTTGGAAATTTCGAGGCCTTTTTACCCTGAGAGAGAAACTCCCGAAGATTCTGGAGGAGTTCTACCTCTCTCTTTGCTTCCTTGTCTCCCGTTCTTGCAACTTTCATCCGCTTTTCGAGACGCTTTTGAACGGTTTCGAGATCTTTGAGTATAAGCTCGGTTTCGACTATTTCTATGTCCCTTTTTGGATCCACGTTCTGATACGGATGAGAAACTCTTCCATCTTCGAAGAGACGGACAACATGGGCTATAACATCCACCTTGCTTATGTGGTCAAGGAACTGATTTCCAAGTCCTTCTCCTTTGCTGGCTCCCTTGACGAGTCCCGCTATGTCCACAACCTCCACGAAAGGATGAACCACCTTTTTCGATCCTTCGTTCTTCGCGAGAATCTCTATCCTTTCATCCGGCACAACGAGAATCCCCACGTTCGGCTCAATCGTGCAAAAAGGAAAACTTTCCGCAGGTACGCTGTTGTCGGTCAGGAAGTTGAAAAAGGAAGATTTCCCTGCGTTGGGAAGACCTACTATTCCCACCCTCTCCAAAGTATCACCTCAGTATTCATCTTCTTCGTCAAAGAAATCCTCTTCTTCTTCCTCTTCGAAGAAATCCTCTTCGTTGAAAAGATCAAAATCTTCATCCTCATCGTATTCTTCTTCTTCCTCTTCTTCCTCATGCTTTCGTTCAGTTTCCGTCTGATGAATGGACAGGGGCTTTCTTGGATCAAGCATGCCGTCGAACACTTTCCTTTCCTTGCCGTTGACTACAAGGTATCCTTCCGCTTTGGCAGGTTTTCCATAGGCAGTGATCACCATCATGATGAGATCTTCATCCACATCGTAACCCGGTTCTGACTCGATCACCAGAGCGTTGTCGTAGTAGAGTTTGTTCTTTACTTCACTGGCTCTTTTTTGAATTTTACTGTTGTTTAGGATTTCCTCTGCGGCTTCTTCACTGATATGGATCCTGAGGATATACCTGAAGTCCACGCTCTTCACTCCCCTGAGAAATTTTTTTACGCTCTTCGAATTATACAGGAGAAGTTTTAAAAGTCAAGGGTTCGATCGGTAAACGATTGCCCGGTGCAAAATCATATGTTATAATACCAGAGGCTACGGGGAGTAGCTCAGACGGCCAGAGCGCCAGAATCGGGATCTGGAGGTCGCGGGTTCAAGTCCCGCCTCCCCGACCAGGGACGGGAGCAAGGGCTCCCGTTTTTCTGTTTTTTTCAAAGTGTTTACCTCCGATGTAATTTTCATTCATGATTGAAGTATAGAATTTTCAAAAAGGGCGGGGAGGCGAGCGTGTGAATTACGAAGGAAAGACAAAAATTGTTAAGGTCACCGGCGATTATGCCCTGCTCGAGTTCAAAGACGATATAACCGCTGGTGACGGATTGAAGCACGATGTTCTAACAGGCAAAGGATCCATCTGCGCAGAAACAACCGCTATCCTCATGAAATACCTCTCTGAGAAAGGTATCAAAACCCACCTCGTTGAATACATCCCCCCTCGAACGCTGAAAGTCATTCCTCTGAAAATGTTCCCTCTCGAAGTGGTCGTGAGATTGAAAAAGGCAGGATCTTTCGTGAGAAGGTATGGTGGAGCTGAAGGGGAAGACCTTCCAGTTCCCCTCGTTGAGTTCTTCATAAAAGACGACGAAAGACACGATCCAATGGTCTGTGTTGATCATCTCGAAATACTCGGCATCGCAACAAAAAAGCAGGCAGAAAAGATGAAAGAAGCGGCGGTGAAAATAACTCTTGCTCTCAAAGAGTTTTTTGAAAGGGCGAACTTCGAACTCTGGGACATAAAGTACGAGTTTGGACTCGACAAAGACGGAAACGTCGTTCTCGGTGACGAAATCTCTCCCGACACGTTCAGATTGAGAAAGAAGGGTGAAATCTTTGATAAAGATGTGTACAGAAGGGATCTTGGTGATCCCTTAAAAAAGTACAGGGAGGTGCTGGAACTTTGCCGCTCTTTAAATTCGCAATAGACGTTCAGTACAGGAGCAACGTGAGGGATCCGCGCGGAGAAACGATCGAACGTGTTCTGAGGGAAGAAAAAGGTCTTCCCGTGAAAAAGTTGAGACTTGGGAAGTCCATCCACCTCGAAGTAGAAGCAGAAAACAAAGAAAAAGCGTACGAAATCGTAAAGAAAGCCTGCGAAGAACTCCTGGTGAACCCGGTTGTTGAGGAATATGAGGTGAGGGAGCTGTGAAGCCCAGAGCTTGTGTAGTGGTCTATCCTGGTTCCAACTGTGACAGAGACGCGTACCACGCTCTGGAAATAAACGGCTTCGAGCCCAGTTACGTCGGGCTGGACGACAAGCTGGACGACTACGAATTGATCATTCTACCTGGAGGATTTTCCTACGGAGACTACCTGAGGCCTGGTGCCGTTGCCGCAAGAGAAAAAATCGCCTTTGAAATAGCAAAAGCCGCTGAAAGAGGAAAGCTGATAATGGGAATATGCAACGGATTTCAGATCCTCATAGAGATGGGACTCCTGAAAGGAGCCCTTCTTCAAAATTCGTCTGGAAAGTTCATCTGCAAATGGGTGGATCTGATCGTGGAAAACAACGACACACCGTTCACGAACGCTTTCGAAAAGGGAGAAAAGATAAGAATACCGATAGCACACGGCTTTGGAAGATACGTGAAGATAGATGACGTGAACGTGGTTCTCAGATACGTCAAAGACGTGAACGGCTCAGACGAACGAATAGCGGGTGTTCTGAACGAGAGCGGAAACGTCTTCGGTCTCATGCCCCACCCGGAAAGGGCGGTTGAAGAACTCATAGGCGGAGAAGACGGAAAGAAAGTGTTCCAGTCCATCCTCAACTACTTGAAGAGGTGATGAAGTTGAGATATCTGAACATTCTCAAGGAGAAGCTTGGAAGAGAACCCACCTTCGTCGAGCTTCAGGCTTTTTCAGTCATGTGGAGCGAACACTGTGGATACTCCCACACGAAGAAATACATAAGAAGATTACCGAAAACGGGTTTTGAGGGAAACGCGGGTGTGGTGAACCTGGATGATTACTATTCCGTTGCTTTCAAGATAGAGAGCCACAATCACCCGAGTGCGATAGAACCTTACAACGGTGCAGCAACGGGTGTCGGTGGAATCATCAGAGACGTCCTCGCGATGGGAGCCCGCCCAACGGCCATATTCGATTCACTCCACATGTCCCGAATCATAGACGGTATCATAGAGGGAATAGCCGATTACGGTAATTCCATAGGCGTTCCAACGGTCGGTGGAGAACTCAGGATCTCCTCACTATACGCGCACAACCCCCTCGTGAACGTGCTCGCAGCGGGTGTTGTGAGAAACGACATGCTGGTCGATTCGAAAGCATCGAGACCGGGACAGGTCATAGTGATCTTCGGAGGAGCCACAGGAAGGGACGGAATCCACGGGGCGTCTTTCGCTTCGGAGGATCTCACGGGTGATAAGGCAACCAAGCTTTCAATTCAGGTTGGTGACCCGTTCGCTGAAAAGATGCTCATAGAAGCGTTCCTGGAGATGGTGGAAGAGGGACTCGTGGAAGGAGCTCAGGATCTGGGAGCGGGCGGTGTGCTGTCCGCAACTTCGGAACTCGTAGCGAAGGGGAATCTCGGAGCGATCGTTCATCTGGACCGTGTTCCCCTGAGAGAACCGGATATGGAGCCCTGGGAAATCCTCATAAGCGAAAGCCAAGAAAGAATGGCGGTCGTCACATCACCTCAGAAGGCGAGCCGCATTCTGGAAATAGCCAGGAAGCACCTTCTTTTCGGCGATGTCGTTGCCGAAGTGATAGAAGAACCAGTTTACAGGGTGATGTACAGAAACGATCTCGTCATGGAAGTTCCCGTCCAGCTCCTCGCAAACGCCCCAGAAGAGGACATAGTCGAATACACACCCGGAAAGATCCCAGAGTTCAAAAGGGTGGAATTCGAAGAGGTGAACGCGAGGGAAGTCTTCGAGCAGTACGATCACATGGTCGGAACGGATACCGTGGTTCCACCCGGATTCGGCGCGGCCGTGATGAGAATAAAGAGAGACGGGGGGTACTCCCTCGTCACACACAGCAGGGCGGATCTGGCTCTTCAGGATACCTACTGGGGAACCCTCATAGCCGTGCTCGAGAGTGTGAGAAAGACGCTCAGCGTTGGTGCGGAACCCCTCGCTATAACGAACTGCGTGAACTACGGGGATCCCGATGTTGATCCGGTGGGACTTTCGGCCATGATGACCGCTCTCAAGAACGCTTGCGAATTCTCCGGTGTTCCCGTTGCATCGGGAAACGCTTCTCTCTACAACACGTACCAGGGAAAACCCATTCCACCCACCCTGGTTGTGGGAATGTTGGGGAAGGTGAACCCGCAGAAAGTGGCAAAACCGAAGCCTTCGAAGGTGTTCGCGGTGGGATGGAACGACTTCGAACTCGAAAGGGAAAAAGAACTCTGGAGAGCCATAAGAAAACTCTCAGAAGAAGGTGCTTTCATCCTCTCTTCGTCACAGCTTCTGACGAGAACTCACGTGGAGACTTTCAGAGAGTACGGCTTGAAGATCGAAGTGAAACTGCCAGAAGTGAGGCCGGCGCATCAGATGGTGCTCGTCTTCTCTGAGAGAACTCCCGTAGTCGATGTTCCTGTGAAGGAGATCGGAACGCTCTCGAGGTGATGATATGTGCGGAATCGCAGGAGTCTGGAATGTGAAAGATGCCTTTTCTGTCCTTCACGACGTGCTTCTCGGTCTTCAGCATAGAGGACAGGAAAGTGTGGGTGTTGTGGTAGACGGGTTCAAAACGATAAAAGGAAAAGGACTCGTAGACACCGTTCTCACCGAAGACAGGTGGGAAGACGCTGAAAAGGGTATTGGACACGTAAGGTACTCCACGGCAGGATCGCTCGAGGACATTCAGCCAATCGTGGCGTTCACGAGAAAGGGAAGGCTCGCGATCGCTCACAACGGAAACATACCCAACGGCGAAAAGTGGATAGAGATGCTCAAAGAAAAAGGAGCGGTTTTCCAGAGCTCGCTCGACTCGGAGGTCTTCCTTCATCTCATCTCGATGTCTGAAGGTGACCTGAAAGAGTCCATAGTGAAAGCGCTGAAGAAAGTCCCTCTTGCCTACTCACTTCTCATTCTACACGAAGAATTCCTCGCTGCGGCGAGAGACCCATACGGCGTCCGTCCCCTGTTCTATGGAAAATACGGTGATGGAATCGTTGTGGCATCGGAAGACGCAGCGCTGAAAGCGATAGGTGTGGAAGACATAGAAGAAGTTCCCTCTGGAACGGTCGTGTTCTTCTCGAACAAAGGCACAGAAACGGTGAGGTTCTCCAAAAAAGAAAAGCGGTTCTGCTCCTTCGAATTCATCTATTTCGCGAGGCCGGACAGTCACTTTCTCGATCAGAGTGTACACATAGCCCGTTACAGAATGGGTGAAGAACTCTACAGAGAAAACCCGATAGAAGCGGACGTGGTCGTTCCGGTGCTGGACTCCGGACTTTCCGGAGCGATGGGATTTTCTTCGGCTTCGGGTATACCTCTCGACATCGGTCTCATGAGGAACAGATATGTGGGAAGAAGTTTCATCATGCCGGTGGACAGGGAAAAGATCGTCAAGAAAAAACTCGTCCCCATAGAAGACGTTGTGAGTGGAAAGAGGGTTGTTGTAATCGATGATTCGATCGTCAGAGGAACAACCATGGGCATCATCGTGAAGATATTGAGAGAGGCGGGTGCGAAGGAAGTACACGTTGGCATACACTCTCCACCTGTACGTTTTCCCTGTTTCTACGGAATAGATACCGCCAGAAAGAAAGAGCTCGTCGCGGGAGAACGTGCCGTGGAAGAAGTGAAAAAAATAGTCAACGCAGACTCTCTCTTTTACCTTTCACTCGAAGGGTTGAAAAGAGCCATCGGGAGGAGTGAACTGTGTGTAGCGTGCTTCAGCGGAGAGTACCTCCACGAATAGTCGTTCTCGCTTCGGGAAACGGAAGCAATTTCGAAGCGATCGTGAACGCAGCGCGAAGCGGTGAATTGAGTGCGGAAATCCAGATGCTCCTTGTGGACAGAAACTGCTACGCAATAGAGCGAGCGAAAAAACTGCAGATCCCCTGGGAAAGGCTCGAGAAACCCTGGGCAGAGTCTCTGAAAAAAAGACTCGAAGAGTTGAATCCCGACCTCGTGGTCCTCGCCGGTTTCATGAGGATTCTTCCGGCGGAGATCGTCGAAAGGTGGAAGTGGAAGATCGTCAACATCCACCCTTCGCTTCTTCCCGCGTTCCCCGGGACCCACGCCATCGAGAAGGCCTACGAATACGGTGTGAAGGTCACAGGAATCACCATCCACTTCGTTGATGAGGGAGTCGACACCGGTCCCATCATCTTTCAGAAAGCAGTTGAAATAAAGAAAGACTGGTCTCTCGAAAGACTGGAAGAAGAGATCCATAAGATAGAACATCGGTATTATCCGCTCGTCATTCAAAAGGTACTGGAAGGAAAATGGAAGATCGAAGGAAGGAGGGTTATCCTTGAAGAGGATATTGGTTAGTCTCTACGAGAAAGAAAAATATCTGGATATTCTGAGAGAACTCCACGAAAAAGGCTGGGAGATCTGGGCGAGCTCCGGCACCGCCAAGTTTTTGAAATCAAACGGAATAGAAGCAAACGACGTGAGCACCATAACGGGTTTCGAGAATCTCCTCGGAGGGCTCGTGAAGACCCTCCACCCGGAGATATTCGCCGGCATCCTCGGACCGGAACCCAGATGGGATGTGGTCTTTGTGGACCTATATCCACCCCCAGACATCGACATAGGAGGAGTCGCTCTTCTTCGAGCAGCTGCCAAAAACTGGAAAAAGGTGAAACCCGCTTTCGACATGGAAACACTCAAACTCGCGATTGAGATAGACGACGAAGAGACGAGAAAGTACCTCGCTGGAATGACCTTTGCGTTCACCAGTGTGTACGATTCGATAAGGGCCAACCAGTTTGTCGAGGGTATTTCTCTCGCCTTCAAGAGGGAAGATCTTCAGCTGAGGTACGGAGAGAACCCTCACGAAAAAGCGTTTGTGTATGGAAAACCAGCTTTTGAGATTCTGCACGAAGGAAAGACAATCTCATTCAACAACATCTTAGACGCGGAAAACGCGTGGTTCATGGCGAAGAACCTGCCGAGGATGGGTGCGGTTGTGGTGAAACACCAATCTCCCTGTGGTGCTGCGATAGGAGAAGACAAAGTGGAAATCGTGAAGAAGGCCATCGAGGCGGACGACGAATCCAGTTTTGGAGGGATCCTGGCCGTGAACTTCGAAATGGACGAAGAAGTTGCGAAGTCATTGAAAAAGTACCTCGAGGTGATCGTGGCACCTTCCTTCACACAGGAAGCGATCGAGGTTCTCTCTAAGAAAAAAGTGCGTCTCTTGAAGCCTGGGGATTACGCTTCGTGGGCTGGAAAGATGGCATTCGGTTCTCTCGTCCTGAGTGAAAGAAAGTACCCCGAAGGGAATTTTGAACTGGTAGTTGGAGAGCCTCTCTCGGAAAAAGAGCTTGAGGATCTGGAATTCGCTTACCGTGTTGTGGAAGGAGCGAAATCCAACGCTGTTCTCATAGCAAAAGACGGTGTAACTGTGGGAATAGGGAGCGGGCAGCCTTCGAGAAAGAGAGCTGCCTGGATCGCCACCGTGATGGCAGGAGAAAAAGCGAAGGGAGCGGTTGCGGCTTCCGATGCGTTCTTCCCGTTCCCGGACTCGCTCGAAATACTCGCTCAGGCTGGTGTGAAAGCGGTGGTCGCTCCTCTCGGATCCATAAGAGACGAAGAAGTGATCGAAAAAGCCAGAGAACTTGGAATCACGTTCTACAAAGCTCCGAGCAGGGTTTTCAGGCACTGAGGGGTGAAAGCGGTGAGGGTACACATACTCGGTTCTGGAGGAAGGGAACACGCGATAGGATGGGCTTTCGCAAAGCAGGGGTACGAAGTCCACTTCTATCCGGGAAACGCCGGAACGAAGAGAGATGGAACGAACCATCCCTATGAAGGGGAAAAAACCTTGAAAGCCATTCCCGAAGAAGACATCGTGATACCGGGATCCGAGGAATTCCTGGTAGAAGGGGTCTCGAACTGGAGATCCAACGTCTTTGGCCCGGTGAAAGAGGTCGCAAGGCTCGAAGGATCCAAGGTCTATGCCAAAAGGTTCATGAAGAAGTACGGTATAAGAACCGCTCGTTTCGAAGTGGCAGAAACTCCAGAGGAATTGAGAGAGAAGATAAAAAAATTCTCTCCTCCTTACGTGATAAAGGCGGACGGGCTCGCTCGAGGAAAGGGTGTTCTGATCCTCGACTCTAAGGAAGAAACCATCGAAAAGGGATCGAAACTCATCATCGGAGAGCTCATAAAAGGTGTGAAAGGCCCTGTTGTGATAGATGAATTTCTCGCCGGGAACGAGCTTTCCGCCATGGCGGTTGTGAATGGAAGAAATTTCGTGATCCTTCCCTTCGTCAGAGATTACAAGAGACTGATGGACGGTGACAGGGGACCGAACACGGGAGGTATGGGCTCCTGGGGGCCTGTAGAAATCCCTTCCGATACGATCAAAAAGATCGAAGAGCTCTTCGATAAGACTCTGTGGGGAGTGGAGAAAGAAGGCTACGCGTACCGGGGGTTCCTCTACTTGGGTCTCATGCTCCACGATGGTGATCCCTACATACTCGAGTACAATGTGAGACTGGGCGATCCAGAAACAGAAGTGATAGTGACGTTGAATCCCGAAGGATTTGTCAACGCGGTTCTCGAGGGATACCGCGGTGGTAAAATGGAGCCGGTGGAACCGCGTGGATTCGCCGTGGACGTGGTTCTCGCAGCGAGGGGCTATCCCGACGCTCCCGAAAAGGGCAAAGAGATCACCCTTCCCGAAGAAGGTCTCATATTCTTCGCGGGAGTCGCGGAGAAAGATGGAAAACTCGTAACCAATGGCGGTCGTGTTCTTCACTGTATGGGAACAGGAGAAACGAAAGAAGAGGCACGAAGAAAGGCTTACGAACTCGCGGAAAAGGTCCACTTCGAAGGTAAGACCTACAGGAGGGATATCGCTCTATGAAATACACTTACAGAGAAGCAGGAGTCGATGTCGAGAGGGGAGAAAGCTTCGCAAAAACTATAAAAAGCGCTGTAAAACTTCCTGAATGGGTGATGAAAGAGCCCACGGGATACGCTTCCATACTCACGATCACAACTCCCCCCGTTGTTGTAACGGCCGATGGGATCGGCACCAAACTCATCCTTCACAGAAAGCACGGGACCTGGCGCTACGCGGCTGAGGACCTTGTGGGTATGAACTACAACGATCTGGTCTGCGTGGGAGCGAGGCCTGTGGCCTTTCTGGACTACCTTGGGGTCGAGAGAATCTCCGAAGAACACGAGTCGTTCATAAAAGAGCTCGTAAACGTCCTTGACAGCGTGGATGTGAAACTGGTGGGCGGTGAGACCGCTGAGATGCCCGATGTGTATCGTGGAGACTGGGACGCTGTGGGGTTCGCTGTCGGCGTTTTAGAAAAACGGATACCGGTTGATAAGATAAAAGAAGGGGATGTGATCGTTGGTATTCCGTCATCGGGATTCCACTCGAACGGCTGGTCCCTCATAAGAAGGATCATAAAGGAGGAATCCATAAAGATCGAAGAACTTCCCTTTGAACTCCTGAAAGGAACACGCATATACAGAGAAGTCATCGAGTTGTTCGATCTGGTGAAAGGGATCGCACACGTGACCGGCGGGGGAGTGGTGAGGGCGCTGAAGAGAGTCCTCGGAAAGCTTGGGGCGCACGTTTCTCTACCAAAGAGGGACTTCGTTGATTGGATATTGAAATATGTAGACTTCAACGAAGCGGTCAACACCTTCAACATGGGTGTTGGAATGTTTCTGATCGTGGAAAAACAAAAGGTGGACGAGGTTCTGGCCAGAGTGGATGGAACAGTCGTTGGGAAGGTATCCTCAGACTGGAGAATCGAGTACGGAGGTGAGGGGGGATAAGTGTGATCGAGAGTTTCGTTAAAGGATTCAGGGAGATAGTTCAAAATACAAAACTCGCTGTGATAAGCGTTATGGCTCTCGTTCTGGGGTTTGTGACGGAAGTGCTTTACATCTTTGCCGGAAAGTACGATTTTCTGAGCTTCGATTTCTTCGTCATAAAACTCTTTGAAGAGGTACTGCTCGCATTGTTGATGGGACTACTTCTGGTTCCAAGAAGAAGAGAAAATCTTCTCAGTCTTCTCGTGTTTTCAGCGTTTTACGGGTTGACGGTAAGTGCTGGTTTTTCTCTGTTCGTCCTTCCCGGTTTTGTGGCCTTCATGTTTCTCTTCTTTGTCCCCCTGCTCTCCGCTAAAGACGAATCTCCTTCCAGCGTCCTGGAAAAGAACTACAGAATGGTGTTCAAAGGGGAAAAGACGGTGGACGTTTTCCTCGCTGCAGCCGTTGTGTTCATCGTCTGGTTCATACCGTACCTGGGTTCCATAATATCGAATCTCTTGAGAGTCGTTCTGGTCTACTCGATGTACCGGATAATGGAGGGATCCTATGAAAAGACTGAGAGTGACACTGGCTCAGCTTAATCCGACCCTTGGAGACTTCGAGGGAAATCTGAAGAAGGCAATAGAAGCCCTCAGAGTGGCGGAAGACCGGGGAAGTGATCTCCTTGTCTTCCCGGAGCTCTTTCTTCCCGGTTATCCTCCTGAAGACCTCATGCTCAGGCTCTCATTCCTCAGAGAGAACAGAAAATACCTCCAGAAGTTCGCTCAGCATACAAGAAATCTCGGTGTTACCGTCTTGATGGGCTTCATAGACAGCGACGAGGATGCGTACAACGCCGCCGCGGTTGTGAAAGACGGTGAGATCCTTGGAGTGTACAGGAAGATATCTCTGCCGAACTACGGGGTTTTCGATGAGAGAAGATACTTCAAACCCGGAGAGGAACTCCTCGTCGTGAAAATAGGCAACATCAAAGTGGGAGTTACCATCTGCGAAGACATTTGGAATCCAGTGGAACCGAGCGCCTCGCTTTCCTTGGGTGAGGGAGTTCATCTCATAGCGAATCTTTCGGCTTCTCCCTACCACGTGGGGAAACCTGTTCTGAGAAAGGACTATCTTTCCATGAAGGCTTACGACTATCACGTGGCCATGGCCTACTGCAACATGGTCGGGGGTCAGGACGAACTCGTCTTCGATGGAGGAAGCATGGTGGTTGACGCTTCAGGAGAGGTCATAAACTACGGAAAGCTCTTCGAAGAGGAGATCATCACGGTGGATCTGGATCTGGACGAGAACCTCAGAGTCTCGCTGGTAGATCCTAGAAGAAGGTACATGAAGACTCAGAACTATCCGGTGAAAACCGTGGAAGCGGGAAATCTCCGGGAGAAATCCGGGCATTTTGAACCGGTGGTGAATCCTCTTCCTGTGAGAGAAGAAGAGATGTTCAGGGCTCTGATCACGGGTCTGAGAGACTACGTGAGGAAAAACGGTTTTGAAAAGGTCGTGATAGGGCTCAGTGGGGGAATGGACTCTTCCCTCGTCGCGGTCATAGCAACAGAAGCCCTGGGAAAAGAGAACGTGAAAGGTGTCCTCATGCCGTCCATGTACACCTCAAAAGAAAGTATCGAAGACGCGCAAACACTGGCAAAAAATCTGGGCATAGAGACTTTCATCATTCCCATCACGGATGTGTTTCACTCCTACCTCGAAACACTCAAAGGCGTTTTCGCTGGGCGAGAACCAGATATAACCGAAGAGAATCTTCAGGCGAGGATCAGAGGAAACTACCTCATGGCACTTTCCAACAAGTTCGGATGGCTCGTTCTCACAACGGGAAACAAAAGCGAGATGGCAACGGGATACGCGACTCTCTACGGAGACATGGCGGGAGGATTCGCCGTTATAAAGGATGTTTACAAGACAGACGTTTACAGAATAGGAAGATGGTACAACAGCTGGAGAGGAAAAGAGATCATTCCGGAAAACATCTTCGTGAAACCCCCAACGGCGGAGCTCAGGCCGGGCCAGACGGACCAGGAGAAACTACCACCGTACGAGGTGCTCGATGAAATACTGAGACTCTACATAGAAGAAGGGCTCGATCCAGAAGAAATCGCATCAAAAGGCTTCGACAGGAAGACCGTGCTCGACGTGACGGAAATGATACGAAAGAACGAATACAAGAGAAAACAGGCCGCTATCGGCGTGAAGATCTCCACGAGAGCTTTTGGGAAAGACTGGAGAATGCCGATCACGAACAGATTTAAAGAACCTCTTTGAGAACGTTCAGGATTTCCTCGGGTTTCACCAGAGCAACCGCACCCGCTTCAAGAAGCGCTTTACCGTCGTTCAAAGAGTGAACGACTCCATAGATTCTTTCTATGCCGGCGCTTTTTGCGGCTTCAACACCGCTCTTTGAGTCTTCGAAGACCACAACCTTCTCTGGGACCACATTCAACCTTTCCAGAACGAGAAGGTATATCTCTGGATCAGGCTTTCCGTTCTTCACCTGATCACCGAACACCATGACGTCGAAGTACTTTTCGAGATCGAGTCTTCTCAATCTCTCCAGCGCTTCTCGCTGTGGTGTGGAGGTTGCGAGCGCGAGTTTTATTCTTTTGCTCTTTACGAACTCGAGCGCCTCTCTTACACCCGGATTTTCCTTGAGAAGCTCAGAGAAAACGCGCTTTTTTTCTTCGTGGACCCTCTTTTTGAAGTTCTCCAGAGAATCTTTTATCTCCAGAGCTTCCATGAGGATGGGAAGACCTTCTCTTTCAGGAACTCCCATTATTCTCCTGTGGAGATCCTCCGTGTAAGGTTTTCCATAGCTTTCCGCGACTCTTCTGTAAGCTTCGAAGTAGAGAGGCTCTGTGTCCATGAGCACTCCATCCATGTCGAAAATCACCGCTTCCATTCCTTACTCCTCCTTTCTTTTAAAAGAATAACATGAGAAGTTTAACCTGTCTAAATCGGATCTTTGTGGTAGTATTAAATATGAAACCACGACCAGGGGGGTTTCTAAATGGTATCCAGGAGAATATCAGAGATTCCCATATCGAAAACCATGGAACTCGACGCGAAGGCCAAAGCCCTCATAAAAAAGGGAGAAGACGTGATCAATCTAACGGCTGGTGAGCCGGATTTTCCCACACCGGAACCCGTCGTGGAAGAAGCGGTGAGATTTCTCCAGAAAGGAGAAGTGAAATACACAGATCCTCGTGGTATCTACGAACTCAGAGAGGGTATAGCGAAAAGGATAGGCGAGAGATACAAAAAAGATATCTCACCGGATCAGGTCGTGGTGACGAATGGAGCGAAACAGGCTCTGTTCAATGCTTTCATGGCCCTTCTCGATCCCGGTGACGAAGTGATCGTGTTTTCTCCCGTCTGGGTCAGCTACATTCCTCAGATCATCCTTGCTGGTGGCACGGTGAACGTGGTTGAGACGTTCATGAGTAAAAATTTCCAGCCCAGTCTGGAAGAGGTGGAAGGGCTTCTTGTTGGGAAAACGAAAGCCGTTCTTATCAACTCGCCGAACAATCCCACTGGTGTGGTGTACAGAAGAGAGTTCCTTGAAGGACTTGTGAGACTTGCCAAGAAGAGGAATTTCTACATAATCAGCGACGAAGTCTACGATTCCCTTGTTTACACGGATGAATTCACATCGATACTCGATGTTTCTGAAGGATTCGACCGGATAGTTTACATAAACGGCTTCTCGAAGTCTCACTCCATGACCGGCTGGAGGGTGGGTTACCTGATATCGAGCGAAAAAGTAGCGACCGCTGTGTCGAAGATCCAGTCTCACACCACCTCCTGTATCAACACGGTAGCACAGTACGCCGCCTTGAAGGCTCTGGAAGTGGACAACTCTTACATGGTTCAGACCTTTAAAGAAAGAAAAAATTTCGTGGTGGAAAGATTGAAAAAGATGGGTGTTAAGTTCGTGGAACCAGAAGGTGCGTTCTACCTCTTTTTCAAAGTCCGGGGTGACGATGTGAAATTCTGTGAAAGGCTCCTCGAAGAAAAGAAGGTTGCACTCGTTCCAGGATCCGCTTTTCTGAAGCCTGGATTTGTGAGGCTTTCTTTTGCCACATCTATAGAAAGACTTACGGAGGCGCTGGATAGAATTGAAGACTTCCTCAATTCTCGTTGATTTCCTGAAGAGAAACTGGCACAAATACCTTCTCGGTGTTCTTTCACTCATCGCGGTGGACCTCCTTCAAGTCTACATTCCACGTGTCATCGGAAAGATCGTTGACATGCTGAACACAGAAACGATGAACTTCGATACACTCAAAATAATGTTGTTTTGGGTGATGGCCGCCGCGAGCGGGATGTTTATTGGAAGGTTCTTCTGGAGATTCTTCCTTGGTGGCACTGCAAGAAAGTTTTTCCTCGAGACATCGAACAAGATGTTCTCAAAGCTGCTCAGTCTCACTCCCGGTTTCTTCGATCGAATGAAAAGCGGTGAACTCATGGCAAGGTTCACCAACGATCTGAGCCTTCTGAGAAGAGTGCTCGGCCAGGGTGCGATACTCTTCTTCGATTCTTTCATCATGATCGTGATGGTCTTTTTCTTCATGATAGGTAACGTGGGTTGGAAGCTCTCCTGGATCAGCTTTGCGCCGCTTTTGCTTCTTGCCCCTGTTTCGATGAGCTTTGGACGACTCATACACAGAAAAGTATCGGAAGTTCAGAGATCCTTCTCGGAACTTTCCGGGTTCACCGAAGAAACGATTTCGAGTGTGCGCATTGTGAAGAGCTTCTCGGTGGAAGACGTCTCATTCAAGATATTTGAAAACAGGGCACTCAAAAACTACGAAGACACTCTCAGTGCAATCAAAGTCTCCAGCGTTTTCAGGCCCCTCATCAATCTTATCGCTTCGACCGCTTTTTTCCTCGCCCTTCTCTACGGTGGAAGAGCCGTTATAAACGGGAAGATCTCTCTCGGTGATTTCATAGCCTTCAATTCCTACCTTGGAATGCTCGTCTGGCCGATGATGGCCTACGGTTTCATGGTGGATCTGTTCCAGAGGGGAAGAGCGGCTATGAGACGTCTGGACACGATCTTCACCGCTCAACCCGAAGTTAAAGAACCCGAGAAGCCGATCAGGATAGATCACTTTGAAAGTTTTGAAGTGAGAAACCTGACCTACAGATACCCCGGAACAGAACGTGAAGTTCTGAAAAACGTCACCATGAAGATAAACAGGGGAGAAATGATAGGCATCGCCGGCAGTGTTGGAAGTGGAAAGTCCACGATAGCAAAGCTTCTCGTGAAGCTCTATCCGGTGGAAAGGGGAAAGATATTCATAAACGGTGTGGACATAAACGACGTTTCTTCGGAGAATATCAGATCCATCGTCACTCTGGTTCCGCAGGAAACGTTTCTGTTCTCAGACACGGTGAGAAACAACATAACGGTCGGTTTGGAAAACGTCGATGAGAAAAAGATCGAAGAAGTGACAAAACTTGCGGCCGTCTACGACGATATCATGAGCTTTCCAGAAAAATTCGACACGATCGTTGGGGAAAGAGGTGTGACGCTTTCGGGCGGTCAGAAACAGAGAATCACCATAGCCCGCGCTCTCATAAGAGATTTCGAAGTTTACATATTCGACGACTGTCTCTCGGCCGTTGACCCTGAAACCGAAGAGAGGATCATAGATTCGATCAGAAAAGGAATGAAAGGAAAAACGATCGTCGTCATAACACATCGATTGAAGGTGTTGAAAAACGCCGACAGGATATATGTCTTGCACGAGGGAAGAGTGATAGAAGAGGGCACTCACGAGGAATTGATGATCAGGGATGGCATGTACAGTAGAATGTACAGAAAACAGCTCATCGAGGAGGGATAGGTAAATGAGCGGAAGAAAGATAGGGGTTGTCACCGGTATATTCCAGTCCAGTCCGTACGAATTCTTCGTTCGAATGACCGCCGAAAAGCCAGGAGAAGCGTACAAGGTATTCGCTCAGATAGAGGATGTTGTGAAGGTTGAGTACCTCACGGGGTACGGCACCGTCGTCACGTACGGAATGATCGTTGATATACAGAACAGATGGGATGGAGATCTGAGAAACGGCTACGAAGAGGAAGTTGCACTCGAGAAGTTGAAACCTGCCTATCCGATATACATCGCGAAGGTGAAGGTGACAAGATCGTTTCTGAAAGAAGGAAACAAGCTCCTCGAAGACGCTCCGGAGATCCCTCCAAACATAGGCTCCCCCGTCTTTCTCGTCGGAGATGAGGAGATAGACATCGCCCTTGGATTCGATGAGTTGAAGAGAAAGAACGTTGCACTGCCGGTTGGTCTGCTGAAGAACGGAAGGCCGGCTTATCTCGATTTGAGATACATCCTGGGAGACAACGGAGCCCACATAAACGTCTCCGGACAGTCCGGTGTTGCGGCGAAAACGTCTTACACCACGTTCCTCGTCAAGTCGATGATAGAAACGTCCAGCAAAAACGATGGAGATCTGATGAGAGAGCTGAGAGAGGCGAGATACATCATCTTCAACGTGAAGGGAGAGAGTCTGCTGTTTCTCGATCGCATTTCGAAGGAGTGGTATTCAGAAAGGGAGAAATGGGATGAAATGTACAGGGTTCTCGGCATTGAACCAAAACCTTTTGAAAATGTCGCATTCTACGCTCCCAGCAGGGAGAAGGGAGCTTACATACCGGATGTCAACAAGAGATTGATCGGTGTGAACGTTTACGGCTGGGACGTGTTCGACATCGTCGAAATGAACCTTCTGGAACTCATGTTCGATCCAGATGAGATGACGAGAAACCAGAACTTTCAGCTCGCGGTCTGGTCCCTCCAGGAGCACCTTTCCCAGAGAATGGAAGAGATGTACCAGGAATTTCTGAAAGAGGGATACATCGTTGACAGAAAAAAACTGCCGTCAGAAGCACTGCGCGAAGTGGTGATGAAGAAAGGTGAAGTCGTGGATCTTCCACTTGATCTCGATAGTTTGATAAAAGATCTTGGAGAAGGTGGAAGGACAAGAGAGTATCTCCTGGGAGAACACGTCCAGAAGCAGACGATCGGGATGCTGATCAGGAGATTGAAAGCCGCTCAAAAGATGGACTTCGACAGACTCTGGGTGAAACCGCCTCTGAAAGTGGAACCGTGGCAGACCAACTATCGGATCGACTGGAACGTGCCGGGAAGGGTCACAGTCATCGACATTTCGAAGTTGAGAGAACGCGCACAGGCGTTCGTTGTAGGTGCGATTCTTTCCGAGGTAATGAGAGAAAAAGAAAGAAACAGCGGTTTCACCCAGCCCGTTTTCATTTTCCTGGACGAGCTGAACAAGTACGCACCAAGACACGGCGGAGGAGCCCTTGCGAACATCTTCAGAGATGTGGCGGAAAGAGGAAGATCTTTCAGAGTGATCCTCATTGGAGCCGAACAGACCGCTTCCGAAGTGGATTACAGGGTAATCACGCAAGCCGCTACGGTGGTTGTGGGCAGGCAGAAAGGAGCCGAACTCATAAAACCCGAATACTCGCATCTCACAGAGCACTACAAGAGAAAAGCAGCACTCTTGAGACAGGGAGAAGTGATCATAGATCAGCCGTTCTTGAACCTTCCTCTCACGGTGAAGTTTCCACTCCCAGCCTGGTGCACGAGAGAAGGCGGGTGGCACAACCCGGAGGGGAAAACGTGGGAAGAAGAGGAGTTCATCATTTGAAGTGAACGATGAACTCTGATCCAACGAGCCACTGAGAGTTCACTTCCAGCCTGTAACCTATCGTGTCGCACAGGTGTTTCACTATGGAAAGTCCCAGGCCAGAACCGGGCGCCATCTTGAGTGCTTCTGAACCTCTGTAGAAGCGCTCGAATATCCTGCTCTTCTCCTCTTCTTTGATACCGATTCCCTGATCTTTCACACTCAGTCTTTCACCGGTGATAGAAATCTCCACCACAGAATCGGGATAAGAGTACTTCACGGCGTTTGAAACGAGGTTCTTCAAGATCGTGTGGAACACGAACCTGTCAGTTTCGATTGTTTCAACATCCACAAAAACGTTTACCTTGATCTTCTTTGACTCGATCTTTTCTCGAAGCTCTTCCAAGACCATGTGAACGACTTCTTCGACAGGAATGTGCTCCATCTTGAGTTCGTAAAGTCTCAGCTGTATCATGGTGAGCACCTTGAGCTGTCTGATGATCGTTTCCATTCTGTCCAAGGAGCGCTCAACTTTTCCGAGTATTTCGAGTTTTTCTGGATCGTTTTCTATGTCCTTCAGAAGAAAAACGTTTGCCTTTGACGCAGAAAGAGGTGTGAACAGCTCGTGGGAGACGGCCGTTACAAAATCGAGTTTTGCCTCGCTGAGAGTTCTCTCCTCGGTGAGATCGTTCACAAAGAGAAGACTCTTCTTCGGAAGGTAGCGGAGGGAGACGAACCTTTTCGAGTGGAGTTCAAAAAAATAGGCGTTTGTTTCAAGGGAGAAATTCTTTCTTTCTTGAACATCTCTGATGAATCTATCCATTTCCTTGCACGTGAAGATCGACATCAGATTCTTTCCCTTTTTGAAGCCGAGTTTCTCACCCGGTTTGTTCGCACCTTCCACTTCCAGGCCCTTCAGTATCACGATCGCTTCTCTGATATGATCGAGATCTTCAAGCTCTATCACCCTCATCACCCCGTGTTGAAAACTTGTATCCCAATCCCCTCACCGTTTTTATCCATCCCTTTCCTATCTTCGATCGAATGGCGCTGATGTGGACATCCACTACCCTGTCAGAGACGTAATCGTCTCCCCACACCCTGTTCAGGATCTCCTCTCTTGAAAAGACCTTGTTCGGGGTCGTGGCGAGGAGTTTCAAAAGCTCGAACTCTTTGGCTGTCATCTCAACGTTTTTTCCATCGTATCTGACTATGTAATCCTCTGGAAAGATCTCGAGTCTTCCAAATCTCAGTACCTTCTGTTCTTTCCCCATCCTTCTCAGAACCGCTTTCACACGTGCGAGAACTTCCCTTGGATTGAAAGGTTTTGTCACGTAATCATCCGCTCCGAGCTCTATTCCAAAGATGCGGTCCATGTCCCTGTCCCTTGCCGAGATGATGATGATGGCCATTTCCGGGTGAGAAACTTTCATCTCGGGAATTTCGTCCATCGCCACACCGTCGGGAAACATGAGATCGAGGAGAAGCACGTTGTACGTTCCTTCAGAGAGTTTTTTCTTGAGATCGAAAAGGGACTCTGCTTCGTCGCACTCGTATCCTTCGGTTTCCAGGTATCTCTTCAACACGCTCCTTATGTCTTCGTCGTCTTCAGCTATCAGCACCTTCACTCCCACTCTCAACACCCCTCAGGAATTCCTTCATGTTTTTTCCCGTTTCTATGTATATGACCTCCTCACAGAGGTTGTTGGCGTGATCTCCCACCCTCTCAAGGTCTCTTGCGATGAGTATGTAAACCAGCGCCAGCTCGGCCGAGATGTTTCCCTCCCTTATTCTTTCCACCACGATTCTTCTGATCTTCTTTTCCATCTCGTCTATCACGTCGTCGAACTTCCAGAGCCTGAAAGCCAGATCCACATCTTCTTCAACGAAGGCCTTGAAAGCGTCCTGAACCACCTTCAGGGTGCTTCCGAACATGTCTTTGAGTTCCTTGAGCATTTCGAATTTGATCTTCTCTTCAGAGAGAAAGAGACACTTCTCAGCTATGTTGCAGGAGAGATCTCCTATCCTCTCCAGATCGTTTGAAAATTTCAAGATGGTGATGATGTACCTGAGCTGTTTCAGGATGGGGTTGTACCTCGCTATGATCTGGTAAGCTTTTTCTTCTATCTCCCTGTTCAGTTCGTCTATCATATCGTCCGACTCGAGGACCTTCCTGGCGAGCGTCTCATTCATCGTCTCGAGGCTCTCTATCGCGTCGTTCAAAGATTCAGAGACCAGAAAGAGCATCTTCGAGACATCAGACTTGAGAAGTGTGAGTTCCCTTTCGAAGTGAACGTGATCGACCATACTTTCCGCCTCCATCATCCGATTTTTCCTGTCAGGTACTCCTCGGTGAGCCTGTTCTTCGGTCTCTCCACGATCTCCCTCGTTGGTCCGTATTCGATGAGTTCTCCTCTGTACATGAACGCTATGTAGTCCGCTATTCTTATCGCCTGGCCGATGTTGTGTGTGACGATCACGATGGTGTAATTCTCAGAGAGTTCTTCCAGAAGCTTTTCTATCCTCTGAGTCGCTATGGGATCGAGGGCCGATGTCGGCTCATCGAGAAGAATCACCTCGGGTTCAACGGCGAGTGCTCTCGCTATGCAGAGCCTCTGCTGCTGACCGCCGGAGAGTCTCGTACCAGATTTGTTCAGTTCTGACTTCACCTCGTCCCATAGGGCTGCCTTTTTCAATGATTCCTCTACTATCCGGTCGAGAATGTGTTTGCTCTTCACCCCGTGTATCCTGGGGCCGAACGCGACGTTGTCGTAGATCGACATGGGAAAAGGTGTCGGTTTCTGGAAGACCATACCGACTCTCTTTCTGTACTCCGTCACGTCGAGCTGTGGATCGTAGATGTCCTGTCCCTTGAAGTATATCTTCCCTTCAACCCTGAATCCAGGCAGATGATCGTTCATCCTGTTGATGCTCCTCAGGAGAGTTGTTTTACCGCATCCGGAGGGACCTATTATGGCGGTTATCTGGTTTTTGAAGATCTTCATCGTCACGTTCTTGACGGCTATCTTCTCGCCGTAGTAAGCGCTGAAGTTTTCGATCTCAATGATGGGCTCCATTCTTTCTCCTCCTCAAAAAGAAAGCTGTTCCATATATCAAGGCAACCACTATCATCAGAAAAGCGGCCGTTCCCTTCGCCATCCACTGGGCCGACTCGCCGTACGCCGCTGTGATGTAGTATATGTGTGTTGGCAGGGTCATAACAGGAGAGAGAAGACTCTTCGGAAGCTGTGTTGAATAGAACACGGCTCCTGTGAGCAGAACAGGAGCGGTCTCTCCCAGAGCTCTTCCACCACCGACGAGAACCGCTGTTATGATTCCTTTCCTCGCAGCGGGGAGAAGAACTTTGAAGATCACCTCTTCTTTCGTCGCACCGAGTGCCAGCGCCGCTTCTCTTATCTCAACAGGTATGGCCTTCAGGGTTTCTCTCGTGGAAGAAGCGATAACGGGAAGTGTCATGAGAGAAAGAGTCAACGCGGCAGCGAGCATGGAAGTTCCAAACTGAAGGGCCACGCAGAAAAAGGCAAGTCCGAAGAGTCCGTAGACGACCGAAGGAATACCGCTCAGGGCGGTCAGAGAGATATCTATCCACTTCGCGATCACGTTGTTTCCGTACTCAGAGAGAAACACTCCGGTGAAGATCCCAAGAGGAATCGATATGAGAAACGTGAGCACCATGAGGTAGAAACTGCCAAGGATGGCGGGAAAGATCCCTCCCTCCGTCATACCGTTCTTCGGGTAATCCAGGAAAAAAGAAGGTGAAAAGTACTTCACCCCTCCAGCGAGAACCAGTACGAACATGATCACAACAACTGCGAAGGCAACGTAACTCACTGCTCTGAAAACGTACGAAGCGATCAGGTCTTTTCTCATCTTGTCTGCCTCCCCGATATGTACCTGGAGAGTCCTGTGAGAACAAGGGAGATCACAAGAAGTATAACCCCGGCCGCAAAGAGCACATGATAATGCATGCTTCCAACGGCCACCTCACCTATTTCGCTCGCAATCGCGGCTGTCAGAGGTTTCACCGGATCGAAGAAAGAACGCGGTATTATGGCGGCTCCTCCGCCAGCCATGAGGACGATCATCGTTTCACCGACAACTCTGTTCACGGTCAGGACGAAGGCGTTCAATATGCCGGGAAGCGCCGCTCTGGTGGTAACCTTGAAAACCGTGGTGAATCGAGTCGCTCCGAGTGCCAGGGCGCTCTCTTCAAGGGCCACATCGACAGAGTCGAGTGCTTCAAGGGAAAGAGAAACGGTGTAGGGAAGGGCCGTGAGAATGAGACCGATGGATGCGAGCAGAAAGTTCTCGGTGGACCACACATCGAAATTGAGCAGAATAGGAGCGATGTACAGAAGAACGAAGAGTCCTATGATTACAGAAGGTGTCCCGGCGAGGAATTCCACTGTGGTTCTTATGAGGTTTTTCTCGAAGTCTTTAGCGTAAGTGTGGAGGAAAAAGGCTATAAGGTAACCGAGGGGAAGTAACACGGCAGAAGAAAAAGCCGTTAGAAGCAGAGTTCCGGCTATCATAGCGAGCATACCGTATTCTGGGGGATCCGCCGTTGGATACCAGTAGATACTCGTGAAAAGCTCGCCCCCGATTTCCACGAGGGCGGGCCAGGCTTCCCTGATCAGAAAGAAAACCAGGAGAAAGAGGGCAAGAATGCCAGTACCCGAAAGAGCGACTATCACCAGTTTTCTGAGGAAATTCGCCAGGGTTCTGTTCAGCTTCGATCCCTCCTCACTGACCGTAAGCGGCTATGTAACCTGCCTTTTCAACCAGCTCCTGTCCTTTCTTCGAGAAGGCGAACATGATGTACTCGAAGACGAGGCTTCCCATCTCAGGAAATCCATTTGTCGCATCGACAAACATGAAGAGAGGTCTTGCTATCGGGTATTTTCCTTTCAGAATGTTTTCCTTCGTCGGGTAGATACCGTTCACCTTCAGGACTTTCACATCGTCTGTGACGTATCCCACACCAACATAAGCAATAGCGTACGGATTTTTGGAAACACTCTCTACCTCAAGCTGGGTACTTTCGACCATTCTCACGTAAGGAGCCATTCTCGCTCCACCGAGGACTTTGTTTTCAAACGTTTCGTAGGTACCAGAAGCGGTGTTTCTCGAGTAAACAACGATTCTCTGTTTCGGGAGATTTGGATTCACCTGTGACCAGTACTGGATCTCTCCTGTGTAGATCTTCTTCAAAGTTTCGATGGAGATGTCGTCGATGCCGAGGTCCTTGTTCACAATGATCGCTATTCCGTCGAAAGCGATGAGGAAAGGAATGAAGTATTTTCCTTCCTTGTTCATTCTCTCGATTTCAGAGGGTTTGAGCCATCTGCTCGAGTTGGCGATGTCGGTCGTTCCGTTGAAGAGCGCCGCGATTCCTGTGGAAGAGCCCGCACCTTCGAGAGTCACCTGAAGATCCGGGTGGAGCTTTTTGAACTCTTCGATCCAGAGCTGAGCGATGGGAAAGACTGTGTTGGAACCCTTGATGACGAGCGTTTCTGCCACAAGAAAAACCGAAACTAATGAAAGAAGAAGTACCACAAACCTTTTCATAAGAGACACCTCCACATCAGGATTTTACCACTTCTTAGTTTCCAGGTTTTCTTTGTGTGATTTCACATGGTTTGTTAAGAAATGTTAAGCCGACTCTTCGTTCTGAAAGAGAACGATTTTGTGAGACTATCGTTCTATAACAGAACGGAAAATAGAATTCTACGAAAAATCGTTCTTTTTGAGAACGTTTTGTGCTATAATTCGTTCCAGAGGAGGTGCATACTGTGTACGAGGAGATCATCGAAAAATTGGATCTCCAGATGAACAGAATGATCAGTTTTCTTTCAAAAAAGATGCGTCTCTTTTTCCAGGATCTGGAAAAGAGATTCACAAACAGGGCGATCCTTCTCTACGGACCACGAGGTGCGGGTAAGACCACTTTTCTCCTGTCGATGGCAAGAAAGCACGGTTTTCTTTATGTTTCAGGAGATGAAATTCTCCTTCTGGACGTTCCACTACACGATCTTTTTCAGGAGATAATGAAAAATTATCCGGGCATCATCATCGACGAAGTTCACCTTCTGAAAAACTGGAGTACCATCCTTAAGGTTCTTTACGATAGCTTTCCCGACAAGGTTATATGGACGAGTGACAGCAGTTCCGTTCTCCTGAGAAAGGGAATATCAGATCTTTCGAGAAGATTCGTTTTGATCAGAATGCCTCTGATGTCTTTTAGAGAATTCATCCACTTCGAAACTGGAAAAACTCTGAGGAAGCTGAGTTCTCCCTTTGAGGTCTCCATCGATTACGCCGCCGAGGCTTTAAAAGAAGTGGACCTGATGAGTCTCTTCAGAAAATATCGAGAGACTGGAACAAGACCGTTCTATGTGGAAGGTAACTTCAGAGAGAAGTTAATGAACATCCTGCAAAAGGCGATCTACTACGATGTACCACACTTTCTTGGTACAGTAACAGAAAATCACCTTGGGGTCATGAAGGCAATCGTCGGCCACCTCCTCCATTCAAAGATACCGACGATAAACGTTGAATCCATGTGCAGAGAATGGGGTGTTGGAAAACAAAAGTTTTATCAGTTACTACAAACAATGGAAGAAATAGAGCTTGTGAACATCGTGCGGAAAAAAAGGGTAGAAAAACCCTTTTCAAAAGGGGAAAAGATCTTCTTATCTGATCCTGCCATGTACTACGCTTTCGAGGGAGAAATTGGAAATTTCAGAGAGGCTTTCGTTGTCTTCGCATTGAAAGAGATCGGGAAAATATACGCTGTGAAAAACGAAGAAGAAGGAGATTACGTTTTCGAAGGAATAAAGATAGAAGTTGGTGGAAAGAGCAAGAAAAAGAAATCGAGTGACTTCGTGATAAGGGACGATGTCGATCTTCCCGTTAGAAATGTGATCCCGATGTGGATGCTGGGGATGTTGTGGTGACTCTCAGAAGGTGGTATAATATGAACAGAAAGTGAGAAAAATCACAAACCTCCTGAGGTGGAGGGGAAAATCCTGACACCGGGGGAGGGGATGGATGGAAGTATACCCCTCTCCCGGCACGTGGAGAGGGGGTTTTCGTTTTGGAGAAGAGATTCTACATCCTCACCATCGTGGTGGAAGACCGGGAAAAAGCCTACCGACAGGTGAACGAACTCCTTCACAATTTCTCCGAAGACATTCTGCTCAGAGTCGGCTATCCCGTCAGAGAAGAGAACATGGCGATCATATTCCTCGTTCTGAAAACAGACAACGACACGATAGGTGCCCTCTCCGGAAAGCTCGGCCAGATTTCCGGTGTTCGCGTGAAAACAGTTCCTTTGAAGAGGTGATGTGTATGTATGTGTTTGTGAAAGAGCGTGTAGAGAGCAGATCTTTCATACCGGAAGAAAAGATATTTGAACTTCTGGAGAAAACGAAAAACCCGGATCCTGCAAGGGTGAGAGAGATCATCCAGAAGTCGCTGGACAAGAACAGGCTCGAGCCGGAAGAGACGGCCACCCTTTTGAATGTGGAAGATCCAGAGCTTCTGGAGGAGATCTTCGAAGCAGCCCGCACTCTGAAAGAGAGAATCTACGGAAACAGAATCGTTCTTTTTGCACCACTCTACATAGGAAACGATTGTATAAACGACTGTGTTTACTGCGGTTTCAGAGTTTCCAACAAAGTGGTGGAAAGAAGAACGCTCACAGAAGAGCAGTTGAAAGAAGAAGTCAAAGCGCTCGTTTCCCAGGGACACAAAAGGCTCATCGTTGTCTATGGAGAGCACCCCAATTACTCACCTGAGTTCATCGCAAGAACGATCGACATCGTTTACAACACGAAGTACGGAAACGGTGAGATCAGACGCGTGAACGTCAACGCGGCACCTCAAACGATTGAAGGCTACAAGATCATAAAGTCCGTGGGAATCGGCACTTTCCAGATCTTTCAGGAAACGTACCACAGAGAAACTTACCTGAAGCTTCACCCAAGAGGCCCGAAATCGAACTACAACTGGAGGCTCTACGGTCTGGACAGGGCGATGATGGCGGGAATCGACGACGTTGGAATAGGAGCGCTCTTCGGCCTCTACGACTGGAAGTTCGAAGTGATGGGTCTCCTTTACCACACGATACACCTCGAAGAGAGATTCGGCGTAGGACCGCACACCATCTCCTTCCCGAGGATAAAACCCGCGATAAACACACCATATTCGCAGAAACCGGAACACGTCGTGAGCGATGAAGACTTCAAGAAGCTCGTCGCCATCATAAGGCTTTCTGTTCCGTACACGGGAATGATTCTCACCGCGAGAGAACCCGCAAAACTCAGAGACGAGGTGATAAAGCTTGGTGTCTCACAGATAGACGCCGGCTCCAGAATAGGAATCGGGGCTTACTCTCACAAGGAAGACGACGAAGACAGAAAGAGACAGTTCACGCTCGAAGACCCAAGGCCCCTCGATCAGGTGATGAGAAGCCTTCTGAAAGAAGGTTTTGTACCGTCATTCTGCACCGCGTGCTACAGGGCTGGTAGAACGGGAGAGCACTTCATGGAGTTTGCGATTCCCGGTTTCGTGAAGAACTTCTGCACACCGAACGCCCTGTTCACACTACAGGAGTACCTCTGCGACTACGCGACCGAGGAGACGAGAAAAGTGGGAGAAGAGGTCATCGAAAGAGAACTCCAGAAGATGAATCCAAAGATCAGAGAGAGAGTGAGAGAGGGACTCGAAAAGATAAAGCGCGGTGAGAGGGATGTCAGATTTTAAAAGGATCCTCGAAGAGATCGCGGAAAAATACAACTGCAAGATCTGGATCTCAGAGAAAATAGGAAAGAGATGGTCCTTTTACAGAGATCTCAAAGCGGGAAGGGAAAAGTTCCTTCCCGCCGAGCTTCTCGTCGAAAACGAAAGGTTCGGAGTCTTCGCAGAAGATTTCCCGGAAGACAAAAGAGACGAAGTGATCCCTCTTTTGCAGAAAATTCTGGATGAACTGGAGTGATGAATCATGACCGGTAGAGAAATTCTGGAAAAACTTGAAAGAAGAGAGTTCACAAGAGAAGTCCTGAAAGAGGCACTTTCCATAAACGACAGGGGGTTCAACGAGGCTCTCTTCAAACTCGCGGACGAGATCAGAAGAAAGTACGTGGGCGACGAGGTGCACATCAGGGCAATCATAGAGTTCTCGAACGTGTGCAGAAAGAACTGTCTCTACTGCGGTCTGAGAAGAGACAACAAGAATTTGAAAAGATACCGAATGACTCCGGAAGAGATCGTCGAACGGGCAAGACTCGCCGTCCAGTTCGGCGCGAAAACGATCGTCCTTCAATCCGGTGAAGACCCCTATTACATGCCGGATGTGATATCGGACATCGTGAAGGAAATAAAGAAGATGGGAGTTGCCGTCACCCTGAGCCTTGGAGAGTGGCCAAGAGAGTACTATGAAAAGTGGAAAGAAGCGGGAGCGGACAGGTATCTTTTGAGACACGAGACGGCGAATCCCGTTCTTCACAGAAAGCTCAGGCCCGATACATCGTTCGAGAACAGACTGAATTGTCTTCTCACGTTGAAAGAACTCGGATACGAGACGGGAGCGGGCTCTATGGTGGGACTCCCCGGACAGACGATAGACGATCTGGTCGACGATCTCCTGTTTCTGAAGGAGCACGATTTCGACATGGTGGGAATAGGACCGTTCATTCCGCATCCAGACACACCTCTTGCAAACGAGAAGAAAGGAGACTTCACCCTCACGCTGAAGATGGTGGCGCTCACAAGAATCCTTCTTCCAGACTCGAACATCCCGGCGACCACCGCCATGGGAACGATCGTTCCGGGAGGAAGAGAGATCACCCTCAGATGCGGTGCAAACGTCATCATGCCGAACTGGACTCCTTCTCCTTACAGACAGCTTTATCAGCTCTATCCTGGAAAGATCTGCGTTTTCGAGAAGGACACTGCGTGTATTCCCTGCGTGATGAAGATGATAGAGCTCCTCGGCAGGAAACCAGGAAGGGACTGGGGAGGCAGAAAAAGGGTCTTTGAAACAGTCTGAACATAAGGTAAAATATGATGCGGTACACAATCACAACAGGAGGCCTACTCATGAACACAGACGACATTCTGTTTTCTTACGGAGAAGAAGACATTCCTTTGAAGGCGCTGTCGTTTCCCATCTTCGAAACGACGAATTTCTACTTCGACAGTTTCGACGAGATGTCGAAAGCCCTCAGAAACGGAGACTACGAATTCGTTTACAAAAGAGGAAGTAATCCCACAACGAGACTGGTGGAGAAGAAACTCGCAGCGCTTGAAGAGTGTGAAGATGCCCGCCTCGTTGCCTCTGGAATGAGCGCCATTTCGCTTTCCATCCTTCATTTCCTCAGCTCGGGAGACCACGTCGTGTGTGTGGACGAGGCTTACTCCTGGGCGAAAAAGTTCTTCAACTACCTTTCAAAGAAGTTCGATATAGAAGTCAGCTACGTTCCTCCCGACGCGGAAAGAATAGTCGAAGCCATCACGAAGAAGACGAAGCTCATCTACCTCGAAAGTCCCACGAGTATGAGAATGAAAGTGATCGATATAAGAAAGGTCACAGAAGCGGCAGGAGAACTCAAGATAAAAACCGTCATAGACAACACCTGGGCGTCGCCGATCTTTCAAAAACCAAAGCTTCTGGGAGTGGATGTGGTGGTCCACTCTGCGACGAAGTACATCTCAGGACACGGAGACGTGATGGCAGGAGTGATCGCAGGAGACGTCGAAGATATGAAGAACATCTTCGTGGATGAATACAAAAACATCGGACCGGTTCTCTCGCCCATAGAAGCCTGGCTCATCTTGAGAGGTCTTAGAACGCTGGAACTCCGTATGAAAAAGCACTACGAAAACGCTCTTGTGGTGTCTGACTTCCTCATGGATCACCCGAAGGTCCTCGAGGTGAACTACCCGATGAATCCAAGATCACCGCAGTACGAACTCGCTTCCTCTCAGATGAGCGGTGGCTCAGGACTGATGAGCTTCAGGCTGAAAACGGACAGCGCAGAGAAAGTCAAAGAGTTCGTCGAAAGTCTGAGGGTTTTCAGGATGGCTGTGAGCTGGGGAAGTCACGAGAACCTTGTTGTTCCAAGGGTGGCTTATGGAGACTGCCCGAAAAAAGACGTGAACCTGATAAGAATCCATGTGGGTCTCGGAGATCCAGAAAAGCTCGTGGAAGATCTGGATCAGGCACTCAAAAAGATTTAAAGCCCCCGGATGGGGGCTTTCTCTCTTTCAGGCGGGAGTGTTTACCACCAGAAGGCGTCGATGGTTTTTATAATTTGTACCTTAGTAGTATCTGCTTTCGACACACCATTACCGTATGTTTCTTTTAGAGCCCCCACTACGAGGTCAGGCAAATTATCGCTTCTCGTATTATAAACGATCTTAATCTCAATTTGTGTGTTACTATTGGTGGCACTTGTTGTTAACGTCTCCAGATTAGGATCAGTTAGAATGGTGTCATCAACAAAACCTTTACCTTGCAGTTCTGATCGCCAATTCGTGAGAGTCTTACCATCAACATCCTCCGTTGCCGGCAACGTTGCCATCAGATACTGTTCGATTCCCTGCTCCAGGTTTCTCAATTGAACCGCTATCCTTGTAGCCCTCGCTTTCCTCATCGCACCCGTTGCCGTTGGGATCAACACTGCCATCAGGGCTGCGATGATTGCCATAACGATCAGAAGTTCAATCAACGTGAAACCCGCTCTCTTTCTCATAAAATCCACCTCCCGGGTTAAAAATTGTTAAATATAGATTTTCACATTTTGCATTATACACCTTGACATGGTAGAATGTCAAGATTTTAATGTTGAAATATCACCCGCTAAGAACAGAAGAAAACTGTTAAATTCGTCTCAAAGACAAACCGGTACATTTCTTGTTACAGAATTATAACATACTTCTGCTATAATCCACGAGAGGAGGTGATCGATTTGGACTTCAGAAAACTCACAATAGAAGAGTGTCTGAAACTTTCCGAAGAAGAAAGGGAGAAACTCCCACAACTTTCCCTGGAAACCATCAAAAGACTCGATCCACACGTGAAGGCGTTCATCTCCGTAAGAGAGAATGTTTCCGTTGAGAAGAAGGGAAAATTCTGGGGAATTCCAGTTGCGATCAAGGACAACATTCTCACACTGGGCATGAGAACGACCTGTGCCTCCAGGATACTCGAAAACTACGAATCCGTTTTCGATGCCACAGTGGTGAAGAAGATGAAGGAAGCAGGCTTTGTCGTGGTTGGGAAGGCAAACCTCGATGAGTTTGCGATGGGCTCGAGCACCGAAAGATCCGCATTCTTTCCCACAAGAAACCCCTGGGACCTGGAAAGGGTTCCCGGCGGAAGCAGTGGGGGTTCTGCCGCGGCCGTTTCTGCAGGAATGGTGGTGGCAGCACTCGGAAGCGACACGGGAGGCTCTGTGAGACAGCCCGCTTCCCTGTGCGGTGTTGTTGGGTACAAGCCCACCTACGGTCTCGTCTCAAGGTACGGTCTTGTAGCGTTTGCAAGTTCTCTGGACCAGATCGGACCCATCACAAAGACCGTAAGAGACGCTGCAATCCTCATGGAGATCATCTCGGGCCGGGACGAAAACGATGCCACGACGGTGAACAGGAAGGTGGACTTCCTCTCGGAGATAGAAGAGGGAGTCTCCGGCATGAAGTTTGCCGTTCCTGAAGAGATCTACGAACACGATATAGAAGAAGGAGTTTCGGAAAGATTCGAAGAGGCCCTGAAACTTCTCGAGAGACTCGGTGCAAAGGTGGAGAGAGTGAAGATACCCCACATCAAGTACTCTGTTGCCACCTACTACGTCATCGCTCCAGCCGAGGCGAGTTCAAACCTTGCCAGATTCGACGGTGTGAAGTACGGCCTCAGGATAAAAGAGAAAGGCCTCAGGGAGATGTACATGAAGACAAGAAACGTGGGCTTCGGTGAGGAAGTGAGAAGAAGGATCATGATCGGAACCTTCACCCTCAGCGCTGCCTACTACGAAGCCTATTTCAACAAGGCCATGAAAGTGAGGAGAAAGATCTCCGATGAGCTCAACGAGGTGCTCTCGCAGTACGACGCGATCCTCACTCCCACCTCCCCGGTGACGGCCTTCAAGATCGGAGAGATAAAAGATCCTCTCACCTACTACCTCATGGACATCTTCACGATACCCGCAAACCTCGCGGGACTTCCCGCGATCAGTGTGCCGTTCGGGTTCTCAAACAATCTCCCCGTTGGTGTTCAGGTGATAGGCAGAAGGTTCGCGGACGGGAAAGTCTTCAGAATAGCGAGGGCCATAGAGAAGAACTCCCCATACAACGAAAACGGCATGTTCCCGCTCCCGGAGGTGAAAGCATGAGATACAGACCCGTCATAGGTCTTGAGATACACGTTCAGCTTTCAACGAAGACAAAAGCGTTCTGCTCCTGCCCGGCGGATGTCTTCGAGCTTCCTCCGAACACGGCGATCTGTCCCGTCTGCACCGGCCAGCCGGGGGCCCTTCCCGTTCCCAACGAAGAGATGATCAGGTTCGCCGTGAAGACCGCCCTTGCGTTGAACTGCAAGATTCACAAGTATTCCAGATTCGACAGAAAGAACTACTTCTATCCTGACCTTCCCAAGGGATACCAGATCAGCCAGTACTTCTACCCGATCGCAACCGAGGGTTTCCTGGAGATAGACGGAGACGAAGGAAGGAAAAAAGTCAGAATCAGAAGGCTCCACCTCGAGGAAGACGCTGGGAAACTCGTCCACGAAGGGGACTCCATCACCCGTGCGAGCTACTCTCTGGTCGATATGAACAGATGCGGTGTTCCTCTCATCGAGATCGTCACAGAGCCCGATATTTCTTCTCCGAGAGAAGCTCGCGTTTTCATGGAGAAGCTGAGATCCATCGTGAGGTACCTCGGCGTGAGCACGGGAGACATGGAAAAGGGAGCGCTCAGATGCGACGCGAACATCTCCGTTGTTGACACAGAAACGGGAAGACAGAGCAACAGGGTGGAAGTGAAGAACATGAACTCTTTCAGGTTCGTCGAAAGGGCTTTGGAGTACGAGTTCGAGCGAATTGTGAAGGCGATGGAGAGAGGAGAAGACGTGGAAAGAGAGACGAGAGGCTGGGACATGGCCACGAAGATCACCGTTTCCATGAGAGGAAAAGAAGAAGAGAGCGACTACAGGTACTTCCCGGAGCCGGACATACCGCCCGTTGTTCTCTCCGACGAGTATCTCGAAGAGGTGAAAAAGGAACTCCCAGAGCTTCCAGACGAGAAGGCAGAGCGATTCATGAGAGAGTACGGCCTTCCGGAGTACGACGCGAAGGTGCTCACCTCGAGTAAAGAACTCGCTGAGTTCTTCGAAGAGTGTGTGAAGGTGGTGAACAGACCGAAGGATCTCAGCAACTGGATCATGACGGAAGTTCTGAGAGAACTCAACGAAAGAAACATCGAAATCACAGAGTCAAAACTGACCCCTCAGCACTTCGCTGATCTCTTCAAATTGATGGACGAAGGAAAAATCTCCATAAAGATCGCAAAGGAGATATTCCCGGAAGTCTTCGAAACAGGAAAGATGCCCTCCCAGATCGTGGAGGAAAAGGGTTTGACTCAGATCAACGACGAAAAACTCATCGAGGAACTGGTGAAAAAGGCGATGGAACAGAATCCAAAGGCCGTTCAGGATTACAAATCAGGCAAAAAGAAAGCGGCAGGGTTTTTCGTGGGATACGTGATGAGAGAGACAAAAGGAAAAGCGAATCCGGAACTCACGAACAGGATCATTCAAAAACTCCTCGAGGGGGAGTGATATTTTGAAAAAGTTCCTTCCTCTTCTTTTTATTTTTGTGGTGGGGGGAGTCGTTCTTCCCGCCTCTTTCATCTGGACGTCCGATGGATATCACGTCAAATTCGGTGACACACTCTTTTTTGAAGCCTTCAACGATGGATGGGGTGTGGGAGTGAGCCTCTCGAAGAGTGCGACGAACTACCAGAAACTCGGTTTTCTCAAGGTGAAAACCTCAGAGGTCACTTTGAAGACGGGTCTTTCCTTTGGGAACGGCTGGAACGTCTTCTTCTGCGTCGATCAGAGAGATGTGATTCCGTTCCCCGGAAGTCTCTACTACGAGTTCTTCATCGGAAGATCGGGTGGGTACGCTATCCTGAAACAGGACTACATCGTGAAGATCGGTGGGTACAGACTATCCCTCGACAACTTCGCCTACATGTCCAGGGACACCGTCATGTTCCACAGCGGTCAATTCTCCATGGGAGGCACCTCTTTTGCGTACAGAGCTCTGAACAACACGGTTCTCTTTGGCATCTCAGATCCGGATAACGTTCTCTTTTTGGGAGCCGGACTGCTCAACTGGAAACTCGCCGGAGGAACAGGGTTCAACTTCACACTCACAAACGGCGTGGATGTCAAGCTTCTTGTTTCAGCCGCCGTAGATGAGGTCTCTTTTGGATTCATGGCACGTGCAAAGAAGGGAAATACCGATCTCACCTTTGTTCTGAACACGAACGAGTTCTACTTCAGTGTGAAATTTTAAGAAATCGCATGATATTCTTTGATAAACGGGGATATTTCTCGATATCCCCGTTTTTTCGTTCGAAACAGGGCTTGTAATTTTTTGTAAACTTGACTATAATTCTAGTCAGGGAGTGATGAAATGGATCTGAGCAGGGTTTCTTTTTACAGTCTTGCGGACGCGAAAGCGCGGTTCTCCCAGGTTGTCGAAGAAGCGAAAACGAAAGACGTGGTCGTGACAAAGAACGGTGTACCCGCGGTTGCTGTCATTGACTACGAGAAATACAAAAAGCTCATGGAATTCATGGATGAGATCCTCGATACTTATCTGCTGGACATCGGGAACGTGGAGAAGTATCTCGAGCTCAAAAGGTATTTTGAATTCAACGATTCACAGGAGGTGTGAGAATGGCTCAGGTTGTCCTTGAAAACGTCACCAAGGTCTACGAAAACAAAGTCGTCGCTGTGAAAAACGCGAATCTCGTCGTCGAAGACAAGGAGTTCGTGGTTCTCCTTGGACCATCCGGCTGTGGAAAGACGACCACTCTGAGGATGATCGCAGGACTGGAGGAGATCACAGATGGAAAGATCTACATCGACGGCAAGGTTGTGAACGACGTCGAACCAAAAGACAGAGACATCGCCATGGTGTTCCAGAACTACGCTCTGTATCCACACATGACCGTCTACGAAAACATGGCCTTCGGTTTGAAACTGAGAAAATATCCAAAGGACGAAATCGACAGAAGAGTACGTGAAGCTGCGAAAATCCTCGGAATAGAAAACCTGCTCGACAGAAAACCGAGACAGCTTTCAGGTGGTCAGAGGCAGAGGGTCGCCGTTGGAAGAGCCATCGTGAGAAATCCGAAGGTCTTCCTCTTCGACGAACCACTCTCCAACCTCGACGCGAAACTCAGAGTGCAGATGAGAAGCGAGCTCAAGAAGCTCCACCACAGACTCCAGGCAACGATCATCTACGTGACACACGACCAGGTGGAAGCGATGACAATGGCTGACAAGATCGTTGTCATGAAGGACGGAGAAATCCAGCAGATAGGAACTCCACACGAAATATACAACTCTCCAGCGAACGTCTTCGTCGCCGGATTCATCGGTAGCCCTCCAATGAATTTCGTCAACGCGAGAGTCGTGAGAGGAGAAGGTGGCCTCTGGATCCAGGCATCTGGCTTCAAAGTGAAGGTGCCTAAGGAATTTGAAGACAAGCTCGCAAACTACATCGACAAGGAGATCATCTTCGGTATCAGACCTGAAGATATATACGACAAGCTCTTCGCACTGGCACCTTCACCAGAGAACACGATCACAGGTGTTGTGGATGTGGTCGAACCCCTCGGAAGTGAAACGATTCTCCACGTGAAAGTCGGAGACGACTTGATTGTGGCATCCGTCAACCCGAGGACTCAGGCAAAAGAAGAACAGAAAATCGATCTGGTACTCGACATGACGAGAATGCACGCCTTCGATAAAGAAACGGAGAAGGCTATTATCTGAGGGGGCCGGCCCCCTCACTTTTTTATTCTGAACTCGATCACGTCCCCATCCTCGAGCAGTTCAGTGAACATGGCTCTCCTTCCGTTTTTGAGAAGTTCGTAGTCCTTGAGTCCGTCCAACTTCAAATCCTTGAGAAGGTCTATCACCATGGGTTTGAAGTCTTTCAGTTCCACTCTTTCTTCGTCTATCCTGTGGAGGATTTTCAAAGGAATCTTCTTCAATTCGCCGTTGAACGAGACAGTGATGTGGGGAACTTCAAGTGCTTCCTCCAGTGTTTTCCTTCCCTTTTCAACGAGGTCGATCTCTTCTCCGAGCGGCACTTCTTCATCGTCTTTCAAAGGAACTTCCCCTTTGAGAAGATCAAAATTCACGAGGGAGATCCATTTCTCTTCGCCGTTCACCACGATTCTTGTCTTTCCGTAGGAGATCTTTGACTTTATCTCGGAGATCTTTATCTTTTCCGGAAAGCTCACCACATCTCCTTCTTCTACGTCAGCATCGGGTGGTACTGGCGTTCCGTTCTTCACGATCTCCGGGAAGACCTCCTCCACACCTCCATCGGGAAGTTTCACTTTCACAGGTTTCACAAGGTCCTTTATTCTCAGTGGAGTTTCTTCCTCTTCGGTTTGAATATCTATCCTGTCACCATGCTTCACTCTGGAGGAGAGATTCGCCTCTTCGCCGTTCACGAAAATCTTCACGGAGGTTCTTCTCTTTGGCCTCAAGAGGGTTTTTCCGTTTAGTTCAAAGGAAATCATTTCTCCACCTACGAGCGAGGAGAACCTGTATCCCGCCTGTATGAGAACCTGCATGACCGAGTACCTGCCCACTCCTCCCATGAGCTTTACAGGAACCCCGTTCACGAAGACCTGAGAGAAAACGGATCCCCTGTTTCTCATGGCACTGTAAGCGATTCCCACAGGAGTGATGTACTCGCTTCCTTTGACCTTTCCGGTGAGATCCTCAACAAGACCGGTGCTTTCTACACTCTTCAGAGATACCCTGTCAAGAGGAAGATCCAACTTCCTGGCAAGACTTTCCACAAAACCCGGTACCTTCGCGCCGCCGCCGACCACCATCACAACAGAGGGGGCTCCACCGTTCAGCTCTGTCACGACCGTTGAGATCTCCGTTGTGATCTGATCCACCACAGGTTTTATCGCTTCGGAGACCTCCCGGACGTTCAACTCGATTTCTCTGTCCAGTATATTCTTCACCTTCACTCTTTCTTCTGAAAAAACGGTTCTCTTCACGTGTTCCGCCGTCTGAAAGTCGAGCAGAAATTTCTTTCCTATGGCTTCCGTTATCTCGTCACCCGCCATGGGAATCATTCCGTAGGCCACCACCGTTCCTTCCTTCGAGATAGCTATGTCGCTCGTTCCCGCGCCCACATCGACGAGAGATATGTTCAGATACCTGAGATCCTCCGGGACGGTTAGATCCATCGCCGCTATCGGCTCCAGCGTCACGTGAACCGGAGTGAGTCCCACAGTCTCCAGAACCCTCATCAGGGAATCCACAACGTGAACGGGAAGGAAAGCAGAGACCACCTTAACATAAGCCTTCCCGCCTCTGTGTCCCTCAAGCTTTTTCATCCACATTCCGTCGAGTCTGTACTCGACGACGGAGTATCCCACACAGAAGAAGTCCTCTTCTACACTTTCCTGCGCTTTAGTCACCGCTTCTATTTCAAGCTTCATAACGTCTTCGCGGGTGATGTGTCCGACCTTGGAAAAATCCAGCTCCGCCTCACCTACTTGAGTTTTCAGGAACCTTCCCGCGAGGGCTACAGCCACCTCTTTCAGTTCGATTTCGTTCCTCGACTCGAGTCTTTCTTTCACCTCTTTCACCGTTTCCGCCACTCCGAGCACATCGTGAACCTGACCGTCGAACATCGTGCGTGTTTTGTGTTCTATCAGTTCAGAATCCACGATTCTGATCGTACCTTTCTCCTCGACGGCGATCAAACCTGCTATCTTTCTGGTACCCACATCGAGAGCGAAGATCACACTTTCACCTCCACCACCGTGACACCCGTTCCCCCCTCAGAAGGTGTTCCGAATCTGAAAGAAACCACTCTTTTGTCCTTTCTCAGTATTTCCCATACTCCAGATGCGAGCTTTCCGGTGCCCTTTCCGTGTATTATGTATCCCTTGCTGATGCCGTTCATCATCAGGTCATCGATGAACTTCTTCACAACCGGCTCCGCTTCTTCAACCGTCATACCCCTTATGTCTATTTCCGTTCTGAAGCTCGAAGGTTTGTAAGAGAACGTTGAAGTTTCTTTCTTCTCTTCTTTTTTCGTCTTTCTCAGTTTCGACACGGGCACCTTCAATCTGAGAAAGCCAAAGTCAACAAGGGCGGTGCCACTTTTCACCTCAACGACCTTCCCCACAGAGGTTCCACCTTCCATTTTCACGTGATCTCCGGGTTTTATTTCTTCTTCGGTCGCTTCTTCGATTCTCTTTTGCTCCAGATCTTTCTTCTCTTTCTCTATCGTCTTCACCGCTTCTCTCATCTCGTCAACGCTGCCAGTTTTTGCCACGTGTATCGCCTGATCGAGTTCCTTCTTGACCTTTCTGATGTAATCGTTGAGCTCCCTCAGCTCTTTGTCGAACTCTTCTATTTTCATTCTTCTCAGCTTTTTGTAGTCTTCTTCGTATTTCTCTCTCAGTTTCATGTACTCTTCGCGTTCTTTCTGGAGTTTTCTCTTCTCCTCTTCGAGAAGCGAGATCTTCTCGTGGAGAGACCTTATGAGTCCCTCGAGTTCCATCTCCTCCCGAGAGAGTCTCGACCTGGCGTTTTCGATTATACGTTTGTCGAGTCCCAATTTTTCTGCTATCTGGAAAGCGTGAGAGCCCCCTGGAACACCAACCAGGACCCTGTAAGTTGGTGAGAGGGTTTCCGGATCGAACTCCATGGAGGCGTTCAAAAGCAGAGGATGGTTCATGGCAAAGACCTTCACGGGTGTGAGGTGTGTGGTTACGAAGATCGTCGCTCCTTTTTCCAGAAGATCCTCTATTATCGCGATGGCGAGGGCGGCTCCTTCCACCGGATCCGTCCCCGAGCCCAGCTCGTCGAGGATGACCAGTGAATCGCTGTCGGCGTTCTTCACGATCTCCACGATCTTCTTCATGTGTGACGAGAAGGTGCTGAGGCTCTGTTCTATGCTCTGCTCCTCACCGATGTCCGCCATGATCTTTGGAAAGACCTTCAGCTCCGTTCCTTCATCACAGGGGAGAGGGAAGCCGCTCATCATGAGGGCAGTAAAAAGACCAACAGTTTTCACAGTCACGGTCTTTCCGCCCATGTTTGGACCCGTTATGATGAAACCTCTTTTGTTGGGTGGAAGCTCAAGATTTATTGGAACCACTCTCTCCTTTGGTATCAACGGATGTCTTGCGTTGACAAGCCTTATCCGCGAAGAAGGTTTCACGACGGTTCCGTTGAACTCTCTTGCGAACTTCACCCTCGCGTAGAGGGAGTCGAAACGCGCTATGAGTTCCACGTTCCTCTCAAGGTCGTTGAGCCTGGAAAGGAGTATGTTCGTCAGCTGTCTCAGGATCCTGCTGATCTCCAGTCTTTCCTCCTCTTCTAAAAGACGCACTCTGTTGTTCAGTTCGACGAACTCGTCGGGCTCCAGAAAGACGGTGGCCCCGGAAGAGGAAAGATGGTGAACGATCCCCCTCACCGCGTTCTTCATGGAAGCCTTCACGGGGAAGAGATACCTTCCATCCCTGTAAACGTACATCTGTTCCTGAAGGATCTGAGAGTGCGTCCTGACGAAATCATCGGCCTTTCTCTTTATCTCGCTGGAAAGACGCTTCTTTTCCGTTCTGATCTCCCTCAATCTGGGACTCGCACGGTCCGAGATCTCTCCATCCTGTTCTATGCACCTGTTCACCTCTTCTACGAACTCTCTGAAGGAGCTGAGCCTGGAGAAGGTCTCTTTGAGTCTGCTGTATTCACGCTTTTCAAATTCTTTCTTCAGGATGTCACAGCCTTCGAGAAACACGGAGACACGAAGAAGTTCCCACGGTTCCAGAGGGGAGCCGGACTTCACCTTCTCCACTTCCTGAGAGATATCGTTCAATCCCTTTATGGGAGGCTCTCCCCACCTGTTAAAATAGTTCAGAAGCTCCTCCACGAGTTCGAGCTCGTCCCACGGATTCACCGTCGGTTTGAGAGTGTCCAGATGTTTTCTTCCCAGGTCAGAGAGCGCGTATTTCTTTACTATCTCCACAACTTTTGGAAAATCGAGTGATTCGAGATAATCCACTCTTCACCACCCCAGTCTCACAAACAGCGGAAATCTGATGCTCGAGTCCTTCAGCGTTATTGAATAACCAAAGCCCCATTTCACTCCTTCGTGCTTTTTCCAGAAAAAATTGACGACGGCAAGATAGGGTTTTGAAGAAAAGCCCACCCTTGTCTCAAGGGTAAACATGAAATCCCCCAGATCCAGATTCCTCACAGCACCGACGAAGAAACATATGGAGGAAAAATCCCAGAGTTCCACTCCCGCTGTGAACTCTCCAGTGTCCATGCCCACAGACGACACGGTTTCTCCTTCCGAAAAATCGTAGGAAAAACTCACGAAGACGTCTCCCATCATCTGAACGGAGACGATCACAAGCAGAGCGAGAATGATTTTTTTCATGTTTTCCACCCCGAAACGATTATACTATGATGGGGAGGTGAAGAGATTGCTCTTTCTCGGAGTGGATGTGGGGGGAACGAAAACACTGGCCGTTCTCAGCGATGAACAGGGAAACGTCCTGGCTATTTACAAAGGAAAAGGAGCGAACTATCAGGTCGTTGGAAAAGAAAATGCTGTCAGGAATCTCAAAGATGTGATCGAAGCCATTTTGGACAGGGCAGGAAAGACCAGAAAAGAGATCGATTTTGCCTTCTTTGGATACGCGGGAGCAGACTTCGACTACGAGATGAAGATCGTGAGAGAAATACTGGAAAAGCTCGGTCTTGAAAAATTCGACTTCGACAACGACGGAAGGATAGCCCTGAGATCGGGGGTTTTCGACGACATCGGCATCATGGTGAGCTGTGGAACAGGTAGCATCTCCTACGCATCGGACGGCAGAAGGGTGAACAGAATAGGAGGACTTTCTTTTTCACTGGGTGAGAGACTCGGTTCACACTACATCGCTTCTCTTGTGACCTCCGCTGTGATGAGGGCGAAGGACGGCAGAGACGACTGGACAACGCTCGTTGATGAGGTGGAAAAAGAGATCGGCCCGGTGGAGAACCTTCTGAGATACGACTACGAAGGAGGATACACAGCGGAGCTGGTCAAGAAAGTGAATCAGGCACTGTTCAGATGCGCCGAAAAAGGTGATGCGGTTTCTCTCAGAATTTTCGATGAGATCGTGGTTGAAGTGAAAAAAATCATCGACGCGCATAGAAAGGCACTGAACTTCACACCTCCCATCAAACTGATCCTGGAGGGAAGCTTCTTCAAGAACGCTCCTTCACTTCTGATAAACATGATAGAGAGCGCAATTGGTAGAGAGTACGAAATCGTCATACCGGAGCACGACCCTGTGATCGGTGCCGTGTTGTTTGCAATGGAACGGGTGGGACTGAGAGTAACAGAGGACCTTTACAACAGACTGGTGAGGAACTACCTCAGGGAGGTGAAGAAATGAGAATTGCGGTGATAGGTGGGGGAAGCAGCTACACCCCGGAGCTGGTGAAGGGACTTCTCGACATTTCCGAGGATGTTCGCATCGACGAGGTGATCTTCTACGACATCGACGAAGAAAAGCAGAAAATCGTCGTTGATTTCGTGAAGAGACTCGTCAAAGACAGGTTCAAGGTGCTCATAAGCGACACCTTCGAGGGTGCTGTCGTGGACGCGAAGTACGTGATCTTTCAGTTCAGACCCGGCGGACTCAAAGGTAGAGAAAACGACGAAGGCATTCCGCTGAAGTACGGTCTCATAGGTCAAGAGACAACGGGGGTTGGGGGATTTTCAGCGGCTTTGAGGGCGTTTCCCATAGTAGAAGAGTACGTTGATACCGTGAGAAAAACATCGAACGCGACCATCGTAAACTTCACCAACCCATCCGGCCACATTACGGAGTTCGTGAGAAACTACCTCGAATACGAAAAATTCATAGGTCTCTGCAACGTTCCCATAAACTTCATCCGGGAGATCGCAGAGATGTTCTCAGCAAGGCTCGAAGACGTGTTCCTGAAGTACTACGGCCTCAACCATCTGAGCTTCATAGAGAAGGTCTTCGTAAAAGGTGAAGACGTGACGGAAAAGGTTTTCGAGAACCTGAAGCTGAAGCTCTCCAACATACCAGACGAGGATTTCCCGACGTGGTTCTACGACTCGGTGAGACTCATTGTGAATCCTTACCTGAGGTACTACCTGATGGAGAAGAAGATGTTCAAAAAGATCTCCACACACGAGCTCAGAGCAAGGGAAGTGATGAAGATAGAGAAAGAACTCTTCGAGAAGTACAGAACCGCTGTCGAGATACCGGAGGAACTCACAAAACGCGGTGGCAGCATGTATTCCACAGCGGCAGCTCACCTGATAAGAGACCTCGAAACCGACGAAGGAAAGATACACATCGTGAACACGAGAAACAACGGCTCGATCGAGAACCTCCCGGATGATTACGTTCTGGAGATCCCGTGTTATGTGAGATCCGGCAGGGTTCACACGCTCTCGCAGGGAAAAGGAGATCACTTTGCTCTTTCTTTCATCCACGCGGTGAAGATGTACGAGCGACTCACAATAGAAGCGTATCTGAAGAGATCGAAAAAACTCGCTCTAAAGGCTTTGCTTTCCCATCCTCTCGGACCCGATGTGGAGGACGCAAAAGACCTTCTCGAAGAGATACTGGAGGCGAACAGAGAATACGTGAAACTGGGGTGAAATAATGGAACCAAATCTACTACACATTGTGATCGTATTTTCATCTCTCCTGATATCCTTACTTTACTTTTTTTTCTCCAGAAAGCGGTTCCTTCACACCAACGGTTTTTCCAAGGAACCGGTAGGAAAAATCTCTGTTATAATACCTGCAAGAAATGAAGAGAAAAACATAGGAAAAATTCTGAAACTTTTAAGCATACAAAGGGTTAAACCGCACGAAGTTATCGTTGTTGATGACAACTCTACAGATAGAACAAGCGCTGTAGCAGAAAATTTCAAAGACGCTTTTGAAAGATTCATATTGATCAGACTAACCAAAGATCCGCCAAAAAATTGGGTAGGAAAGACCTGGGCAATCTGGAACGGATATCAAAACTCAAGTGGAGAAATTCTGATATTCATGGATGCAGATGTAGAGCCTGAAGAAGGAGCGATTGAGGTTCTTGTTGAGATCCATAAGAAACATCCTGGATTGATTTCCGTCTGGCCTTATCAGAGATTCGAGAGGTTCTATGAGCACTTGAATTTGGTGTTCAACTTAATGATCGTCTACGCGAGTAACATGCTCGGCTTTCCATCAAAAAGGCCAAAAGGAGCTTTTGGCCCTGTGATACTGACTTCGCGAAGGGATTATATGAAAACAGGCGGCCATGCAGCTATCAAAGATTCTGTTCTTGAAGATCATAAAAAACGGGATCAAGGTGATGAATTTCTTAGGAAATGGGATTATAAAGTTCAGAATGTATCCAGAAGGGTCCAGACAACTGTCTGAGGGATTTTCGAAAAACATTTCTTCAGGTGCCTTGACCGGCGGGATTTTGAGCTTCCTACTCGCTTTGATATGGATTTCTGGTTTTTATTACTCCTTCACGTCCTTTAGAACACCGCTTTGGTGGTCTATGATATATTTCATATTTTCCCTGATTGTCTATTTGCTTTCTAAGCCTCTGGGGGACTACAGGTGGTACGATGCCTTTCTATATCCGTTGCATTTCACCTTCTTCGCTGCCGTCTTTTTCCATTCACTTTACAAAACACTGGTGCTAAAAAAGGTCACGTGGCGCGGAAGAGAAATAAAAATAAGATAGCGTTGGAGGAGAGAAAATTGATGTTAAACTTTTTTCTAATAACAATTCAATTTTTATCCGGGGCGGTTATGTATTCTCACATAATCGCAAAGATAAAGGGTATCGATCTAAGAAAAATTAGAGATGGAAATCCTGGTTCATCAAATTTGTGGCGTGCAGCTGGTTGGAAATACGGTTTTCCAGCTCTGATGCTTGATTATTTCAAAGGTACTTTCCCCATAGCATTTTTCGTATGGAACGAATCCTTCCATGTAAATCGTTATGTTATCGCATTTGCAGCACTTTCTGGAATACTCGGTCACGCGTTTTCACCTTTTCTGAAATTCAAAGGTGGAAAGGCTATCGCAACGACCTTTGGAGCTTGGTCTGTTCTGACAAAGTGGGAAGGACCCATGGTTCTTGGAACTGTTTTCACAATTTTTTCGATACTCCACAGGTTAAGAGGCAAAAACAAAACAACGCCGGAAGAAGATGCCTTCAGGGTTATGATAGGATTTGCCGCACTGTTAATTTACACGATGTGGAAGGTTTTCAACGGTATGCCCGAACTGGCTATACTCTACTTTGGAAATTTTTTGATTGTATTTTATAAACACCGTTTGGAACTAAGAAGGTATCTTAAGGGGGTATAAAAGACATGATAAAAAACCAGTGGTACGTTGTACTGTCTTCCAGAGAGCTTAAGAAAGGCCAGTTGATAGGTGTTACAAGGTTTGGTGAAAAACTCGCTTTCTGGAGAGACAGCAATGGAAAGGTTCATTGCATCTCAGATATTTGCTGCCATAGAGGTGCTTCTATTTCACACGGAAAGGTTCTTAGTAATGGAGAGCGTGTAATGTGTCCTTTCCATGGATTCGAATACGATTCGCAAGGAAGAGTACGGACCATTCCAGCAAACGGAAGAAACACACCAGTACCCGAAAATTTCAGGGTGAAATCTTACCCGACCTATGAGTTAGCAGATTTCATATGGATCTGGTACGGCGATAGGGAACCAGAAAAACCACCAAAGTACTTCGATGATATAACTGATGAACTGGTCTACACAGAGTTTAAAGAAGTTTGGAACGTTCATTATTCAAGGGCAATAGAAAATCAACTTGATCCCATACACCTTCCCTTCGTACATTACAACACAATAGGCAGAGGGAACAGAACAGTTGTCGATGGTCCAATAGTTGAATGGAAGGATGACGAAATGTTCTATTTCTACGTGTTCAATAGAATCGATGATGGCACACCAGCTCGAAAACCAGAAGAGATGGATCCAAAAAGAAAGAGCAAGGTTTATCTCGAGTTTAAATTTCCAAACATTTGGCAGAATCATATATCCGAAAAAATCAGGGTAACGGCTGCATTTACTCCCATAGACGACGATCATACGATGATCTATCTGAGATTTTACGTGGGTCTTACTGGAATCAAGTTTTTAGATAAATTGATAGCGGTTTTAGGAAAACCTTTCAACAAGATAGTGCTTCACCAGGATAAACGTGTTGTTGAAACCCAGATTCCAAAAAGAAGCGAGCTTCGAATGGGTGAAAATTTAATTCCGGGCGATGCACCGATACTTGAATACAGAAAAAAAAGAGAAGCATTGAAGTCCATGCAGCAGAATAATAGGGTGAAATGATGGAAGATCAAGGGCAGAGGATAACAAGTTTCGAAGAGTTAATAAAACTTTGAGAGAAAACATATGACGAAAAAAGAAAATCCAAGCGGTTTCATCTGCTTCCGTACTACTCGAAAAACATTGTGTTCAAGATCTAGATAAAGATTGCAAGGGAAAAAAGCAGAGTACTCCCTGGTAAAACTGCTGAATCAGTTGTCAAAGTTTTCATGGCCGTAGATAAACCACCAGAGGATTTTGAGAAAATATCGAACGCGCATTTCTTTTATACACCATCCAGGTAAGGCGTAGGTGAAATCGAACGAACTGAGCTCCAAAATTTAAAGGATTCACTGAGGAAAAATTTCAACGAAGAAGAAATATCCCGTTGGATCGACAGATTTTGCAAACATACTTCATACGAAATTTCTATTCCTGTGCTGAGAAACAGGAAATTAGCGCTGGAAGGAAAAACAGGAGTCATAGTAAACTTTTTCTTTGACTACCAGTTGGTGAAGATGATATACGATTCTGGTTGGTACGATAAGTTCAAAATGATTCTAGAAAGCGATAGAAACGCTATCGGAAACGGTATGCCTCAGTTTGAAAGATAAGGCGATTTTTAAGTTCTCTTCAACTCCTTTGACTATAGAAAGATATGTGGGCACATCGATGGTTCTGTCGTTGGCTGGGCATTCAGCGAAAAACTCTATAAAAATCTGTCGAAGTCGCCTCTAACTCCCTTTCCAGATATCTACAAGGCCGGTCAGTGGGCATATCAACCTGCGGGTGTACCCATGGCGATTCTAACGGGAAAATTGACCGCAAACAAAGTCTAAGAGAGAAATGAAACTACGATCTAAAAAAAATCGCTCCGGCATTGCGCCGGAGCTGTTTATTCTTCCCTTGAATTTTTTCAACCATCTTGTATTATACCACAAACTGTTTCTGTTTGTCAAGTACTTTTTTGTCCCGTTTCTTCTTTCGAAATCATTATAATACATTCCCGCGAAAAGACAAGTCCCCCTCAACTTTCAAATTTTTCCCTCATCTCCTTTGCAAGCGCTACCATGTTTCTGAGCGATGGAATTACTTCGTCCCAGTTTCTCGTCTTGAGACCGCAGTCGGGATTAATCCAGATCAGCTCCTTAGGCAGTACCCTGAGAACTCTTTCGACTATTTCCCTCATTTCGTTGATGGAGGGAACAGCAGGAGAGTGGATGTCCCAAACACCAACACCGATCTGCTTGATCCATCCCTTGAAATTTTCAAAGGCAGAAATGATCTCACCTTTACTCCTCGAAGCCTCAATGCTGATCACGTCGAACTCCAGCTGGTGGATGTACTCAATTATTTCGTTGAAATCCGAGTAGCACATGTGGGCGTGGATCTGTGTTTCCGGTCTCGCGTTGGCCGCCAGGTTGAAGGCGTTTATCGCCCATTCGAAGTACTCAGGCCATTTACTCTTTTTGATGGGTGCTTTTTCTCTGAACGCGGGCTCGTCGATCTGCACGATTTTTATTCCCGCCTCTTCCAGATCCTTCACTTCTTCGTTTATCGCAAGGGCTATCTGGTAGGCTATTTCTCTCTCTGGGATGTCTTCCCTGTAGTAGCTCCAGCTCATGATGGTGACGGGTCCTGTGAGCATTCCTTTGACGGGCTTTTCCGTGAGAGACTGAGCGTAGGTGATTTCTTTGAGCGTCATGGGTTCTGGTCGTGTGACGGTGCCGTATATGATTGGTGGGCGATAACACCTCGAACCGTAGGAGAGAACCCAGCCGTTCTGAGTAGTGGCGATGCCGTTCAACTTCTCAGCGAAGAACTCAACCATGTCGGTTCTTTCAAACTCACCGTGCACAAGAACGTCGAGTCCTATTTCTTCCTGAAGTTCTATAGCCTTTTTTATCTGTTCCTTTATGAAAGCTTCATATTCTTCTTTGGAAATTTCTCCCTTTCTGTATTTTGATCTCATCTTTCTCACTTCAGGAGTCTGCGGGAAAGAGCCAATGGTCGTTGTTGGAAAGAGTGGAAGGTTCAGTCTTTCTCTTTGGATTCTGTCGCGCTCGGTGTATTCTTTCTCCCTTCTGAACGAATCTTCTGGAAGATTTCTTACCCTCTCAACAGCTTGGAGGTCCACCGCGAAATCTTCAAAAGACACGTTAGGAAGGTCAAATGTTTTGCCTTCCAGGAAATCTTTCAACATTTTTAGCTCTTCGAGCTTTTCTTTTGCAAAGGCAAGTTTTTCCTTCAATCCGCCTGGCAGATTGTTTTCCAGTTCCAGAGTCACTGGAAGATGAAAGAGTGGGCAGGAATTTGAGATGGCACTCGCACCGAGTTTTTCTACCAGCGATGCCACCTTTCTGAGATCCACTTTCCAGGGCTGGCGGCCGTTTATCACACCAGCCACGAGTTTTTTGTCTTCCGGGAACCCGTGTTTTTCGAGATTTTTCAGATTTTCTTCGTTCGAAACGAAATCGAAGTGAAGTCTCTTCACCGGAAGGGAGACGCACGCTTCGTAGTCGGAAACGCTGTCGTAATAGGTGAAAACAGTCAGTGGAAATTCTGAAAGCTCACGGTACACGTTCAGTATCAGATCCCAGTGGGCCTTTTCAAGATCGCAGACGAAAGCGGGTTCGTTCACGAGAATCTCCTTACAGCCATTTTCCACGAGCTTTTCGAATACTTCTTTGTAAACAGAAACGAGGCTTTCCAGCAGTTTTTCCATTTGATTTGGTCTTCTGATCCACTCGCCGTTTCTTTTGGAAAGGTACAGGAAAGTGAAAGGACCTATCACCCACGGTGCTGTTTCTATTCCCTTCGATTTGAAGAACAGATAATCCTCAAGAGGTTTGTTTTCGAGAAGATAGAACTCTTCGGTTTCTATTTCCGGAACGAGGTAGTGATAGTTGGTATTGAAGAATTTGGTCATTTCCAGAGCCTTTCCACCGCGCGCCATATCGAAGTACGTTGAAAGTCCTCTGTACTCACCGAACCTCTCCGGAACTGCCCCCACCATCACCGCTGTGTCGAGCACAAAGTCGTAGTAGGAAAGTTCGTTTGAAGGAATCACATCGACGTTCTTTCTGTAGTTTTCCACCATGTACATTCTGAGTTTGTTCATCTCTTCCTCGAACTGTTCTTCCGTGATCTTTCCCTTCCAGAAATCCTCCAGAGCCTTTTTGAATTCCCTCTTTTCTCCTATCTTCGGAAAACCGAACGCGTAAGCCTTCAACCCTTTTCACCTCCATTTGTTGTATGTTTTGAAAACATGATACCACATGTTGTGTGTAACATGGTTAACAGAAGGAAAATTTGCATAAACATTTTTTGAGGGAAAAACTGGCTCTTTCAGATTGTGATGTGTGATATACTCAAAGTCAGAAAAATCGATGAAGGAGGGAACAGGTATGGTCGTGAGATCTTCTGAAATCACCCCTGAAAGGATTTCTAACATGCGCGGTGGGAAAGGTGAAGTGGAAATGGCACATCTTCTCTCCAAAGAAGCTATGCACAACAAAGCAAGACTCTTTGCCAGAATGAAACTCCCTCCCGGATCTTCCGTGGGGCTTCACAAACACGAGGGGGAATTCGAAATCTACTACATCCTCTTGGGAGAAGGCGTCTTCCACGACAACGGAAAGGACGTTCCCATAAAAGCAGGAGACGTGTGCTTCACGGATTCTGGAGAGTCTCATTCGATAGAGAATACAGGAAACACAGACCTTGAGTTTCTGGCGGTGATCATTCTGCTGTAGTGTATCTGTAGTATCTTCGGCCGCTGTACTCGATGATTTTCACATTTTTGCAGGATCTGAGTTTTTCCAAAACCGGTTTGGGATCGATCTTCTGTGAAGTCAAAAGATCTCTTACCTCCTCTTCGTTCATGGGATGACGCTTGATCACGTTCAAAACGGCATCGATTCCTTCTCCTGCAGCGATGAATCTACTTGCTGCGGGAGTTTCTATCGATGCGGCATTGAAAAGCTCTTTTGCTTTCTCTATCGTTTCCTCATCTGGAGGTTCAACCCATCCCTCTGCCGGAGGTCTCACAGGAACGTTCACATAAACCCTGTCCGACTCTACCTGCGAGATCTTTTCTTTTAATTCTTCCAGTGCGAAATCGTTCAATCCCTTCACCAGCATCACTTCGAGCCAGATCTCACCGCTGTACTCTCTTCGAAACTTTTTCAAACCCTCGAACACTTTTTGAAACGACAGATTTTTGTGAGGTTTGTGGATCGTCCTGAAGCTCTTTTCGTCCCACGCAGAGAGTGTGGGCATTATTATGTCCGACAACTTCGCCTCTTTCCTGACTTTTTCACTCCAGAAGAGTGATCCGTTCGTTATGAGTACAACGGGTTTTCCGGTGATCGATTTGCACAGATCTATCAGGGCATCGAGGGGAGTGTAGAGAGTGGGTTCACCCTCTCCAACGATGCTCACCACGTCGAAATCATACCGGTGCCTCTTCACGAACCCTTTCAACTCTTCTTCGAACACCTTCAACGGAAAGAACGTCTGCCTTTTCACGGTGAAGTTCGTTGTTCTTCCAAGCTGGCAGTACACGCACGAATACGTGCACGTTTTGAACGGAATAGGGGAGACACCGAGAGATCTGCCGAGCCTCTTAGAGGGAACGATCCCGTACACACGGCTGTTAGAACTCATCCCATCTTCCTCGCCCTCTACCGTATCCTCTTCCCATGCCTCTGCCGAAACCTCTTCCAAGCCCTCTTCCAAAACCTCTTCCCATTCCTCTCAGCGCGGGATTCTCATAATTAGGTCTGATGGCTCCAACAGGGCATGCATCGAAGCACTTTCCACATCGAATACACTTGTAGTTGTCGATAACGGCCTTTCCGTTCTCTATTCTAATTGCACCTTCAACTGGACACACTTTGACACAATTTCCACAGCCAACACACTTCGAATTCACCCAGGGCACATCCTCACCCCTCTCTGGTGAAGGTCGTCAACTCCTCGAGCCTTCCTTCGCTGAAAGCGTCGATTGCCTCCTGAACCGTTCCTCCTTCGAACCGATAGACCTTCACTCCAGCCGCCTTCAAAGTCTCAAACGCGTTTCTGCCGACATTCGAGGCTATGAGATACTCTACTCCCTTCGAAACGAGACTTTGAACAACCTTCGGGCCTGTCCCATGCGCATCGGCGATGGTGTTTTCAACGACTTCCACATTTCCAGACTCCGTGTCATAGATGATGAAATACTCTGCCCTGGCGAATCTATCGCTCACCATGGAAGACAGATCCTTCCCCACAGATGGAATCGCTACCCTTGCCATGATGCCACCTCCTCAAGAAATTTTCTCTATGATCTTCTCAACTATCTTCTTTATGGACTCTGCAGCGGGACTGTTTTCGTACGTAACCACCGGTTTACACTCCACAGAAGCCCTCACCACCGTTTCGTCGAACGGGATTTTCCCCAGTAAATCGAGCCCTTCACTCAAACAGTAATCCTCTATCTCTCGAGACACGACCGAGTTTATATCGTACTTGTTGATCACTATTCCAAATTCTCTCTTGAGACACTTCAACGTTTCCACGATTCTCTTGAGGTCGTGAAGTCCGGACATGGTTGGCTCAGTGACAACAACCACATAGTTCACTCCGACGATAGACGACGTGGCAGAGCACCCTATACCGGGAGCCCCATCTATGATCACATAGTCTCGTTTCAGTTCTTTCGCTTTCTCGAGAGCGAGCTTGCGAACTTCCGCTACGAGTCCACCGGAATTTTCTTCACCGGGGCTCAGCCGGGCGTAAACAATGGGTTTGCCTCCAGACCAGGCGAAGAAATACCTTCCAGCGAGGGACTGAACCAGAGTGATGGCATTTCTGGGACAGGAAACCACACACGCGTTGCACCCTTCGCAAGCGTACTGGTCAACTCCGTATTTCTCACCCGGGATTATCGCGTCGAATCTGCACACCCTTTCACAAATACCACATCTGTCACACTTCTCTTGATCTATAACGGCCTTCTTCCCTCTGTAGTATTCGTGCTCTTCCACGGGATCTCCGGGAAACAGGATGTAGAGGTTGGACGCATCGACATCACAATCTGCGAGCAGGGAATTTTCAAGAAGAACCCCGAGAGACGCGGTGAACGTTGTTTTCCCTGTTCCACCTTTTCCACTCACGACAGCGATCTGCTTCATCGAACCATCACCTCGATCTTTTCGAACAGCTCCAGGAAGTCTTTTTTCATATCCTGGAAGGCCTCGACAATCAGCTTTCCTTCGGCGCAGAGAGAAGCTATCTCCCTTTTGAACGGTATCTTCAGAAGAACAGGTATTCCCTCTTCATCGGCGAACTCTTCGATGATGGTGTTACCTGGAATGTATCTGTTGACAACGATACCGGAGGGTATCCCCATCTCTTTTGTGAGCTCGACTGCCAGTTTCAAGTCGTGAAGGCCAAAAGCGGTCGGCTCGGTTACCAATAGAGCGAAATCTGTGTTTCTCAAGCTTTCCACGACAGGACAGGACGTGCCCGGAGGAGCGTCAACGATCACAACATCCGCTTTCTCATCGATGTGCTTTTTCAACTTCCTGATGACGGGAACTCCCGTTCGCTCTCCGATGTTCAGAATCCCCATACCGAACGAGATGTTTCCATCGGCCGTTCCAAATCTTATCTTTCCTATCTCCTTTGGCCTTTCGGAGATCGCGTTGACGGGACACATTATAGAACATGCACCGCACCCATGACAGAGACTTTCGAAAACGAACGTTCCGCTCGGAAAGACGGATATGGCTCCAAACTGACAGGTGCTTGCACACTCACCGCATCGAATACACACGGAGTTGTCCACAACCGGAATCATCAGGTGGACTGGCTCTTCGAAAGAAACATCGACGTTGAAAAAGATGTGATCGTTGGGTTCCTCCACGTCCGCATCGAGAAGCTGCACCCTGTAACTTTCCGAGAGCGCTTTTGCCATGTTGACAGAAACGGTGGTCTTTCCTGTTCCTCCCTTTCCGCTGAGAACAGTTATCTTCGTCATGCATATCCCTCCACGGTTTTATTATATACCATAAACATATATTATTGCGAACATTTCTCAATAAATTCAAAGAAAAGTCATTTCTTCGTTCCTCTTATCACCACAAAAGCACCTTCACCGTAGCCTTCCTTAACCGGTTCGATCTCACTGAGCTCCGATGGGTGTTTGAAGAGAGTTTGGACGACTTTGAATTCTTCAAAACCCGCTTTTCTCATCAGATCCATCAGTTCCTCCGTTGAGAAGAATCGAGCGTTTTTGTAGAAAACGCTCTTTTCTTTGTTTTTTTCGTATTCTCTTCCAAGAAAACTCTCCCTGTCCACGATACCGACGATGAGATACCCACCCTTTTTGAGGATACGATAGGCTTCTTTCAACGCCCTTTCCGGATCATCCACAAAGCAGATCGTTGTCACCATCAACGCGAAATCGAAGCTTTCATCCTTCAAGGGAAGGTTCTCCGCTGTACCCTTCAAAACGAACACGCCTCGCTTTCTTGCTATCTCTGCCATGCGCTCTGAAGGTTCCACTCCGATCTTTATTTTGAGAGGAACGGCAAATCTTCCCGTTCCTACACCTATTTCCACACCTCTCCCTTCTGGAAGAAGGCACTTCACCGCTTGCAGTTCGGAAAGGTACGCGAACCTGTGGACCAGAAACCACCGCTCGTATTCGTTCACGAAACGTTCAAAGATATGCCACACGAATCTTCACTCTCCTTTCTGATAGAATTGAAATCTGTGGGGAGGGATCCTCTTGTTCGAAAAGTACACCTCTTTTGTTTTCAAAAACAGAAAGAGAATATTCGCTCTCGTTCTTGTGATCAATATTTTAGCACTCTTTGGCCTTTTCAGACTCCACTTCACAACGGAGTTCTCCATTTTGATGCCGCAGAAATCCCATCAGAAAGAGATCTATGACAGGATGAACACCATCTTCAAGAGCGGAGAACAGCTCGCGGTGATGGTGAAGATGAACACGGACCCTCTGAGCAGGGAAGGACTGAACAAGGTCTTTGAGATCAAAGAAAGGCTCTCCTCTATAGAAGGTGTTAAAACGGTCATAACACCCGTTCCAGAGAAATTCCCCGTCGGCTTCAGGCTCGTGGAAACAAAAGGCATGGCAGAAAAGGAGTACGAAGATTTTCTGAGTTATGTTCAGAGCGTGAAGGACCTTCTCAACGTGAAGAAAACAGATGATGGATACTACGCCCTTTTCATGATACTACCCGAAGAGAGCGTTCCACCTGAAAAAATCGAAAAGGTTCTCTCGGACTACGAGCATTATCTGTCCGGAACTCAGTACTTGGAAGACCAGATATTTCGCTATCTTCTTTTCATGATCTTCACGCTACCACCCTTTGCGGTCGTTCTTCTTTTGAACGTGTTCAGAGTACAGCTTGGAAGGTTCAAATACGCGATCTTTTCTCTCATTCCAGCTGGTTTCGCTGCTCTCTGGACACTCGGCATCGTCATGGGATGGTTCGGCCAGGATCTTTCGATAATCACTTTTCTGGTACCCATCTTCACCATTGTTATGGGTAGCGCTGATGGTCTTCACTTCGTTTCTCATTTTCTCGAGAGAAAAAGAGAGGGAGAAACCACGTTCAACGCGGTAAAGAATACCCTTGAAAGCGTTGGAAGGGCGATGATACTGACTACCCTCACCACGATGGCCGGATTTCTTTCTTTTCTCACGTTGAACTCCGAATCCATGAAACAGATGGGAGTGCTCGCGTCGATCGGTATAGGGCTCGCCGGTGTCTCCACTTGGATCGTCCTCCCCGTGATCCTCTCGAGGGTAGAGAAGGTAGAACCGAAAAACAAAGAAAGCGGAGTGTTTCGCGTCTTTCAGAAACTTTCGAAACGCGCCTTGGTTGTCACAATCGTCTCTGTTCTCATCTTTCTTCCCGGTCTGTTTTTCCTGAAAGCCGATCTCAACATCCTGAAACTCTACAAGAGCTACACACGGGTGAGAAAGAATGTGGAGAAGATCGAGGAAGTCTTCGGGAGGGCGCTTCCTGTGTACATTCTTTTCGAGTCGGAAAACCTGTTTGATCCTTCCTTCGCACAGAAGGTTCTGTCCATGGAGGAAGATCTGAAGAAAGAAGGTTTCGATGCCTTTTCGATGTACGACATCATCTCGAAGTTGAACGAACGCCTCTTCAAAGAAAAAGGATATCCGAAAATTCTCGCGAGAGCCCTGATACTGAAAAGACTCCTTCCAGACGAGTACACAGAAAATCTCGTCTCCGGAAACACGGGAAGGGCTTTTGTCTTTCTGAACGACCTGGACAGAGAAATCTTGGTGAAGGTAGAAAACGTGGTAGAGAAACACGGTTTTCAGGTCACCGGCATTCCTTACATCATAAAGGAGATGAACGATTCGATAGTACCTCAGCAACTACTTTCTGTGTTTCTGGCTATCAGCATGGTTTTTCTCCTGCTCGTGCTGTTTCAAAGAAGTTTTCTTTATCCTGCGAAAGCGATCGTTCCCGTTGGTATCTCTCTTGTGTCGCTCTTTGGTTTCATGGGGCTTTCCGGGATCCCACTCAATCTGATCACCGCGAACATGGCTGGAATAGTGATAGGTGTGGGAATAGACTACGCTATACACGTGACGGAACTGTTCAGGTACTACGGTGACATAGAAAAGACTGTCAGGATAGCGTCCACTCCCGTTCTTGCCAACGCGTTCGGACTCTCTATAGGACTTTCCGCATTGATACTCTCTCCTTTCACCTTCCACACCTATCTTGTTGCGATCATGTGGGTGACCATGACGGTGAGTTCTTTCATGAGCCTTGTGATTCTTCCAAAACTCCTGGAGGCGAAAAAATGAGGAAAGATGAATACAGAGCCACACTTCTTGAGCCGAATGTGTGGCATATCGCAGATTACAGGGGAGACAGCATGTACCTCGTGGTAGGAGAAGAGAAAGCCCTTCTTGTAGACACGGGAATGGGAGAAGGAGATTTGAAGGGCTTTGTGAGATCCATTACAGAAAAACCTGTCGAAGTTGTCCTCACCCACGCCCACTGGGATCATATCATGCAGGCAAATCAATTTGAGAAGGTGTATCTCAACCACAGGGATTTCCAGATCATAGAACTGTTCAAAATAAACGTGAATTATGAAAACTTTCTGAACGTGAAAGAAGGTGACAGGTTCGATCTCGGTGGTAGAACTCTTGAAGTGATAGAAGTTCCGGGACACACGCCCGGCTCGATCGTTCTCCTCGATAGAGAAAACAGACTTCTTTTCAGCGGGGACTCCGTGGGAGCCGGTCACACCTGGATGCACCTTCCTGGGTGTCTCCCTTTAAGGGAATACCTGAAGAGTCTCAAGAAACTGAAAGAAACTGACAGCTTCGAAAAGATCTACCACGGGCATCTCACAGGAACTCAGCTGAAACCCTTCGGCCCGGATTATCTGGACGATCTGATAAAGGCCGTCGAAGGTGTGATAGATGGTTCTCTGAGAGGTGAACCCTGACCTTTACGGGAATTTCAAGGGACTTTACGTAACGTGCGGTTCTGCAGTACTGGTGTACGATCCAAAGAACATCTAAACAGTTCTCATTGATCTTTTTTTCTCTCCACCAGATATTTGATAAGTAATCCAACGCCAACTCCTATAAGGAATGCAGTAGCAAAGTAAAACACAGAGTATCTGAAAAGAATAAAACCAATTCCAAGGCCTATCAGGGTCGTTCCACCTGTTATACTATTTTTTTCATAAACATCCTCCTTTTTTAGTCAGTGTTCTTATTATACTCTCAAAATCCTCCGGCATCCACTCGACGTTTGATTCTTTTTTGCTGGCTTTCTTTGCCAGACTGTCAGCCTCGTCGTTGCAGAAGTTCCCGGAGTGGCTTTTTATCTTTTCGAATACCACCTTCAGTCCCATCTGACAGAATTTTCGATAGTAGTGTCTGTACACCTTCGTTACCAGCTTGTTTGTCCTGTACTCCTCCGTTGCCCACTTTTCCAGACCTTCAAGGTCGTACCTGAGAACGAGTTTTCTCGCTCCCTTTTTGAGAGCGTAATCCATCGCAAAGAGTGCCGCCATAATTTCACCGGTGATGTTTCTTGAGTCTTTGAACTCCTCGATGTTCGTCCAGAAGTAGTATTCTTCCTTTTTTCCTCTATAGCACAAAACAATTCCAGATCCGCACACCTCATCGTAACTTCCATCGACGTAGGCGATCATCGTCTCTGTGTCCAGTTCTGGACAGATGCACTCGTTCTTTCCTTCCATATAGGCTTTCGCGTCTTCCAGTCTTTCAAAACTTTTGTACTCGGCTCCCGGGAAACCTTTTACCTGTTCTTCCGCCTCTTTCCAGGTTTTGTAGATCCCGGGAACTCTTCCTTTTCTTACAGCGTAGTATTTTTTTGCCAACTTCATCACCTCTCAAACCCATTTATACCATGTCCATTTAAAATCGATACAATTTGGAGAAATTAAGGTCCTGGATGTATAATAGACCCAGTCGTTGAAGGGGGGATTTTCCGTGGAAAAAAGAGTTCTGGGGAAAACAGGTGAAAAGCTCTCTGTGGTCGGATTCGGCGGAATCGTTGTGATGAACGAGTCCGTGGAATCTGCAAAAAAGATAGTTGCCAGAGCGATCGAGAGGGGCATAAACTACTTCGACGTTGCTCCTTCCTACGGAGACGCCGAGGAAAAACTTGGCCCAGCGCTGAAGCCTTACAGAGACCAGGTGTTTCTGGCCTGTAAAACGATGGAGAGAACAAAAGAAGGTGCCTGGAAAGAATTGAACGAATCTCTGAAGAGACTCCAGACGGATCACTTTGACCTTTATCAGTTCCATGCTGTGACCACGCTCGATGAGGTGGAGGCCATCTTTTCACCGAATGGAGCTATAGAGGCCTTTTTGAAGGCAAAAGAAGAAGGACTGATAAGGTACATCGGTTTTTCTGCTCACAGTGAGGAAGCTGCACTTTCGATGCTGGAAAGGTTCGATTTCGATACGGTACTTTTTCCACTGAACTGGGCAAGCTGGCTGGGAAAAGGATTTGGCAAAAGACTTTACAGCAAAGCCCGGGAGAAAAACATGGGAATTCTGGCAATAAAGGCTCTGGCAAAAAGACGTCTGGAGGAAGGAGAAGAAAAACGCTGGGAAAAATGCTGGTATCATCCTGTGGATGATTTCGAAGAAGCATCCATGGCACTTCGCTTCACACTATCACTGCCCGTCACCGCAGCTGTGAGTCCAAGTCACCAGGAATTTCTCTGGTGGATGTGTCAAATCGTTGAAAATCAGGGAACAAAAATCAGCGAAGAAGAACTGCAGATACTGAAAGAAAAAGCACAGAAACTGACACCCGTTTTCCCACTCGATCACTCTTGAGTCATCCAGTGTAATATCCTCACCAGTCTTCTTCTTGCCCTGCCGTCCTCTTCACACCAGAAGGCAACAAACAGGGGCTGAACCTTGAGAGAGTGCCTCTTTGCAAACTCTCTCACCACATCCGGCTTCCTTAGCCTGATCCCAAACCTCACTCCATCGTACCTTCCGTAGTTCCTCAGAAATCTATCAAGGAATTTTCTGTCAGGCTCTTTCATCTCGATGTATTTCAAAGTGAATCTTTCTAGTTTCTTTCTTTTCATCTATTGCGCTATCTATTTCTGAGAGAGCCTCCTCATAAAGCTTTTCATGACGGTATTTCAGAAATCTTATGTAATGTTTCCAGGATGCATCATGGCATGTTTTGAAGCAGTATGTAACAAGTGGTCGTGAGAAGAGAAATCCATGCTGAAATGGTGCTTTCAAAAGTTGATGACTTTTCAATCCTTTCCCTCCAAAACTATTATTTTTACGCTATTTTATCACACTGCTGTGTAACGTTAGGAGTGAAATTGCACAAAACATGAAATCTCAATGAAAATCCTTTATCGCAGAACGCTTTAAAAAGGGCTTTTCAAAACCAGGAAGATTTGAAAGGTCACAAAAGATCTGTTCTAATGAGGAAGGGGGATGAAAATCGTGAGAAGGATCATTCTCACAATAGTTATTCTGCTTTCTCTCTTATACACGCTTGTGTTTCCCAGTCCTTCTGATGATTATCAAACGACAGTGAGGAAAAAAACTGTTGTTCACACCCTCCTGCTAGAGAAGTCACACTCGGAAGATTTAACGGCTGGAAATCAAATTTTACGGTTTAATAAAAGCCTCGCGAGGCTTCTAATATCGAATGAAAGGGGGGACAAAGGATGAATGTACTTAAGCGAATCGCGAACCATTCTATTCCTTTAGGTGGATGCACTAACAGAAGTCAAAGATGTGCAGTAGTAACTCCTTAGACTGAGGTTAGAAATTTTTAAAGAAGGCGGCCGCCTTCTCTATTAGGAATATCTAGGAATATTTGATTATTAAGTACTCTACAAAAATGGGGTGGTTGTATGTCAGGGTACAAATTCTCGGATTTTCTCATTAAAGTACAAGAAAAGAACCGGATCCTTCTTTATAACGTGTTGTTAAGAAGTTATGCGGAAACCAATGTGGATGAGCTGAGAAGATTACAAGCTGCACTCAACGGTGCTAATGAGGAGTTTCTCTTGTCAACTTTTGTAGATAGAGGTATTGTATTGGAGAATCATATTAATGAGTATGCATTGTTCAAGTATATTTCGAATAAAATCAAGTATGACCGCTCTGTTTTATCAATAACAGATGTCATAACATTGAACTGTAATTTAAACTGCATTTATTGTATGCAGCAAGGTATCAAACCACATAATAAAGAAAGAAATGGTTCACTTTCTCCTCAAGATAGAGTAAATTTATGGCTAGCCTTGATGGATCTGTTTGACACGAAGACCATTGCTGTGACATTTTTTGGTGGAGAGCCTTCTCTCTATCCTGAAAAGTTGAGTGAAATTATTAGAATTGCTGAAAAAGAGCAAGTGCCGATCAAGCAGTACAATATAATAACAAATGGTGTGAGTTTTTCTAATCATATGTTTGAAGTACTAAGTAATTCCAAATTCAGGTTTATTCAAATAACCATAGATGGGCCAAAAAACATTCATGATAAAAGAAGGATCTCGCAAAACTACGACGGGACTTGGGAAGTAATAATAGATAACATAAACAAATTACTTAATAAAACAAATTTAACAATAGTTATCCATACTGTTTTAGACAGAATGAATTCAGAGGAAAAATACGGTATGATGATAGATGAGCTCATAGACATCTTCGGTAAAAATACGATAAAAGAGAGATTTTTGTTCAACATTGGATTACTAAGTCATCCAAATAGTTCTTGTGCCTATACGATCGAGAATATACCTGATATTGCAGAGTATGCAAATATTTATGTAAATACTATAAAAGTTGCTCTAGAACGGGACATTTTCCTATTGGATTTTCTCAACATCTGGCCATGTACCTACCATAAGGAAACAGATCTAGTTGTTGCTCCTAACGGAGATTTGTACAATTGTATTTCGGGAGTGGGAAGAGAGGAGTTTAGGATATGTTCCTACAGTGAATTTCTTAATTCTCCAATAGACTTTTTGAGGCGTTACTCTCAATTCATGGAAAACGATAATACTGACAACGAGTGTAAGGACTGTATCTATTTACCTATATGTAATGGTGGCTGTAGGTTTAACGCCTATATTTTGAAAACAAAGAAAGATTGCTGGAAAGTTTTTCATCAAAATTCTTATCCAGAACTTTTGAGATTATTTTCAAAGTTCCGTGAAAGGGTGAAGTTGGTATGAGAAAAGTCGTAGAAGTGTCCGGTGTCAGGAAATCCTTCGGAGAACTTCGAGTTCTCGATAAAGTTGATTTTTACGCAGAAGAGGGAGACTTCAAGGTAATCGTCGGCGAGAACGGTTCGGGAAAAAGCACACTGCTGAAAATCATGATAGGTCTCTTGCTTCCTGACGATGGGGAAGTGAAGGTTCTCGGCGTTGATGTGAAAAAGCACTGGAAGAAACTATCTGCGAGAATAGGGGTGGTTCTTGCAAACGAGAGAAGTCTGTACTGGAAACTCACTGCCTGGGAAAACCTCGATATCTTTGGGGGTGTATACGGCGTACCGAAAAAAGTCAGAAGAGAACGAATGGAAGAGCTTCTCAAAAGATTCGGTCTGTTCGAATACAAAGACAAACCCGTCGAAGAGTTTTCAACGGGCATGAGGAAAAAGTTGATGATTTGTAAAGCGCTAATTCACGATCCAGAGGTACTGTTCATCGACGAGATACTCAACGGTCTGGATCCACCGTCGGTGCGTGAAATGGTCGGTTTTTTGGATGAACGGAACAGGAGGGGATTGACTATCGTAATGATAAGTCATGTACTTCACGTTCTTCCCGAGAATGCCTGCGTTGTTCTTCTTAGAAACGGTCGTGTACAGATGGAAGTGAGATACAAGGATATCCGCAGCGAAAGAAGCGAAGTATATGAGGTGTTCGAAAACCTCATCAGGGGGCGAAATATGGATGAGGAAGATACTCCATCTGGTTCTGAAGGAGATGAAGATAAGGCTTAAATACAGGTTCGTGTGGGTGAACATGGCTCTGACACCATTTTTCATCATAGGACCTTATGTGTTTTCTTCCAGAATCGCTGATGTGAACTCGCTTGCAGAGAACGTGTTGATAGGAGCCCTGCTCTGGTACTGGCTGAACCAGTACTTCTTTGGGGTGGGAGACGGATTCACAGAAGAAAGAGAAGAAGGTGCCCTCATCTCCGTGGTACTTGCTCCAATCAGTCTTTTGGCTTTTTTGTTCTCAAAAGCCGCTGACACATTCTTAATGAACCTGTACATAACATTCTTCACATTGCTTTTCTTCTACCTTTCCGGTATAAAGCTTGAGATCCATCTTTACTTTCTTCTTTTGCTGGCGGTGAGCGGTGTTTACATAACATTCTTTTCGATATTTTTCGCAGCGTTGTCGTTGTGGAAGAAGAGAATCAGAAGCATAAATTCCACTGCCCAATTCTTTTTTGGCGTCCTCTCAGGGATGGTCAATCCTGTTGAGAATTTCCCTTCTTACGTTCGACTCATCTCGTACATGATACCGCTCACCTACCTCATCTCCATAGGAAGAAGCATAATAAAAAACGGAAACATGAGTGGCTTTGTTCCCCAACTCCTGATACTGACAGGTTTGAGTTTTGCCTATCTGATCCTCGGAGTATGGTTGCTTAAAAAGGCAGAAAACGAGATTCGAAAAAAAGGAGAATGGGAATCATGGTGAGAAGTCTGTATCTTGCAAAAGCCAGTTTCCTGAGTGCGAAAAGATACAGAATAGACTGGTATGGAGCTTTCCTCACACCCCTTCTGACGATAATGCCCGTTGTCCTGCTCTATTACTTTGGCACAGAATCAGGCCTTGTACGGTTTTTCTACGGTGCGACGAACACGAAGAACATCATCGGATACCTCCTGCTAGGGGCAGCTTACTGGAACTACGTTGAGGTACTCTGGGGATCTGTCTTTGCTTTGAGGTACTACATGAGAATAGGACAGCTGGAAGAACTGTTCATCATGCCCGTGAGTTCCATAGGGTACATCCTCTCGTGGTCGGTTTTTGGTCTTGTGAAAGTTACCGTGGAGTCTGTTCCGATAATCGTCCTGGCAGTGCTGCTGAATCTGATGACCTTCAACCTGGTTGAGTTTGCCCTTGCAGCGGGTGTTGTTATTCTTTCCATAATCGCTTCTTTCGGTCTTGTCTTTCTGTTTTTTGGCATCACGTTGAGATTCAAAGAAGGGGACGAACTGGTGAGTTTGCTTGGTAATGCCGCTCCTCTGATTGGTGGTATGTTTTTTCCTGTGAATGTTCTTCCAAAAGTGCTGGAATATCTTGCATATGCTTTTCCATTTACGTGGGGGTTGGACCTCACACGCTATTTTCTCATGAAAACAAACACATTGCTTGACTTGAAAAAAGAATTCATCATCTTGATTGTTTTATCTTTACTGTACTTAGCTTTTGGCACCATTTCTTTTAAGGTACTTCAAACCAAAGGAAGGAAAAATGGGTTGCAGGGTTTTTGATGATTCTTTCACGTCCCATTGCTATATTGTTCAACAGTGGATAAGTAGCAATCACCGTGGGAATTTATCAAATGAAAATAGGTCTCGTGCAAGCGGGTGGTTTGGTGGCAGTGTTGGTGGTCGCAATCTTTCTGGAAAAGAGTGCCAGAGGCTGCTACTTTGCAAAAATTTCTGCATTATCAGAATCCGCTGATATTGATTGAAGCGGGGGAATTAGATGGAAGCCGCCGTGGTTGTGGCTTATTCTTATTTTGTCTTGAAGTTGGAGTTTGCCATTTCGAATCCCGTGATGTTTGCCTGTTCGTTTCTGATACTGGTCCTTTCCTTCATTTCCACCTCTTTCGTTTTTGCAACGCTTTTGACACTCTCAAAGAACGCCTTTTCATGGATGTCAACGATCCAGTATCCGGTGTATTTCATCTCGGGAATGCTCTTTCCGATAGACATTCTTCCAAAATGGATTCGGGTGATTTCCAGTTTCCTTCCCATAAGCTGGTCAGTTACGCTGATGAGAGATTCCTTTGAAGTTGGCAGTGCTGGAAAGGATTTGATTTTCAACGCACTTTTACTCACGCTTTTTTACTTTCTTTTAGGACATGTTCTTTTCAAAAAGATAGAAAGAAAAAGCAGAGCGGAAGGGGAGCTGGTTTGAGAAGTGAGGCTGCTCAGACATTTTTGGATTTCGTACAAAGGGGTTTCCCTGTGGCTGAACTGGAAAGCCTATGCCGCTGAAAAGATCATCAATCCGATTTTTCGGCTGCTCTTTTACTCAACACTTCTTGCATATGGATATAAAACGCTGCACGATGCGAGAGCTTTCATAATAGCAAATATCATGGCTCTGTCTTCAATAAGCGTTTTTAAAGGGCTCGGTATAATATTTTTTCTCCGAGCGAGATCAGGGATCGTTGATTTTCTTCGTTGTTTCGCCTTCATCGAAATTCAAAGTAATGCTAAAAAAGATGCCTTTTCACATAATCGATGCACTGGCCACGGTGATTCTGGGACTGGCTGTTTCATTTTGCTTTTTAAAACTTGATCCCTCCATTACTGCGAGCCTTTTTGCCCATATGACGATAGGTGTACTGGCTCTGAGCAGTTTCGGAATGACGGTGGCAGCTCTTGGACTGCTGACGAGAGATATCAACATGCTTCTTGGTGTTGCAGAGATGATGGTTTTCATCTTAAGCGTGCAAGTTTTCCTGTAGAAAGACTGCCCGTGTTTTTCAGATGGCTTTCACAGCTTTTGCCGCTTTCGCGTTCGGTCGAAAGCATAATATACGCTCTGCAAGGATTTAAAATGAAGGCCTGGATTTCAAGTGCCTGGGAAGCGGCAGTAGGTCTTGCATACCTCGTTTTGGCCTATTTCACACTGCGGTTGATTGAATTTGCAGCAAGAAAGTACGGAAACATCGATATGTATTAGCGAACATTGGTGATGGGAAGGCCTTTCTGAAAAATCTTCCAGAACACCAGGGAGGGAAAGTCATGAATCTCAGGAGTATCCAGAAAATTCTTCGCTTTTACTCTCTGATTCGAAAGCGTTTTCTGGTGCTCATAGTTATAGGTGGCTTTCTTGCAACGTCTTCGGTCGTGTTCGATTTCTTCATCCCTCTTCTTGTGAGAGATGTCATCGATGGGCTGGCCGGACTGGAACTGAGGTTAAACACGATCTACCTTCTTGGATTTCTCTATGCACTGTCTTTCGTTCTTACGTACGCTGGAGACCAGATCTACCTGAAAGCAAAGTACAGAGCCGTAGCAGATCTGTCCAGTCGCATTTTCAGCCAGTCGTTTTTCTTTCCCTGGCAAAAGCTAAAACAACAGGGCTCTGCCTACTATGCCACTCTGATAAACCATCAACTCAACGACGCATTTTTCCTGCTGGATTACGGATTTTTTCAGAACGTTCTGGTGATAATACGTAGTGTATTCATACTGGCAACCGTCTTCGTATGGAACAAAGCCTTTTTTGGCCTGTTTGTGGCAAACGCTGTGATAGTCGGTATTTATCTGAACATCATCGGCAGAGTAACCGAACGGCCGTACGCACAGATGTATGAAATTCTACGTCGTGTAACAGGTTTCATCACCGAGACGTTTGAAAACATCCACGAAGTACTTGCCGGAGAAGCTCAAAAGAAACGTCAGAAAGAGTGCGAGACGATGTATCAGCAGGTGGCAGACACCGTTTTGAAGGCAGAACTTCCCCGCTCAAGATTCGACAAACTGATGGTGAACCTGCCGGAGTATTTCACACGGCTCTTCATTCTCACCTACGGAGCATACCTTGTGATAGACGGAAAGATGACCGTGGGAACGATATGGGCACTGTGGACATACTTTTCTTTTGTGACGGCACCTCTGTACATGTTCAGAGAACTGGCACGTGTCATAACACGAGTGTCGGCGAACCTCGATGCTGTACTTGACTACTTCGATGAGGTAAAACGTGCTGAAGAGACCTTCAAAAAACGTGAAATAAAACCCGTTCCCGGAAGTCCTGTTTATGAACTGATAGACGTTACTTTTGGCTTCGAGCCAGGAAAACCCATTTTAAAGCAGGTCAGTTTCACGATTCAACCCCGTGAAATTGCTGCCATAGTGGGACTTTCCGGAGAAGGAAAGTCCACTCTGCTGAACATACTGCTTGGCCTGGAACAGAACTACGAAGGTGTGGTGAAACTCTTTGGAAACGATCTGAAGCAGGTAATGCCCTCGGCTGTTTTCGAACATGTTGCTTTTTATTCTCAGAACGTCGGTATATTCAACGACACTCTGGAAAACAACATAGTTCTTGGAAGAGAGTACGATGAGAAAAAACTCGAAAGAATCATAAAAGAACTTGGAATAGAACATCTGAGAGGAAGAAAACTTGGAGAAGGAGGAAGTTTCGTCTCAGGAGGAGAAAAACAGAGGATACAACTTGCCAGACTCTTCTATGCAGACAAACCAGTTGTTGTTCTGGATGAACCTCTCACAAACCTGGACACGATAACAGAAAAATTCTTACTGGAGAAATTGATTGAATTTTTGAAAGAAAAAACAGCCATCATGATATCGCACAAACCGAATATCATAAGGGTTGCGAGTAAGATAATCTTCCTTGAAAACGGAAAAGTTTCGTCTGTCGGAGGGTTCGAAGAGTTGATGCAAAACAACACAACGTTCAGAAGGATAATAGAAACGTACGTGAATGAATCGAAAAGGATCGCTGATAAAGATGTCTGAAATCAATCTACAACAACCTTCCAATCCAGGGGGGATGGGGGTTGTTCAATGCTGATTCCATGGTACGCAACTACATCTTGTGAACCGGTACGGTTATGAAGTGTTTTCCTCTATAGGAGAGACGTACGTGACTCCCTCGTTGTCTGACAACCTCATATTCTAGATCTTCTAACTTATCAAACGATCCGCAGATACATCCCTCGGTAGTTTCATACCGCAATCGTCACATCCTTCACAAAGCGAGCATGTACGTACTTAGGAGCACCCTCATCGAAATGGCATTTGACCGCATCTTTTATCATCTCAAGGAGCTCTTCCCAGGTATCTCCCTGCGTGAATATCGAATACCTCTCAGTTTTTTCGATGTATCCTCCGTCCTCCGATTCCACGGCGATGAAGACTATCTCCTTTTGCGTCTCCATCTTCCCAATCTCCCTGAGGAGATCACAGATTCTCAAGTACTTTCTTGAATTCCTCCACTGATATACCCGCTTCACGGATGATTTTTCTTATTAAGTGACTTGGGCAAGTCTCTTTTGCATGAAATGGGATGGTCGTATACTTTCCATTGCTGTGCCTGTAGAACACATGACTTCCTTTTTGGCGAACACGTTGAAATCCAAGTTTCAGTAAAACCTTTTCCATAGTTTTTGGATCAACTATTGGAAGATAACTCAAGTTTCCACCTCTATCATCTCAAGAGCCACGAATTCCTGGAGATTTATTTCATCTCCTGCTTCCTCCAATACGAGTTCAAGCACCTCTTTTAAATTCCTTCTCACTTCTTCTAAGGAACTACCTACAGTATGTACACCTGGAACATCTGGAACCATTCCAACATATTGCTTTTTTTCAGGATCGTATTCAATGATAGCTGTGAAAATTTTACGCACGTTTTTCACCCCTCATTTTTCCATCATGACAAATGATATGGCAATTTCGATTAAATTATAGCAGGAGAAAGAGATTCTAAGGCTGGAACTCCGGGTTCAATTCAGGACCATATGCTTCAAGACTCTTTCCAGTCTTCTTCTCACTCTTCCATCCTCTTCACACCAGAAGGCAGCAAACAGGGGTTGAACCTTGAGAGAGTACTTTTTTGCAAATTCTCTCACTACTTCTGGACCTTTTAACCTGATGCCAAACCTCACACCATCGTACCTTCCGTAGTTCCTCAGAAATCTATCAAGGAGCTTTCTGTCTGACTCTTTCATCTCGATGTATCTCAGAACAAATCTTTCCAGTCTCTTTCTTTTCATCCTTGCAAGGGCTCTCTTCACTGCTTCTTTTCTTCCTTCAACGAAAGGATGAGCCTTCACCATTGAAACAACAAATTCCATGGTCCGGTGATCTTTTGCCATGAAGTCAGCGAACGATTCAATATCTTCAAGGAGTGTGTATGCCTTTTTGAGTCTTTCTTTCCTTGAAAGGAATTTCCTATCAATAAGAGCCGTGTAGGTGGAAAGGAAAAGGATTTGTCTTTCCTCCAATCTTTTTGTTTTTATCTCTCTCAATGCAGCCGAGAAATTCTCTTCTATCCTCAGTTTTACCCATTCACTTAATAAGGGAGGAGGAAAAGACAAAATGTTGGACTTTTCAAAAGCTTTTGCTATTTTCCTCAACGTCTCTCCCCGAATCTTTTGTGTTTTCCCGTTTAATATGTCGCTCAGTCTGTTTCTTGCAACTCCTGTTATTTCTGAGAGGTGTTTGATGGATGTGGTGTTTCTTCTCAGAAATCTCTGGAGAGATTTTGTGTTCCTATAGAGAGAATTGTTCAATCTCAAAAACAGTCTCTGGTCTTTTTTCAAGAGATCACTTGCGCTGTCTTTTAATCCTTCAGAAGCGATTTCAATCAGTCTGGCAGTTTCAACGATTGCGGGATCAGAAGTTGTCCTTTGAACCTCAAACAATGTGTCCAGCGCATAGAAACGCGGAGCATCAAAAAAGTATCCATTCCAGTAGAGTGCCTCTTCTGCCATATCTTTGGCTTTTTCTGGATCTTTCTCCTTTGTATACCATGCCATATCGTTAAGACAGGCAATTATTCCAGAAGGATGAGGAATTTCTTGCAGTATTTTCAATGCTTTTTCATAGGACTCTATTGCTTCTTTGACGTTTCCTGTTCTTGCCATATATCTTGCTTTTCCTATCAGTATAAAAGCATAAGAGGATTTCTCCAGATGATGAGCCTCTGGCTTTATTCTCCCTAAACATTCAAAAGCGTTGTGTAGATACATGGAGCAATAGTTCAGAAGGTTTCCAATAAATATGCTCCTGAGATTCGGTGAAACGTTTCTCATTCTACCGCGTAAATGAGAGTAAAGTTTTATTCCTTCCTCGTGTTTTCCCATATAACCGAGCACGGTGAGTTTTTCTGAAAGAAGAAAGTAGCGAAAGGCGATCGAGTTGCAAACCTTTATTGCGTTATCTATCTCTGAAAGAGCTTCCTCGTAAAGCTTTTCATGACGGTATTTCAGAAATCTTATGTAATGTTTCCAGGCTGAATCATGGCATGTTTTGAAGCAGTACATAACAAGTGGTCGTGAGAAGAGAAATCCATGCTGAAATGGTGCTTTCAAAAGTTGATGACTTTTCAATCCTTTCCCTCCAAAACTATTATTTTTACGCTATTTTATCACACTGCTGTGTAACGTTAGGAGTGAAATTACACAAAATATGAAATCTCAATAAAAATCCTCTATCGTAGAATGCCTTAAAAATGGCTTTTCAGAACCGGAAAAGTTTGAAAGATCACAAAAGATCTGTCTTAATAAGGAAGGGGGGTGAAAATCGTGAGAAGGATCATTCTCACAATAGTTATTCTGCTTTCTCTCTTATACACGCTTGTGTTTCCCAGTCCTTCTGATGATTATCAAACGACAGTGAGGAAAAAAACTGTTGTTCACACCTTCCTGATAGAGAAGTTGCATTCGGAAGATTTAACTGTTGGAAATTAGGGTTTCTTTTGTTTATTAAGTAATTCTGAATCCGAACACCGGTGTTCGGAAACCACATACGAAAGGAGGGGATGCTATGCAGAAGATGCCAAAACCAGTTGTTCCTAATGATTATTTGAACCCAGGAAAAGGATGTGGAGGAGCTGGTCTCGTCTGTGGTTGGTGTGGTTAAGGAAAAATAGCAGCCGCTTTTTTCCCTTTCCCCTGGCGAAAGGCCAGGGGAAGGGGTTCATCAAGAGGCTCTATTTCATTTTACCAAGGAGGTTTTAAGAGATGATAACCATTAATCTACCCAAGGTCTTTTTCTCATTGATCGAAGCTCCTCGCAATAATAGGTATCTTCTAGACAAGGTTAATTTTGATTTCTACAAATTAGATGATAGTATACAAATAACAAGAAAGGCTTCTTCTTACCTAGTTCGCACTAAAGCCAAAAATGTCATAGAAGAGCTCGAAAAGTTAAAGAAAAATACTTTAATTTCTCTGAAAAGAAAGTTGGTTAAAGATAATGATATTTTGCGTTTAGCGCTAAATGTATCTCAGGTTTGTAGATTAAAATGCAGATACTGTTATGCTAACGCTGGAACATATGGTAATCCTGGCTTTATGAAGAGAAATGTATTAGTACGGACCCTTGATTTCTTTCTTTCGAATTATAATGTGCACAATATACATATTTTTGGTGGAGAACCTCTCCTAAATATTGAAATGATAGAAGAAATGTTCAGAATATTGACATCAAAGTATGCTAAAAAATTCAATAATCTGCGAATAACCGTAGCTACAAGTTTATTTGTTTCAGAGGAAACTATCAATCGCTTTATTAAAATTTACGAGTCCTATAAGGATAAATTCCAAATCTATATGGTTGTTAGTCTAGATGGGCCGAAAGAAATACAAGATAATACAAGACCTAGTCTTGATAGCAAGTCTAGCAGTTTTGATCGGATAAAGAATAACATAAATTTGCTTAAACAGAAAGGTTTTTCTATATCATTTGAAGTTACCTACACCAAGTTACACAAGCAACTCGGTTGGAATATTTTGAAAATATACAAATATTTCTATACCGAATTCAATGCTGCAAATGTGATTATCTCTCCGGTGTACGACTGGAATGGTTCTTTAGACAAAAATTTACGAATCGATATTTCCATTGCTCAAGAATATTATGAAATAATAGCTTCTCTGTTAGAAAAAAGTCGCAGAGGAGATTTAAATGACTTTGATCGTGCCCTGCTGTGTAAATTACTGATGAATTATCTCAACCCTAGTGACTCTTCTGGCAAGATAATTGTTAGTACATTTTGCCCTGCTGGGTCGAATTCATTTATTGTAGATATTTTTGGAAACATATACCCATGCCAGCTGGTTGTAGGAAATTTAAAATACAGAATATCGAATGTTGTAAAAGATAATGAAGAAAAAATACTAAAGAATTTGAAAGACTGGAGGTATAAAGCTTTGAGATTATTTACCAAAGCTAGATACAGCAAGTGCAAGGATTGCTATTTCTTGTTTTACTGCAGTAGATGCATTTTTAAGCGTGATTACCAAAAAGATATGTTCAAAGCATGTGATGTTGAAAAGAAAATAATAGAAACAATTTTGGAATTTGATCCATGGACATTATTACCTTTAATGGATAATTTTAACGGAGGATGAAAACTATGAACCTCTTCTTATTTACAGGTCATCTCAGAGACGATATCAGAAAATTCGAGAGGAAGTACAAAAAACACTATCCGATTTTCTTCTTACTGGAAGGCCTGTTTTTGACCACCAACGTTCTTACTCCACTTCTCATCAAAAAGACCATCGACAGTGCGTTTTACAGAGGTGATGTGGGAGAAATCGCTCTGTTCTCAGTACTATACTTCATCGTTCTTGTGGCCCAGTCTTTCATCATGTACAAACTCAACTACTCAGCTGCGAAGTACTTGCTGAACGCATCCCGGGCTAGGGAATCGAAGAGCGCATACGCAAAAATCCTGGCGCTTCCACTGACTTACGCGAACTCACAGAACACCGGTGATTATCTTTCGGTTTTCATGAGGGATGTTCCGAAGTAGCTTCGGGAGTTTACCTTGGAAGGTTGCAGTTTTTCTTCAACCTGGGATTTTTCCTTGCTGTTCTTTTCCTTTTGTTCATTCTGAGTGTAAAACTCACTCTTGTGGTCCTGGTGAGCATCGTTCTGTTTTTTGTGTCAACCTCGATTCTGAGGAAGATGGTCATCAGGGCTTCTCAGAGAGATCAGGAATCCTACCAGAGGTTTTTGAAAAGATCCAGAGAAGTGGTGGAAGGAACACCGGTTCTCAAACAGTTTTCTGGCCTTTTGTTTCTCAGAGATTTCCTCGATTCAAGTGCCAGAGAGTGGAGCAGGGCAAGCATCATCCACAGCACGGTAAACGAACTTTCGAACAGGAACATCGAGATGAACAGATGGGTCGGGAGTACCATTGTCCTTGCCTTCGGTGTTTACCTTCTCTGGAAGGGTGAGATAAGTGTTGGAACGCTTCTGGCTTTTGAATCCTATATGAACTGGATATACGACATCGTCAGAATGGCACTCACAGGTCTGACGACGTTTTTCTCTACAGTTCCAAACTGGGAAAATTTTACAAGAGTGTTTTCCCTGCCCTTTGAAAGAGCAAGCGGAATAGATCTTGAAAGGTTCGAAAAACTGCAGTTGAAAAACGTGCATTTTAAATACGATGAAACACCTGTTCTCACTGGTTTGAATTTCGAGATAAACTCCGGGGATAAGATCGCAATTGTGGCAAGATCTGGTGCAGGAAAGAGCACGCTCGTTTCTCTTTTCAACAGGCTACTGTCTCCCACAGAGGGTGAAATTCTCATAAACGGTGTTCCCATCGAACAGTACTCTCTTCAATCACTCAGAAGAAACATCGTTCTTGTTCGCTCGAACGATATACTCTTTGATACAACAATCAGAAACAACATCACCCTTTTTGAAGACTTTCCAGAAGATGAAATCGAAAATGTTCTCAAAATGTGTGAGTGTGACTTTGTTGAGAAACTGGAAAGCGGAATAGACACGATCGTAGGAGAGAGGGGAACAAAACTCTCAGATGGTCAAAGGCAGAGAATAGTCCTCGCGAGAGCTTTGATAAGAAAACCACAGGTTCTCATCCTAGACGAGGCCACCTCTGGTGTTGATGGCAAGACGGAGGAGAGGATTTTCGAGAAAATCTTGAGGGAAATAGAAACTGTGATTATCATCTCACACAGGCTTTCCACTGTGAGAAAGGCCAAAAAGATATACGTCATGGAGAACGGACGGATTCTGGACTCTGGTTCTCACGAGGAGCTGATCGTCAGGTGTGAAAAATACACAGAGATTCTAAAGGAGCAGTTTGTAGAATGAATTGGGAGGAAAAGTGGGCATGAAAACTGGAAAGTTTCGGCTCTTGAGGAAGAATCACATAGCACTTGCCGTTTTGACAACTGCGAGCTTAGTTGCCTCGGGTTTTTTCTATTCCAGAAGGGTCACTTTGCTTCAAAGTGCCGTTGACAGAGCGATTCACAGCAAAGAACTTTCATCTTTCCTTGGAGACATTCTGTTGTTTCTTGTGTTCCTCTTGTTAACCATTATTTTCGATTTCCTGGCCAGTTTCATGTCCGCTGTCAACAACGTCGGTATGTTCAAAAATTTGGTCAGAAGTCAGATAAGACTGATGCTCGACGCTGATATGCTTGAACTGAAAAAGCAAAACACAGGAGAGATAATAACCCGCATGTTCGATGATGGGTGGTATATAATCAGTCTGTACTCCTCTACAATTCCAGACCTTGTGGCAACATCGTTCAAAGTAGGACTGCTCGTTTTCGTGTTCTACCAGCTCAGTCCCAGGATTCTTCTCATTGCCCTGCTTCTGTCTCCTCTCTACAGTTTTCCACTATCGAGTCCCAGACGGAGAATAATGGAACATCAGGAAAAAGAACGCTCGAGTTTTGAGAAATGTGTCAAGTTTATAAACGAGACGTTGAGTGGGGCGGCGGTTATCAAGGCATTCGAATCGAAGAGATTTTTCTACAAAGAATTCGGAAAATTAACTAACCTGTGGTTGAACACGTCGAATACGCTCTTCAATGTGGTGGCGAAAACGGAGAGTCTCTATCCGTTTTTAAACGGATTGCTCCCGATACTCGTTGTTGCTCTATCGTCTTTTCTCATCGCGAAAAAGGAAATAACAATCGGAAGTGCGATATCGTTTTTCTACTTCATCAGCGGTTTTTATTCATCAATAAGCAACGTTTACAGTTCTGTTCTAGACATTATGAGATCAAGGACGTATAAAGAACGAATTTCAGAGGTTATGGAACTCAGCGCTGAGAAAGGTGGTGGAAAAGAGCTCGGAGACTTCAAACAGATGAGTTTGCAAAATGTTTCCTTTGGATATCCAGATGGCGGGGAGATACTCACTGATTTAAACATAAAGATAGACGCAGGCGACAGGGTGGCCATAGTGGCGAGTTCTGGGGAGGGAAAGAGCACACTTGTGTCACTCTTCAACCGCTTTCTCACACCCACAAAAGGTCAGATCCTCATCAACGACATCCCTATCGAGCAGTATTCACTTTCTTCACTCAGAAAGAAAATCATCCTTGTTCGATCGAACGACATCTTGTTCGATACTACCATCAAAAACAACATCACGCTTTTTGAGGACTTCCCGGAGGATGAGCTGGAACGTATTCTCAGGATGTGTGAGTGCGATTTCGTCGAGAAACTGGAAAACGGGATACACACCGTTGTTGGTGAAAGAGGAACAAAACTCTCGGACGGTCAAAGGCAGAGGATCGTCCTTGCAAGGGCTTTGATCAGGAAACCACAGGTTCTCATCCTGGACGAAGCCACCTCTGGTGTGGACAGCGAGACAGAGGAGAAAATCTTTGAAAAAATTCTGAAGGAAATCAACACCGTGATCATAATCTCCCATAGGCTTTCCACAATAAGAAAAGCAAAGAAGATCATCGTACTGAATAATGGAAGAGTGGAAGCCGAAGGAACACACGAAGAACTCATGGAAAAATCTCCCCTTTACAGGGAGATTGTAAGGAGTCAATTGGAGGTATAAGAACAGTAGAAATGTTTGTGTGGGGAAAGTACTGATATAGATTTTCGAGTATTTTCTTGAATTCTTCCACTGATATACCCGCTTCACGGATGATTTTTCTTATTAAGTGACTTGGGCAAGTCTCTTGCATGAAATGGGATGGTCGTATACTTTCCATTGCTGTGCCTGTAGAACACATGACTTCCTTTTTGGCGAACACGTTGAAATCCAAGTTTCAGTAAAACCTTCTCCATAGTTTTTGGATCAACTATTGGAAGACGACTCAAGTTTCCACCTCTATCATCTCAAGAGCCACGAATTCCTGGTGATTTATTTCATCTCCTGCTTCCTCCAATACGAGCTCAAGCACCTCTTTTAAATTCCTTCTCACTTCTTCTAAGGAACTACCTACAGTATGCACACCTGGAACATCTGGAACCATTCCAACATATTGCTTTGTTTCAGGATCGTATTCAATGATAGCTGTGAAAATTTTACGCATGTTTTTCACCTCTCATTTTTCCACCATGACAAATAATATGGCAATTTCGATTAAATTATACAGGACCATATGCTTCAAGACTCTTTCCAGTCTTCTTCTCACTCTTCCATCCTCTTCACACCAGAAGGCAGCAAACAGGGGTTGAACCTTGAGAGAGTACTTTTTTGCAAATTCTCTCACTACTTCTGGACCTTTTAACCTGATGCCAAACCTCACACCATCGTACCTTCCGTAGTTCCTCAGAAATCTATCAAGGAGCTTTCTGTCTGACTCTTTCATCTCGATGTATCTCAGAACAAATCTTTCCAGTCTCTTTCTTTTCATCCTTGCAAGGGCTCTCTTCACTGCTTCTTTTCTTCCTTCAACGAAAGGATGAGCCTTCACCATTGAAACAACAAATTCCATGGTCCGGTGATCTTTTGCCATGAAATCAGCGAACGACTCAATATCTTCAAGGAGTGTATATGCCTTTTTGAGCTTTTCTTTCCTTGAAAGGAACTCTCTATCAAGAAGAGCCATGTAGGTGGTAAGAAAAAGGATTTGTCTCTGATGAAAGGGGAGCTCTTTAAGCTTTTCTGACGACTCCCTGTATTTTCTTTCAATCTCCATCTTTATCCACTCGTTCCAGACAGGAAAAGGTGCCCCTGTATCAACACCAGATGTCAACAGTTTTCTTATCGTATCTGCACGAATCATTTTTGTTTTCCCTTTCAATATATCTGAGATACCTTTGGAGCTGAGAGTTTTTCCTTTCCAAGCGACCTTTTCAACATATCTTCTCAACTGACTTGTGTTCGGATAAGTTGATCCTGTGTAGTCCAACACAAATTTCTTCGCTTTTTTGAGTAGAGACAGATAATCTTCTGGTACGGGAAGCGAAACGATGATATGTGCAGTGCTGTGGATAGACGGTGAATCCATGTCTTTTTCCACAACAAACAGAGTATCCAGGGCTCCAAAGAGATTTCCTGGTTCCTCTCTGTAGTATCCTAGCCAGAAAACGGCTCCTTGAGAAAGAGCATGGGCAAGTTTTGGATGTTTTTCCCTGATATCCCATGCAAGATCGTTCAGGGAGGAAACAATACAGGTTGGGTGAGGAACCTCCCTGGATAGTCTGTAGGCCTGTATGTAATCGTGTACCGCCTCAGAGAGTCTTCCAGAATCTGCTTCCCTTCTTGCCAGGGAAAGATATAAAAAGGAAAGTGTGGATTTTCTGTAATCGTTTTTCCACACCCTCACCTTCCGTAGTGGCTTTATTCCGCTTGCTTCAAAGTTTATTAAAGTAACGATCACAGTATCTCTTATTGATTTTGACATCTTGGGAAGGTTTCTTTTCAGGTATCTGTATAAGTTCACATCCGTTTTACCTGTATATTTTAAAAATGCCAGTTTGTTCGCTAAAAGGAAGTACTTCGCAGTTTCAGACCTGCTGTTCTCCACAGCTTTGTCTGCTCTCCGAATCGCTTCTTTGAAGTTCCCTTTCCACGCGAGTTTTAAAACATCAAGAATTCTCTTACAATCTCCTGGAATGTTTCCCTCACAGAGAAGATAATTGGCGACCGGGAGAGAAAATGCACCATACTTGAAGATTTCTTTGAGACTCTCAATACCTTTCATTTTCAATCACCTCTTTATAGTTATACCCCAAAAAATCAAATTGTTTCAAAGCCCATGAAATCTGGTGCTGAAAATGTGCTTCTAGAGAGGATTTTGGAACAGCCAAAACTTGAAAACCATATAAGGTTTGATAAGGTGATGACAGGTGATCAGAATGCGAAGGGTTTTGATGATAATCTTTTTGATACTCGTTCTCCTGTCTACAATCATTTTCGCTGACAAAGTGAAGACAGATAACGAAACGCATTCCTGGAAAAGTGAGATTACGGAACAGGTTCAGGTTGCACCCAAAAGTGCAGCTACTTGTGAGGTTACTTTCAAAGGTTCAACTGCTGGAAATCAGAGTTTTTAACCTTTTGCTGTTACTTACAATCTGACTAAATGAAGTTAAAGGGCATTATTAGTATCAATAAAGGATATTTAAAGCAAAATAAAAAATGGAAAGGAGGGTAAGTCATGGAATTTTTAAATAATCCGACTATAGGAAAGATTGGACTGGAGTGTTGTCAAAGTAATGGGAACTGTTCTGAGTGTTTCAATCCGGATTGTAATGGGATATGTGACCCTTCATGCAATGCGGTATGTGATTGTAATGCTCTATGCACACTGTGTATTGTGCCATAAGAAGGAGGGTGAAAACTTATGGAGTTCCTGAACGATCCATTAGAGGTTTTTAAACCAGTTGGAGATATCATGTGTTGTGATAAGAACGGTAACTGTGATTGCATAAACACAGTATGCAACGATTGTGCGTGCTAAAAATATTTACCGTGGGGGTAATAACATGGAATTTTTGAATTTCCCAGATAACTCTCTTTCTCCTCTTTGCTGTTCTACAAATCCCAATTGTGATTGCTGGGATTTGAACTGTTCTGGATGTTTTGATGACATGTGTGCTGGTTGTCTGGTGTGTTCTCCAAACGCGAACTGTACCAGCTGTTTGGCGAAAAACTAAGGGGGGATCTTTCGTGTTCAAACCTTCAAGATACAATGTGATTTTCAGAGATGGCGACTACGTTGTGTTTGTGAACTTTCTAACCAGAGCGATCGCTCGTCTGGAAAAAAGCAAAGCAGAAATTGCAGAGAAGATTCTCAAAGATCCAGACGAAGAGATCCCTGAAGAATGGCTTTCCATAAAGAAAGATTTGATCTACGGTGGGTATATCGTTGATGAGGACTTCGACGAAATAGAGCATCTGAAACTTATGAACAGAATGACCCGCTATGATTCTTCCTCGGTTATGGTCACGATCATACCCACCCTGGCATGCAATTTTGATTGTATCTACTGCTATGAATCGAAAACAGGACCTTCGATGACAGCGAAAACGGCAGAAAGGATCGTAGAATATCTGAAAAGGCTGATTCGAACCAGAAGATCTATAAGTGTAGGCTGGTTCGGCGGGGAACCCCTCCTGTGTTTTGACGTGGTGAAGTTCGTAAACTCATCGCTGATAGAAGCATGCAGAGAAAACAATGTGGATTTTCACTCCTCCATGTCAACGAATGGATACCTTCTCGACAAAGAAAAAGCGGAATGGTTTGACAGGCTCGAAATAAGAAACGTTCAAATAACGATCGATGGCCCAGAAGATGTTCACAATAAATACAGGCCTTTGAAAGGTGGCAAGGGAACTTTCGACACCATTGTGGAAAATCTGGAGAATCTCTTCAGGGTCACGGAGAAACTTCAGGTCACGTTCAGAATGAATGTGGGACCTGACAACTTCCATCGTGTAGAAGAGTTTCTGAACGTTCTGGAGCGATTTCCGAAAGACAGAACGAGGGTATATTTCAGGTGGATTTTTGGATCGAACAGCAGGGAATTCTTTTTCAGGAAGGTCTATGAGATCAGAGATCGGGAGTCTCTGAACATTCTCAATTTCTACGAAAGTGCTGCGAAAAGAGGCTTCAATGTGTTTCTTCCCGTTCTTGTGCAAAACAGATACTGTGAGTACGACTGTGTGTCTTCTGTTGTGATAGGTCCACAGGGAGAGTTGTATCCATGCACAGTGAGAGTGGGAAAAGGCATGGAGATAGGAAGATTGACCAACCGAGGACTGGAATACGACAGGAAAAAATATCTCAGATGGCATTCTTTCGATGCTTTCGAAAGCGAAGAATGCATGAGGTGCAAACTCCTTCCTGTGTGCATGGGAGGATGTAGAAGTGCCAGGTTCGATGGCAAAACGGGATGCCCTGAAGAGAAAAAGGATCCGGAGAAATTCGCAAGGGAATGGTACAGGATAAAACTCCTTGAAAGGCAGGTCGAAAAACTTGAAGCCTTCAAGATTTAATTTGGTAATAAATGAAAGCGATGGCACACTTTTGTTCAACACGCTTTCTCAAGCCCTTCTGTGGATAGATAGGAAAAACACCAACAAGGTACTGAAGACCCTGGAAGATCCTTCCTCGACAGAACTTTCGAAAACGGAAGTTGAAAAGTTGAAACGGGGAATGTTTTTGCTTGATGACAACTTCGATGAACTGGAGTTTCTAAAATTTCGCTTCAACACGTATCGCTACAGTGACAGATTTTTGAGATACACAATTGTTTTAACCCACTCCTGTAACTTCGATTGCGTTTACTGTTATCAGAAGGTACTTCATATTTCCTCGGGATCCTACATTTCTGAAAAAGTGCAAAGCAACTTCCTCCTGGATGTGGAAAGAAAATTAGAATACCAAAAACCAAACCTGCTGAGCGTTACTTTCTACGGGGGAGAACCTTTGCTTCTGGAAGAAACAGTGGTGAATCTGAGCAGCAAACTGAAAAGACTCTGCGAAAAATATGGTGTGAAGTACGATTCCTTCATCGTGACAAATGGCTACCTTCTGACGGAGAAGATGGTAGATGATCTTCAGAAAGCAGGAATAAAGGCACTGGACATAACACTGGACGGTACAGAGGTGTACCACGATCGGTACAGGAAAGCCAGAAACGGTGCTCCAACTTTCAGCTCCATTTTCGAAAATATCTTTCGTGCTGTCAACAAAGGCTTATTCGTTCAGATCAGAGTGAACGTGTCTAGAGAGAACATTGAAGATGTGAAGAAACTCATCGATAGGATAGCAGAGAAAAAGTTGAGAGTGGAGTTCAATTTCCAGCCCATAGAGATCGTTGAGGGAAATCCCACAGGCTTTCAGGACACAGCACTGAACACAGAAGAGTTTGCGGAGATAGAAACGAAGCTGTGGTGGTACATCAGGGAGAAAATTCCTGAGTATCCTTTTGAATATTTCAAAAAACCACGTTTTGCAAGATGTGATGCCATGTGTAAGAACAGTTTCGTGGTCGATGTGGATGGAAGAGTGTACAAATGTTGGGGAGAACTTGGTATGGAGAACTGTTCAGGTTTTTTGAAAGAAACCGGAGTCGAATTCACTGGATCGTATTTGAAGTGGTTGACGTATGACCCACTTGAAGACGAAGAATGCAGAAGATGCCTTGTGCTTCCTTTCTGTATGGGTGGATGTGCTTTCAACAGGGTGGTTTATAGAACCCTGAAATCCTCAAAGGTAAAAAAGCCTCACACATGCATCCCGTTGAGGTACAATTTAAATGAGTTTATAAAGATAGTTGCAGATTACAAAAGGAGGAGTGCCGTTCATGGAATTTCTCAACGATCCAGTGGTGGATGAAAAGGTCTATCTGAGTTTCTGCGATAGTCTGAAAGACCGATGTGGAGACAGAGTGGGAAACTGTGATGAATGTACGAACAGTCACTGTGTAGGCCTTTGCAACACCGAATGTGATCATGTTCCATGGTGGAAGCGAATTTTCCTCTGGTGGTGAAGGTCATTTGAAACTTCTGATCAAAACGTTGTACTTCATTAGAAAAGATATCCTCATCTGGCTTTCTTACAGAACACAGCTTGTTCTCGGGCTCTTATCCGGTTTTGTGGGAATTGTCCAGTTCGGTTTCATTGGAAAATTCATCGCACAGGGGAACTACTTTCCCCTGATAGAGCGATACGGTGGTGACATCCTGGCGTACTTCATCACTGGTTCTGTTTTCATGTCTTACACGAATCTTGCCCTCATGACCTTCAAAGGTGTCATACAGAGAGAACAGAGCATGGGAACTCTCGAGTACATCCTTCTTTCAAAGACACCTCTCTGGCAGCTTTTTCTCTTCAGTTTCGTGTCTTCCTTCTTTTTCACCACGCTGAACATCACACTGATTTTTCTGGGACTGGTCTATCTCTTCTCGGTTCATATCACACCGAACTTTCTTGAAGCCCTGGTTGTTCTTTTCACTGTAATGCTTCCTCTCATGGGTATTGGCCTTCTCTCTGCGTCCATCGTTCTCGTCACAAAAAGAGGAGATCCTGTGGGGTGGCTTTACACCACACTCAGTGGCTTGTTTTCTGGTATCTACTTTCCCGTGGAAATTCTTCCAGACTGGATAAGACCTGTTTCGTACCTCATTCCCAGCACTTATGGCATAGACCTTTTGCGAAGAGTCCTCATGAGAGGCGAACACCTTTCCAGTGTGTCGGAAGGACTGGTTCTTCTTGCAGCAACAGGAACAGTATTGATATCAGCGGGAATCGTTGCGTTCAAAAGATCCTTCAATCAGGCCCGATTGAGAGGAAGTCTGAGCTGGTACTGAGGTGAAAACGTGCTAGAGGTGATCGATGTCTGGAAGAAATACCCTCCGAAAACACAGGCTTTAAGGGAAGTGAGTTTTGAGGCGGAAGAAGGAAGTATCACGGCGGTCTTCGGCGAGAACGGTTCTGGAAAGACGACGCTTTTGAAGGTTATAGCCTCCTTTCTCATTCCTGACAGAGGGAAGGTTCTCATAGACAGTGTGAACATCGTGGAAAAGCCTTCCTTTGCAGTAGAAAAGGTCAGCATATCAACCGGGTATGAGAGGAGCTTCTACTACAGGTTGAGTGTGGAAGAGAATCTGAAGTTTTTTGGTATGTTGAACGACCTTCTTGGAAAAACGCTGAAGAGAGAAACAGAAAGAGTGATGAAGGAACTGGGTCTTCTGGAGTGCAGGAAAAAGAGGTACATGGAACTTTCCACCGGGTACAAAAAAAGAGTTGATGTGGCAAGAGCCCTGATGAAAAAGGCGAGCATATACATCTTCGATGAGCCGTGCAGTGGAGTTGATCTCAGAACGAGATTGAAGATACACGAGATCATGAAAAGACTCAAAGAGAGTGGTAGAATCGTCATCTTTGCAAGTCATGACCTGGAGGATCTAAAGATCGCAGACAGGGTGATCGTTTTGAAAAAGGGCGAAAAAGTTCTCGAATTTTCTCCAAAAAAGGAAGATTTGGCGGCAGTGTTGAGAGGTATTTTAGAGATACAGGCATTTCCGGGGGATTGAGAGGCTATGAAATTTTTCTCAGCAAGTAACGTCAGAGACGATATCAAAAAATTCGAGAGGAAATACAAAAGGTACTATCCGATCTTCTTGTTACTGGAGAGCCTGTTTTTAACCACCAACGTTCTCACTCCACTTCTCATAAAAAAGACCATCGACAGTGCGTTCTACAGGGGTTCTGTAGAAGAAGTCGCTCTGTTTTCCATACTTTATTTTGTCGTTCTTGTGTCTCAGTCCTTCATCATGTACAGACTGAACTTCTCAGTTGCGAAACACCTGCTGAACGCATCACGGGCTAAGGAATCAAAGGGGGTTTATGCGAAAATCCTGACACTTCCACTATCTTTTCTGAACTCGAAAAACACCGGTGATTATCTTTCGATCTTCATGAGGGATATTCCGAAGGTGGCCTCGGGGGTTTATCTTGCGAGGCTTCAGTTTTTCTTCAATCTGGGATTTTTTCTTGTTGTTCTTTCGCTTCTGTTCATTCTGAATGTGAAACTTGCCCTTGTGGTTCTGGCGAGCATCGTTCTGTTTTTTGTATCGACTTCAATCCTGAAAAAGATGGTCATCAGGACATCTCAGAGAGATCAGGAAGCCTACCAGAGATTTTTGAAAAGATCCAGAGAAGTGGTGGAAGGAACACCGGTTCTCAAACAGTTTTCTGGCCTTTTGTTTCTCAGAGATTTCCTCGATTCAAGTGCCAGAGAGTGGAGCAGGGCAAGCATCATCCACAGCACGGTAAACGAACTTTCGAACAGGAACATCGAGATGAACAGATGGGTCGGGAGTACCATTGTCCTTGCCTTCGGTGTTTACCTTCTCTGGAAGGGTGAGATAAGTGTTGGAACGCTTCTGGCTTTTGAATCCTATATGAACTGGATATACGACATCGTCAGAATGGCACTCACAGGTCTGACGACGTTTTTCTCTACAGTTCCAAACTGGGAAAATTTTACAAGAGTGTTTTCCCTGCCCTTTGAAAGAGCAAGCGGAATAGATCTTGAAAGGTTCGAAAAACTGCAGTTGAAAAACGTGCATTTTAAATACGATGAAACACCTGTTCTCACTGGTTTGAATTTCGAGATAAACTCCGGGGATAAGATCGCAATTGTGGCAAGATCTGGTGCAGGAAAGAGCACGCTCGTTTCTCTTTTCAACAGGCTACTGTCTCCCACAGAGGGTGAAATTCTCATAAACGGTGTTCCCATCGAACAGTACTCTCTTCAATCACTCAGAAGAAACATCGTTCTTGTTCGATCGAACGATATTTTGTTCGACACCACTATCAAAAACAATATCACCCTTTTTGAAGACTTCCCAGAAGATGAGATCGAAAATGTTCTCAAAATGTGTGAGTGTGACTTTGTTAAGGAACTGGAAAACGGAATAGACACGGTTGTTGGAGAAAGAGGGACAAGACTCTCAGATGGTCAGAGACAGAGAATCGTCCTTGCAAGGGCCCTGATAAGAAAGCCGCAGGTTCTGATTCTGGACGAGGTTACATCTGGTGTTGACAGCGAAACAGAGGAAAAGATCCTTGAAAAAATTCTGAATGAGATCGAGACGGTGATCATCGTCTCTCATAGACTTTCTACCATAAAAAAGGCCAGCAGAATCATTGTACTGAACGATGGAAGGGTGGAAGCTGAAGGGACCCACGAAGAACTCATGAAGAAATCTCCTCTCTACAGAGAAATTGTGAAGAGCCAGCTGATGAGATGATTCGATTTTTCTGCCACACGTCAACTGAATTGTAACAAATCGTCCATTTGTAAAATTATGACTTATTTAGGTTATAACCGCTAACGGGTGTATAGGGGAAAGGACGGTGTTCATGAAAAAAGAGATAATAACATTGGACGAGTTTCAGAAAGAATTCGAAGAACTGATAAAAAGGTATGTTCCAAGACGAAGAAGGGATAAATTGATATCGAAATATGAAAGTCTGATAAATACTCTGGCCATTGAAGGAGAAAAAGTCTTAGTGCAACCTTACTTCGAAAAACTCAAAGGGATTGGTGATGTGAATTTATATGCTCTTAGGTTGGAAAAGAAAAATCCAAAAAGAACTATGTAGTTTTTCTCTGCGCTTTTTTAGAAAAGGAAAGCAGCGATTATGACAGAGCTATAAACAACGCAAAGAAAAGATTACAAAAGATCACGGGAATATTGTGAAAGATCTAAGAGGAGGTGACGGAGGTGAAGGAATTCAAAAAGTATTCCGATGTTTTTGAATTGTTCGAAGAAATGGGATTTCATCATTCTGAAGAGGAAAAAGTTTTTATCGAAGTGATGTCTCAGATAGGAGGTCAGCTGCTAGCCTATAGGAAGATGCACAACCTGACCCAGAAAGATCTGGCCAAAAAGCTTGGAGTATCCCAGTCTATGGTTTCAAAAATTGAAACAGGAGAGAAAAACATATCTATTAGGGTGCTGGCAAAGATAGTCGCTGCACTTGGTGGTAAAATCAAAATATCTCTTGGGTTACTGCCGGAAGAAGAAAACAAATCACCAAGATATGGCTTTGGAGTGTCTGAAGAAATAATCACATCTTTTGAAGCTCAAAGGAGTGTCGCTGCATGATGAAGCAAAAAAATAGTATTATCCCTTCAAGGAGTTTTTTCAGAATGCTGGGTTACTTCATTGAAGAAGCAAAATTTCAGTTAAAAGAAGTAAAAGGCAATTTTATTGATTACCAACTCGAACTCGAGCCAGAATTTGGAAAAATAGTTCATCAAAAAGATTATTTTTCTAGGAGCATCGTTTTAGGTGTTTACATAAGAGGAAGGCAAGGAAATGTACAGGTTCACGATATGTATGTAAGAATAAAAGGTAAATTCGAAGCCAATATTGAAGAAAGCAGCGAAGATTTGTTTGACAAACTTTGTAAATACAATGGTTTAATGAACCTACTCATTATAGTTCGATCTTTCGTAGCCACAACAACTGCTCAAATGGGGATTCATCCTGTGCTCATTCCTATGATAGACTTAACAAAGGTTGAGGTAAATTAGTCTTTGATTGACAGATCTTCAACTGTACAAGCCACTCTTCTTTAGAAGAATGGTAAGCGGTCAGTGGAGACAGGATTCACAGATTCCATAAAGAGTTAGGGCATCGTGTTCAATTTAGAAACATGTATTTCAAAATTCTTTCCAGTCTTCTTCTCACTCTTCCATCCTCTTCACACCAGAAGGCAGCAAACAGGGGTTGAACCTTGAGAGAGTACTTTTTTGCAAATTCTCTCACTACTTCTGGACCTTTTAACCTGATGCCAAACCTCACACCATCGTACCTTCCGTAGTTCCTCAGAAATCTATCAAGGAGCTTTCTGTCTGACTCTTTCATCTCGATGTATCTCAGAACAAATCTTTCCAGTCTCTTTCTTTTCATCCTTGCAAGGGCTCTCTTCACTGCTTCTTTTCTTCCTTCAACGAAAGGATGAGCCTTCACCATTGAAACAACAAATTCCATGGTCCGGTGATCTTTTGCCATGAAATCAGCGAACGACTCAATATCTTCAAGGAGTGTATATGCCTTTTTGAGCTTTTCTTTCCTTGAAAGGAACTCTCTATCAAGAAGAGCCATGTAGGTGGTAAGAAAAAGGATTTGTCTCTGATGAAAGGGGAGCTCTTTAAGCTTTTCTGACGACTCCCTGTATTTTCTTTCAATCTCCATCTTTATCCACTCGTTCCAGACAGGAAAAGGTGCCCCTGTATCAACACCAGATGTCAACAGTTTTCTTATCGTATCTGCACGAATCATTTTTGTTTTCCCTTTCAATATATCTGAGATACCTTTGGAGCTGAGAGTTTTTCCTTTCCAAGCGACCTTTTCAACATATCTTCTCAACTGACTTGTGTTCGGATAAGTTGATCCTGTGTAGTCCAACACAAATTTCTTCGCTTTTTTGAGTAGAGACAGATAATCTTCTGGTACGGGAAGCGAAACGATGATATGTGCAGTGCTGTGGATAGACGGTGAATCCATGTCTTTTTCCACAACAAACAGAGTATCCAGGGCTCCAAAGAGATTTCCTGGTTCCTCTCTGTAGTATCCTAGCCAGAAAACAGCTCCTTTAGAAAGATCGTAGGCGAGTTTTGGGTGTTTTTCCTTAATGTCCCATGCCAGATCGTTCAAAGAGGAAACCATACAGGTTGGATGGGGAATTTCTCTGGACAGTTTGTAAGCCTGTATGTAACCGTGCACCGCTTCAGAGAGGTCTCCAGAATCTGCTTCCCTTCTTGCCAGGGAGAGATATAAAAAAGAAAGTGTGGATTTTCTGTAGTTGTTCTTCCACACCCTCATCTTCCGCAGTGGCTTTACTCCGCTTGCTTCAAAGTTTATTAAAGTAACGATCACAGTATCTCTTATTGATTTTGACATCTTGGGAAGGTTTCTTTTCAGGTACCTGTACAGATTCATATCTACTTTGCCTGTATATTTTAAAAATACCAGTTTGTTCGCTAAAAGGAAGTACTTCGCAGTTTCAGACCTGCTGTTCTCCACAGCTTTGTCTGCTCTCCGAATCGCTTCTTTGAAGTTCCCTTTCCACGCGAGTTTTAAAACATCAAGAATTCTCTTACAATCTCCTGGAATGTTTCCCTCACAGAGAAGATAATTGGCGACCGGGAGAGAAAATGCACCATACTTGAAGATTTCTTTGAGACTCTCAATACCTTTCATTTTCAATCACCTCTTTATAGTTATACCCCAAAAAATCAAATTGTTTCAAAGCCCATGAAATCTGGTGCTGAAAATGTGCTTTTAAAGAGGATTTTGGAACAGCCAAAACTTGAAAACCATATAAGGTTTGATAAAGTGATGACAGGTGATCAGAATGCGAAGGGTTTTGATGATAATCTTTTTGATACTCGTTCTCCTGTCTACAATCATTTTCGCTGACAAAGTGAAGACAGATAACGAAACGCATTCCTGGAAAAGTGAGATTACGGAACAGGTTCAGGTTGCACCCAAAAGTGCAGCTACTTGTGAGGTTACTTTCAAAGGTTCAACTGCTGGAAATCAGAGTTTTTAACCCTTGTTCTGCTGTACGTAAAAAATCATTTTTATTTAAGTTCACAGAAATTTTGCGATCTAAAAAACAGCCCTGTAAGTTCTTTTCAAATCATTGAAGAATTTTCTTTAAAACTTGAAAACCATATAGGGTGTTTTAGCATCTGTGCGGGGGGTGAGAAATATTGGCACCGTGCAGATGTGGGAAAGTTCCTGAGTTGTTGAGGAGGATTTTGATTCTGATGGCAAGACAGACGCAGGGAACGAAATGCAAACTTTTTGAGAGAGTGTATATAATATCTTTTAATATACTTTTTAGGAGAAGCGAAAAAGACCGATGGCTCAAGTGAGAGGTAAAGGATGAAAATTTGTACAAAGGGCAAGAAATGGTTCATTTTGGGGGATGAAACATGAGAACTTCTCTTCTTTATAAGATCAAGGAAGAAGAAAGAATACTTCCTTCCAAAAATTTAAAAGGCAATGAAATCATCTTCATTCTGGCTTTTCCTGACATATACAAGTACGGTTTGCCGAATCTAGGAATCCAGACCCTGTATAAAGAGCTGTATCTTAGAGATGATGTTGCTGTTGATAGGTATTACACAGACGAAGATCAGCCTTTCTCTTTCGAATACGGTTTCAAACTAAAAGATAGTGATTTCATAGGTATTAGTTTTCAATACGAAGGAATCGTGTTAAATGCTTTCAAAATATTGAAAGCAGGTTCTATACCATTGATCAATCTTCTCAGAGAAGAGAACGATCCCATTATAATAGGTGGAGGACCTGTAGCTAATTATAATCCACTGCCGTTATCTCTAGTTTGTGATGTCATAGTCTTAGGAGAGGCAGAAGAGGCTATTCATAAAATCATAGATTCATACAAAGTTTATCGAAATGTAAAAAGAAAGCGTATGAAATTCCTGCAGGCTGTCTCTCAAATAGAAGGGATTTACGTGCCTTGTATTCACGGTTTTTTCCAAACGGGTATGGTGAAACAAACCAGTCCTGTTGATATAAACGAACATCCAGCACATAGTATATTCGTTACTAAAAATACCGTTTATGAGGAAAGAGTTTTTTCTATAGAAGTGAGACGAGGATGTACCCAAAGATGCAGATTTTGTTATATGGGGCATAGGTTAAAACCACCTAGAACTTTAAGATGGGAAACATTCAAGAAAATAGTTGATCTAGCAATTGATCAGTGCAATGTGGAAATAATTAAACTCTTCTATGAAGGACTAGAAACTAGGATTGTAGAGCATTATCTTGAATACATCATTAAAAAAGGAGGGAGAGTGAGGATCGGTTCTCAGAGATTAGAAAAATTGTCGAAGCGGATAATAGAGATTGCTGCAATTTCCGGCCAAAGAAAGATAACTGTAGCACCAGAAACGAGCGGAAGATTACGCAAAGTAATAGGTAAACACGAAATAAAGGATGAGGAAATATTGGAAGTGGTTAGGATCTCTTCCCTCTATGGCATACCAGATTTCGGTCTTTACTTTATCTTAGCCATACCTGGCGAGACATTTGAGGATTTAGATAAGATAGCAGATCTTATAATGAAGGTTCGGCATCAAATGAACAAACTAAAGAATACTGATGGGCGCTTGGAAATAGGTATAAATCCTTTATATCCTAAACCTTTCACTCCTTTCCAGTATGTGAAACTTCCGTCGCTTAAGAATATTGAGGACAGATTTCTTTACATTGTAGAGAAAGTTAAAAAAGAAGGATTTCCTGTGGTTATATCAAATGATGTTGTTGACGAAAAAGTGGAAAAAAGACAAAAAGATGAAAATGAAAATGAGTCGCTTGTAAAATTTGAAACAACGGTGTTTCATCCAATTTCTTTACTCCAACCAATGATTTCAAGGGGAGGATTAGAAATAGCTTTCTTGCTACACTATTTGCATAGCAAACGCTTCAATACTGTCAGTGATCTTGAGAATCTCCTGAATGAGTTTGGTATAAATGCAGCTTGGTACTTTGAGGAATATATTGATAAATACTGTCCTTGGAAGATCCAGAAAACTTTAATATCAGAAGATTATCTATTAAAAGAATATTTTAAGGCTTTGAACTTTATATCAACAGATGAGGAATGTAAGTTAAATTGTTCTCAATGCTTTAATCGATGTATTGATATATCGACGACCAACTATCAGGGGGGAATGTCGAATGCTTGAGATTGTGGCCTTCAGAGGGGATGAATATGGTCTTTCAGCCAGGATACTGGCTGATTTTCTCGATGAATTCAGAATCCATGAAATGTCCCCCGATAACTTCAACGGGAAAGAAGAGATAGAAAATGACTTCATAATCGTGTGCAATCCAAAACTGCTGACGGAAAATTTCCTGAGGCAGGCGTATGAATACTCCAGAGACAGGGGCATTTACTTTGGAGTCATATCTGCCCTCTCCATCGATCTGCTGAGAGAAAAACTCGCAAATTACCAGGAACAGATCTCACTTGATCCCCAGCAGTATCTTATAATCTTGAGGAAGGAAAACAAAAGTATAAAACACAGACTCAACGCGGAAGTTTTCACGCGGTACGAAAGCACGGTGGACAACTTCGACAGAGTGAAGCACAAAAAGCTCTGTTTGAGCATGGTGATAGATGGAAACAGAAGGCATCTGCATCTGAGTGACGGAAAGATCTGCGGAATCAACAGAGACATCCCTCTGGAAGAGATTTACAGATACTTCCCGGACTGTCAGAACTGCGAATATGAGAGGGTTTATGCTCAGGATGTTCAGGCTGAGTGTATCTTCATGGACTCGTGCTCAAGCACTCTCATTTCCACCTCAGAGAAGGGAGAGTACATAAACGTTGGAATGAACTTTTTGAAGAACGCAAAGGTCCTCATCAGCTCTTACAGGCCAAAACAAGGCTATAACAGTGAGGCTCTTCTTTTCCATCATCTCATCTCTCACGGATTCGAGGCAGGAGAAGTGCTCTACATTCTGAACACGAACTCCTACAACCACTGCTCGGACTACCTTCCGTACATACTCTACGGCTTTCCAAACGCAAAGGTGACCATTCCAGAAAAACTGGAAGTGGACAGGCTGAGAATGGGGAAAAGCGAGATCGTTTTAGAAATCGACAGAATTGCTGGGATGAGGCTTTTAGAGATTCATGCAGGAGAGGATATTCTCAATGAAGTATTGAAAAGGCAGTTCTATGTGTTTTCCAGCGACGAGATAAGGAAGGACGTGTTCTACTCGGTGATACCCTATCCGCTCAAAAACAGTATCAAACTCTTTTTGTATTCATGGGAAGAAGTGAATGGGCCGTTGAGAATTGTTTTCGGAGTGGGGAAAAGGCTAAGAGAAGATGTGTATTCAAAAAGATATTTCAACATGAGAAAACTGGAACTTCTGGGATTCAGGCACAAGAAGATTCAGAATCAGGTTCACGATTACTTCTCGAAGATAAACGAGCAAACGGAGGTTCTGGACGAAGCAAACAGAAACCTGAAAAACTTCGATTTGCACAGATTGAGTAAGAATCTGTCAGCAGTGGAGGAGAGAATCTACAACCTTCTGGCCGATCATCTTCTTTCACAGAATCCGAAGTTTTTCATAGAGGTGTACGGCGAAAACATGACGGTCAGATGTGCAGAAGAAGACCTTCACAAAACCATCAGGTGTCCGTACTGTGGTAATTACCTGTCAATAAAAGAGAGCGAAAACACTCTCGTACCCATGAAAAGATACTCTGGATTTTGCAGCAACTGTCACAACGTTTTCGACACCGAGAGCGTTCATCCCCCGAAGTATCCTGAGATAGTCCTTGTTCACGAGCAACCCGACAGAAAGATCTTCTACGTGAAAGTCTGGAATGAAAATGCCCACACCACGAACAACCTGGTGTGTTTCAACCTGTGGTGTGAGAACAGAAGTGAAATGGAAAACATTTATTTGAGCAGAGATTTTCAGGTCTTCACGCTTGAGCCTGGTGGGGAGGAAAAGTTCGAAGTCGAGGTGGCCCTGAAAAGGACAGATCAGAGAATCAACAAGACCTACTGTCTCTACGTATACTGGTTTGAAGACTTCAATCTCAGTGTCAGCACCTACACCTTCAGACTGAAGAACGTGTAGAGGAGGTGAAAGGAGTTGAACAGAAACCTCCTTCTTTTCGCCTCCGGTTCGTTCGTTTCGCTGATCGGCACCAGGATCTATCAAGTTGCACTGGCATGGTGGCTCTACTCGAAAACCGGCTCGAGCGAATACGTGGGCCTCTTCATGATATCCTCTTTTCTTCCCGCCATAATAGTGAGTCCCTTCGCTGGAACGGTGGTGGACAGGCACAGCAGAAGAAACATGATGGTTGTGATGGATATTCTCAGGGGAGTTCTGTTCATGTATCTGTTTCTCATGGAATATTTCTCAGAGTTAACGATGGCGCTTCTTCTGATCGTCACCGTTCTTGTCTCCGTGTTCGATTCTTTCTTCAATCCAGCAGTTGATTCCCTGCTTCCCGATCTGGTCAGAAAAGAAAACCTGGTCAGGGCGAATTCACTCTACAGGTTGCTGAAGAACCTCTCAAAAATACTTGGACCTGCCCTTGGAAGCCTCCTTCTGAAGGTAGTGGGACTTGCAGGAGTGATTCTCATAAATTCTCTGTCCTTTTTGATTTCAGGAATCTTTGAGATGTTCATAAAGGTTGAAGAAAAGCATCTGAAGAAAGTGTCGAAGGAAAGAAATATGTGGCAGGACATAAAATCTGCTCTTTTGTACATAAGATCGGTGAGGTTCATCCTGGTGACGATACTGGTCATTGCCATCATGAACTTCTTCACAGGTTCAATGCACGTTCTGCTACCTGAACACGTCTCGAAACTGGGAAAGAGCGAGTGGGTCTATGGAACGTTGATGAGTATGCTGTCGTTTGGGGGACTGATAGTCACATTTCTGATGGCAACGATAAGAACAAGAGCCAGCGTGAAAACCCTGGGTTTGAATCTGGTGGGGTACGGGCTGGCTGTTTTCGTGTTTGCCATGACGGGTAACCATTGGCTTATGTTTGCCATGTATTTCCTCATTGGAATCTTTCAAACCCTTTTCAACATAAACGTTATCACACTGCTTCAACTGGCAATACCGGAGGAAATGAGGGGAAAGATCTTTTCCCTGATCTCAGCCGTATCTTTCTCGCTACTGCCCGTTTCCTATGGTTTCTTTGGATTTCTCTCCAGTTACGTTGCAACGGCGCACATCTTCATAACCACTTCCATGGCGCTCATCGCAGGAGGCGTGCTGATTTCTCTTCAGAGGTTTGAGGGGTGAGCGGTTGAAATATCAAGAAGATCTGTTTACCAGCATCAATGAGTGTAATCAAAGGACCGTGATACCAAACACTCCTAATAATAAAATAACGAAAAGGAGCATTACTACTCCTTTTCTTTGGTTGTGAGTGATTTTGCTTTATCTTGTTTGACAAAGTAAATGCGTGTAGGAACTGAATAATATCTCGTCACTCTTTCAGTATCATCTCCCACCAAACTTCTTTGATTCAAAGGTAAGCCACAAAGGCTCACCTCACTGCCAACCAAGCTTCACAACCCAAAAATCAGCGCTTCCATGATTTCCAGTCACATCTCCATCGTTTGATTTGGTAAATCCAGCCACTATGTATCCTCCATCTGTTGTCTGCTGAACTGACCAAGCACTATCCGAACCAGATCCGCCCAGTGCTTTTTGCCACTGCATGTTCCCATTGCCGTCAAGCTTTACTACCCAAGCATCGAGTGATCCATGATTTCCTCGGATAACCCCATCGGTTGAATAGGTTCCTCCAGCCACTATGTAACCTCCATCGGTTGTTTGTTGAACTGAAGTGGCCCAGTCATTTCCGGATCCGCCAAGGGTTTTCTGCCATTCTATGTTTCCATCTTTGTCAAGCTTTACTATCCAAGCGTCAAGCGAGCCATGATTTCCACTAACATCTCCATCATTAGACCAGGTAAATCCAGCTACTATATACCCACCATCGGGTGTTTGTTGAACTGAAAAAGCCCAATCCCAATTGGATCCACCGAGAGTTTTCTGCCATTCTATGTTTCCATCTTTATCAAGCTTTACTATCCAAAAGTCACCGTTTTCATGATTCCCTTTGACATCTCCATCGTTTGACTCGGTATATCCAGCCACTATATACCCACCATCGGGTGTTTGTTGAATTGAAAAAGCATAATCATCACTGGATCCACCAAGAATTTTCTGCCAAATAATTTCTGGCGCAGTTTCAGCTATGCAAATTAAAGAAACAGTAACAAGCATTATACCAAAGAACACAGTGATAAACATCTTGCTCATAAAAACACCCCCCTTACACCATTTAAGTGAACTCTGTCGATTTCTCCAGGCTTTCTGAAAACCTCATTTACTATTTAATTGGTGGTATTGTATCACAAAGCCCCTGATATGCAAAATCTTCTCACTTCAAACCTTAAAGCAAAGAATTCTTTAAAAGCTTCTTTTCCCTTCTGCCTCAACAAAAAAATAATATTTCACCAGTACAGGATATGAGCTTTGCCCTTTTCTGATACACCCTGGCTATTATGACCTCACCTCCTTCCACTAGTTATAGTCCGTTTCTTTGTGTTTCAACTCTGGAACAATTTGGTGAGGACCCATAAAAAACAAAAAGCCCGGCCATTTCGACCGGGCTTCCCTATTCATTCAACGTACAGCAGGATAGAACGGTCTATTCTTCTTCGTTCCACTAGTGGTAAAAAGAGACGAACAAGTTCTTCTTCTGTCTCACTGTCGATGGGAACACGGTTTACAACACGAAACGTCATAATCCAGGCTCTGAGGCCTTCTTCTCCGTCTTCTAAAATGCCGTAGAAAGGAGAGTCCGTTCCAGGTATGTGCCCTCTGATGGTCGTACCAAGCCCTGTAAGCTTTTCAAACGTTCCTTCTTTTGCCACAAAAGTGTACTCTCTGCCGTCTGTACCCTTCACAGTTTTTCTGATCACCACAATCACCTCCTCATTCGACCGTTCTGAGATCACTCTCGTTTTTTCCAATTCCAAAACTATGGTATCATTAAGAAAAAACAAACAACGGACGATGGGGGGGCGCCGCAAGAAGTGTCTTCAATGTGGTTTGCAGTTCTTTCATCGAATGAGGTGAGGAGAAAACCCGTTGGAGTTAGGCGACTCGGGAGAGACCTGGTGTTCTGGAGGGACAGCTTGGGAAAAGTCTACGCCCTGGAAGACTTCTGCGTGCACCGGAGGGCTAGGCTCTCAGCGGGGAAGGTTATAAACGATAGAATCCAGTGCCCCTTTCACGGGTTTGAGTACGACGGTAACGGCAGGGTGAGGCTTATACCGGCCCTCGGGAAGAACTACAAAGTTCCTGATAGATTTAGGGTTAATTCATACCCGGTTTACGAAAAAAATAACATAATATGGCTCTGGTCCGGAGAAGGAGAGCCAGAGAAGGAGCCAAAGTTCTTCGATGATATAGATGAGGACTTCGCTTATGCGGAGTTCAGGGAGCTCTGGAACGTCCCGTTCCCGAGGGCGGTTGAGAACCAGCTCGACGTCATGCACCTACCTTTCGTCCACAGAACCACCATAGGCCGGGGAAACAGGACCCTGGTCCACGGCCCCGTCGTCAAGTGGATAGACGAAGACAGTTTCATTTTTTACGTGTTCAACGAGGTCGATAGGGGGCAGAGGGTCAAAAGACCCGAGGAACTCAGCGGGGAGGAGTCGAGGGTTTACCTTGAGTTCATATTTCCCAACCTCTGGCAGAACCACATAAGTGAAGGTACGAGAGTGGTAGCCTTTTTTGTTCCCGTGGACAGGCAGAAAACCATGATATACCTCCGCTTTTACGTGAAAATGACGGGATTGAAACCCGTTGATTCCATCATAGCCCGTTTAAGCATGCCCTTAAACAGGATAATCCTCCACCAGGATAGGAGAGTTGTGGAGACCCAGGAGAGGGACATAAGGAAAGATGTCCTCGTCCAGGGTGACCTGCCCATAATGGAGTTTCGCAAAAGGCTTTATAAGGAAAAGAAACTGATTGATTTCCTGTTTGGTGGAGGTCAGTGAGATGTCCGGAGTGAAAACCTATGACCCGACTTCATGGAGACCAAAGCACCTTGACCTCCTGCTTTCAGCTGTAATAGCCTTCTCTCTCCCTGCTGTGGCGGGATGGCTCTATGATCTGAGCGGGGTCCTCATTCCCATGCTTATCTACTACTCCCTCGCCTGGGGCCTTGTGAAGCTGAGAAGAGGCGTTGTAGGCTATGGAACACCCTTCCCGAAAAAGCCTCCCAAGTGGTTCTATGTGAACGTCCTTGTAATACTCACGGCCCTATTCTTTGCCTACCAGGCACGGATTAGAGTTGAGGAAGTTGACCGGTTTGGTGTTCTCCTTACGGCACTTTTGTGGGCTCCGGTGAATGCTTCGACCGAACAGATACTCTGGCTCTACCTGTTTGATTCATGGGACCTGTACCCTGAAAAACCCAGGCTCAGATATCGCTTGCAGGCCTGGTGTTCTTCGCCGCCTTCGTGGGGCTAATACACACGATGTTCTGGACAAAGTTCCTCCATGTAGCAAGTCCCGAGGGATTCTTTGGGGTGGCGTTTGTGCTGATGACGACCATTTCAGGGTTCATCCACATAGTGGTATGGCGTCAGTCCGGAAACATGGTTTTCACGTTCATACCACACTTTCTTCTGAACCTCGGCCCGCTCTTCTGGACGGGCTATAGCATAGTACCATACCTGTGGAGGTGAGAACCTGCGTCTCTGGTCGCTCCACCCAAAATACCTTGACGCCAAAGGGCTCGTGGCACTCTGGAGGGAAAGTTTACTGGCTAAAAAAGTGCTCGAAGGAAAGACCAGGGGGTACAGAAACCACCCGCAGCTTGAACGTTTTAAAAACCATTCAGAGCCGTTAAAGGCCATAAACGCCTACCTCTTTGAGGTATAGAGGGAAGCGGAAAGGAGGGGCTACCGCTTTGACATCAGGAAGATAGAGGTAGTGGAACTCAAGGAAAAGATCCCGGTCACGAAGGGCCAACTTGAATATGAGTTTCACCACCTCCTCAAGAAACTTCAGAAAAGAGATCCAGAGCGATATGAAACATTGAAAAGCGAAAAGGATATCCACGCCAGTCCTGTGTTTCTGATCATCGAGGGAAAAGTAGAACACTGGGAAAAAGGAGTCTTCCCTTGAATGGATACGAACCTTTTCTGGTTTACCCCGTTCTCATGCCTTCGTTTTCTTTCACTGGATACAGTCATATCCTTTTCTATCCACGAACACTTAAGGCAAGAACCCATAAAAACAAAATAACCCGGCCAAAACGGCCGGGCTGTTCATATCGATCTGGTAGCGGGGGTGGGATTTGAACCCACGACCTTTGGGTTATGAGCCCAACGAGCTGCCAGACTGCTCCACCCCGCACCGTCTAATCCCGTTTTTATAATATAGCATCACCCCGTTAGGTTGTCAAGAGGGAGAAACTCTTGAAAGGTTTCCCCAATGTATGATAAAATAATCAACGAACGAGCGGGTGTAGCTCAGCTGGTAGAGCACCAGCTTCCCAAGCTGGGGGTCGCGGGTTCGAATCCCGTCGCCCGCTCCACAACCCGGCACATGCCGGGGTATGTTTTTGTGGTATAATCATCCTTGACCCCAGTCTGGGGAAGAACCTGGGCTGGCGGAGACTGATAAAATGGAGGTGTTCGGTGGTGTCTCTCGACCCTGAAAAGAAAAACGAAATCATCAAGGAATTCCAGATCCACGAGAACGACACAGGATCCGTTGAGGTGCAGATCGCTCTTCTCACTGCGAGGATCAAACATTTGACAGAGCACCTGAGAAAGCATCCAAAGGATTTCCACTCCAGAAGAGGACTCATGAAGATGATCGGAAGAAGAAGAAAAATGTTGAAGTACCTGAGACACAAGAAACCGGAAGTTTATCGAGAACTCATCGCCAAGTTAGGAATCAGGAAATAAAATTCTAAGGAGGGGGAAGCGGGCTTGTTGCCCGCTTCCTGATTTAAATTGATTGGGTAGAGGTGATAGGAATATGAAGGAATGGCGACGTAACATCCTTGGAAGAGAACTCGTAGTTCAGTACGGAAAAGTAGCGAAACAATCGAGTGGTTCAGCCCTGGTGAGGTTTGGTGACACAGTTGTTCTGGCAACCGCAAACATTTCAGACAAAGCAGTGGAAGGAATCGACTTTGTACCTCTCACCGTTGAGTTCCAGGAAAGGTTCTACGCTGCCGGAAAGATCCCCGGTGGTTTCATAAAGAGGGAAGGTAAACCCAGCGAATCCGCTATTCTCTCAGCCCGCCTCATCGACAGACCGATAAGGCCTCTCTTTCCAAAAAAACTCAGAAACGAGGTCCAGGTTATCGTGACCGTGCTTTCGGTGGATCCGAACGTTCCACCGGACGTTGTGGGAATCTTTGCCGCGTCCCTCGCATTGAACGTTTCAAAGATACCGTTTGAAGGTATAGTGGCGGGTATTAGGGTTGGTTACAGAGACGGACAGTTCATAGCCTTACCCAGTGAGGAAGACATAGAAAAGGGTCTGATGGATATCACCGTTGCTGGAACAAAAGACGCTGTCACCATGGTCGAAGGTGAAGCAAAAGAAGTAACAGAAGAAGATATGGTGAAGGCCTTGAGATTCGCCCACTCCGTCATAAAAGAACTAGTCGATTTCCAGGAAGAGATTCTCTCAGAGTTCAACGTGGAGAAAATCCCCGTTGTCGAGCCCACACCACCTGAAGGCCTCGTTGAGGCTTTCAAAGATCTTCTAAACAAAGAAGAACTGGAAAGAAGAATCCTCGTAAAGGTGAAGAAGGAAAGAGAAGTGGCTCTCAAAGAGTACGAAGAACAGCTTCTGAATCAGATTGCAGAAAAATTGTCCGTAACCGATTTGGAAGGAATCAAACCCTTTGTCTCGGAACTCTATGAAGATGCCGTCAAAAAAACAATGAGGAGATTGATAGTGGAGAAGGGTATCAGAGCGGACGGGAGAAAACCGACCGAGATCAGACCCATCTCCTGCGAGGTTGGATTGTTCCCGAGAACACATGGCTCTGCTCTTTTCACCAGAGGGGAAACACAGAGTCTCGGTATCGTTACTCTCGGCGCTCCCATGGACGTTCAGATCATAGACACACTCCTCGAAGAAGGCGTTAAGAGGTTCATGCTGCACTACAACTTTCCTCCGTTCTGTACAGGAGAGGTGAAGCCGCTCAGAGGTCCCAGCAGAAGGGAAATCGGGCATGGACATCTGGCAGAAAGAGCTCTGAAGAACATGCTTCCACCCGAAGAAGAGTTCCCCTACACCATAAGAGTGGTTTCTGAGATCCTGGAGTCCAACGGTTCTTCCTCAATGGCCACGGTGTGTTCAGGATCCCTGGCGCTGATGGATGCTGGAGTTCCTATCAAGAAACACGTTGCAGGAATAGCGATGGGGCTCATTCTTGAAGAAGACGCCGAGATCATACTCACAGACATCATTGGAATGGAAGACCACTACGGTGATATGGACTTCAAAGTGGCTGGAACGAGAGATGGAATAACTGCCTTCCAGATGGACTGTAAGGTCTCAGGTGTCTCAGATGAACTCCTCATGAAAGCGCTCATGCAGGCAAGGGAAGCGAGAATGTACATTCTCGACAGGATGTATGAAACCATCTCTGCTCCAAGACCGCATCTGTCCAAGTATGCACCGATCATAAAGGTAACCAAGGTCGATCCAGAAAAAGTGGCAGATGTCATAGGACCTGGAGGCAGAGTGATAAAGAAGATCATAAAAGACTTCGATGTGAAGGTGGAGATCGACGACGAAACAGGCCTCGTCAAGGTCGTTGGAAGTTCTGAAGAAAACGTTGACAAGGCCATCGAACTCATAAGGGAAATAGCCAAAGAAATAGAAGTGGGAGAAGTTCTGGAAGGAAAGGTCACAAGGATAGAACCTTACGGACTGTTCATAGAGGTGAGACCAGGTAAGATAGGCCTCCTTCATCAGAGCAAAGTAGGAGAAGATATGAGGCAGTTCTTGAAAAAGGTGAAAGTCGGTGATACCATAAAGGTACAGGTGATCAACATAGACGACCTCGGAAGACTGCAGTTCAAACGTGTCACAGAGGGGGAAAACACTCAGCATGGAAAGACACACAGTAAACGAAATTGAGATTTTCACCATACCATTCGACAAGGCGCGGACGATCTCCTGCGCCTTTTTAATTAAAAAGGGATCCGCTCACGAACCAGAAGAACTTGCGGGGATCTCCCATTTCATAGAACACATGGCTTTCAGGGGAACAAAAAGCTACGATCACTTTTCTCTCAAGTACACCGTAGAAGTGGTTGGAGGAACTCTCAATGCCTTCACCGATAAACTCGCCACCGCTTATTATGCAAAAGTTCCGGAGTTTCACTTCGGAAAAACGCTGAACGTGTTGAAAGAGATAACTTTCTATCCCATTTTCTCTCCCGAAGACACCGAGATAGAGAGAAAGATCATTCTTGAAGAGTACAAGATGTCCCAGGATGATCCAACCAGTAAACTCTTCGATACTCTGGTGGAAACTGTCTGGCCCGGGCCCTACGGAAGGCCCATCATTGGAAGGAAGGAAACTATTGAGAAGATCTCGTCGGAAGATCTCAGAGAGTATCACAGGAAAAACTACAATCTTCCGGATACCAAAATCATCCTCGCTGGAAAAGTAAACGATGACTACCTTTCTCTTCTGGAAAAAGAATTGAGCGAATTAGAAAGGAACAAGCCAGGAGATCCTCTTCCACCTCCACCTTCGTTCGAACACACGGAACCCAGATACATCGTGAGGAACGACCTGGAGCAGGTACACATTGCCATGGCAAGACCCATTTGTGGAAGAATCAGTGAAGATATATACCCGCTTTATGCTCTCAACACCGCACTGGGAAGTGGAATGAGCTCCATTCTGTTCCACGAAATAAGGGAGAAAGAGGGCTTCGTTTACGATGTGTTCTCCCAGATCTACGCGCTGAAGGAAACAGGAATCATCATCGTGTACGCGGCTCTTTCTCCTGAAAAGATAGATGAGTTCTTCTCAAAGATGAAAGACGTTCTCTCCAATGAATCTCTTTTCATGAAGAATTTCGAATACGGAAAGATGAGATACCTTGGAAAGCTCGATATGGTCACAGACAATCCAGCCGGCATGATGAGTTTCGTGATCGATGATCTCTCTAATGACTCTCTGGAGACCATAGAGGAAAGGGTCGAGAGAATAAAGAACGTTTCGAAAGAAGACTACAGAAGGGCCTACGAGAGATTTATTGCGGGTAACTGGAGCGTGTTCGGAATAGGACCTGAGTCCGGGAAGATTATTGAAAAACACGAGATGATCGTTTGAGGAGGGATTGGATGAAAGAAGCCCTGACCTTTGACGATGTGCTGCTTGTTCCACAGTACAGCGAAGTCCTTCCAAAAGACGTGAAAATAGACACCAGGCTCACAAGACAGATACGAATAAATATACCACTTGTGAGTGCCGCCATGGACACAGTGACCGAAGCGGCTCTGGCAAAGGCTCTTGCAAGAGAAGGTGGCATTGGAATCATTCACAAGAATCTCACTCCCGATGAACAGGCGCGCCAGGTATCGATCGTGAAGAAGACCGAAAACGGCATCATATACGATCCTATCACCGTAACCCCGGATATGACGGTGAAAGAAGCAATTGATCTCATGGCAGAGTACAAAATAGGTGGACTTCCCGTTGTGGACGAGGAGGGAAGGCTTGTTGGCCTGCTCACAAACAGAGATGTCAGGTTCGAAAAGAACCTTTCAAAGAAGATAAAAGATCTGATGACACCAAGAGAAAAGCTCATCGTGGCCCCTCCAGACATCTCCCTCGAAAAAGCAAAAGAAATTCTCCACCAGCACAGAATAGAGAAACTTCCCCTCGTCTCAAAAGACAACAAGCTCGTTGGATTGATCACCATCAAGGACATAATGAGTGTGATAGAACATCCCAACGCGGCGAGGGACGAAAAGGGAAGGCTTCTCGTGGGTGCAGCGGTTGGAACGAGTCCTGAAACCATGGAAAGGGTGGAAAAGCTCGTAAAAGCGGGTGTGGATGTGATCGTCATAGATACCGCTCACGGTCACTCCAGAAGAGTGATAGAGACCCTCGAGATGATAAAAGCAGACTACCCGGATTTGCCGGTAGTGGCCGGAAATGTGGCGACCCCGGAAGGAACGGAGGCGCTCATAAAGGCGGGAGCGGACGCTGTGAAAGTAGGTGTGGGTCCCGGATCGATCTGTACAACGAGAGTGGTAGCTGGTGTTGGTGTTCCGCAGCTCACAGCCGTTATGGAATGTTCTGAAGTTGCGAGAAAGTACGACGTTCCCATCATAGCGGATGGAGGAATCAGATACTCTGGAGACATTGTGAAAGCACTTGCAGCCGGTGCCGAGAGTGTCATGGTCGGAAGTATCTTTGCCGGTACCGAAGAGGCACCGGGAGAAACGATACTGTATCAGGGTAGAAAGTACAAGGCCTACAGAGGTATGGGAAGCCTTGGCGCTATGAGATCTGGAAGTGCGGACAGATACGGTCAGGAAGGGGAAAACAAGTTTGTCCCCGAAGGAATAGAGGGTATGGTGCCGTACAAAGGAACCGTAAAAGACGTGGTGCATCAGCTTGTGGGCGGACTCAGATCCGGTATGGGATACATCGGTGCCAGAACAATAAAAGAACTCCAGGAAAAGGCAGTCTTCGTGAAAATCACTCCAGCTGGAGTGAAAGAAAGCCATCCACACGACATCATCATAACGAAAGAATCTCCGAACTACTGGGTCCAGGCTTAAGAGAGTTTCTTTATGATTTCGTACTCTTTCATCGCTTCTTCGTGCATGCCGATTTCTTCGTAAAGACGGGCGAGCTTCAATCGAAGCTTCACGTTTTCCGGCTGTTTCTGGAGCAGCTTCAAATAAATCGAAGCTGCTCTTTTTTTCATGCCGATTCTCCTGTAAAAAGACGCTCTGAATCGAGCAGAAAGAAACGGTAGAGCAAGAAGAACCAGGAGAAACGGGTAATATCTACCTCTTTTCTCTTCAGACACCTTCGACTTTTTTGAAACAGCGGCCAGTTTTTCTCTGAGCTTTTCCTTGGGAATGGTGAGCTGTTCGTACTCGTCGAGGATCTCTTCCACGTTCCCAGAGGCGTTCACCTTTGCAGAGATGGAAAAGTATTTCTTTATCTGTTCTTCGAGTTCGTCTGTTTCACTGTATCCCAAGTGATGTGCCACTTCAAAAAGTCTCAGAATATAGGAGTAACTCTCCTCTTTCAGAGGTATCTCCTTTGCTTTTCTCACAAGATGGTAGGCTATTTCTTCGGCATTTTCCACCTTCGAGAGAGCCTCCACCACCTCGAATGAGAACACGAAAGGATCTTCAAGAAACCTGTTCACAAGATCTTCGGCGAACTTCTCGGGGTTTTCTATTTTCAAACTGATGCCGAGTTTCCAGAAAAATGGTGAAGAGAGAAATTCCTCCACGTCTTGCAGTTTCTCAGCAAAACTCTTCAGCTCCGGAAAGATTTCTTCCAGCAGGGGAACCTCTTCCTCGGAGAACATTTCTTCTGTGTCTCTTAGTTTTTCAAGGAGACCATGAAAGTCTTCTGAGATGATTTCCCGAGAGAGGGAGGGGTGTTTTTCAACGAGCTTTTTTTTGGCAAAGAGAAACTCTCCAACATTTTCTAATTCTGGATCAGAGGGGTGCTTTTTCATGTAGTCGAGAAAAAGATCTATGGCATTGTCCAGATTCGTCTTCGAAAGGCTTTTTATTTCCTCAAGGGATAGCGCCATAGTTAGAAGAGAAGGTATCAGTAGAAGAAGAATGAAGATAATTCTCAAAACTCTCACCCCGCCTCAAAAAGGGGCCTGAGAAATTTCCTCCAGAAGACTTTGAAAAACAGAGCGAGCGGCACTCCCACAAAAGATCCGAACAATCCGAAGAGTTTCCCAAAAAACAGGATGGACAAGATTATGTAAACGGGATTCAGCTTTTCGAGGCCTTTCATCAGCTGAATGAAGACAACGAAGGCAACGGCATGTATGAGGATCGCAAAGAGTGCTATGAGAAGAACACCTTTCACACCGAGAGTGAGAGAAAAAAGAAGTACAGGGATGTATTCCAGGACCACTCCAACGATTGGAATGAAGTTGGTCACAAAAGCCCAGAGGCTTATGATGGCGCTGTACTTCAAGTTGAAAGCTTCGAAAACAATCCAGTAAGAGAGTCCTATTATCACAGCATTTATGAAGATGACCCTTATGTACCTCCCCATACTCGCGTACACATCACGGAAAAACTCTCTCGCTTCCGCTCTTACACTCTTTGGATAGATGAGAACAAAGAAGCTGGCTATTTCGCGAATATAGAACACGGTGTAGCCGAGTCCGAAAAGCGTGAAAACAATTATCGTGGTAACAGAGACAAAATTCGTTGTTACAAGCGAAAAGACATAGTTCAGGAAATCTGTGAGCTTTGGTTCAAGAAAATTCATGATCTTATCGAACACCGGCATCAGTTCAGGAGATTTTATGTAGTCTTTCCATATCTTGCTTTCAAAAACTTTTGTCATGAATTCGATGAAACTCCCAAACTCGTTGAAAACAGGAGGAATGATCATGTAAAGCGAATAAACCATCACGAAAAAGAAGAGAAGAAGTGCTGCTACCCTGGAGAAGTACTTTCCAAATTTCAGCTTCTCCAGGAAACGAATGACCGGATCCAAAAGGAGCGTGAAGAACACCATCAACACAATCACTGCAAAGACATCCGGGAAAATCTTGAATACGAGAAATGAAATCAATATGTACAGTGTCGTGAAGAAAAAAGCTTTGTCCTCTAAGATCTTCCTGAACTCCTTCAACTTATTTCCCTCCGAGTTTTTCGAGACTCCACTCGACTATCGTTTTGAAAAACTCTTTCTGGTGCTCTGGATCTTCAAAAAGTTCATGGTATCCTCCAGGAAAGCTCACCAGTTTTTTCTCTGTGCTCAGTGCTTCGAAAAACTTCTTGCTTCCCTCAAAAGACACCACCCTGTCATCAGTTCCGTGAAAAATGAGAACAGGAACCTTTATCCTTTCAGCGTCTTTGAGAACCTTTTTCATATGGGAGAGCATATCTGAAGCGAGCTTGAAAGAGATCCTGTCGTGAACGAGGGGATCTCTTATGTACGCTTCCACCGCTTCTCTGTTCCTGGAAAGATCGCTCGGGTTTATCCCGTTGCTCATCGTGAGGAATGGAACAAAAAAGGACAGAAACCTCACCATGAATTCAAGGACCGGAGAATGGGTATCTGGAAGCAGGATAGCGGGGGCCGACACCACCAACCCTTTCTGGTTCTCTGGCTGAAAAATCTGAGTGAATCTGATAGCTATCAATCCACCGAGACTGTGACCAAAGAGCACGAACCTTTCCAGATCTTTCGTGATCTCGTTCAATATTTTAAAAACGTCATCAAAACGAAGGTGCCCTCTTCTTCCGGGAGATTTGCCGTGACCTGGTAGATCGAATGTGACCACCTGAACACCCTCTGAAACGAATTCTCTCACAAGTCTTCTGTACCTCCCGGAGTGTTCACCGAGACCGTGTACGATCACAACTGTACCTTTCCAGTCTTCTCCGTGTTTCTGGATGTTCATTCTCATCCCCCCAGAGATCTTTCTATTCTTCTCAAAAAGATCTCCTTTCCAAGAAGAGGAATAATGTTGACGAGTTCAGGACCTTCTTCTCTACCAGTCAGAACTCTTCTCAACGTCATATAGAATTCTTTGGGCTTTACACCGTGTTGTTTCAGTACCTTCTTGAAGACAGGTGTGATTTCTTCCATGGTCCACCGAACGTTCTGGAGCTCTTCTTTGAGCTGTGAAAACACTTCTTTCATTTCTTCTGGTATTTCAACAGGTGCTGGATCTTCAAAGAAGAAGCGGGACTCTTCAGGAAATTCTGAAAGCACCTCTACTCTCTCTTTTGTGATCTCCAATACCTTTTTAAAGTACTCCTCGTCGATTATTTTTATCCCGGCTTTCTCAAAGAACGGCTTTGCCAGTTCTGCGAGCTTCTCAATCGGCATGTTCCTCAAATAGTAACCGTTCATCCATTTCAACTTCTGTGGGTCGAAAATCGCAGGGTTCGGGCTGAGCCTGTCCAGAGAAAACGAAGAAATCAATTCTTCGAGAGTGAGGAGTTCTTTACCCTCTGGGTGAGACCATCCAAGAAGTGCCAGATAGTTGACAAGCGCCTCCGGAAGATATCCCATGTCTCTGAACGCTTCCACAGAAGTGGCTCCATGTCTCTTGCTCAGTTTTTTTCCATCGGGTCCCAGTATGGTGGAAACGTGCGCAAAAACGGGGGGAGCCTTTTCAAACGCTTCATAGAGAGCGAGCTGTCTCAGTGTATTTGAGAGATGGTCGTCTCCACGGATAACGTGTGTTATTTCCATGAGCATGTCATCCACCACACAGGCGAAATTGTAGGTGGGAAGACCGTTGCTTCTCATTATCACAAAATCCCCAATTGCTCCTGTCTTGAACACAACTTCACCTTTCACCACATCGTTCAACACATAGTCTTTTCTGGGCATCTTGAAAAACACAGCCGGCCTCAAACCCTTTTCTTCGTATTCCCTTCTTCTCTCGGGAGTATCAAACTTTTCGAACATCTCCTGGGAGTAGTGTGGTGCCTTTCCTTCAGAGAGGAGTTTCTCCCTCATCTCTTCGATCTCTTCAGGGTAAGCGTAAACGTAATAGGCCTTCCCCTCCTTTACAAGCCTTTCAGCGTGTTCTCTGTATATCTCCACTCTCTCGCTCTGCCTGTATGGACCGTGGTCTCCTCCCACGTCCGGTCCCTCATCCCACAGAAGACCAAGCCACCTGAGAGATTCCATGAGCTTCTCTTCGTACTCCCTCTCAGATCTCTCCAAATCGGTGTCTTCTATTCTGAGGATGAACTTTCCTTTTTCTTTCCGTGCGAAAAGAAAGTTGAACAGAGCGGTTCGAGCTCCTCCAACGTGGAGAAAGCCAGTGGGGCTCGGTGCGAATCTCACCCTTACCAATTCAGAACACCTCCCAGTGTGTATTCGCTGTTGAGGATCTTTTTCAGTACTTCCTCGGGTGAATTCGGCGCTCCTGATATGTCGATGTACCTTCTTCCTATATCAGAGGGAAAATGGGCGTCCGATGTCACTATCACCCTGAGATTCTTTTTCTGGGCATTTTCTTTTCCCTCTCTACTCACCACTTCAGCAACAGGAATCTCGAGATCTGGAAAGAAACCGAGCTGGTAGAGAACACCGAATCTCTTCTCAACATGCGCGTAAACCGGTATCCCTCCAAATGATCGAATCAGCTCTACAGCCTGAGACAGTGTGAGATCTGAAGGAAAACCGAGTGGAACGTCTTCGTAGCCCGTGTAATTCCCCTTTTCGTCTACAAAGAGCTGATAGCCCATTTTCTCATGATCGTGTTTCACCGATGGAAGATGTTCGTAAACGATCTTCGTGACTTTCAATGCGCTTTCGATATCGGAAAAAAAGCCGAGCACGTGAACATCTTCCACCGTCTGTATCTCTATTCCAGGGACAACGAGTTTCTTCATTTTCAGAAAAGCAGGAACGTTTTTTGCGCTGTTGTGATCAACTATGCCGAGAATCTGTACATCTCCCGATGCCCTCTCCACAACGGGCGGTATCATGAGCAGATCTGCGCACGGTGACAGACACGTGTGCACATGTAAATCCGCCTTCATCTCAACCCCAGCTCGTACACCTTCCCAGAAACTATGAAGGAGTTCTCCTGAGATTTAAGGAGCACCACTCCGTTCTCCTCTGCCTTCTTCACAGTGTCCTTTTCGTATTCGTGACCGTCACAGAGAACGATTCCCTTTATTCCGACAACCGTGGCAACCGCTATTATGTTGACGTGAGACTGCACTGTGATCCAGAGTGTCGAAGGCTGGGCTTTCCCCAGCACTTCACTCAAAAGGTCACAGGTGAAACCGTGTTCCACTTCCGTGTTCAGATCACCGCACACATGTTCAAGCCCCAGTTTTTCCACTATCTCCCTTATCCTCACCTCTATCCCTCCTGAAGAACACCATCTCAACGATTACACCCTTTCCCACTTCTGAGATGATGACCATTTTATCGGAGTACCTTTTCATGTTTGGAAGCCCCATCCCTGCACCAAAGCCGAGCTCTCTGATGTGGTCTGGAGCCGTTGAATAGCCTTCTCTCATCGCGAGTTCCAGATTTTCTATCCCTTTTCCTCTGTCTTCTACCCTCACCGTGATTTTCTCATTGTCGATGAAGCAGTATATGTACCCATCGGATTCGCTGTGAATGACAACGTTTGCTTCCGCTTCGTAAGTAGCTATTGCGATTCTTCTTGCCAGTTCTTCATCCACTCCTCGCTCCAGGAGAAACCTCTTCAATTTGGAAGCCCCTATCCCGATCATGTTCACATCGAAGTAATCTATGTGGAAAACAAAATCCGCTTTTCCTTTTTCCAGGACTTCTCCCGTGATCAGTGAAGTTCCTTTTTCCAGGACTTCTTCCATCCTTTTGTCGTGCAGATACATGATACCGAGTTTTGCCAGGAGAAAATAGATGATGTCGTGCTTTGTCACGATCCCCACCAGTTTTCCCTCATCGTCGACAACGGGAAATCTCCCATAACCGTATTTCTCAAAGGTCTTGACGGCGTCCTGGAGGGTGTCTGTTTCTTTCAGACATACCACGTTCTTCGTCATGCGCTTTTCAACACTGTCTTTTATGTAACTTCCCTCAAGGGCTTTTATGATGTCTTCCAAACTGACGATTCCCACTACCCGTTTTTTGTCATCCACTACGGGCACACCTGAGATCCTCTTTATCCTCATAATCTCTTTCACGTGAAGAAGTGTCTTGTCCGGTGTTACGTATATAACGTCCGGATTCATGAACTCGGAAACTCTGACATCCTGGAAGATGGCTTGCAATCTGTCTATGATGGAAACGCTCATTCTATCGCTCTCCTGACGGGCTTCAAACCGTTCATGTAAAGTCTGCCACAAGTTTCGAACATGGAAAGATTCGTTGCAAGAACGGTGATGTTGCATTCTTTCGCAAAATTGACTATAGTCTCAGGAATATCTCTTTTTCTGACGAAGAGAACAGCGGGTATCCCCACCACCATGGCGGTTCGCACGGCCTGTGGAGAGTGAAGTCCTGTGATCAGAAGAACGTTCGGCTCAGCAAACGCGAGAACATCACTCATGAGATCTGTGGCAACGGCTCTTTCTATGTTCAGATCTTTGTTTCCACAAAGGATCTCTCCTTCTACGATTCTGGCGATCTCTTCTATTGTCACGCAAACACCTCCTAAGAGACCTTCCTGAGAATTCTAGGAGGTTTTCTGTCTTTTCTTCTGAAACGAAACAGAGAATAATAGGCGAAAACGCTTCCCAGCGCAAGTACGAAGGTTACCCAATCTTTCAGCCTAAAAAGGTATCCAGTTATCACAGTCACCGCGAATATCACAAGCGGAAGAAAATAAACGAGTGTTGATACCTTCAAAGGATCGTACTCGGGTATGTCTACCACAACCTCATCACCGGGCTTCAAATCTTCTCCACACCAGTCTATCTCGAGTTTTATCTCGTTGTCGGAAAGACAGATGTTCTTTGCCGGGCAACTCCCACAAGCGCTCGTTCTAGCTTTTGCCACCACCACTTTCCCGTCTTTCACTTCTCGAACATACATTTTTTCTACGATGGTATCACCCCTTCACAACACCAAGAGGAATCATCCTGGCTACTTTTCTCGAAATACCTATCTCATGAACGATCTGCACCACTCTGTCCACGTCTTTGTAAACTTCAGGAGCTTCTTCAACCAGAGTCTTTTTACTCTTGCTCATGACGACAATATTTTTTTCTGCCAGTTCATCGAGAACTTCCCTGTAATCCAGCTTCTTCAGGGCAGCGGACCTTCCAAGGACTCTCCCCGCTCCGTGTGCGGTGGAACCGAAGGTCTTTTCTTCGGCTTTCTTTGTTCCTACCAGAAGATAGGAAGCAGTCCCCATGTCACCCGGTATGATGACGGGCTGTCCCACTTCTCTGTAGATCGAAGGAACCTTTTCGCTTCCGGGACCAAGAGAACGTGTGGCACCCTTTCTGTGGACGACCAGTTTTCTTCTTTTTCCGTCAACTTCGTACTCTTCCACTTTTGCGATGTTGTGAGCAACGTCGTAGATGAGATCAACACGTGTGTCTCTCCCGAACACTTTCCAGAAAGCTTTTCTAACGAGATGCCCGAGGATCTCCCTGTTCGCGAACGCGTAGTTCGCTGCACAATTCATGGCAGAATAATAGGCCTGTCCAAGTGGATGTTCGAACGGAGCGTTTATAAGCTGTTTGTCGGGTAGATTTTTGTTGTGTTCCTTCAGATTATCCCTCATGAGCCTTATGTAGTCGGTCGCAACCTGATGTCCGAATCCTCTGCTTCCGGAGTGAATCATCACCGTGATGGTACCGATCTCCAGACCGAAAAATTCAGCGAGTTCTTCGTCGTATATTTCCTGAACCATTTGAACCTCCACGAAGTGGTTTCCCGCACCGAGAGTTCCGAGCTCGTCACTTCCTCTCTCGAACGCTTCCTCCGATACGTACGAGGGATCCGCTGGATGTATCTTTCCACCGTCTTCGATTCTTTCCAGATCTTCCTCAAGACCGTACCCTGACTTGACAGCCCACTCCGCACCTTCAACGAGAACTTTCCTGAGCCCCTTCTTGCCGAGAACGATGTCTCCCGTTGAACCAACACCCGCGGGAACGAATTCGTATATAGCTTCGACAAGAGACCTCATTCTATCTTTCACATCTTCGTAGGTGAGATCTGTCTTCATCAGGCGTACTCCACAGTTTATATCGAAACCCACACCACCCGGCGAAATGATTCCTTCTTTCACATCGAAAGCGGCGACTCCTCCTATTGGAAAGCCGTAACCCCAGTGTATGTCCGGCATGGCGAGGGCGTATTTCACAATGCCGGGAAGCGTGGCCACGTTCATGAGCTGTTTCATCGCTTCTCTGAACTGAGGATCGTTCACACTCTCGGCGTCCGTGAATATGATCGCGTCAACCTTCATATCTCCCTCTTTTGGAATTTTCCAGATGTATTTATCGAGTCTTTCTATCTTCATAATTTATCCCTCCCACTTTTAGTTTATCATTAAATAGTGGAGGATAGATTATGAGTGAGGTTCGATTCGCTGTCGATGCCTCGCTGGTACCGCTTGCAAAAAAGTTGAGAATCCTCGGGGTGGATGTGAAGGTTTGCTACTCTGAAGAACCCGGGAAAGTCCTTCTGATATGCAGGAAAGAGGGTAGAATTCTTCTCACAAAGAAATGTTCTCTTATAAAATTTTTCGAAAAATATGGGCAGAAAGTCTTCTATATCAAAGATGAAAAAGATTTGAAAAGGGTGATAGAACATTTTAAACTGAAACCAGAACGTGCAAGGTGCCCGTACTGTAACAGAGAACTCTTGCCGACTCCACGTGAGGAAGTGATTGAAAAGGTGCCTCTGTACGTTTTTCTGAACGCAGAGAAATTCTCCAGATGTCCCAGCTGCGGAAGAATCTTTTGGAGAGGATCTCATTTAGACTGGGTGAAGGAAGTGATACCAGATGGTTCCGGAGAGACTGAAACAGATAAAGGGAATAAGGATTCTGGAAAGCGAGGATGAAATCCCTCAGGAAGGTTTCACCTGCAGATTTGGAAAGCATACAGTTGTGGCAAATGATGAAGAGTCTTTCGAAATCGTCAGACTCTACAAAAGGCTCACCGTTTATGAGCTGTTGCTCTCTCTTGTGGATTCAATATGTGTTCACCCGAAAGAGGAAGCTCTCAGGTTTTCCCTCAAAAAAGTCAGAGAATTTCTGGATGCGGAAGAAGTCTATCTGATAGAGGGCGATGCTTCTTATTCTTCGAAGGGAGAGAAACTCTCCATCGATGAGATAAAAAAGAAACATCCAGGGGCGAGTGTGAGAGAGTGGAGGAACAAACTGCATCTTGTTGTGGTTCGCGAAGGCGCATTCGATGAAGAAGAAGAGGTACTCTGTACGAAACTTTTAGAATTCATCGGAAACGTATCAGAAAAACTCTGGAGGCTTAAAGAAGAAGTCCAGAAATTGAAAAAGTCGTACGAAGAACAGCTGAAAGTTTCAGAGATACAGAAAGAACACATAAAGAAAATGAGAATAATTTATTACGTCAGCCAGGCCATGAGATCTGTTTATGATCCGAACAACCTTTACCGTGTGATTTTGCTCAGCCTTGTTTCAGAGAGAGGATTCAATTTCGACCGTGCTGTTCTTCTCAAAAAAGATGAAGGTACAGGCTCTCTGATGGTCGTTTCCGCGGTGGGTGGCGATACACTTCAGGAACACGAAGAACTCAAGAGATACCTCAGAAAAAGAACCTTGAGATACACAGATCTGGTACAGTTTTTAAGGGAGGAGGCGCTCACATTCTCGTTTGAAACGAAGTTCAATGAAAAAATAAGGGGAAAGAGATTTTACTACAGAGAACATCCGATATTCGAAAGGGTGGTTTTGAGAAAGAGTATAGTGAGGACTTCGAGAGAAACTCTCGAAAAAATCAGGTACGAAATAGAAGATGTTATAAGTATCCTTGAAAACGATGAGTTCATAGTCTTTCCACTTGTTGGGCGATGGGACACTCTCGGTGTTGTGGTGGTGGACAACAAATTCAGCAAAAAGGAAGTCACCGATCTGGATCTGGACGTGCTCAAACTTTTCTCTGAAAGTGCAGGTCTTGCTCTGGAGAACGCATATAATTACGAAAACCTGAGAAAGAAAACTCTGGATCTTCAGCGTCAAAACGAACTCGTGGAACACCTCAGGAACTTCAGTGAAAGCATTCTGGAGAGCCTGGAAACAGCCATCATAACGCTGAGCAAAGATGGGCGTATAACCGAATGGAACAAAAAGGCCGAACAACTGTTTGGTCTGAAGAAAGAAAACGTACTCGGAAGAAGGCTCAAAGATCTCCCCGACTTTGAAGAGATCGGATCAGTCGCAGAAAGCGTTTTTGAAAACAAAGAACCCGTGTTTCTCAACTTCTACAAATTCGGAGAAAGGTATTTCAACATAAGATTCTCCCCTTTCAGAAATGCCAAAACACAGTTGCTCGAGGGAGTCATCATCACGATCGACGATGTCACAGAGCTGTACAAATACGAAGAGGAAAGAAAAAGAAGAGAAAGACTTTCCATACTGGGAGAGATGACTGCAAGAGTCGCTCACGAGATAAGGAATCCAATAACGATAATAGGCGGTTTCATAATGCGCATGAAGAAACATCTTGACGATCCAGAGACGCTGAAGAAATACATCAACATAATAACGAACGAACTATCCAGGCTTGAAACGATTGTCAAGGAAATCCTGGAATACAGCAAAGAACGGCAGGTGCTGGAATTCACCGAATTCAATCTGAACGAACTCATAAGAGAGGTCTACGTTCTATTCGAGGAAAAGATCAGAAAGATGAACATAGATTTTTGCTTTGAAACGGACAACGAAGACCTCAGAGTTGAAGCCGATAGAACGAGGATAAAACAGGTACTGATAAACCTTGTTCAAAATGCAATAGAAGCGACAGGGGAAAATGGTAAGATAAAGATAACGTCGGAAGATATGTACACCAAGGTGAGAGTGAGTGTCTGGAACTCGGGTCCCCCCATACCGGAGGAGCTGAAAGAAAAGATATTCTCACCGTTCTTCACCACAAAGACTCAGGGAACAGGTTTAGGACTTTCAATCTGCAGAAAGATCATAGAGGATGAACACGGAGGAAAAATATGGACGGAAAACAGAGAAAACGGGGTTGTTTTCATCTTTGAAATTCCAAAGACACCAGAAAAGAGGTGAGAGAATGAAAAGGATACTGGTTGTCGATGATGAGCCGAACATAAGGGAACTTCTGAAAGAGGAACTTCAGGAAGAGGGTTACGAAATTGACACGGCAGAAAACGGGGAAGAAGCCTTGAAAAAATTCTTCTCTGGAAACTACGACCTGGTGATTCTCGACATAGAGATGCCCGGTATCAGTGGACTGGAGGTAGCCGGTGAGATCAGAAAGAAAAAGAAAGACGCAAAGATTATCCTCCTCACGGCCTATTCTCATTATAGATCCGATCTTTCTTCGTGGGCAGCGGATGAATACGTTGTGAAGTCGTTCAACTTCGACGAATTGAAAGAGAAAGTGAAGAAGCTACTTTCGTGACACAGGAGGTGTGAAAAGTTTATGGAATACAAAAACACACTGAACTTGCCAAAAACTTCATTTCCAATGAAGGCAAACTTGGTGAACAAAGAAAAAGTTTTTCTCGAAGAATGGGAAAAGATGGACCTTTACAACTACGTACTCGAACAGAGAAAAGGAAAACCCCTTTTTGTCCTGCACGATGGACCCCCTTACGCAAACGGTCACATCCACATTGGAACGGCCCTGAACAAGATTCTGAAGGACATCGTCGTCAAATACAAAACGATGAGAGGATACAGGGCACCGTACGTTCCTGGCTGGGACACCCACGGTCTTCCCATAGAACACAGGGTGTCTCAGGAACTGGGTGAAAAGATAAAAGAAATGTCACCCGCAGAGATCAGAAAGAAGTGTGAGGAATTCGCTCTCAGATTCGTTGATATACAGAGAGAAGAATTTAAAAGACTCGGCGTTCGGGGAGACTGGGAAAATCCATACATCACGTTGAAGCCAGACTACGAGGTGAAAATACTGGATGTTTTCAAAACCCTTGTAGAACAGGGAAACGTTTACAGATCTTTGAAACCCATCTACTGGTGTCCGAGATGCAGAACTGCCCTCGCGGAAGCGGAAATCGAATACCACGATCATAAATCTCCTTCCATATACGTGAAGTTCAGATCCAAAGAAGATCCGAATTTCTTCATCGTGATATGGACCACAACACCCTGGACACTGCCGGCAAACGTCGGTATCGCTCTGCACCCCGATTACGAATACTCGGTGGTGAAAGTCGGAGAAGAGAAATGGGTCATCGCAACGGATCTTCTCGATGCTTTTTCGAAGGAGACTGGAATCGACTGTTCCAATGTCGTCGAGAAAATAAAAGGAAAAGATCTGGAAGGAAAAGAGTTCGTTCATCCCATCTTCGATGACAGGACCTCCAGAGTCATTCTGGCCGATTACGTATCTCTCGAAACAGGAACAGGATGTGTTCACATAGCCCCCGGTCACGGTGAAGAAGACTACATCTACGGTCATGTGCAATACGGTCTTCCCATCGTCTCTCCCGTTGATGAGGAGGGACGTTTCACGGAAGAAGCGGGAAAATACAAGGGAATGTTCATAGAAGATGCCAACGAGGTGATCATAGAGGATCTGAAGAGAAAGGGTATTCTCGTTCACGCTTCAAGTATCACACACTCCTACCCGCACTGCTGGCGCTGTAAAGGACCTGTGATCTTCAGAGCAACTGAGCAGTGGTTCATTTCTGTGGATCACAACAACCTCAGGCAGAAAGTGCTGGAAGAAATAGACAAGGTGAAGTGGATACCGGAATGGGGCCGGAACAGAATCAGATCCATGGTGGAGGAAAGGCCCGACTGGTGTATCTCAAGACAGCGTGTCTGGGGAACTCCCATACCAGCGGTGAAATGTAAAGAATGCGGAGAAGTGGTACTCGATCCGAAGGTGATAGAACACTTCATGAAAATCGTTGAAAAAGAAGGTACAAACGCCTGGTTTGAAAAAGAGGTGGAAGAACTCATCCCCGAAGATTTTGTGTGTCCAAAATGCGGCAAGCGATCTTTCGAAAAAATGCTGGATACACTCGACGTATGGATAGATTCTGGTGCCTCCTTCGAATACATAACCACGAAGAGAGAAGATCACCCGTTCCCCCTCGACATGTACCTTGAAGGTAGCGATCAGCACAGGGGATGGTTCCATTCTTCCATCTTCCTTGCCGTCGCAAAGAGGGGGTCCGCACCTTACAAAGAAGTGCTAACACACGGATTCATAAAGGACGAACAGGGAAGAAAGATGAGCAAGTCCCTCGGAAACGTAGTGGATCCCATGGAAGTGGTGGAAAAATACGGTGCCGAGATTCTGAGACTGTGGCTTGCGAGCAGCGACTACTTCAACGACATAAAGATATCCATGAGGATCGTCGAACAACAAACGGAAGTTTACAGGAAGATAAGAAACACGTTCCGATTCCTCCTTGGAAATCTAGAGGACTTTGATCCTGAACTTGACAGAGTTCCTCATGAAAAACTCTTAACGATCGACAGATGGGCTCTTGGACGACTGCAGGAGATCATAAAACGCGCCACCGAATATTACGACAGCTACGAATTCTCGAAGGTTTACAATCTCGTGGTGAAGTACTGCACAACAGAACTCAGCTCCCTCTACCTGGACGTCGTAAAGGACAGACTCTACGTGGAAGCGAAGGATTCAATATACAGAAGATCGGCGCAGACGGTGATGCACGAAATACTCATCTCTCTGATGAAGATCCTTGCACCCATCATGACTTTCACGATGGAAGAGGTTTACTCCCATCTTCATGAAAAGGACAGAAAATACAAAACGGTTCAGGCAGAATACTGGCCAGAGTACAGAGAAGAGTTCATCGATAGAAAGCTCATGGAAGACTTCGAAAAACTCCTCTCCATAAGAGAAGACGTGTTGAAGGCCCTCGAGGAGAAGAGACAGCAAGATGTGATCGGTCACTCCCTCGACGCTGAGGTCGTACTTGTACCCAAAAATGACACCATCAAAGCGCTTCTGGAAAAATACAGAGACATACTCGAAGAACTCTTCATAGTATCGAAGGTATCCCTTTCGGACGCTTCGGGAGAATTGAAAGGAGAACTGGTAGAGGTGACCGTCAAACACGCAGAGGGTGAAAAATGTCAGAGGTGCTGGAAATACACAACGGAGATCTCTGCTTCTGAAGATTTTCCGGGGGTTTGTCCAAGGTGTCTGGCTGTTTTGAAAGGAGAAAGGAAGTGACAGCGTGGAAGACATGAAAGTTTCTTTTCTGAAGATTATCACAGAAGCGTACGGTTTGAGGGCAACCGATGTGCACATCTCGGTGGGTTGCCCTCCTTATTACCGTATAGATGGGGACCTTGTACCTCAGGAAAAGTACGGAAAACTCACAAAAGAATCTATAATGAACGCTCTGAAAGATCTGTTCACTGAGATCGGACAGCCGTTCCCACCTAAAACGAAAGAAGTGGATTTTTCCTTTACCGTGGCAGAAGCGATAAGGGTGAGGGGAAACCTCTACTACGAGAGAAAGAACCCCGCTCTCGCTTTCAGGTTGATACCAAAAAAGATCAGAACTTTTCAGGAACTGGGACTACCAGAGATCTTGAAAACATTCGTTGAGAGAAAGTACGGCTTGATATTGGTGGCTGGTCCCACAGGAAGCGGAAAATCCACCACACTCGCCGCCATGATAGATCACATCAACGAAAATTTCCCACACCACATAATAACGATAGAAGACCCGATAGAATACGTTTTCACAAACAAAAAATCTGTGATTCACCAGAGAGAACTCGGTTCAGACACGGACTCTTTCTACAACGGATTGAAGTACGCTCTGAGGCAGGACCCGGATGTGATCCTCGTGGGAGAAATGAGAGACCTTGAGACAATGGCTCTCGCTCTCACCGCGGCGGAAACGGGACACCTCGTTCTTGCCACGGTTCACACGAACTCCGCGGCTTCCGCACCTGAGAGAATCATAGATGTTTTTCCAGCACATCAGCAAAGACAGATCGCTCTTCAGCTCGCGAACACCTTGATCGCCGTGATTTATCAGAGGCTTGTACCGAAAGCCAACGGAATAGGTTTCACTCCGATCCTGGAGATCATGGTGGGAACTCCGGCCGTGAGGAACCTGATAAGAGAAAACAAACTCCACCAGCTCGAATCTCTGATACAGGCTGGTGCGAGACACGGAATGGTCCTCTTCGATGACGCACTCGTGAAAGCCGCACTCAAAGGAGAGATATCCAGAGAATCCGCTCTGCAGTTTGCCAGGAACCAGGAGGAGGTGGCTCGAAGATTAGGAATGAAGCCCTCGTAGAGAAGATCTCCTCGATAGTGAAAGAAAAGAAAAAAGAGATCGAAAAGCTCCTCGCCAGGCCAGATCTGACTCCCGAACAGATGAAGAACTACGGGATGGAATACGCAAAGATAGAAGAAATAGAGAACATCACAAACAGAATAAAAGAAACTCAAGAGTTCATCGAACTTTTGAGAGAAGAAGGAGAAAATGAACTGGAGATAGAAAAGTACGAGAAAGAACTTGACCAGCTCTATCAAGAACTGCTCTTTCTTCTTTCTCCAGAAGCGAGCGATAAAGCAATCGTAGAAATCAGACCAGGCACGGGTGGAGAAGAAGCCGCTCTCTTCGCGCGGGATCTGTTCAGAATGTACACCAGGTACGCAGAAAGAAAAGGCTGGAACCTCGAAGTCGCTGAAATCCACGAAACGGATCTCGGTGGAATAAGGGAAGTGGTCTTCTTTGTGAAGGGAAAGAACGCTTACGGTATTTTGAAGTACGAAAGCGGTGTCCATAGAGTCCAGAGAGTTCCTGTTACAGAGTCTGGAGGGAGAATCCATACGTCCACCGCTACCGTTGCCGTTCTTCCAGAGATTGAAGAAAAGGATATAGAAATCAGGCCGGAAGACTTGAAGATAGAAACTTTCAGGGCATCGGGACACGGTGGACAGTACGTCAACAAGACCGAATCCGCTGTGAGGATCACACATCTTCCAACGGGAATAGTGGTCTCGTGTCAGAACGAAAGATCTCAGTATCAGAACAAACAAACCGCTCTGAGGATCCTCAGAGCAAGACTCTACCAGCTACAGAAGGAACAGAAAGAAAGGGAGATCTCGCAGAAGAGAAAATCACAGATAGGAACTGGTGAGAGAAGCGAAAAAATCAGAACTTACAACTTCCCCCAGAACAGAGTTACGGATCATAGAATAAACTACACTTCTTATAGACTGCAGGAGATCCTCGATGGAGACCTGGACGAAATCATATCGAAGCTTATAGAACACGACATAGAAAACAACCTAGAGGAAGTTTTAGGAATTGGAGCCTCAGTCGAAGAAAAGTAATAGTGGAGGTGTGAAGATGTTCAACACGAACTTCTACACGCTAAAACAGGCGATGGACGTTGCTCTTTTGAGACAGAACGTTCACTCACTGAACATAGCAAATGTGAGCACACCCGGTTACAAAAGAAAATACGTGGCATTCGAGGAACTTTTGAAGGAATCAGAAATGAAACTGAAGCTTTCGAAGACAAACGAAAAGCACCTCATCGGTTCAAAGAATGTCGTAGAACCACGTGTTCTTGTGGACAACACAACCACCATGAGAAACGATGGAAACAATGTTGATATCGATTACGAGATGGTCCAGCTTGTGAAGAATGGACTCAGGTATCAGGTGCTCACCAGACTCATGTCGCTGAACATAGATAGGTACAATGCCGTGCTGAGGGGTGTCAGATGATGAGCGAATTCGAGATCATGAACATCAGCGCAACTGGAATGTCCGCTCAGAGACTCAGAGTCGAGATCGTCTCAACAAACATAGCGAACGCTGAAACCACCAGAACTGAAACAGGAGAACCTTACAGGAGGAAGGTACCTGTGTTCGCCGAGTATCTGAGAAGAACACCAAATGGTAAAATAGAAAGCGCTGGGGTGAAAGTTGTAAAAATAGAGGAAGACCCTTCACCGTTCAGACTCGTATACGATCCTACACACCCTGACGCGGATGAGAACGGATACGTGAGGATGCCCAACGTGAATATCGTCAGAGAAATGGTGGATCTGATAAACGCGCAGAGAGCATACGATGCGAACGTGGCGGCTTTCAATGTGACAAAGGCTATGGTGAACAGCGCCCTTCAGATAGGAAGGGGGTAATGAGCGATGGTTGACAGGATAGAGGGACTCGGCCCTTTGAGCCAGAGTGGAAAGACTCAAAAGAAAAGTGAAAACAACTTTTCAGAAGCGCTGAAAGAAGCACTGGAAAAGGTAAACGACATACAGAAGAAAGCCGAGAAGGCAGCGGATGATTTCGCCCAGGGCAGGATAAGCAACATACACGAGGTTATAATAGAAGCCGAGAAGGCTTCCATAGCGTTGAGGCTCACCGTCGAAGTAAGAAACAGAATCGTGGAAGCTTACAGAGACATCATGAGGATGCAAATCTGACGGCGACCTTCTCGCCGTCTTTTATTTTTTTCAGATCTTCCAGCCCTTCCACGATCTTTCCTATCACGTTTACAGCACTCGCTGGTTGAATTTTGTCATCGCTCATGGGAGTTTTCCCAAAGAACAGACACAGCGCTTTTCCCGGAGGCCAGTATCCAACGTCTCCTATTTCAACTACTTCCCTTGGGTTTTCCATCTTCTGAACGTTCACAGGAGTTGAGAAGTATATCTCCTCGCCCCAAGTGTTCACGACACTTTCGAATGGAATTTTTTCCTTCAACAATTTGACGACCTCGTATTCCTCATTGAGATCTATCACACATTTTCCACTTTCAAAGAGGAGTTCAACTCTCATGTTCGCTCCCTCCTCAAAGAAGAAGGGCACCTTTTTGGAGGTGCCCGGGTGGTGCCGGGGATCGGACTCGAACCGACACGGGGTTGTGAACCCCAGCGGATTTTAAGTCCGCTGCGTCTGCCAATTCCGCCACCCCGGCTCCTTTTTTTATTATACCACATCGTCAGAAAGATTATTTCAACCTTACAAAAATCAAAACTTATTCATAACAACCGCACGTGTGTTATAATCAATTAGGAAAACATAAGAGGAGGGAACGAAATGCTCAGAATAGTGAATCTGCACGCGAAGCTGAGAGACGAAGACAAGGAAATATTGAAGGGCGTGAATCTGGAGATAGAAAAGGGAGAAGTCCACGTTCTCATGGGTCCAAACGGTAGCGGAAAATCGACCCTCGCGAACGTCATCATGGGAAATCCCAGATACATTGTGACGGAAGGAGACATCGTTTTTGAAGGAAATTCCATAAAGGATCTGCCCCCAAATGAGAGAGCAAAACTCGGTATAATGATGACTTTTCAGAATCCATACGAAGTTGAGGGAGTGAAGCTTTCTCAGTTTCTCATCACAGCTCATCGGAGGATTCATGGAGAGGATAAAAACTACCTGGAGTTGAGGAAAGAACTCGAGGAAACCGCTGAAAAACTCGGTTTAGACAAGGATTTCCTAGAAAGGTACCTGAACGTCGGATTTTCCGGTGGAGAAAAGAAAAGGTCTGAGATCCTTCAGAGTCTCTTCCTTCGACCGAAACTGCTCATCCTCGATGAGATAGACTCGGGTCTCGATGTCGATGCGTTGAGATTGATCGCAAATCTGATAGCTAGACTGAACGAAGAGGGAGTGACACTTCTCATCATCACGCACTACAAAAGACTCCTCGATCACTTGAAGAGAATAGATAAGGTTCACGTTTACGTAGATGGACGTATAGTCACAAGCGGCGGTCCGGAACTGGCAGACGAAATAGAAGAGAAGGGCTACTCCCTGGAGGGTGTGAGATGATGGAAAGACTGATAATTGACGATTCACGATTCAATTTCGTGCCGAAGGTGAAGACCGCCTACAAAGCACCTCCCGGTCTTGACGAGAAGCTGATAATGGAAATATCACGCGCAAAAGATGAACCGGAGTGGATGTTAAAGCACAGGTTAGAATCACTGAAAGTGTTCAACGAGTGGCACAATCCCAGATTCGGTGTGGACATATCCGGCCTCGACCTCGGAAAGATAGTCTCCTACATAAAACCCGACGCGAAGAAGAGCACCTCCTGGGAAGAAGTTCCAGAAGAGGTGAAAGAGGCTTTCGATAAACTCGGGATACCGGAAGCGGAAAGAAAGTACCTCGCGGGTGTGGGAGCTCAGCTCGACTCGGAGATTGTCTATCAGAACATGAAGAAAGAGCTTGAAAAGATGGGCGTTATCTTCCTCGATATGGAAAGCGCTGTGAGGGAGTACCCCGATCTTGTGAAGAAATACTTCATGAAACTCGTCCCCATCACCGATCACAAGTTCGCTGCTCTTCATGGAGCCATATGGAGCGGTGGAACCTTCTTGTACGTCCCGGCGGGTGTGAAAATTCCCATGCCGCTTCAGGCGTATTTTCTGATGAGCAATCCCGGTATGGGGCAGTTCGAGCACACCATCATAGTCGCTGAAGAAGGCAGTGAAGTTACCTTCATAGAGGGTTGTTCTGCTCCAAGGTACAACATCATCAATCTTCACGCTGGAATGGTCGAAATATACGTCAAAAAAGGCGCAAAGGTCAAGTACCTCACCATTCAGAACTGGAGCAAGAACACGTACAACCTCAACACAAAGAGATCGATAGTCGACGAAGAAGGGTCGATGACCTGGGTCTCGGGCTCACTGGGAAGTCAGAAGACAATGTTGTATCCAATGACCATACTCAAGGGAAAAGGAGCAAGGGCAGAGAGCATGTCCATCACTTACGCGGGACCGGGACAGCACATGGACACCGGTTCCAAGGTTGTTCACCTCGCTCCATACACGAGTTCGATCGTCAGCGCAAAGAGCATTTCTCTCGGTGGAGGCTGGGCTTTCTACAGAGGCCTTTTGAAAATCACAAAGGAAGCCGTGAAGAGCAAGGCCTCCGTTGAGTGCGCGGCTTTGATGCTCGACAACCGATCGAAGAGTGATACCGTTCCGATCATAGAAGTGGAAACAGACAGGGCAGACGTCGGGCACGAGGCGAGGATTGGAAGGATAGGGGAAGACCAGATTTTCTACCTCATGAGCAGGGGGCTCTCTGAACAGGAAGCAAAGGCGATGATAGTGAAAGGATTCGTTGAACCCGTGGTGAAAGAGCTTCCATTCGAGTACGCCGTTGAGCTGAACAAGTTACTCGAACTGGAAATAGAGAAGAGCATAGGGTGAGGTGTTCATTATGGAAAAGACTCTGGTGATAGAACATGACGGTGAAAAAGCGGTCGTTTGGGAAACTCCTCAGATTTTTTCCGAAAACGATTACGACTACGAAGTGCTTGAAAAGGCCCTGGAGAACACCGGTGGCCCTCTGAAAGAGTGGAGAAAGAAGAAGTACCAGGAGTACAAAGAATGGGGATTCCCGAGATGGAAAAGGTGTAATCTCGATGGCATGTCTCTTCCAGAATTGTCTTTCAAGCGGATAGACCTCGATGTTGATATTTCGCTCCTTGAAAAGCTGGACTTTGAAGGTGCTCACAGGAAATTCGTTCTTCTTGGAGATACGTTCTTTACGGATTTCAGAGTATACGGCGATGGAAAACACATGATGAGATTCGACGGAGACGGGATCGAAAACGTACTCGTGGTCGTCGAAAAAGAGGCGGAGATCTACAAACTCTCCAGCACGGATCGATTCAGAAATACGGTGATGAGGATCCTGGTGAAAAAGAACGCATCGCTGAAGTTCTTCAATCTGGACTTTTTTGGGAATTTTTCTTTCGACAACGTGTTCATCGTTCTCGAAGAAGGTGCAAGACTCGTGTTGAGGGATTTCAAAGCGTTCGGCTACAGAAAAACCGGGCATATCCTTGTGAAATTGAACAAATCGAGCAAAGCCGATATGAAATCGTTCTTCTACCAGAATGGATCAGGAATAACCGATTTGCTCTACCTCATGAGATTTGAGGGAGAAGACGCCGAAGGAAAGCTGAAGGGAAACGGTGTGGTGGATGGCGCTGGAAAGATCGTTTTCCGTGGAATCCTGGATGTGAAAAGAGGTTCTAAGAACATCGTCGCAGAAGAAACAGAACACACACTCGTTCTCTCTCCAGACGCCCGAATGGATGCCATTCCGAGTCTCTGGGTGGACGAGAACGATGTCACCGCTTCACACTCTGCGAGTTCTTCCTCTCTCGATGAAGACGAACTCTTCTATCTGATGACCAGAGGCGTTGATGAGATAGAATCCAAGAAATTGATCGTGCGAGGGGTGTTCAACGAGCTGCTCGACGAACTGGACGAGTCGGTGAAGGGAGAGGTAGAAAATGTTGTCAACAGGATTGTATGAGGACTTTCCCACCCTGAAGATGAAGATTAACGGAAAAAGGATCGTTTATCTGGACAGCGCAGCCACTACACTGAAGCCAAAACAGGTCGTGAAAAAGCTGGAAGAATTCTACTACAACAGCTACGCGAACGTTCACAGAGCGGTTCACACTCTCGCTGTGCGTGCCACCACCGAATTCGAGGAAACCAGGGAGGAGTTCGCAGAGTTTTTAGGTGCTTCTCCAGAGGAGATAATCTTCACCTCGGGCACCACCATGGCCATAAATCTCGCTGTGGTGTCCCTTCTGAGGAGTGGCATATTGAAAGAGGACGATCTGGTTCTGGTTTCCCTTCTGGAACACCACGCGAACTTTGTCCCCTGGCTCAGACTTTCGAAATTCCATGGGTACAGGATCGACTTCATCAGACCCTCGGGAAGATTCGGAACACTCGAGATGGATGACCTGTTGAAACACAGAGACAAAAACCCGAAAGTCGTTGCCATAACAGGCCTTTCCAACGTGACCGGCCAGAGAATACCCGTTGAAGAGCTGAGAAACGTCTTTCCTAATTCCATCATTCTCCTGGATGGTGCTCAACTGATACCTCATGAACCAGTGAAACCGAAGGAGATAGGAGTAGATTTTCTTGCCTTTTCACTCCATAAGATGCTCGGTCCCACCGGTGTAGGTGTGCTTTACGGAAAGAGAGAAGTGCTGGAACAGATGGAACCGTTTCTCTACGGCGGAGAGATGATCGACAGAGTGTCCCTCGAAGATGTCACATTCAACGAATTACCTTACAAGTTCGAAGCGGGAACTCCGAACATAGCGGATATAGTCGCATCCAGGGAAGCCCTGAGGTATCTGAAGGAAACAGGTTTCGATTCAGTTCATGAAAAGATAGAACAGCTCACTCAGATGGCCTTGAAAGAGATGATGAAAATCGGCGGAGTGGAAATCTACGGCCCACTCGACGAAAGACAGCATGGGATAGTCTCGTTCAATGTAAAGGGAATACACCCGCACGATGTGGCCCACATTCTCGATCAGGAGTTTGGAATAGCCGTAAGGAGTGGGCACCACTGCGCACAGCCTCTGATGAGTATTTTGAAAGAACAGTCGCAAATCGATTTTCCAAACTCCACCTGCAGAGCCAGTTTTTACATCTACAACACGGAAGAAGATGTTAAAATTCTCGTTGAAGGTGTGAAAAAAGTAAAGGAGTGGTTTTCAAGATGATGTACTCGGAAGCCATCCTGGACTACGCGAATTCCAAAAAATTCAGAGGAAAACTGGACGATGCCACCGTTATCGAAGAGGGAAAGAACATCTCTTGTGGCGACGAAATCACACTCTACTTGAAGGTGGAAGACGGTGTTGTGAAAGATGCTAAGTTCGAGGGAATGGGATGTGTCATCAGTCAGGCTTCGGCTTCTCTGATGCTGGAGAGGATCATCGGAGAAAGGGTAGAAGAAATATTCTCCCTCATCGAAGAGGCAGAAAAAATGAGCCGGGGTGAAAACTTCGATGAGGGAAAGTTGAAGAACGTAACACTCATGTCAGACATAAAGAACTACCCCGCGAGGGTGAAGTGTTTCATTCTTGCCTGGAAAACCCTGAAAGAGGCGCTCAAAAAGATTTCACGGCCTTGAGAAAATCTATGAGGTATCCCTTCAGATACGAAGATACTTTCCCTATGAGTTCAAGGGTGTAACGTTTCAAAAGAACGAGGTCTCCTCTCTGATCCGCCTCTCTGAATTCTTCAACAGAGATAACGGTGAAGCTTTCCAGATCACTCGTTCTTTCTTTCAGTTTTTCTCCAAAGACCTTCTTTATCTCTCTGTGGACCTTTGGAAAGTACGATAAAGCGAGTTTTCTCACTTCCTGAACGAGGTGCCACTCGGACTTCAAAAATACAGGTGTAGCTTCTTCGATCGTCTTTATCGTTTCTTCATCTCCGGAGTAGATGAGATACGCTAAATAATCATCGTACACGTAATGGGCGTTCATCAACATCTTCATGATGGATCTGTCGAAGAGTGCCTGAAAGATTTCTCCCACCTCACCAGGAGTGTTGTGATAGGGCTGCGATAGATCTTCGATGTAGTGAAGAGCCCTGGCGAGGAACCTGTATCCCCAATATCTGTCTCCTTTTCTGAAGGCTTCTTTTGCCATATCGTGGAAGTAGTAAAAACTCTTGTCCGCTTCGAAGAACTCGAGGCCAAGGATTCGATACTTCATGTGACGCACACCCTGACTGTTTCCTATGAGGAACTGATACGGTGACAGATCAAGACCCTGGTCCATTCCCCAATCCGGCTCCGAAGAGTACACGGTCAGGATCTGCCAGGCAGGAACCTTTCCGTCTTCAGGAGAGGGATTTGGAGGTAAAATCGCTCCTTCCCAGGCGGATATCGTGTCTTGACCACACACGTCTTCAAGAACGAGTTTTGAGAGATTGTAAACTCTGTTTTCCTGGTAGTTGTACGGTGTGATGGTGACCATCTCATCTGGTACAATATCTTTCACGATGTAGTAGGTCAAACCTTCGTGACCGCTCCAGGAGAAAACAAGGGCGGAAACGACTATCAGAAAGACGATTGAAAGTTTTCTCAACCCGATCACCTCCAATCAAAGTCTAACACAAAGAGGTGCATAGAAGTATGAAACTCTATCTCATAAGACACGGCGAAACCATCTGGAACGAAAAGGGTCTGTGGCAGGGAGTCACAGATGTTCCTCTCAACGAAAGAGGAAGAGAACAGGCAAGAAAGCTGGCAAACAGCCTGAAAAGAGTCGATGCCATTTACTCGAGTCCCCTCAAAAGAAGCCTCGAGACAGCAGAAGAGATCGCCAGGCGCTTTGAAAAAGAAATCATCGTCGAAGAAGATCTGAGAGAATGTGAAATATCACTCTGGAACGGTCTCACAGTGGAAGAGGCTATCAGGGAGTATCCTGTGGAGTTCAAGAAGTGGTCATCGGATCCAAATTTTGGAATGGAAGGTTTAGAATCCATGAGAAATGTACAGAATCGCGTAGTGAAGGCGATCATGAAGATCGTCTCACAGGAGAAGTTGAACGGTTCAGAGAACGTGGTCATCGTATCACACTCTCTGTCTTTGAGAGCTTTCATCTGCTGGATCCTCGGGCTTCCTCTTTACCTTCACAGAAATTTCAAGCTGGACAACGCGTCCCTCAGTGTGGTGGAAATAGAGAGCAAACCGAGGCTTGTTTTGTTGAACGATACGTGTCACCTTAAGGAATCTTGAACACCCTTGCATATGTGGTATTATATTCTATGTGGATGGCGGCGTAGCCAAGCGGTCAAAGGCGGGGGTCTGCAAAATCCCTATTCGTGGGTTCGAATCCCACCGCCGCCTCCAGAGAGCCAGGCTACACGGCCTGGCTTTTTATATTGGAAGAAGGGAGGTATTGATGATGAAAAAGGTGTTTCTTGTCCTGCTGGTAGTCCTGGCAATCCCGATCTTCGCGAAGGCCACCCTCTACATCTACAACTGGGCCGATTACATTCCTGAAGACGTGATCAGAGCATTCGAAGAGAAGTACGATTGCCGTGTGGTGTATGACACCTACGCTTCAAACGAAGAAATGTACGCCAAGTTCAAAGCCGGTGGTGGAAAAGGCTACGATCTGATATTCCCTTCCGGTGACTATGTCTCGATAATGAAAAAAGAAGGAATGCTCCAGAAACTCGATCTTTCTAAGATACCGAACTTCAAATATCTCGATAAAGACATCCTCGCGAAGACCACTTACGATCCCAACCATGAGTACAGCGTTCCTTACATGATGGGGTCTACTGTCGTCATCGTGAACAAAAAATACGTGAAAGAGTACGAGAAATCCTGGTCCATCTTCGATAGAGAAGACCTCAGGGGAAGAATGACTCTCCTCGACGACATGAGAGAAGTCCTCGGCGCTGCTTTGAAGTATCTCGGATACTCCGTTAACACGAAGAACCCGAAAGAACTGGAAGAAGCGAAACAGGTTGTTCTCAGATGGAAGAAGAACATAGCCAAATTCGACGCCTCCTCGTACGCCGATGGTATCGTTTCTGGTGAGTACTGGGTGGTGCACGGATACGCGGAAGACGTCTATCAGAGGATACCCGAAGGAGAGGAAAAATACTTCGACTTCTTCATACCAAAAGAAGGCGGTACGTTGTGGATCGACAACATGGTGATCCCCAAAGGGGCAAAGAACGTGGATCTCGCCTACAAGTTCATCAACTTCATTCTCGAGCCAGAAAACGCAGCGAAGATAGCGGATTATCTCGGTCTTCCCTCACCGAACGTAGAAGCCAGAAAGTACATGCAGACAGAACCCATTTACACCATAGAAGATCTCAAAAACTGTGAATTCATTGAAGACGTGGGAGAAGCCCTCGAACTTTACAACAAAATATGGCTCGAGATCATCATGTGACGGAGTGAGAGAAATTGATCGGAGGAGAAGTTTCAATAAAGAACGTCAGCAAATTTTTCGATGATTTCCAGGTTTTGAAGAACGTTTCCCTGGATATAAAGAAAGGAGAGTTTTTCTCCATACTCGGCCCATCGGGTTGTGGAAAAACAACGCTTCTTCGTGTGATAGCGGGCTTCGAGGGTGTGGAAAGTGGAGATGTTCTCCTGGATGGAAAGTCGATACTGAATTTGCCTCCGAACAAAAGGCCCGTGAACATCATATTTCAGAACTACGCTCTGTTCCCTCATCTCACAGTTTTTGAAAACATCGCGTTCCCCTTGAAACTCAAAAAACTATCCGAGAACGAAATAAATCAGAGAGTGAACGAACTGCTTTCGCTCATAAGAATGGAAGAACACGCTCAGAAAATGCCTTCCCAACTGTCTGGTGGTCAGAAGCAGAGAGTGGCGATAGCGAGGGCCCTCGCCAACGAGCCGAGGGTCCTCCTTCTCGATGAACCGCTGAGCGCTCTCGACGCAAAACTGAGACAGGAACTCCTTGTCGAGCTCGACAACCTTCATGACAGAGTCGGTATCACCTTCATTTACGTAACACACGATCAGGCTGAAGCAATCAGTGTTTCAGACAGAGTCGCCCTCATGAACGAAGGAGAAATCGTTCAGGTTGGAACTCCCTACGAGGTGTATGAGAGCCCGGTCAACGTCTTTGCAGCGACTTTCATCGGAGAAACGAACCTCATGAAAGCCGAGGTTGTTGAAGTGGAAGATGAATATTACGTCGTAGAAAGTCCGGGAATCGGCCAGTTCAGGTGTTACAGAGACAAGGAAGCAAAGAAGGGTGATAGATTGCTCATCACCCTTAGACCCGAAAAGATCAGAATCTCAAGGAAACAGTTTCGTTCCGAGGAAACCTTCAATGTATTTCACGGAGTTGTGGATGAGGAAATATACATGGGGCACCAGACGAAGTACTTCGTTCGACTCGACGAAGGCTACATAATGAAAGTTTACAAGCAACATGCAAGGTACATACTCGATGAGCCGATCATAAAATGGGAAGATGAAGTGTTCATCACATGGAATCCAGATGACAGCTTCATTGTAGAGGTGCTTGAAGAATGAAGTACGTGTACTTTCTGTGGTTGCTCTTTCTTTTCATTCTTCCCATCTCAATAGTTTTTGTTTATAGCTTTCTGGAGCCACAGATATATGGTGGGGTCAAGTGGAGCTTTTCCCTCGAAGCGTATAGCTATCTTCCCAGGTACCTGGCGCTCATCTGGAGATCCGTCTGGATCGCTGGCGTTGCGACGCTCATTACCCTCGTCGTGGCGGTTCCCGTTGCCTTCTACATAGCTAGAAGTAAGCTGAAAAACTTTCTTTTGCTTTTGACGGTTGTACCCTTCTGGACCAACTCTCTCATCAGAATTTACGCCTGGAAGATAGTTCTTGGCAACAACGGACTCGTAAACCAGTTTCTCGGTTTGTTTGGCATTGACCCCGTTCAGTTTCTCTACAACTCTTTCGCCGTCATACTGGTGATAGTCTATACCTACCTTCCTTTCGCTATACTTCCTCTTTACGCTGCCATGGAAAAGGTGGAAGACAGCATCCTTGAAGCATCCCTGGATCTTGGAGCCAGCAGGATGTACACGTTCATCAGAGTCCTTCTTCCCAACGTCAGAGCGGGTCTTCTCACAGCCTTCGTTTTCGTGTTCATTCCCGCCCTTGGATCCTACGCCATACCGGATCTTGTCGGTGGCGTGAACTCCAAGATGATAGGAAACGAGATCGTAAGGCAACTTCTGACCGTCAGAAACTGGCCCGTCGCGTCCGCGATGTCCAACATTCTAACCCTGATCGCTCTCCTGAGTATCATCTTTGTGATGAAAAGGGGAGAGAAACGTTGAAACCAGGAAGATTCATAAAAACCATCGTGATCCTGACAATGGTGTTCTTCTATTTGCCGCTTTTCATAGTGGTGTTGATGTCCTTCAATTCGGCGAAATCTCCTGTCTGGAGCGGCTTCACACTCAAATGGTACCTGGAGCTGTTCACCCGGGAATATTCGGTCTGGCATGCGTTCAGAAATTCGCTCATCGTGGCCATCGTTTCCAGCACGGTATCAACGGCGATTGGAACCTTAACAGCAATAGAACTCTTCTGGAAAAAGAGCAGGTTAGAAAACTCTATCTGGTTTCTCACGTATCTTCCATTCGTGGTACCCGACGTGATCATCGGTATATCCCTGCTTTTACTTTTCTCGATGTTCAAGGTTCAGCTGGGACTCTTCACCATAACACTCGCGCACATAACGTTTTCGATTCCGTACACTATGATGATCGTTCACTCCAGACTTCAGGATTTCGACAAGAGCATCATAGAGGCAGCTTACGACCTTGGAAGTACGGACTTCCAGGTGTTTTACAGGGTGATCATCCCAAATCTCGTTCCCGGTATAGTTGCTGCCTTCCTTCTTGCCTTCACACTTTCCATAGACGATTTTGTGATCACCTTCTTCGTGGCTGGGCCAGGGTCGACCACCCTTCCGATTCAAATCTACTCCATGATAAGGTTCGGTATCTCACCTACAGTCAACGCCATTTCCACCTTCATGATCGCCGGGACTATCCTGATCGGTTTTGTGCTCAGAAGGTTCGTGAGGTACATCTTCTGATAGAATTGTGATAAGGGGAGGGATAAGATGATAGATATAAAGCTCATCAGACAAAATCCCGATTTCGTGAAGGAAGCCCTCAGAAAGCGAGGAGAGGATCCCGCTATAATCGATGAGATTTTGAAGATCGACGCCGACTGGCGCGCTACCATCACGAAAACCAACGAGCTGAGATCCAGAAGAAACGAAATTTCCAAAAATGTGGCAAGGTTGAAAAAAGAAGGGAAAAACGCAGAGGCAGAGGCACTCATCGAGGAAGGGAAAAGATTAGGAGAAGAGATAAAAGCGTTAGAAGAAAAAGAAAAAGAACTTCAGAAGAAGTTAAACGATCTTCTTTTGATGATTCCGAACATCCCGCATGAGAGTGTCCCCGTTGGAGAAGACGAATCTCAGAACGTTGAAGTGAGAAGGTGGGGAGAGCCGAGAGAATTCGACTTCACCCCGCTCGCTCACTGGGACCTCGGACCTGCGTGGGGGCTCATGGATTTCAGCAGGGCGTCCAAGCTCAGCGGTTCCAGATTCACCGTTATGTATGGAAAACTCGCAAGACTCGAGAGGGCTCTGATAAACTTCATGCTTGACGTTCATACAAAGGAACACGGTTACACGGAAGTGTGGGTTCCACACCTGGTGAAAAGAGAAACCATCACCATAACCGGACAGCTCCCCAAATTCGAAGAAGAGCTTTATCTTGCTGAGAGGGATGACCTGTTCCTCATTCCGACGGCTGAGGTTCCCCTCGCAGCGCTTCACAGTGGAGAGATCCTCGAAGAGAAAGAACTACCAAAGAAATACGTCTCTTACACTCCCTGTTACCGCAGAGAAGCGGGAAGTTACGGGAAAGACGTGAGGGGGATGATCAGGCAGCATCAATTCGACAAGGTCGAGCTCGTCTGGGTGACCACACCGGAAAGATCCTTCGAAGATCTTGAAGAGCTTGTGAAAGACGCCGAAACCATTCTTAGAAAATTGGAGCTCCCTTACAGAGTCGTTTCGCTCTGTACGGGAGATCTCGGATTCACCTCCGCGAAAACCTACGATATAGAAGTGTGGCTTCCTTCCTACAACGCATACAAAGAGATATCTTCCTGCAGTAACGTGACGGACTTTCAGGCGAGAAGAGGAAACATGAGATACAGAAGGAGATCGGATGGAAAGCTCGAATACGTTCACACGTTGAACGGATCGGGTATCGCCGTTGGAAGGGCACTCGTTGCGATACTGGAAAACTACCAGCAACCAGACGGCAGTGTGAGAGTGCCGGAGGTGCTCGTTCCCTACACAGGGTTCGAGGTGATACCGTAGTGCCTCACCTCTTCTACGGAACGGCTCAAAACGGTGAGGTGATATTCGACGAAAGAGAAGCACACCACATGAGGGTCGTGCGTCTGAAAGAAGGAGATGTGATCGAAGCAACGGATGGGAACGGCTTTTCATACACGTGTATTCTCAAAAGCTTGAAGAAAAAAACGGCTGCAGCCAAGATCGTAAAGGTGGAAGAGAAAGAAAAAGAACCCACTGAGAAATTGAGCGTTGTTGTTCCGATCGGCAGGTGGGAAAGAACACGTTTTCTCATAGAAAAGTGTGTTGAACTCGGGGTGGACGAGATCTTTTTCCACAAATTTGAAAGATCCCAGCACGAGATCAGCCTGGATAAGGCAAAAATCGTTGTTAGAGAGGCAGCCAAGCAGTGTAAGAGATATCTTTTTCCAAAGGTGAGTTTTCTGGAAAAACTGGAGTTCAGTGGAAACGTGATAACACTAGATCTGGATGCCTCTCAAAACCTGCTCGACGCGAACTTAGAAGGCTCGATAACGGTGGTGGTCGGTCCTGAGGGAGGGTTCTCTGAGAAAGAAAGAGAATTACTGAGATCTTCTACAACCATTGTGAGTCTTGGAAAAAAGATCCTCAGATTCGAAACAGCTGCAATATTGACCGTTGGATACATCGCTTTAAAAAAACAAAAAATCTGAACGGAGGTGTTCACACATGAAGAAAGGCGAAAAGATACTCTCTTTTGTCAAACAGGAAAAAGAATTGATAGAAGACTACAGGAAAAGCCTTCACGATGTCAAAAGAAGTGACGAAGTGGGAGATGTTTTTATCGAGTTCGCTCTTAAGTTCCTTGAAAAGGTCCTGGAGGATTTCAAGCCTGAAGAATACACCGAAGATATCGCTTTCGAACCAGAGAAAGAGAGCTACACTCTGAGCGAGCGCCTGAAGGAAAGGATAGGGGAGGATCTTCTCAAGAAGAGCGATCTTCCTGCTATTCTTCAGCGATTCTGTGAGATGGCAGCGCATAGGTGGAAACAGCTCAAAGCCGACGAGGAAAAGACAGATTTCTTCAAGAGACCCGGCCACGAGATGAGGAGAGATTGAATGAAGAGTGAAAGAATACTGGTCGTGAAAACAGAAGACTTTTTAAAGGAGTTCGGTGAATTCGAAGGATTCATGAGAGTAAACTTCGAGGACTTTCTGAACTTTCTGGACCAGTACGGATTTTTCCGGGAAAGAGACGAAGCGGAATACGATGAAACGACGAAACAGGTGATACCTTACGTAGTTATAATGGATGGCGACAGAGTCCTCATCACCAAAAGAACAACGAAACAGTCCGAGAAGAGGCTCCACAATCTTTACTCTCTCGGAATAGGCGGTCATGTGAGAGAAGGGGACGGAGCAACACCACGGGAAGCGTTTTTGAAAGGACTCGAACGCGAAGTGAACGAGGAAGTGGATGTCTCGCTAAGAGAACTGGAATTTCTCGGACTCATAAATTCGTCAACAACCGAAGTGAGCAGAGTACACCTCGGTGCTTTATTTCTCGGAAGAGGAAAATTTTTCTCTGTAAAAGAAAAAGATCTGTTCGAATGGGAACTCATAAAGCTCGAAGAATTGGAGAAGTTCTCAGGAGTGATGGAAGGTTGGTCGAAAATATCGGCAGCGGTTCTGCTGAACTTGTTTCTTACGCAAAACTGAATCTCTACCTGGATGTGCTTGGAAAAAGATCCGACGGATATCACGAAATAGTGGGATTGTTTCAGACGATTTCTCTTCACGACACACTAACTGTGGAAATCTGTGATAGAGGTTTCTATCTGGAAAGCAGCGTAGCTCTGCCCTCGGACAACACGATCAAAAGAGCCTGGGAGATGTTCAGGAAAAACACAGGAAAAGAATTCGGTCTCAAAGTCACGTTGAAAAAGGAGATCCCAGTAGGCTCTGGCCTCGGTGGGGGAAGCTCTAACGCTGCAGCGGTTCTCAGATATCTTGGTGAAGTTTTCAAAATACCTCTTGAAGACCTTCTGAATATAGCAGCTCAGGTGGGAAGCGATGTACCCTTTTTTCTTTACGGAGGAACCGCTCTTGTGAGAGGAAGAGGAGAAATCGTGGAGAAACTCGAGGATATCGAAGGATACTCTGTTGATTTGTTCTTCCCGGGCATTCACTCTTCAACGAAAGAAATGTATCTGTCTCTCACACCAGAGATGTACAGGAAAGGACCCGGCAGGGTAGAGGAACTGCACAGGGCTTACCTTGAAAGAAATTACGAAAAGATAAAGGAACTCTCTTACAACGTGTTTGAGAAGGTGTTCTTAGAGAAACACCCGGAGGTAATGGATGGACTGAGAAACTTTGGCGATGGTTCCATAGTGAAAATGATGACGGGAAGCGGAAGTGTCTTTTTCGCTCTATATCCTCTGGACAAGGGAAATTACTCGTTTGTGGGAGGTGTTTAAGTTGGATCTCAAACGCTTCATAAGAGATATACCGGATTTCCCGCAGAAAGGCATCGTGTTTCGCGACATAACCCCTCTTTTGAGAAATCAGGAAGCCTTCAAAGAAGCGATCGACAGAATGTGTGAACTCGTTTTTGACAGGGAGTTCGATCTCGTGGTGGCTCCCGAAGCGAGGGGTTTCATCCTTGGAGCCGCTATGGCGTACAAACTGGGAAAGGGTTTCGTTCCGGTGAGAAAACCGGGAAAACTCCCGTATAAAACTGTGTACGAAGAGTATCAGCTGGAGTACGGCACTGAACAGCTCCATATACACGAGGATGCCATAGAGAAAGGCCAGAAAGTGCTCATAGTGGATGATGTACTCGCAACGGGGGGAACAGCGGAGGCACTCATAAGACTGGTTAAAAAACTCGGTGGGGAAGTGGTTTCTCTCGCTTTCCTCGTTGAGCTTTCATACTTGGAACCAAGAAAGAGACTGGAAGGTTACGATGTTAAAACTCTGATAGTCTACTGAGGGGTGAAAGTATGAGTTTAAAATTCGACTTTTCCAATTTGTTTGAACCGAACATCTCCGGTGGTTTGACAGATGAAGATGTAAAAAGTGTAGAGGAGAAAGTTACAAGTGCAGTTCGAAACTTTGTAGAAAACACTCCCGATTTTGCAAAGCTGGACAGAAGCTGGATCGATTCTGTTAAATCTCTCGAGGACTGGATAATAAACTTCGATACGGTCGTTGTGCTGGGAATTGGAGGTTCTGGACTTGGAAACCTGGCCCTTCACTACTCCCTCAGGCCTTTGAACTGGAACGAGATGACCAGAGAGGAGAGAAACGGATACGCCAGAGTGTTTGTGGTGGACAACGTAGATCCAGATCTCATGAGCTCTGTTCTGGACAGAATCGATCCCAAAACAACTCTTTTCAACGTGATATCGAAATCCGGTTCCACCGCTGAAGTAATGGCGACCTATTCGATAGCACGTGGGATCCTCGAAGCTTATGGACTAGATCCAAGAGAACACATGCTCATCACAACAGACCCGGAAAAGGGCTTTTTGAGAAAACTCGTGAAAGAAGAAGGTTTCAGAAGTCTCGAAGTGCCTCCTGGAGTGGGAGGAAGGTTCAGCGTTCTCACACCTGTTGGCCTCCTCTCAGCCATGGCGGAAGGCATAGACATAGACGAACTGCACGAAGGTGCAAAGGATGCCTTCGAGAAGAGCATGAAAGAGAACATCCTTGAAAATCCAGCGGCAATGATAGCACTCACACACTACCTCTACTTGAATAAAGGAAAGTCCATTTCTGTGATGATGGCGTATTCGAACAGAATGATCTATCTTGTGGACTGGTACAGACAGCTCTGGGCGGAAAGTCTTGGAAAAAGATACAATCTCAAGGGAGAAGAGGTTTTCACCGGTCAAACTCCTGTGAAAGCGCTGGGAGCGACCGATCAGCACTCACAGATACAGCTTTACAACGAAGGGCCGAACGACAAGGTAATAACCTTCCTGAGAGTTGAAAACTTCGACAGAGAAATAGTGATCCCGGAAACCGGAAGAGCTGAACTCAGCTATCTTGCAAGGAAGAAGCTCTCCGAACTCCTCCTCGCAGAGCAGACAGGAACAGAAGAAGCACTGCGAGAAAACAACAGACCGAACATGAGAGTGACATTTGACGGACTCACACCGTACAACGTGGGCCAATTCTTCGCTTACTACGAGGCTGCCACCGCTTTCATGGGTTATCTTCTTGAGATCAACCCGTTCGATCAGCCCGGTGTGGAGCTCGGAAAAAAGATCACGTTCGCTCTTATGGGAAGAGAAGGTTACACTTACGAAATAAAGGAAAGGTCGAAGAAGGTGATTATAGAATGAAAATTTTCGAGGAAGTGATGCGTGAAGGAGAAAAAGTTTTTTTCATAGAGGGTGGACCTCTCGGTGAAGAGGGAACGTACATCATCGTTTCGGACGATCCAACCGTTGAGGAGAGGATCGCAAAAGTCATCGAGGAACTGAACACAACGAGCGTCATCTTTCTTGCCGAAGATGAATATGAAAGGTTCAAGAACGAACTGGAGAAAAAGGCAAAGAGAATATGGTGATCGGTGTTACAGGAAAGATAGGAACGGGAAAGTCCACCGTCTGTGAGATTTTAAAGAACAAATATGGAGCCCACGTTGTGAACGTGGATAGAATAGGCCATGAAGTGCTCGAAGAAGTGAAGGAAAAGCTCGTCGAGCTTTTCGGAGGATCTGTTCTGGAAGACGGGAAAGTAAACCGAAAAAAACTCGCTGGCATCGTCTTCGAATCACGCGAAAACCTGAAGAAGCTCGAATTGCTCGTCCATCCCTTGATGAAGAAGAGGGTACAGGAAATAATAAACAAAACGAGCGGCCTCATAGTAATAGAGGCCGCTCTTTTGAAAAGGATGGGACTGGATCAGCTGTGCGATCACGTCATCACAGTAGTCGCAAGCAGAGAGACGATTCTGAAGAGAAACAGAGAAGCCGACAGACGTTTGAAGTTTCAGGAAGACATCGTTCCACAGGGAATAGTAGTAGCGAACAATTCCACTCTCGAAGATCTCGAAAAGAAGGTAGAGGAAGTGATGAAACTCGTATGGGAGAAACGAGAATAACAGGGGGAAAGTACAGGGGAAGGAAGTTAAAAACAGGAAATTTCTTCAGACCCACCATGTCTTCTGTGAGAAGCGCCCTGTTCAACATGATAGACATCGAGGGAAAAAGCTTTCTCGAACTCTTCTGCGGAAGCTGCGTGGTGAGCTGTGAGGCTCTGAGCAGAGGAGCGGAAAGAGTGGTCTGTGTCGACAGATCAAAGCGTGCCCTCAGCATATGCAGAAAGAATCTCGAATCACTCAACGAGACAGCCACGATCATTCACAGTAACGTAGTGGACTTTCTTCAAAACACCGGTGAAAAGTTCGACGTTGTCTTTCTCGATCCTCCGTACAACGATGTAGAGATCATAAACAAAACACTTTCCTTGCTTCCGAAAGTCATGAAAGAAGACAGTTTGGCCGTTCTGGAGAAGAGTAAGAGAATCGAACTGGATTTTTCAAACTTTGAAGTCGTCAAAAGAAAAGATTACGGTGAGACCGAGCTTGTTTTTCTGAAGGTGAAACGATGAAACTGAGGTCATGGGAATTCTACGACAGAATAGCAAGAGCGTACGACAGTATGTACGAAACACCGAAGTGGAAGCTCTATCACAGACTGATCGGATCTTTCTTAGAGGAGTATTTGAAAAACCCCTGCAGAGTTCTCGATCTCGGTGGAGGAACCGGAAAGTGGAGTCTGTTCTTGCAGGAAAGAGGTTTCGAAGTAGTTCTCGTCGATCCATCGAAAGAGATGCTGGAGGTGGCGAGGGAAAAGGGGGTTAAAAACGTCGTTGAAGCCAAAGCGGAAGATCTCCCCTTTCCTTCAGGTGCTTTCGAAGCAGTTCTCGCTCTCGGTGACGTTCTAAGCTACGTTGAAAACAAGGATAAAGCGTTTTCAGAGATAAGAAGAGTGCTTGTACCCGATGGATTGTTGATAGCAACCGTAGACAACTTTTACACTTTCCTTCAGCAGATGATCGAGAAAGACGCGTGGGATCAAATAACACGCTTTTTGAAAACACAAACCACGAGCGTGGGAACCACACTCTTTTCTTTCAATTCTTACGCCTTCAAACCAGAGGATCTGGACTCTCTGGAAGGATTCGAAACGGTAGATATCCGTGGAATCGGTGTGATGGAATACCCAGACGAACGAATCAGTGAAAGGGAAGAAACCATCTTTCGGCTGGAACAGGAACTTTCAAGGGACAGAAACATCATCTGGAAGGCCGATCATATATTCTTCGTTTTGAAAAAGAAAAGAGGAGCCTGAAGGCTCCTCTGTGGTGGGTGCGGCAGGGATTGAACCTGCGACCTCTTCCTCGTCAAGGAAGCGCTCTCCCACTGAGCTACGCACCCATTCCGTTTAATTATGATACTACAAGCATCTGACTATGTCAACCATCCAGTTCGATGCCGTTCAACATTTAACAGAAAAATTTCCGATGAGGGTACTTGAAAAGGGTGAAAACCTGTGCTATTATATATGTCGGAGTTGCCGAGGTGGTGGAACTGGCAGACACGCATGGTTGAGGGCCATGTGGGCTTCGGCCCGTGCGGGTTCAAGTCCCGCCCTCGGCACCACAAAATCAGCCGGAGGATCTTTCCTCCGGTTTTTTTGTTAACCTCCCCAGTCCAAGAAGAATCCCCAAAATTATGAACAGATAATAATTGAAGAATCTCCAGACGAGCATGGATACCATCGCGTCAGTCTTTTCGATTATGTTCGAGTAAACAACGTAGTAAGCCAGTTCCGTTGCGCCGCTGGCACCGGGTGTAGGAGCAAAATACACAATCAGGCTGAGAGCAAGCTGGATACTGACTACTTGGAACAGAGAAACATTCACATTAAGATTGACGGCTTTCATCGCAAAATAAGTACTTGAGTGTATCAGCACAACCATCAACCCCGACAGAATCACCACCGCTAAAAACTTCAGTTTGGAAGCTCTCCAGAACTCCCTGGTGGCCGAAACGTATCCAAGTATTCTTTCCTCCACGAGCCTTTTCATATCATATTCAGATTTTCTGGAGAAAAACATGAAGATCTTCAAAACAGGTCTCGACATGAAAAATCTTCGCAGAAAACCCTTACTGAAGGACAGGAGGATTATGAAAACATAGAAGAGAAAAGCCAGAACTATTCCTGCAAAGAAAAGGTCTCCGAGGATACCGAGTTCTTCGAAGGTATCAAGATAGACCATGAAGAAGGCAAAACCGGAGATGATGGAAAATGAAAAAGAAGAGAAAAACCTCACCGCTACCGCAGAGGCCGATTTTTCAAAGGGAATTCCAGCCTTCGTGAGATGGTAGATCTGGAAGGGTTGTCCTCCAGCAGCGAAAGGTGTTATTGCCCCCACATAGAATCCCCAAAGGGAGTTGGCCACACAGGTTCCGAAAGGAACATCTTTCAGAAGTATCTTGGTTCTGCTGGCGTCCACTAAAACGATGCCTAAAAAGTTCAGTGAAAGAACCATCAAAAAGATCGGTTCTACGTTCTTCAACTCCTTCCACGCATCACCGCTGCCCCAAAAGGAAACTATGAGAGCCGTGGCACCGAGGCCTATGATCAGAGCTAAAAGCAGATTCCTCTTCATAATCATCTCCTTCCAGTGTCTTTATTAGAAATATTAACACACCACGTGGTAAGATTTTTCTGGGAGGTGATACCACATGTTCAATCTGGAAGAGTACACGGAAAAGGCGCAGAAAGTAATGATGAGCATTCAGGATATAATGACCCGATACAGACAAAACCAGCTTTCCAGTGAGCACATACTGCTCGCGATTCTGGAAGAAGGAAACAACGTTGGTGTAGAACTTCTGAAGGAGCTGAACGTGGATATAAACAGGCTCAAAGATGAGGTGGAGGTGTTCATTGGGAAATACGGGGTTAGAGTCCCTGAAGGAGCATCTGTTTCTCAGATTTTCATAACTCCGGACGCGAGGCATGTCATTGAAAAAGCGAGAGAAGAAGCGAGAAGAATGGGAGATTCAAAAATAGGAACCGAGCACCTTATTTTGGGGATGGTCCTGTCACCTGATTCCACGGCCTTCCGAATCCTCTCGAGATACGGTGTAACACCTGAGAGAGTCTACGAAGCAATAAGGAAGATCAGATCAACGGGTAAAACAGATGAAGCAGAGAACGTGGAAGCGCTCGCTCGCTTCACAGTGGATCTCACACAGCTAGCCCGCGAAAAAAAGCTCATGCCTGTAGTGGATCGTGAAAAGGAAATCAGAAGGGTGATACAGATACTGTCCAGAAGAACGAAGAACAATCCGGTCCTCATAGGAGACCCGGGGGTGGGAAAGACTGCTGTTGTCGAGGGGCTCGCCCAGAGAATAGTTGAAGGGAAAGTCCCTCTGTTTTTGAGAAACGTCAGAGTCTTGAAACTCGACATGGGCAGATTGGTGGCAGGGACCCGTTTCAGAGGAGATTTTGAAGAAAGACTGAAACGTCTTCTTGATGAATTGAAGAGGAAAAAAGGAGAAGTAATACTCTTCATCGACGAGGTGCACACGGTGGTAGGAGCGGGAGCAGCCGAAGGTGCTCTCGACGCCGCGAACATAATGAAACCAGAACTCACAACGGGAGAGATTCAGATAATAGGAGCAACCACCGTTGAAGAGTACAGAAAATACATAGAGAAAGACAGGGCGCTTGAGAGAAGATTCCAGCCGGTCATGGTGGAAGAGCCGACGGTCGAGCAGACAATTGAAATACTGAAAGGATTAAGAAAGGTCTTTGAAGAACATCATCACGTGAAGATAACGGATGACGCTCTGGAAGCCGCGGCGAAACTCTCCGCACGATACATAACCAACAGATTCCTCCCGGACAAGGCCGTTGATCTGATAGACGAAGCGGCAGCGTACGTGCGTCTTGAATCCTCGTACCCTTCAGAAGAACTCCTGAAACTCGAAGAAGAGATCAAAAACCTTGAAGACAAAATAAACGACGCCGTTGTGAAGGGAGAGTACGAAGAAGCGGCAAAGCTGAAGGTCGAACTCCAGAAATTGAAAAACGAATACGAAGAAAAAAGGAAAAAACAAGAAAAGGTGGAACCGGTTGTCGATGAGAACGTTGTGGCAAAGATCGTGGAACAGTGGACCGGCATTCCCGTGTCTCGAATCATGGAATCCGAAAGAGAGAAACTCCTGAAACTCGAAGAATTCATCCACCAGCGCTTGGTGAATCAGGAGGAAGCCGTGAAGATAGTGGCACGGACCATAAGACGTGCAAGGGTCGGTATCAAGAATCCGAGAAGGCCCATCGGTGTCTTTCTGTTCCTCGGACCAACGGGCGTGGGAAAGACAGAACTCGCCAGAACTCTCGCAGACGTGCTCTTCGGCAGCGAAGACGCCATGATCAGGCTCGACATGAGTGAATACATGGAGAAACACTCCGTTGCCAGACTCATAGGAGCACCTCCGGGTTACGTGGGTTATGAAGAGGGAGGGCAGCTTACCGAGGCTGTGAGAAAAAGGCCTTACAGTGTGATTCTCCTCGACGAAATAGAAAAGGCGCATCCAGACGTATTCAACATCCTGCTTCAAGTGTTCGAAGACGGGCGATTGACTGATGGAAAGGGAAACACCGTGGACTTCAGAAACACCATCATCATCATGACGAGCAACATAGGAAGTGAGAAGATCCTCGAAATGTCGGAAAACGGTGTGAGAATTGAGATAGAAAAAGAACTGCGAAACACCTTCAAACCCGAGTTCCTGAACAGAATAGACGCCATAGTTTACTTCAAACCGCTCACGATGGAAGAAGTGAAGAAGATAGTGGAAATCATGGTGAGACAGCTCCAGGAAATACTGAAAGAGAAGAACATCTCCATCGAGCTTACAGAAAGAGCGAAGGAGTACCTGGCAGAAGCGGGTTACGTGCCATCTCTCGGTGCAAGACCGCTTCGAAGAATCATAGAACTCGAACTCGAGTCGATGATAGCGGATAAAATACTGGAAGGAGAGATAAAAGAAGGAGACAGGGTTCTGGTCGACGCGGACGAATACGGTCTGAAGATAGAGAGGAGGTGACGATCCGTGGAGGAAAAGAAAGAAAAACTCTCCATGAAGGATCTCATACTCCTCTTCTTCAGCACCATAAGTGCTCGATGCTGGGCACGACTCGGCCTCACAGAAGACGAATACGGAGATTTCTATCAGGACCTTGAAGAAGCACGGCTTGGAATAGACATGCTCGACGCGATATTCAACAAGATAAAGGGCCTCGTGGATGAGGAAGTTCGCCGAGAAATGGAGGGAGTTCTCTCCACCCTGAAGCTCAACTACTTTCATCAGTATCAAAAAAGCAAGAAGAAGGAGACAAAAAACGCATGAACGTAGCGATTCTCCTTGCAGCGGGAAAAGGTGAAAGAATGTCTGAAAACGTTCCAAAACAGTTCCTCGAGATAGAGGGAAGGATGCTTTTCGAGTATCCGCTTTCCACGTTTTTGAAAAGTGAAGCGATAGATGGTGTTGTGATAGTGACACGAAGAGAGTGGTTCGAAGTTGTAGAGAAAAGAGTGTTCCACGAAAAAGTACTCGGAATTGTCGAGGGTGGAGATACACGAAGCCAGAGTGTGAGAAGCGCCCTCGAATTTCTTGAAAAGTTCTCTCCCTCTTACGTTCTCGTACACGACTCAGCACGGCCGTTTCTGAGGAAGAAACACGTGTCGGAGGTTCTCAGAAGAGCCCGCGAAACGGGAGCGGCAACCCTCGCGTTGAAGAATTCCGACGCGCTCGTAAGAGTTGAGAACGACAGAATAGAATACATCCCAAGAAAAGGAGTGTACAGAATTCTTACACCGCAGGCTTTTTCTTACGAGATTTTGAAAAAGGCCCATGAAAATGGTGGCGAATGGGCAGACGACACGGAACCTGTTCAAAAGCTCGGAGTGAAAATAGCCTTGGTCGAGGGAGATCCTTTGTGTTTCAAAGTGACGTTTAAAGAAGACCTGGAACTGGCGAGAATCATCGCCAGAGAATGGGAGAGGATACCATGATTTACTATGGCACGATGTTCGATCACAAGGTGAGATTTTCGATCGTTCGAATGAGAGAAGTGGTGGAAGAGGCTCGAAACAGGCACGCCCTTTCATACCTCGCCACGGTGGTACTCGGAAGAGCCCTCATCGGTGCGGCTCTTGTAACACCATGGCTCGCCGAAAAAGAAAGGTGGACGCTGGACATAGAGGGAAACGGGCCAATAAGGAGAGTCGTTGCACAGTCGACCAGCGAATTCACTGTCAGGGGATATGTGGCAAATCCCAAGGTGGAACTGCCCCTAAATGAAAAGGGAAAGTTCGATGTCGCCGGTGCTATCGGTCAGGGTGTTCTCAGAGTGGTAAGAGATCTGGGATTGAAAACTCCCTTTGTCTCTCAGGTGCCTCTGGTGAGCGGTGAGATCGCCGAAGACCTGGCTTATTATTTCGCGGTTTCTGAACAGATACCATCCGCTTTTTCCATCGGTGTTCTTGTGGACTCAGACGGTGTGAAGATCGCGGGAGGATTCGCCGTCCAAATCATCGATCGCACTCTTGAACAGGAGAAGGTGGAGATGATAGAGAAAAACATCAAAAACCTTCCCAGTATATCAAAACTTTTCCAGGAAGCAGAACCTCTGGACGTTCTGGAAAGAATATTCGGTGAGAAGGTAGGGTTCGTCGAAACAGCGGAAATAAAGTACAAATGCGATTGCAACAGGGAAAAAGCCAAAAACGCCCTTCTAGTCCTGGACAAAAAAGAATTGGAAGATATGCGAAAAGAAGGGAAGGGAGAAGTCGTCTGTAAGTGGTGTAACACAAGATACGTTTTCTCAGAGGAGGAATTAGAAGAACTCCTCAAGTTCAAGGTAGATGACTCTGGTTCCTGAAAAATTGGAGATCTTCAGGAACCTTTCTGTGATCTCAAGAAATATCCTTTCGGTGTCCATCCGTGCGAGGGCACTTCTCAGTTTCTTCGAAGGAAACACCACAACAAAATCTCTTCCAGATTCCACGAAGAGTTCTGCAGTATAACTGAGATTCTTTCGCTTCACCTGAACCTTCAGGTTTTCTCCCCTTCTTGAGATCGTAGCGTAATCTCCTCTTGAAAGCACTGCGGCTTTTCTCACAAGCTTTGCGAGAACCTGTCTCCTTGCTTCTATTCGCTCTGCGGTCTTTTCTTCCAACAAAGACTTCAGTTTTTTGATCTCTTCTTCGCTCACTTCGTCACCACAGACTTCCATCACGAAGTGAGGGTACTTCACCACGAGTTTTCCAGATTTCTCATAGAAGTCCAGAGTCTGAACATCCAGCCTTTGAAAAGCCTTGAAGATGTGCCTCACCGTGACGTACGGAATTTTCGTAGAAAAAGGCTTCTTTGGAATAGTAGAAATCTGTGCAAGGGTCATAATGCCCGCTGACGCTCCAAACATCAAAACATCCTTTTCTTCAAAAAGAAGAATCAGGAATTCTCCTTCGTCAAGATTGGAGCTGGCAAAATTCAATGCTCCTTCGAATTCACGCTTCGTAAGGGTGCAAAGAAATTCCTCTTCGCCATCTCCTGGAGGAATTTCTCCCGTTTTGCACCGAACGTCCAGAACTTCATTTCCCGCTTTCAGAACGAGTCGTTCCTGAAGGACGGTGATTCGAACGTCACTGACCTTAACGTCACTCAAAAAATACTTCACCAGATCCAATGAAACGATCCTGCTGCCTTCGAATCGAGGTATCTCCCCCAGAAATATCTCCACTTTAGCACAGTTGTCACTCGCACTCACCCAGAGTCCGTCTCTGTAAAAGAAACTGAGGAATCTCGCAGTTGGTTCGGTCGTTCCAACCAGTTTATCGAGCAGATAAACCCACTCTTTGAGTTCATGAGCATCAACGACCAGTTCCACAGAGTTTCACCTCAGAAACTCTTCGAGACGTTCCAGAACGTCTTTTATCCTCTCCGGATGTCTTCCACCCGCTTGGGCAAAATTCTTTCGGCCTCCTCCGTTCCCACCGAGTTCCTTCGCTATGTTTCGTGCTATAGAGGAGGCATCGTACTTGCCAAGAAGATTCTCAGAAACCTTCACAACGAGGGAAACCTTGTTTTCGAACTTACTGAAGAGAATAACAATGCCTTCCCCTTCTTTTTTCAAAACGTTATCTGCTATTCCTCCGAGGTGTTTTGCCTCGACGCCTTCGAAGACACCGTGGAAGACCTTTACACCATCTTCCAGCTGTTTCATGGCTATCCTTTCTTCGGAAATCCTTCCCTGAGAGAGTTTCTTTTCGAGTTCCTTCACCTTTTCTCTCAAGCTCAGGACCCTGTCCGTGAGCTCGTCTTCCCTTGCCCCGAGGATTTCTTTCAGCTGATCGATCAGCTTTTTCTGGTTTCTCAGAAGTTCCAGAGCACTGAAGCCGGTGACCGCTTCGATTCTTCGCACACCTGACGAAACGGATTCCTCCGAGATGATCTTGAACAGACCTATCTGCCCTGTGTTTTTCACGTGCGTTCCGCCACAGAGTTCTTTACTCACACCGGGAACCTCGACGACCCTGACCACGTCTCCGTATTTTTCCGTGAAAAGCGCAACAACTCCGGACTTTACCGCTTCTTCGTAGCTCGTGTATCTCACCTCGACCGGAATCGCTTCCATGATCCATTCGTTCACCAGATCCTCCACCTGTTCTATTTCTGCACTCGAAAGACCTTTGAAATGTGTGAAATCGAATCTCAATCTGTCGGGTGCAACCAAGGACCCAGCCTGCCTCACGTGGTCTCCCAGAACTTTCTTCAAAGCCGCGTGAAGCAGATGGGTTGCCGTGTGATTTCTCATTGTGGCCTCTCTTCTCTTCTTATCCACTCTGAGAATCACTTTCTGTCCTCTTCTTAGAGTACCATCCAGTATCTTTATTCTGTGGACGATCACACCTTCTGAAGCTTCAAAGACGTATTCCACAAGTGCTTTTCCATCTCTCCATTCCACCATCCCCGTGTCGGATACCTGCCCACCCTTCTCCGCGTAGAACGGAGTTCTTGAAAAAACCACCTCAACTGTGCCTTCTGATGCTTCTTCCACCGTTTCGTCGTCCCTGGCTACGAGAACGACCTCGCCCTCATCTTCGAGTTTTTCGTACCCAGTGAATTCGGTTCGGAAATCTTTGGGGAGTTTTTCAAGGTACTCGTACCTCCTGGCAAATTCCACATCGCCCATAGCAGCTCTTGACTTTCGCTGTTGTTCTTCCATGTATTTGTTGAACTCTTGCACATCGACTTCCACACCTTTCTCCTTTGCGATTTCAAGGGTGAGCTCCAGTGGAAGTCCGTATGTATCGTAGAGTCTGAACGCGTCTTCGGAATCTATTTTTCCCTTCTTCTCGACGATCTCGTCAAAGACTTTCATTCCCTGCTCGAGAGTCTTTAGAAATCTGTTTTCTTCCGCTGAAAGAACTTCTTTCACCATACCTTCACCACGAACGATCTCCGGGTAAACTTTTCCCATCTTCTCCACCACGGCATCAACGATCCTGTAGAGGAACGGTTCACTCATACCGAGGAGTATTCCATGCCTCATCGCACGCCTTATGATTCTTCTGAGAACGTACCCTCTTCCCTCGTTGGAAGGGAAAACACCTTCACTGATCAAAAAGGTGATGGCCCTTATGTGATCGGCTATGACCCTGATGGAAACATCTTTTTCTTCATCTGTTTTGTAGCCAACACCTGTCAGTTCCTCTATGCGTTTTATTATCGGCTGGAACAGATCTGTGTCGAAATTGCTGTAAACTCCCTGCATCATCGCACAAAACCTTTCAAGACCAGCTCCCGTATCTATGTTCTTTCTCGGAAGAGGATGGAGCTTTCCTTCTTCGTCCTGGTAATACTCGGTGAAAACAAGGTTCCATATCTCCACGAATCGTCCTTCAGAATTGGCAGGAGTACACCCTTCGCCCTCAGGACAGCCCTTCGAATACCCTGTATCGTAAAAGATCTCCGTATCGGGACCACATGGCCCTGTTGGCCCAGCCGGCCCCCAGAAATTGTCCTCTTTTCCCATTCTCAAAATTCTCTTCTCGGGAAGACCTATCTTTTCGTTCCAGATTCTGAAGGCCTCTTCGTCTTCCTCGTAGACGGAGACCCACAGTTTTTCTTCGGGGACCCCAAGCACCTGGGTGAGGAACTCCCAGGCCCACTCTATGGCTTCTTCTTTGAAATAGTCTCCAAAGGAGAAATTACCGAGCATTTCAAAGAACGTATGATGCCTTGGAGTCTTTCCCACGTTCTCTATATCAACGGTTCTCAAACACTTCTGACAGGTAGCCACCCTCGTGTAAACAGGCTCGACTTTGCCCCAGAAAATAGGTTTGAAAGGAACCATACCGGCTACGGTGAAGAGAAGCTGAGGATCGTCCGGTATGAGAGAAGCGCTCGGTAGTATCTTGTGTCCCTTTTTCTCAAAGAATTTCAAAAAGGCTTCTCTGATCTCTTCAGAAGTCATGTATCTCATCGCACCACTCCTTCTAAGATTTTGAACACGATGTAGCTGACAGGAGCAACAAAGAGCAGTCCATCTATTCTGTCAAGCATCCCTCCGTGACCCGGAAGGGTTTTCCCAGAATCTTTGACACCGTAGTGTCTTTTCAAAGCCGATTCAAAAATATCACCAAAGGTGTCCATAATCGCGACCGTTGCGGCGAAAGGAAGGAACGTTCTGAAACTTATCACGTTCACAGAGAGCAGATCATTCACAACGAGTCGATACAAAAAGGTGTAGATGACAACACCCAGGAATCCTCCTATCACTCCCTCAAGGCTCTTTCTTGGACTGTATCGAGGAGAGATCCTCGTTCTTCCAAATTTCAAACCCGTGAAGTATGCGAAGGAATCAAACACCCAGGTGGAGGTGAGAACGAGAAGAGCGTTCGCGGCACCAAAATCCCGATAAATCGGAAGAAAGAAACTGAGGAAGAAGGTAACGTAGATGAGAGCGATCGAAAAGGCAGCGACTGTCTTGAACACCTGCGAAGGATCTTTGTCTGTTATCAGAGAGAAAACCACTCCAGTTATGAAGAGGATCGACAGCGGCTGCGTGGGTTCCTCAAAAACAAGACCGTAGAGGACGGGATACAGAGCAAGGAGTATCACATAGAAAAATCGTGCATCACGCTCTTTCATTTCAAGTGTGATGAGTTCGTAGCCGGCCAGAATGAGGATAGCAGAGACGAGTCCTATTAGACTTTCGTAACTCACGAAACACAGAACAACGAAAGGTGCTACGACACTCGCGGTTATGACTCTGGTTTTCAAATCATCCATTGATCAGACCCCCGAATCGTCTTTCCCTTTTTGAATAACTCTCAATAGCCCTCAGAAAATCCCTCTTCGTGAAATCTGGCCACAGTTTTTTGAAGAAATAAAGCTCGGAATACGCGGACTGCCAGAGAAGGAAATTACTGAGTCTCATCTCACCTGAGGTTCTTATTATCAGATCTGGATCCGGAACATCTGGTAGATACAGATATTGACGAAAGGTCTCCTCAGTGAGTTCTATTTTCTTCCCATGAGATACATCCTTTAAGATAAATTCTACCGCGTCGAGGATCTCCCTTCTACCTCCGTAGTTGAACGCGATAATGAGTGTCATTCGGTCGAACTCTTTCGTTTTTTCCTCCACTTCCTGCCACTTCTTAAGCACCTTCTCTGGAAGACCTTCTTTTCTTCCAAGAATTCTCACTCTGACTCTTTCTCTTCTGAGGAGCTCCATCTCACGATCTATCATCTGAACGAAAAGATCCATGAGAAACTCCACTTCTTCCTTCGGTCTTTTCCAGTTCTCTGTGGAGAAGGAAAAAGCTGTGAGATACTTTATCCCCAGTTCCAAAGACCATTTCACGGTGTTGTGGAGCACCTCTGCACCTCGCTGGTGCCCTTTTATTCTGGGAAGACCTCGCTTTTTCGCCCATCTGCCGTTTCCATCCATTATGATCGCAACGTGCTGTGGTATCCTCAAAATTCCATGATCTCCTCTTTTTTGATTTCGAACACCTCGTCCAGCTTTTCGATGAACTCGTCTGTTAGCTTCTGTATTTCGTTTTCCAGCCTTTTAGCATCATCTTCTGGAATGAGACCCTCTTTCTGATCTTCTTTTATCTTCTTCAAAATCTCTCTTCTGATGTTTCTGATGGCGATCTTCCCCTCTTCGACGATCTCCTTCGCCTTTTTAACCCACTTTTCCCTCTGCTCAGTGGTTGGAGAAGGAAAGACAAGCCTGATCACGTTTCCATCGTTTATGGGGTTCAAACCAAGATCGGACGCGTTTATCGCTTTTTCTATGAGGGAGAGAACACTTTTATCCCAGGGTTTTATGACAAGGGTTCTTTCTTCAGAAATGGAGATCGTGGCGAGCTGATTCACAGGAGTTGGAACACCATAGTAATCTACCTTGATCTCCTCAAGAATGGCTGGAGAGGGCTTCCCTGTTCTCATTTTTCTCAGTTCATCCTCGATTTTCTCCAGCGTTCTCTTCATCTTTTCCTTCGCTTCTTTTATGAACGGATTAACCATGCCTATCCCCTCCCTGTTGAAATTTGTGTTTACACCATCAATGGTCGTTGTATAATATTCCCAACACCTCTCAAGATTATAGCAAACAGATTTTTTGCTTTCTCGTTCCTTTTGATAAATATGCTTCATCCGTCTGTAAAAATTCTGGTAGTATAATTAGTTAAAAAAATAACAAGCACCACCATCCTGGAAAGGGGGAGTTCCATGGGAAAGTTTCTTAAGAAACACTACATAATGGCACCTGGACCAACACCAGTCCCAAACGATATTTTAACAGAAGGAGCGAAGGAAACAATACACCACAGAACACCTCAGTTTGTTTCCATAATGGAAGAGACCCTCGAAAGTGCAAAGTACATCTTTCAGACAAAACACAACGTGTACGCCTTTGCTTCCACAGGAACTGGCGCTATGGAAGCGGCGGTGGCGAATCTTGTGAGCCCTGGAGACAAAGTGATCGTGGTTGTGGCTGGAAAGTTCGGTGAAAGATGGAGAGAGCTCTGTCAGGCTTACGGTGCTGATATCGTAGAAATCGCCCTCGAATGGGGAGACGCGGTCACACCTGAACAGATCGAAGAGGCTCTCAACAAAAACCCCGATGCGAAGGTCGTCTTCACCACCTACAGTGAAACATCGACGGGTACAGTCATAGACCTCGAAGGAATTGCCAGAGTCACGAAGGAAAAAGACGTTGTTCTTGTGACAGACGCTGTCAGCGCTCTTGGAGCAGAACCACTGAAGATGGATGAATGGGGTGTGGATCTCGTTGTCACAGGTTCACAGAAGGGTTTGATGTTACCTCCAGGACTGGCGCTCATCTCTCTCAACGACAAAGCGTGGGGGCTCGTGGAAAAATCCAGATCTCCAAGGTACTACTTCGATCTGAGGGCCTACAGGAAATCTTACCCCGACAATCCTTACACCCCCGCAGTAAACATGATATACATGTTGAGAAAGGCTCTTCAGATGATAAAAGAGGAAGGCATAGAAAACGTATGGGAAAGGCACAGAATACTGGGAGACGCAACAAGAGCAGCGGTGAAAGCACTTGGACTGGAACTCCTCTCGAAAAGACCGGGAAACGTTGTAACAGCCGTGAAAGTGCCTGAGGGCATCGATGGAAAACAGATTCCCAAGATCATGAGAGACAAGTACGGTGTGACCATCGCCGGTGGACAGGCTAAACTCAAGGGAAAAATATTCAGGATAGCACACCTCGGATACATGTCACCTTTCGACACCATAACTGCCATTTCCGCTCTTGAATTAACCTTGAAGGAACTCGGTTATGAGTTCGAACTCGGAGTCGGTGTTAAGGCAGCCGAAGCTGTCTTCGCTAAAGAATTCATTGGGGAGTGATGGAGATGGCGAGATACAGAGTGCACGTGAACGATCCTCTCGATAAAGAGGCAACACAGCTTCTTATGAACAAAGAGGAACTCGAAGTCACATCGGAACACCTAGAAAAAGACGAATTGATGAAGATCATACCGGAAGTCGATGTTCTTGTCGTCAGAAGCGCCACTAAAGTCACAGCCGACATCATAGAGGCCGGGAAAAATCTGAAGATCATCGCCAGGGCAGGCATCGGGCTGGACAACATAGACGTTCAAAAAGCCAAGGAAAAAGGAATAAAAGTGCTCAACACACCAGGTGCCAGCGCTCCATCCGTGGCAGAACTCGCGATGGGTTTGATGCTTGCTTGTGCTCGCCACATAGCAAGAGCTACTGTATCTCTCAAAGAAGGAAAATGGGAAAAAAAAGCACTCAAGGGCAAAGAACTTCTTGGAAAAACACTGGGACTCATCGGATTTGGAAACATCGGACAGGAAGTGGCAAAAAGAGCCCTTGCCTTTGGAATGAAAATCATCGCTTACGATCCCGCGAAACCTGAAACAGATCTACCTGTTGAATACGTGGATCTGGACACTCTTTTCAAAGAAAGCGACTTCATTTCCCTGCATGTGCCTCTCACAGAATCAACCAGGCATATCATAAACAGAGAGAGTATCGCGAAGATGAAAGACGGTGTCATCATAGTAAACACGGCCCGTGGAGGAACAATCGACGAAGAAGCCCTGTACGAAGAAGTTGTGAGTGGAAAAGTCTACGCTGCAGGGCTCGACGTCTTCGAAGTGGAACCACCAACAGATGAAATCAGAAGGAAACTTTTGAGCTTGGACAACGTTGTCGCCACTCCCCACATAGGTGCTTCCACAGCAGAAGCTCAAAGAAGAGTTGGAATAGAACTCGTGGAGAAGATTTTCAAAGAACTGGGAATTTGAAGCCGGGGGTTGTCTCCCGGCTTCTTTTCTTCTTTATCGATCTGAACATTATTCTCACGTTCAAAGCAAGGAATTCGTAAATAAAAAGTAAAACGCAAAAGAGAAGAACGAAAAAATCCCGTACTCTCTCCATGTTTTCCCCTCCAAATTAATAGATCCTTTTCTCTGTCTTCAAGTTCAAACTGATTGACACATCCATGCATATTATTTTATAATCCCAGAGGATATATCTATCGATATATCTTTTGACTCTATGGAGGTGTCAGAGATGGAAGACATTATCGTCGTGGAAAATCTGGTGAAAAAGTTCGGAGATTTCGAAGCGGTCAAAGGAGTCAGCTTCTCAGTGAAGAAAGGAGAAATCTTCGCTTTTCTTGGTCCAAACGGTGCGGGAAAAACCACCACCATTCACATGCTCACCACGCTTCTAAAACCGACGAGTGGAAAGGCATGGGTTGCCGGTCATGACGTGCTGAAAGAACCTCGAGAGGTTAGAAGAAAAATCGGTATAGTCTTTCAGGATCAATCACTGGACAGAGAGCTCACCGCGTATGAAAACATGTACATACACGGAAAAATATACGGCTACGGTGGAGAAAAACTCAAAAAGAGAATCCTTGAACTTCTCGAGTTCGTGGAACTTCTGGAGTTCAAAGACAAACCGGTCAAAACGTTCAGTGGTGGCATGGCAAGAAGACTCGAAATAGCTCGCTCCTTGATACATGAACCAGAAGTTCTCTTTCTCGACGAACCCACTATTGGTCTCGATCCACACACAAGAGCGCATATGTGGGAATACATCTCGAAAATGAAAAAAGAACACAACATGACAATCTTTCTCACCACCCATTACATGGACGAGGCAGAACAGCTTGCTGACAGAGTGGCGATCATAGATCACGGGAAAATCATAGCACTCGGAACTCCAACCGAGTTGAAGAGAATGGTCGGAAAAGAGATTATCTACGTGAGATTCTCTGAAGCCGTTGAATGTCTCGAAGGCGACTTCATAGAGTCGTGTAGAAAACTCCCCGATGGAAGGCTGGAGCTGAATGTGGAAGATTCTGGAAGGGCGATACCAAAGATTTTCGAACTGGCACAGCAGAAGGGTTTGAAAATAGAAGAAATCACCTATCATAAACCCACGCTCAACGATGTTTTCCTCCATCTCACAGGAAGGGAGCTCAGAGAGGAAGGACCGGAGAACTCTTTCAAAACCATGGCAAGAATGAGAATGAGGATGAGGAGGTAATAGCATGGCAGCCTTTGTGACGATGATCTACAGGCAGTTCATGAGATTCTTGAGATCACGCTCGAGAGTCATTGGAATGATAATAAACCCTCTGATATGGATCATCTTCTTCGGGCTGGGATGGAGCAAAGTTTTCGATAATCCCTGGGCGAAAATGATGTTTGGTGGAGTGGATTACCTGACTTACCTTGCACCTGGTATCTTCGCCATGACAGTTTTCAACATGAGTTTTATCAGCGGTGTGAGTTTGATCTGGGACAAACAGTTTGGCTTCTTCAAAGAGGTTCTGGTGGCTCCCTCTTCACGAAGACTCAGCATCACAGGTAGAATCGTTGGAGACGCGATCGTTACCGTTTTACAGGGCCTTATAATCCTCGTCTTCAACTACTTCCTCGCAGAAAGTCTGAAAATATCCGGACTACTTCCCGCTCTCGCCGTTGGATTTCTCATGTCAGTTACCATTGCAAGCTTTGGTATTGCACTTGCTTTGAAGATGGAAAGCACTGAGGGATTCCAGATGATCATGATGACTCTGATGATGCCTCTGGTCTTTCTGAGCGGTGCAATGTATCCTATCGATTCCATGCCAAACTGGATGAAGGCTCTTGCCTATATAAATCCTCTCACCTACGCGGTGGACGCCTCGAGAGGGTACCTGGTGGGAGAAAAAGTGATGAAGTTCTCTTTCGGCCTCGACTGGGGAATTCTCTCAATCTTGATGCTGGTGGGGCTCATCCTCGCGATGGAAAGCTTCGAAAGAGCAAGGATAAGTTGAAATATCAACAGCAAAAACGAAGGCAGGGGATTTCCCTGCCTTTTTGCAGGTATAATGAAATCGATGAGTTCATCAAGGGGTGGCACCTATGAAGATTGGACTTATTCTGGAAGGAACGTATCCTTACGTAACAGGCGGGGTTTCAAACTGGGTTCACACGCTGTTGACAAATCTTCCAGAATTTGAGTTTGAAATATACCATCTGAAAGCTGTCACAGAACCACAGACAATCAAGTACAAGATCCCAGAAAATGTGACAGCTGTACACGAGCTGAATATATTTGGTGATTTTGAATCTGACAGTTCACAAAAAGCAAATTTAGAGTCTCTTGAAAGAATAGTTTCACAACTTTCTATTGAAAGAGATATACGTTCAATCGTCTCTTTCGCAATAGACTTCATCAGGGAAAACGCGGGGAAAAACGTTCGAAAAATGCTGAAAACGAAGGGATTCTGGAACATTTTGTTGAAAATATACGAAGAATTCTTCTCGGAAAGAGGTCTTACCGAATTCTATTGGATGATAATGAACCTTTTCCTTCCTGTGGTTAATGTTCTCCAGTTTGTACCAAACAGATGTGATTTGTTCCACGTTCCAAGCACAGGATACGCTTCCTTGGTAGGTATGAACGGAAAATTTGTTCATGACGTTCCTCTTGTGATAACAGAGCACGGTATTTATCACAAAGAGCGAGAAAGAGAGATAATCCTCTCCACCTGGGTACCAGATGCTTATAAACCCATGTGGATCGAACTTTTTCGAATTATAAGCATGATCGCCTATAGAGTTTCTGACGCTCTCACCACTCTTTACAGAAAAAACCAGATTTATCAACTCGAGCTCGGTGCTGATCCGGAAAAAATGTTCATCATACCAAACGGAATAAACGTGGAAGAATACGATCTTCCTCCAGAGAAACACGAAGGATTCGTGGTGGGATTTGTGGGACGCGTTGCCAGAATAAAAGATCTTAAAACCGCCATAAGAGCTATCAGTATTGTCAAGGAAGTGGTTGGAGAAAAACTGACATTTTTGATAATAGGACCGGTCGACGCGGAAGATTATCTTGCCGAATGTAAAAGACTTGTCAGGGTTCTTCGACTAGAAGATACCGTTGAATTTCTAGGTCCTCAAAACGTGAAGGAGTACTACCCCAAGTTTGATCTTCTTCTTTTAAGCAGTGTTTCGGAAGGACAACCACTTGTGATACTCGAGGCGATGGCAGCAGGCGTTCCCATCGTTGCCACTGATGTGGGAGCATGCAGAGACATAATCTACGACAAAGACGGACAGTGCGGTATAGTCGTCCCTCCAAAAGATCATCTTTCAATGTCAAAGGCTATCATAAAACTATATGAGGATAAAGAATTGAGAGATACTTTCTCGAAAAACGCAAAAAAGGTGGTCCAGAAGTACAGAGTGGAAACTATGATTGAGAAGTACCGGAATCTTTATCTTTCTCTGACTTCGAAAAAAACAGTTTCAACTGTCTGAGCTCAGGGTAATTTCTTCGTTTTAGAAGTTCGAATAGAAGTGTTCTGTAAATCAGTGGAGATCTCGTTTGTTTCAATCCTTCCCAAAGCACTTCCAGGTTCCGTTCTACTCTATATTTCATGATGAAGTATCTTTCGTCCTTGCCCAGCAACTTCAAGCGGTCCAGCAGCAGAAATCTGTAGTATTCTTTCAATTTGCCCGACACAAAATCCGCTTCCAGATAATCCCATACTCTCTCGTAGAGTTCCTCACTTTTATCATCGAGATTTTCGATATTTAAAAGAATCTCTTCCTCTTTTTCGAAAGATTTTTCCACTCTCTCAATACTTTCAGTCGTATAGAGTCCAACATCGACACCTGAGTTTTTCATCAATCTTTTCGAGGCAGAAATCAACCTTTCTGGAGGCACTTTTCCTTTTTCAACATCTTCAGATAGTCTCAAAATCGATCTCTTCTTGTCTTCATCCTGACCGAAGAAAATAGCTTCTTTGAACGATCTTTTCATCAAGTTTATTCTTTCGACTTTTTGGGGTTTTCCCACCCCCTCGAAGCGGAGCTTTTTCTTTTTGAGAGGTACCACGAGGCCGAGAGGATACGTCATGATGGCGATCACTATCTGCGACACATCTCTATTCACGAGGAAACTTATCACGAGATTCAAACAGAGGATCATTATGAAAAAGGGATTCTCCCCTTGAAGCAAAAGTCCTATGTTTAAAACTCCTAGTGCGAAATTAATGAGATTCACAATCCACAATTTCGACTTCACTTATCTCACTCTCCAAGCGCTTTTTTATGATGTTGAATCCTATCTCATCGCATAGGGGGAAGAGAAGCTTCAAAAGCAGATACTCTCCGTCTTCAGACATCTTCGTTGCCAGGTCGTTTCTCCTCAAGATTTTCAGAAGTTTTCCCAACTCCTCCCTTTTTATACGAACGCAAACTTCAATGAATGGTATCCCATGTTGAGCTTCTAAAACTTTCAAGCGATTTTTCTCTGTTTCGTAAAAGTCTGCAGGAAACGTTCCATCTTTCAATCTGTATTTCTCGTACTTTTCGAACTCGAGTTTTCTCATGACGATGTGGATCCATGTGGCAAGCGCCGTGAGATATTCTTCCACGAGCTCCAGGTTATCTGTTGCGGTCTCCTCCACAGTTATTACCCCGAGGATGTTTTCTCCGTCACCTATCCTAACCGCCAGCCAAGGTTCATTCGATGACTTCACCTGATCTACAACATCCAGTATTCTGCCTACTCCCTCCTGTAGCGCTTTATCCACTACCAGAGAGACACCTTTTTTGAGAGAAAAACCCAGTTCAGGTCTTCCAATTCCCGCCGCCAACCGTAAAAAACCGTCCTTGTATCTGTACACATACATTCTCTTTACATCGAAGTATTCCGAGACTATTTCCACAAACCTCTGTGCGAACTTCTCGAAGTCCTCGGTAAAAATTTCCCTGAGTTCTATCAACAAGGAACTGATTCCCGTCGATTCGTAGAAGAGTTTTTGTTCCAACGAATTGATCTGCTTCTTAAGTTTTCGAACTTCTTCTTCCAGTCTTGAGACATCCTCATTTCTGTAAGCAAGTTCAAGGGATAATCGTTCCATGTTCTTTACCCTAACTTCGTTTATCAGTGAGAGCACTGTGGAAATAACGAGCATAATGGAATTTGCGAGTGCAAAATCACTGGAGAAGTTCAAACCTTCCTCACTCAAAAATTTTGAAACCACTATGAAAGTGAAGAAAAGAATTGAACTGAACACATGAACGACTAGATCGTACCTGACACAGAAAATGAGAAGAGGAATCCAGTAAAAATTCAAAAAAGACTCTTTGAAAACGTCGGTTTTGTATAAATAATCGAACAGAAAAACAATACCATAGGAAATTAGAACTTCAACGAACCAGCTCTTCTTTCTCGGTTTCATCGAATCATCTCCTTTGGTTTCCAGGAAGTTTTCTTTACTTTTTCCAGGCCGAGTGGTTGCTTTGTGTAAACCTCGTAGAGAAAATCTTTCGACTTGAACCTCAAAAGAAGGTAGAGAAAACCTCCAGAAAAAGCCACAGCGAAACTAAGACCCGGTATATTTTCTATGAAAAAAACAGACAGGATCATGTTAGAAGTCAAAACAAGAGCAGTTCCCTCCAGGGCAATACCGTAATACTCAAAATGAAGCGACGCAACAAGCAGGGACATAAAGGCTATGTTCATACTAACTCCAACAACATCCCAGACGAAAATTCTGTTGAAACTTTCAGAAAGGTTGAACCATAATCTGAGAGAATCTCTGAGAAGGAAACAGGAAATCATCGCTACCATGTTCAGCGCAAACATATTGGAAAAAGCGTGTCGCAATGAAAGTGAAAGCTTTTTCAGATTCTCACTTATAACGCGCATCGGTTTATCGCTCACTATTGATTGCATGAGACCTTTGTAATTTCTTTGAAAGACAGTTTCCATACTTAGATTGAACACCACCAGACTCGGTATGAAAAACAGACTCGCCATGAACTTCGGTATGTCGTATTCTGGAGACATGAAAAATCCAGGTGCGATTTCAATCCCTTTTACTTTCCAAGCAATAAAGTTGTCGATCCAGATCGAAAGATAATAAAAGTATCCGATAAACAGGAGCTGAGGATGCTTTCTTGTTAGCAGAAGAAAATCAAATCCTATTCGGATCGAGCTTCTCAAATAGCTAAGAATGAGAAAATTCAGCATGAAGATTATCAGACCTATTCCAATGTCCAGTGTCAAAAGAAGCTTCTCTTCCATTGAAATGTCCCAGAAACGCGCAAGGAGAACAGAAACCACGATGCCACCTGCAAAAGCCAAAACTGCAAGCGATTCTTTCTCCGTTACAGAAGCAAACTGCATCAAAATCCAGACAAGCGAAAAGCCAACAAAAGTGTAACAGGCAAGGATCTTTTGAACCAGAGAATATTGATTGTTCACGGCAAAAAATATCAATCCGATCACAAGCGAAACAGAAAAAACCAGTAATACAGCACCTATATAGCTCTCATAGATCTTTCTCTGATCCCTTGAATAGATACAATTTGCTAGAAATCTGGAAATGAGAAAAGACATACCACCAGCGATTATCATTGAAAAGATGAGAGAATAACTCAACACACTGAGAAAGAAGGGAGAAGGTGAGAACCACCTGGACGACCATATGATGTAAAATAAAACCACCAACCACGGTGCAAAGTATACAAACGTCGAATAGAAAAATGCGAGCACATCCGAAAAAAGGTTGTTTCTTGAAAACAGAAGGTCAAAGCTCTTACCTGCCATCCTCTATTACCTCCGAGATCTCCATTTTGTATTCCCTCATCTCCACCACGCAAAGATCTTTATCTCTGAACAGGATCACCCCACCATGTACGTTCACATCGCCTTTAGCTTTCAAAAAGAAATACCGGGGAAGTTCAGCTGTTCTCGGAAGAACAATCACTATTTTTTTGTCATGATACAAAATTCTTGGCTTGTTTTCAAAATAATCTTTGAAAGTGTTGTATAGTTCCTTTGAATCCATATTTCTAAGCCAGGGATAATTTTCCTTCATGATTCGGAAGAAAGACCTGAGTTGATCAAACATCTCATTCCAACTGTACCTTTCTGGATTTCTGTCAAGACTTATGACATCGTCTGGATGAGAAAAGTGATGATAGGTTCCAAGATTCAAAAGGGTAGACACCGTTTCCATGAGAAGTCTCTGAAGAGGGTAGCAACCGCTCGTTGTTCTTGGGAGTATCAACGCATCATCCAGCAAGGTGAACTCTCCTGTACTGTCTTTTAGTGAATACGCCGTACCTATCACCTTTATCGTTGGAAATACACTTTTGAGAACTTCTATCCCCGCCTGATCTATTTCGTTGTTTGGAGCCACAAAAGCTACAGGTTCATAACTTGATGACAACTGACTAAGAAAAATTCTCAAAGACTTATATGCTTTTCCAAGTTCTTCTAAATCCCAATTCTCTGATTTCGGTGGCACATGATTGTAACCATGAATCCCTGTATCCACCCTTTCGTCTTCGATGAGGTTCTTCAAAACCTTAAGGGAACTATCCTTTTCAAGGAACTCAAAAAAGCCGTTGTAATCTGTCTTCTGCTCGTAACTCGTTACAAGAGCGGTGATGGGTTTTATAGAAAAATCCTCACAAAGTTCTTTCATATCACGCCACCAGATTTTATAATAGAAGATTTCATCGGTTGTACCTAAAATATCGTATTCGATACCATATGCAGGAAGTGGAAAATCGTCAAGAAAGACGGAAAAAGCGTTTACCATAGGAGATATCACAAAATCGGACGCTTCGAGAAACTCGTTGAATAGAATGCCTCTCGACCACTTTTCCAAAAGATCCTCAGGGAAAAAGACGAAAGCACCCTTTTCCCTCTTCTCCATCCAAGAAACAGGTGTCCCGCTAATTGTTATGAATGCTTTCGCGTTCTCGGGTGCTGGGATGTAGCCCACTTTTCTCTCACCAACGGTGATATCTTGAGGAATGTACAGATTCTCTTTTTCCAGAACAACTTCTCCCTGAATGTAATGCGTTCCACTTCCCACCAGTATTACAACACCGCCGTTCTCTAAGTAGGATTTTATTTCCTTTTCTTCCAAAAAGGATACGTCCGGAATCACGATTGCTCTGTATTTTTGAAGAACACCAGATCGAGAACTATCAACTTCAAAGAGGGCATACTCAAACATCTTCCTTATGTGATGATTTTCATCGAGCATCAGCACTTTGTTTTCACGATAACCGCCGACAATATCCATGACAATTTTTCTTAAATCAACAACAGGTTCACCGTTCTCATTGAAAGCGTGATCGAAAAGCGCCATGCCGCCAAAAGGTCCGTAGAAGATTACCGGATGCTTTCCTTTCTTCGTAACAGCGTACGACACTATTTTGACATTCGAAGAAAACACTTCGAAACCATCGAATGCTTTTTTAACGGGAAATGAGGGAAGTTTTATGAGATATCCATCTTCGATCTCGTAGCTAAAAACCGTCTCCTGTCGCCAACCGTATCTGAAAGACACACCCAAAAGGTTCAGAAGAGTGTTTATATCGCTCAGAGAGGGATTGTCCCCAGAAGAATCTTCGAACGCCCCCAGATTGTTTATGATGAACAGCTTGCCTCCATTCAAAAGAAAATCAACCAGTTTTTTCAAATATTTCTTCGCACCGGGCATCGAGGAAGAATAGTAACAGGTAATGACGAAATCGTAGTCCTCAAAATCGGGCAGTGATTTTTCCACGTCTACAAACTCGTAATCCTCCCCCAGAACTTCCGGCTCCGGAGCTAACCATGAAAGGATATTGTAACCATAGCCTCCTTCAGAACCTTTGTAGAGGAGGAGAGTCTTAGAAAAGAAGGGGAACGCAAGCAGAACAAGAATCAAAAGGAGGAATTTTCTCATATGTCTCACCTCAAAAACATTCTGTTCATTATTATAGTATCATTGTTTTTCATTTCCTCCTGCTCAACGGTTATGTCAACAGAGGGATGGTTCATGCCTTTTGACAATTGGCTTTATCAACTCCAGAACGCTGATCCCGTGGAGATATCTTCATCCGGCTTTGAAATTGCCGTTATAGATTACTCAAAAGACGGAAGTGAAAGTGGAGAATATTCACCTGAAGAGATTAAAATCATGGTAGATGCGGGAGTTGTTCCTGTTGCTTACGTCAACATTGGTCAGGCGGAGGACTATCGCTTTTACTGGAAAGAAAGTTGGTACACGAACACTCCTGAGTGGTTAGGTGAAGAAGATCCTGCTTGGCCAGGGAACTATTTTGTCAAATACTGGTACAATGAATGGAAAGAAATCGTGTTTTCATACCTCGATAGAGTCATCGATCAGGGATTCAAGGGAATCTACTTAGATAGGATCGATTCTTTTGAATACTGGGCTCAAGAAGGTGTTATTTCAAGACGAAGTGCTGCCAGAAAAATGATAAATTTCGTGCTGGAAATTGCTGAATACGTCAGAGAGAGAAAACCAGACATGCTGATAATACCTCAAAACGGTGAGAACATTCTCGATTTCGATGATGGCCAGCTTGCCTCGACTGTTTCGGGATGGGCTGTTGAGAACCTGTTTTATTTGAAAACAATCCCTCTTGAAGAAAACGAGACAAAGAGTAGATTGGAATACCTCATTAGATTGAATCGAAAGGGAAAATTCATTCTCTCTGTTGATTACGTCGATGACGGTTCTGATTCTTTTGAAAACATAAGCCGGATTCTGGATTACTACGAGAAGGCCAAAAGAAATGGATGTATACCGTACGCTGCTCGATCCGACTTGGAACTCGACGAAATGAATGTGATAGAGGGAATACAACCGCCAGAGGCATTGAAAGATTATGAGAGTAGGACTTATCGCTGAGGGTACCTATCCTTATATTACAGGGGGAGTATCGAGCTGGATTCAAACTCTTATTTCTAATCTTCCTGAGTTTGAATTTGAAATTTATCACCTCCGCCCCGATTCGAAGAAACGAGAGGTTAGATACAAAATACCAAAAAACGTTGTTCGTATACATGAAGTGAATATCTTTGGAGATTTTGACCCTGAAATACCTGAAGAAGCTAACCTTTCGGCACTTACCGAAATAACAAAGGCTATTGTTCTCTCCCCAAAAAACGTTCTGGTCTTCATAGACACAAAGAACAGATCTGACAGATTTGAAAGGCAAAGGAAAGACTCTCCCTCGAGAGAGAATCCATTAGAAGCACAAATCGTAAAAGAGGTTGTGGAAAAGCTTCTCTCTATGGGGGTGAAGGAGGATTGGATCGGGATCATCACTCCCTACGATGATCAGGTGAATCTCATAAGGGAGTTGATCGAAGCGAAAGTAGAAGTACACAGTGTGGATGGTTTTCAGGGAAGGGAAAAAGAGGTCATCATCATCTCATTTGTGCGTTCAAACAAAAACGGTGAAATAGGGTTCCTCGAAGATCTGAGAAGACTCAACGTCTCACTCACACGGGCGAAAAGAAAACTGATAGCAACGGGAGATTCGAGCACGCTCTCTGTCCATCCAACTTACAGAAGATTTGTAGAGTTTGTGAAAAAGAAGGGAACTTACGTGATCTTTTGATCTGAGAGTCTATAACAAAAACATTCCCCCACTCATGTGGGGGTTATTTTTTTCGTACATCTAAGGAAGTATTGAAACATCTTGTGATGCCGGCGATGGGAAAGCCGAAAAACAGTTTCCATACCTCTAAGGAATTATTGAAACCGAGCTTGTAGCAGACTACACTATTAAGAAGATGGGTTTCCATACCTCTAAGGAATTATTGAAACCCCATTGAGTTCAGGAGAATTTATACCACAAACACACTCTGAAAGCAAGATGTTTTTTGAACTTCCATATTCTCTCTTTCCATAAACCATTCTAACACACAAGAGAGCACCTTCAAGTACTGTTTGGAAAAATGGAATAATTGCATAGTTCAACAACGAAAGAACACAAGCAAAAAACAGAAGATAAATTATATCAACCTACGTCGGGGCATTTTGGGGTGTTTCTGGTAAAAATCGATTAGTTCTATGTTTCACAAATAGATGAAAGAAGGTATTCCTCAATGTGTTAGAAATTAACTGTTAACTTCCTGAATTCAAAGCACTTACATGTCATCGATTACCACAAATTCTCTTCATATTGTCTCTTCATATCATCCATTATTCCCTTTTTAACGCATAGCTTCCGGTACCACAAACCCGCATGAAATTTTTCGTTACCGGTAATTGCATACTCTGTATCGTCCTTCCACTGCCAGTCACACGCATCACCCACTTTGTGAATGATTGGAACTAATCTGGTTTTGATGCATAAAACAAAGATAGGCTTTGCTTTCAAAGTGTTGTCTAACGTCACAACCATATGTTCTCGAGTTCAAAGACTTCGAGTTTCACTTGGTTCGATTTGACAGAAAGAATGTTGTAAACGTTCTCTGGATGGATCCTAAAGGAAAAAGCTATGGAGTCGTTGAAGAAAAATTCTACAGAACACGAATCCAAGAAAGCTCGTATTCTATTTGTAGCTTCATCTTCGACTGTCGACTTTCTAACTTCTCCACCTGAAACACCAGATCTCGTTGTATCCACGATTAATTCGTCTCGACTCTTCGTTATCACCACTTCTTCAGATTCATTTCCCATTCGAAGTTCGATTTCTCCGCTGAATTCACACACAATTTCATAACTGTTTTCCTTGACATCCAGCAGAAATGTTCCGGACTTTGCAGTTTCGAAAACCTTTCTCTTTCTGAGAGCCAAGAGTTCATCCACCGGTTTCACCTTCAACTCGTTGTTTTCTACATACAGCTCCCTAGGAAGACTCATGACACCGTTCCATCCTTCTCGTTTTGTCGGGTAAAGCCCTGTTCTCAACCAGCTTTGAAGCCATCCGATAACTACAACTCTGTCTGTTCCAAAGAAAGTTTGAGCAGCGTAGAAATCCGTTCCGTGATCGAGAAGCCCCCGCTTTTCGACATTCAGTTTTCCTTCCTTTAACTCTCCCATGGAAAACAGAACGCTGTTTGTACTCGTTATCGAGTATATGAGGATATCTTTCTCTCCAATTCTCACAAGATCGGGACACTCTATTTCTTTTGTGGTTTCATCTTCGAAGATCACACCCTCGTACTTCCAGTGAAAAAGGTCATCTGAGGTATAGAGAAGCACTCTTCCAATCTTCTCATCTTTACCAGATCCCAGTACCATTCGCCACTCACCGTTGCTTCTGTTCACCTTCGGGTCTCTGAAGGCGTGCGTCCCTTCCTCTGGGGGTTTAGATATGACCGGGTTTCCATCGTACTTTACGAAATCCAATCCGTTTTCACTCATAGCCACACACTGGGTTTCTTTTTCTCCTTTGTTGTGTGTCGGATCGCGGTAGTAGGTGTACACGAGAAACATTTTCCCATCTTTCTCGACAGCGCTTCCAGAGAACACTCCGTGTGTTTCATCGTCGGGATATAGAGCAACGGGAAGGTGTCTCCAGTGAACGAGATCGTCGCTCACCGCGTGGCCCCAGCAGATGTTTCCCCACTCAGGTTTTCTGGGATTATACTGATAGAACATATGATATTTTCCCTTCCAGAAGATCAAACCGTTCGGATCGTTCATCCAGCCTGTTATCGGGAAAAAGTGATAATTCGGCTTGAACATATCACTTTCCTCCTATTTCTTCTACCACCTCGTTAACAACTTTCACCACTTCATCGTGGATCAACCCGTTCGAGAAGATGAAATTCTTCGAGAAAGCGTTTGCTTCCTTTCCGGAGAAATCCGTGACCATTCCTCCCGCTTCCTTCACGATTATCAGACCGGCTGCTATATCCCAGGGATTTATCCTCCAGGTGACGAAAAAGTCAACCCTTCCTGCACCAACGTAAGCGGCGTTCAGCGCGGCACTTCCAAGAATCCGAATCCTTCTGGTCCTCTTTTCCATCCTCTCGATGAATTTCCCGGTGAAATCCACGTAGCTACCAGTGGAACCAACACACTCTTCGAGGCTGGCGTTCTCAGACACTCTGATTCTCTCACCGTTGAAGAAGGCACCGCTTCCTTCCTCAGCGTAGAGTGTTTCGTTGAGAGCAGGGGCGTGGACGACCCCTAGCTTGACTTCTCCGTTTTCAACGTAGGCCAAAGAGATGGAAAAGTTCGGAAGGCCGTGAACGAAGTTTATCGTTCCATCTATCGGGTCTATTATCCAGAGCCTGTCTCCTTTTTCGAATATTCCTTCTTCGGCCATGATGTTTTCGTCAGGGAAGAATTTTCTTATCTCATCGACTATCATTCTCTGGGCTTCTCTGTCTATCTCTGTGACTATGTCCTTGAAACCGGTTTTTTTCTCGACGTTGTCCACCCTTCCCCCAGTGTATCATGAGGAGGTGTCCCACCTTTCTCAAAAGCTTTATAGAAAAGTCCAGTCTGTCCAATTCGATCCCTCCCTCTAAAAAAATTAACGGCTCCCCTGAGGGAGCCTGCTGGTGGGTGCGGCAGGATTCGAACCTGCGACCTCTTCCTCGTGAGGGAAGCGCTCTCCCCCTGAGCTACGCACCCATCCGTTTATGGATTTTACAACAAAATCTCCATCATGTCAAAATACCCTTTATGATCATTTCGGTCGCTTCCTCTTCTGTAAGGCCTTTGGCCATGAGTGTTTCAAGCTGTTTCGCGTTCACCCTTCCTATGGAAGCCTCGTGGGTTAGCTCAGAAGAATCGTTCTTCACAACCAGCACAGGAAGAGCTCTCACGTCCACTCCATCTCCCTTTGCGATCTCAAGACATTCCACGTGGCCTCTCGTGTGCGGCGCGTTCCCGTAAACCTCGTTCACCACAGAAACTTTCGCTCTGTCGATTGCAACTGCGTTCGTTTTGGCGAGTCCCCTCGCTCCCATTCCGTTCAGTCTCAGGATCTCCTTCACTTCCACATCGTCGTCTTCAACGGCCTTTACTTTCGTGTAGAGTTCTCCAACGGCATCTTTCTCAAGTGAAGCATCCATGAAGACCCTCAGCGTTCCTATTCTTGTTTTCACGAGAGTGAAGGTGTTTCGGTAAACCGCTCTTTCTCCAACTCTTGCTATCGATCTGGTGATCAGATTTATAGAACCCGTTTCACTGTGCGTGTGCTCGTCGTGGTACTCCATCCACGCTCCTTCTTCCAGTTCCACGTTCATCAAGGCGTCGTGTGTGAAATCTTCGGTCCACGGAAAAACACAGTGTGCCACAAAGATCGCTTTCGCGTTTTTCTCGAGCCTTATATTGAACACAACACGTTGCAGTCCTTTCTTTTCTAAGTACCCCGTACACACGTGGACGGGATACTCCACCACCACACCTTCTTTTATCCTCATGTCCACCTGAACACCGTTCTCTATCCTGTAGGGAGTGAGTTCTACTCCCTCCACACCGTTGAGTCCTATGACCTTGTCACCGCTTATTATGATGGAGGCTATCCTCCTGTCGAGGAACTTCGAAACGTCTCCCCCTGCCTTTTCGTAGGCCTTTGCCAGTGCTTCGAATTCTCTTCTGTAGTCTTTTACGATCATACGATCATCTCCCCTGATGGTTCATTCGGATGATCACATCTGTCACAGCTGTTTTTGTAGAACTGCACGATTTCAGACGGGTTTCCTTCTTTCAAGATGGAGCCGTGACAGATGAGAAAGGCGTAGTCGCTCTCCAGTGCGATTTCTTCCCTGTGAGTGACTAAGATCACAGAGCCACCCGCACTCACGAGTTCCGAGAGAACCTTCTCTATCATCTCAAGACTCATAATATCTATCCCGGAGTCTGGCTCATCGAGGATGGTGTATCTAGGTTTCATAAGAAGAATACTCGCCAGTTCTACCCTCTTTCTCTCTCCACCGCTCAGCTTTTCATCGACGTTTCTTTCCAAGTAGAGTGCCGGATTCAAACCAACGAGTTCTAAGACCCTTTCGAGCTCCTCTTTCGATACTTTTCTTCTTCCGCCGAGAGTCAAATAGTCTCTGATCTTGATTCCTGTGAATCGAGCGGGCTCCTGCCACATGAGGGTGATCCCTCTTTTGGCTCTCTCTGTTACGGAAAGATCGGTGATGTCCTCACCGTCGAGGAGTATCTTTCCCCTGGTGGGTCTGTAGCCCTCAAGCCCCATGATCAAATAGGCGAGAGTGCTTTTCCCTGCACCGTTGGTTCCCAGTATGGAGTAAACCCTTTGTTTTTCGAAGCGAGCGTTTATTCCCTTCAAAATAGCCTTTCCCTCTACCTCATACCACACATCGATGAGCTCCAGCACATTCATCACCTCAAATTGAGTCTAACACGAAATCACCTGTTGAGCACCAGAAGTTCCACGAATTTCCCAGTAGTGTAAACATACGACAGGATCGAGATAACTACAAGAGCAGGAAGATGCATTCCAAAGAGAGAAAAAACGAATACAACGAACAACCTAACATCCCTGGAGGCAAAACCGGATAGCTTTCCGACGAGAGCCGGGTGGGTACCAAACACCTTCCCAACACTGTGAAGGTAACTCACCATGAGAGAACCGCTGACGGCAAGAACTGACCAGAGGAGTAAGGAAAGAGAGGGACCATCTTTCAAGCAACCGTAAAGAGACAGCCCAAGAACGGCCAGTATATCCACGAACCTGTCCAACATCGTATCGAAAAAAGCCCCCCAGTTTGAAGACATGTTTCTTGCGCGTGCGAGCTCTCCATCCACTCCGTCCAGAACAGAAGAGACCTGAACAAGAATTCCTGCGATCCACGGAAGCTTGAGAAGATAAAACGGAAACGCGAGAACACCAACAAGAAAGCTGATGAAAGACATCTGGTTGGGTGTTATCTGCCAGTTTTTTTCGAGAATGAGATTTGTGATCCTTGAGGAAAATCTCCTGTTTATCAGAGAAGAAATCCACCCATCGGTGGATTTTCTCAGCATGCCACTCCCTCCTTTATCTTTTTCATCAACTCATAAACCTTTTCATTCAAATCCTCGGGAGAGTCTATTTCTGTCCACAGAGCATTTCCAAAATCGAACACCTTAACGATCATGCCCGTGTCAACCGCCTTCTGCAGCACATGGTACAGAGAAATTTCCTCAGTCCACGAAAAACTCTCCTTGAGGCTGTAAACCTTTTTCGTCATCACAAAAACACCCGTGTCGAAATAGTTGTACTCATCGATTCTCTTTCCGATCTTAACGATCCGATCTTCATTTACTAATACTTTACTCGCCTCTTCAGGATCTATCAGGTCACTTCTCTTACTCACACCGAGTTTTATATGGAATTCATCCTCACTGAAAGCACTTTTCAGTGCCTCAGGTGGAAAGAGAGAATCGCCACACGAGAGAAAGAATTTCTCGCTCTCCACGTAAGGTTCACTCAGGAAGAAAGAATACGCGTTGCCGAGTTCCACCTTTTTGTTCTCAACGACAATCCCCTCGACACCCAGATCATTCAGAACCTTCTCTCCGAGATCTCTATAGCCCTCTGAGACGACAAGAACGAATCTTTCAACACCGTTTTTCATCAGGGAGATCATCGGATATTTTACGAGCTCACAACCGTCGAACCTGTAAAAGACCTTCGGAACGTCTCCGGTAACCGATCTGAGTCTTTTTCCAGCTCCGGAAGCCAGCACAATGGCCTCTCTCACAGAACCACCCCCACGAAAAGAAATGAGGGGCTCAAGCCCCTCACAGCCACTTCGGTTTCAATCCCGCCCAGATTCTCATCTTCTCGTAAGCAATGATTCTTGGGATGTTCTTTTCTTCCGCCGGTCCCGGGTTCTTCATGTAGAAGGCGTTCACTGGGTAGACCGTTCCGAACTCCTTCCTGTCGAGTGCGATCTTTCCGAGTCTCACAAGGTCAACAAGGAGACCTCCAAGAGCCGGGCTGTCGTTTATTCTTCCGTTTATCATGAGCTCATCTGTAGCACCGTTGAAACTCACGTACTCGATGTGAATGGCTATGAACTTTTTATCTCCAAGTGGTTCAAGATACCCTGTAGGTTTTATGTAATGCGGTGCATCGTAACCGAGAATGTCCTTCACTATACTGGATTTGGTGAATTCTTTACTCTTGTTCTTTCCATCGTCTGTGAGTGCCAGAAAGTCCATGTTCCCTCCTATGTTGAACTGCGCAACATCTTTGACGTACCTGTTTCTCTGGGCAAGATGGCTGAGAACGTCCGCTGTGAACGGTGTGGCACCGGTAGCACCGTCGTCTCCGAAAACGACGAGGTTGTTCTCCTTCGCGAGTTCAACGAAAGCCGGGTCGTTCGCTATGAAGGTCGGAATAACGTTCACAAAAGCCGCTCCTCCACGCTTGTTCGCGTACAGTGCCGCTGCGTAAGCGTACACCTGAGTTGCAGTGAGTCTCTCTTTGTCGTTGTTTTCGATAGCTTTCAGAAGATCTTCTTTGTTCCCGAAGGGCACGAAAGCTTCTGTAGTACAGGTGTTCACGATCACATCGGGATCGAGTTCTGTCCATTCCTTGACGAGAGTATCAACTGCTTCCTTCAGAGTCATGCTGTCTTCGAGACCTTCAGCTTCGATGGGGAGGTTCCTCACGCTTCCAAGGTGTACTCCTTTGCGAATCTCAGGATCACTCGTCAGCGAGTCAACATCGTTCCAGTACTGCTTCACCACTTCGCTCAGTTTCTTTCCAATCTTCGCTCTGTCCACGTCGTAGCTTCCAACAATCTTGATGTCTTCGAAGCCGATGGGAAGTTCCCTTGCAAGGGGCACTCCGTAAGGTTCTATTTCCCCTTTCCTGAGCTTTTCAAGTCCGGCAACGAATGTACTGGCAACGTAGCCCTGACCGAGGATCAGGACCTTGACCATATGTTTCACCTCCTTAGCTTTTGTTTTTGATATGGAAGGAAAGTAACATGGTAAGAGTGTAATGTAAGAGCCGTTTCTATTATATCACGTTTTTACAGTCATATATTTCAAGTGCTTTACCAATAGTTTTCTTTTTAGTGAATCAGTTTGTTTACAAAACTTGTGAAGTAGGTAACAACATAGAGCATTCCCTTGACTTCTCCTGAAAAATAGTGAAAAATATAACGTGAAAAGGTTCACGATTTGAAAGGAACGATGGACATGATTGTGAGAGTGTGTATGGGGAGTTCTTGTCATTTGAAGGGATCTTACGAGGTTGTCAGGAGATTTCAAGAGCTTCAAAAGAAATACAACTTCAAGCTGTACGGCTCATTGTGTTTTGGAAACTGTTCTCAGGGAGTCTGCGTTGAAATAGATGGCCGATTGTTCAGCAGAGTAACTCCCGAAAATGCTGAGGAAATTCTAAAGAAGGTGCTTCAAAATGGCTGAACTCATATTCTCAAGAGAAACGGACTGCAGATACTGCTACAAGTGCTTGAGAAACTGTCCCGTTAAAGCCATATCTTTCAAATCTGGAAAATCGACAGTCTTAGAAGAAGAATGTGTTTTTTGCGGATCTTGCCTGGATATCTGTCCTCAGAATGCGAGAAGTTATCGGAAAGACGTCGAAAGATTTCTGAGTTTGTCCGAACCGTTTCTTGTTTCAATAGCACCGTCTTTCTTCGCTTACTTTGAAAATCCTCTGAAAGTTATCGGTGTTCTGAAAGAGATGGGTGCTGTGGTAGTTCAGGAAACAGCCGTGGGTGCGGAGATCGTTTCCAGAAGGTACGAAGAGGTCTTTGAAAAACACTCCGGTCCCTTCATAACAACGGCCTGCCCTGTGGTTGTGAATCTCGCTGAGAAACATTTTCCTAATGTTTTGAAGTACTTTGCACCCGTTGATTCTCCTCTGATGACGCACGCGAAGTTTTTGAAGACACGATACGGTGACTTCCCAATTGTGTTTGTTGGACCATGCATAGCAAAGAAATCCGAAAGCGACCTCGTTGACGTTGCACTCACCTTCGAAGAACTCGAGGAGATCCTCGAAGAAAGAGAAGGAAAAGAAGCTCTTCCGGACGGTCCGTATCCAGACAGGGCTCGGTTTTATCCGACAACAGATGGTATAGGCTACACCGTTTCTGTTCCATGGGAAAAAAAGCTCGTGGTTGAAGGCGTCGAGAACCTGATGAGAGTCTTTTCCAGGATAGATGAATACAAAAGTGTTTTCATAGAGGCTTCTGCATGCTACGGCAGCTGTTTGAACGGACCTGTGATGAAGAAAAAAAGCAACGGAAAAGAAAGACTTCTTGAATGGCAGAAGAAACTCCCAAAAGAACCGAAGTGAATCACCTCAAGATCGATACCTTCAGGAGCTACAGAAACAAGTCCAGGAACGTGGAAGTTCCAGAAGAGGAAATAAAAAAGGTTCTCGTGTCCATAGGTAAAGACGATCCATCCAAAGAATTGAACTGCGGTGCGTGTGGATACGATTCGTGCCGTGAAAAAGCCAGGGCCGTGGTCCTTGGAAAAGCGGAAAAGGAGATGTGCTTTGTGTACCTGCTTGATCTGGTCAAATCTTCCAGTTACAGGGTCGTTGAAGAGTCTCCGAACGCTGTATTCGTTTTGAAAGACGAAAAAGTGATCTACAGAAACAGGGTAGCCGGGGAACTGATCCAGAATTATCCAGAGATCCTGGAACGTGCGAAGGGCTCTGTGGGAGAAACTCTCACCATCGAAGGAAAGAGATTCTTCTTCGTGAAGGAATTTTCTCTCGAGGATGGAGAAGAAGTCATCATGCTAGTGGATATCACACAGGAAAAACTGAAAGACGAAGAACTCGACAAGGTAAAAAGGGAAACACTCAGAAAAGTCGAAGAAATGCTGAACAAACAAATGAGAATCGCTCAAGAAATTGCTGGAATACTCGGTGAATCTATCGCGGAAACCAAGAGCAGTTTCATGGAACTGAAGATGTTCATGGAGGGAGAAAATGCTGACCTGTGATGTCTTCTTTGCCTCGAAAAACAAAAAAGGCGAAGAGGTGTGTGGAGACTCGATAAAGGTCAAGAGAGAGAGTGAAAAAATAGTGGTCAGCGTTTCCGACGGACTGGGAAGCGGAATAAAAGCGAGTATTCTCTCGACTCTCACAGCGACCATAGCCTCCACGATGTTGATGAACGGTCTTCCTGTAACAGATGTGTTCAGAACGATCCTCGCGACACTTCCCATTTGCAGAGTGAGAAAAATCAGCTACTCCAATTTGTGTTCTGTGGTGTGTGACTTCAAAAACAATACCTGCACCGTCGTCGAATACGAGTTTCCGGTTGTGATGCTGTTCAAAGGAGAAAGAAGGGTCTTTCCTGAGAAACAGGGACTCGAGATAGAGGGAAAAAAGGTCTTCGTGTGGCAGTTTCGATCTGAAGCTGGAACTCTACTCCTTCTGGCAACGGATGGGCTCTCTCAGGCGGGAATGGGAACGGATCTTTTTCCACTGGGTTTCGGTGTGGAAAACATAGAAAAAGAGATGAAGCATCTTCTGAAAAACCACGTTTCTCCCGAAAACATCGTCAGGCACTTTGTAAAGCTCGCAGAAAAACTGGATCAGGAAGTGAGAGGTGACGATACGCTCGTTGCCTGTTTGAATTTCCGTGAAAAGCGCATTCTGAATCTGTTCGTCGGACCACCTGAGGACAGAAAAAAAGACGAAGAGTACGTGAGGACGTTTCTCAGCCTTCCTGGAAAAAAGATCGTTTGTGGAGGAACAACAGGTCAGATCTTTGAAAGGGTTACGGGAAAGAAAGTTGAGATCGATCTGTACACCCTCTCGGAAAACTCTCCGCCTGTTGGATACATGGAAGGAATCGATCTCATGACGGAAGGAATCGTCACCCTGACTCAGGTGTTCAGGTACCTCGAAGGGCAATCAGAAGAATTGGGATACGGTGCGAAGTTCATCGTCAAAAGTCTTCTGGAAGCCGATGAAATCAACTTTTTCGTTGGAAGGGCAATAAACCCAGCTCATCAGAATCCTCTGTTCAGCCACGATATCTCTTTGAAGTTCAGACTAGTCAAGGATATCGCTCAGATCCTTCGGGAAAAGGGAAAAATAGTGAACGTTCAATACTGTTAGGAGGTGTTGGCGTTGGAAAGACACTTCGAAAAGGTCGAAGAAATTTTGAAGAAATACGGTTACAAGAGAGAGAATCTGATAAAGATCCTCCTCGAGATCCAGGAGATCTACAGGTACCTTCCAGAGGATGTGATCAACTACGTGAGCACCGCTATGGGAATTCCTCCCGCAAAGATCTACGGAGTGGCGACCTTCTACGCTCAGTTCTCTCTGAAACCAAAAGGAAAGTACACAATCATGGTGTGCGATGGGACTGCCTGTCACATGGCAGGATCTCCAGAAGTACTCAAAGCAATCGAAGAAGAAACGGGTCTCACTCCTGGAAACGTCACGGAAGATCTAATGTTCAGTCTCGATCAGGTTGGATGCCTCGGAGCCTGCGCGCTCGCACCGGTCATGGTGATAAACGGTGAGGTCTATGGAAACCTCACGGCCGATAAGGTGAAAGAAATCCTGAGAAAAATAAAAGAGAAAGAGAGGGAGAGCGCCAATGTTTAAGAACGCGAAAGAGTTCGTCCAGTACGCAAACAAACTGAAAACCCTGAGAGAGAAAAAACTGAACGGTGTCTCTATATACGTCTGCGTCGGAACTGGCTGTACCGCGAAAGGTGCTCTCAAAGTTTACAGCGCTTTCGAAGAAGAGCTCAAAAAGAGAAACCTCCTCGGACAGGTCACGCTGGAAAAGATCGATGATGACAAAGTCACGTTGAACAGAACAGGGTGCTGTGGAAGGTGTTCTTCCGGTCCCCTCGTGAAGATCATGCCCTACAGGTTCTTCTATTCAAACGTTGCACCTGAAGACGTCCCGGAGATCGTGGACAGAACCGTCCTCAAGGGTGAACCCATAGAAAGACTCTTTCTGACGGATCCCCTCACGGGGGAAAAGGTTCCCAGAATAGAGGACACCACGCTTTTCAAAAATCAGGATTTCTACATCATGGAGGCCATAGGTGAGTCCGAGTGTGACAGCATAGAAGACTACATCGCACGGAGTGGATACGAATCTCTCGTCAAAGCCCTCACTTCAATGACACCGGAAGAAATCATAGAAACGGTGAAGGCATCCGGTCTCAGAGGAAGAGGTGGAGGAGGATTTCCAACAGGTCTCAAATGGGAATTCACCAGAAAAGCGCAGGGTGATATAAAGTTCGTCGTCTGCAACGGTGACGAAGGAGATCCCGGAGCGTTCATGAACAGAACCCTTCTCGAGAGAGACCCCCATCTCGTTCTCGAGGGAATGATAATAGCGGGTTACGCGGTTGGTGCACAGAAAGGCTACGCTTACATAAGGGCTGAGTATCCGTTCGCAGTCAAAATGTTCAAAAAAGCCATAGAAGATGCCAGAAAACTCGGTCTTCTTGGGGAAAACATACTCGGTACTGGATTCTCTTTCGACCTCGAGGTGAAGGAAGGTGCCGGCGCGTTCGTCTGCGGTGAAGAAACAGCACTGCTCGCTTCCATAGAAGGGAAAAGAGGTATGCCCAGACCAAAGCCACCGTTCCCGGCTCAGTCTGGTCTCTGGGGTAAACCCACCCTCATAAACAACGTGGAAACATACGCGAACATACCAAGAATACTCAGAGACGGTGTAGAAAACTACAGAAAACGCGGAACGGAAAATTCACCGGGAACCAAGATGTTCTCCGTTGCCGGTCCCCTCAAAGCCACCGGTATCATCGAAGTTGAATTCGGCACCACCCTGAGAGATATCATCTACAACATATGTGGAGGATTCGTTGAAGGAGAAGAGTTCAAAGCGGTTCAGATTGGAGGACCGTCCGGAGCGTGTCTTTCCGAAGATTTCATCGACATGCCCCTCGATTACGACACACTGAAAAAAGCTGATGCGATGGTAGGATCCGGTGGAATAGTCGTGATTACAAAGAAAACGTGTATGGTAGAGGTTGCAAGGTTCTTCCTCGATTTCACCAAGAGGGAATCCTGTGGAAAGTGCGTGCCGTGCAGGGAAGGAACCATGCAGGCGTACAACATATTGGAGAAGTTCACCCACGGAAAAGCCACATACGAGGATCTCAAAACTCTCGAACACCTTTCAAAAACAATAAAGACCGCTTCTCTCTGTGGACTCGGAAAGACCGCTCCCAACCCCATTCTCAGTACACTGAAGCTCTTCAGAGAGGAGTACATTGCACACATCGAAGGAGAATGTCCAAGCGGAATGTGCACGGCGTTCAAGAAATACGTCATCAATCCAGATATCTGTAAAGGTTGTGGACTCTGTGCCAGATCCTGTCCACAGAACGCCATAACCGGAGAAAGAGGAAAACCGTACACGATAGATCAGGAAAAGTGTGTAAAGTGCGGTCTCTGTGCGAGTAAATGTCCGTTCAAAGCCATAGAGCTTGTCTGAGGAGGGAAGAAAAATGAAAATTTACGTTGATGGAAGAGAAGTTATCATAAATGACAACGAGCGTAACCTCCTTGAAGCGCTGAAGAACGTGGGGATAGAGATTCCGAATCTGTGTTATCTTTCGGAGGCTTCTATATATGGAGCCTGTAGAATGTGTCTTGTGGAGATCAACGGTCAGATCACCACTTCCTGTACCCTGAAACCGTACGAAGGTATGAAGGTAAAAACGAACACCCCCGAAATATACGAAATGAGAAGAAACATCCTCGAACTCATCCTCGCAACTCACAACAGGGACTGCACCACCTGCGATAGAAACGGAAGCTGTAAACTTCAGAAGTACGCTGAAGACTTCGGCATAAGAAAGATCAGATTCGAGGCTCTCAAGAAAGAACACGTCAGGGACGAATCCGCTCCGGTAGTGAGAGATACATCCAAGTGTATTCTCTGCGGTGACTGTGTTCGCGTGTGTGAAGAAATTCAGGGAGTCGGTGTTATCGAGTTCGCAAAGCGCGGTTTTGAAAGCGTTGTGACAACCGCTTTTGATACTCCCCTCATAGAGACGGAGTGTGTGCTCTGCGGACAGTGTGTAGCCTACTGTCCAACGGGAGCTCTGAGCATCAGAAACGACATAGACAAGTTGATCGAAGCTCTCGAAAGCGATAAGATCGTGATAGGAATGATCGCACCTGCGGTGAGGGCTGCGATTCAGGAAGAGTTTGGAATAGACGAAGACGTCGCAATGGCGGAAAAACTCGTCTCTTTCCTGAAAACGATAGGCTTCGATAAAGTCTTCGATGTGTCGTTCGGAGCAGACCTTGTCGCCTACGAAGAAGCCCACGAGTTCTATGAAAGACTCAAAAAAGGAGAAAGACTTCCACAGTTCACCTCATGCTGTCCCGCATGGGTGAAGCACGCTGAGCACACCTATCCTCAGTACCTTCAGAATCTCTCGAGCGTGAAATCACCTCAACAGGCACTCGGTACGGTGATAAAGAAGATCTACGCAAGAAAACTCGGTGTTCCCGAAGAAAAGATCTTCCTCGTTTCGTTCATGCCGTGTACCGCTAAAAAGTTCGAAGCAGAAAGAGAAGAACACGAAGGAATCGTTGACATTGTCCTCACAACAAGGGAACTCGCTCAACTCATCAAGATGAGCAGAATAGACATAAACAGAGTAGAACCCCAGCCGTTCGACAGACCTTACGGAGTGTCTTCGCAGGCGGGTCTCGGTTTTGGAAAAGCCGGTGGGGTCTTCTCCTGTGTTCTTTCTGTGTTGAACGAGGAAATCGGCATAGAAAAAGTCGATGTAAAATCTCCGGAAGATGGCATCAGGGTAGCGGAAGTTACACTCAAAGATGGTACGTCTTTCAAAGGAGCTGTCATATACGGTCTTGGTAAGGTGAAGAAGTTCCTCGAAGAAAGAAAAGACGTGGAGATTATCGAAGTAATGGCCTGTAACTACGGATGTGTGGGTGGGGGAGGACAGCCTTACCCGAACGATTCCAGAATCAGAGAACACAGGGCAAAAGTGCTAAGAGACACCATGGGAATAAAATCTCTCCTCACACCCGTGGAAAACCTCTTTCTCATGAAACTCTACGAGGAAGATCTGAAAGACGAACACACAAGACACGAAATTCTCCACACCACCTACCGACCGAGGAGAAGATACCCGGAAAAAGATGTGGAAATACTGCCCGTTCCAAACGGCGAAAAGAGAACGGTGAAAGTCTGTCTTGGAACCTCCTGTTACACGAAAGGGTCTTACGAGATATTGAAAAAGCTTGTCGACTACGTCAAAGAGAACGATATGGAAGGAAAGATAGAAGTGCTGGGAACGTTCTGCGTGGAAAACTGCGGTGCTTCTCCAAACGTGATCGTGGATGATAAAATCATAGGTGGTGCCACTTTTGAGAAGGTGCTGGAGGAGCTTTCGAAAAATGGCTGAAATGATACACCTTCCAAGATCTACCTTTGAAAGGTTGAAGATGTACCGAAAAGTTCTGGAAGCGACAAAAAAACCTTACATCTCCTCCGACGAAATCGCAAGATTTCTCGAAATAAACCCGGATCTTGTGAGAAAAGACTTTTCCTATCTTAACTGTCAGGGAAAGCCCAGGGTCGGCTACGATGTGGAAGAACTCAGAAAAGAACTCGACGATCTCTTCGGAGTGAACAACACCACTAACATGATCATTGTCGGAGCGAATGACCTCGCGAGGGCTTTGTTGAGCTTGGACTTTTCGAAAGCCGGTGTGAAAGTCGTAGCCGTGTTCGATACAGAGAGGGAAAACGTGGGAAAGTTCATAGGAGAATTCGCTGTCAGAGAACTGGACGTTCTGGAAAGAGTCATCAGAAGGTTCGATGCGGAGATAGCCGCACTGTGCGTTTCAAAAGACAGAGCGCAGGCTACAGCCGAATTTCTCATCGAAAAAGGAATAAAAGCCGTATGGAACTTCACGGGAGTTCATCTCGACCTTCCAGAAGGTGTCATAGTCGTGGAAGAGGATCTCACTCAGTCTCTTCTCACAATAAAACATCTTCTGAAGAAATGAAAAACGTCTTGAAAAGAAAAAAAGGGGCGTTCAGCCCCTTTTTTCATTATGGTATAATTCCAGTGCTAAGTTAATCTTCAAAAACATTTCAGCAGGGAGGTTTCAGACATGAGAAGTATCGCCTCTAAAGTTCTGGTAATCGGCGTGGTGGTTGTCCTGGCGTTTTTCGTGACACAGTACGTTCTTCTGAACACAACCGTTTTCAACTCGATCATGGAAAGGAAAAAAGAAGAAGCAAAACACCTGGTTGAATCCGTGTACGGTATTCTGGAGAGAGCCTACGAAATGGAGCAAAAAGGAGAGCTCACAAGAGAACAGGCACAGGAACTGGCAAAATCACTGATAGGAAAGATCCGGTACGACGACAACAACTACTTCTGGATCAACGACACCCATCCCAGAATGGTGTTTCATCCCATCAAACCAGAAATGAACGGTCAGGATCTGAGCAACTACAAGGACCCGAACGGTGTGTACCTGTTCAATGAAATGGTGAAAGTAGCGAAAGAAAAAGGAGAAGGGTTCGTCTCTTATTCTTGGCCCAAAGCAGGAAGCGACAAACCAGAACCCAAGATTTCTTATGTGAAACTCTTCGAGCCCTGGGGATGGATCGTCGGAACTGGAATATACGTGGACGATGTGAAAGTAACGGTCGGAAATCTCATCTTTAGAAATGTTCTGACAGTTTCGGTAATAGGAATCGCAGTGATAATAATGATCTTCTTCTATGGAAGAGTGCTTTCGAGAAAGACGAAAGCCGTTTTGTCTGCCCTCGAGAAGATATCGAGTGGAGATCTGTCTGTCTCCGTTGATATAAAATCGAAGGACGAGTTCGGTCTCATAGCGCAGAAATTGAACGAAACCGTTGGAAATCTCAGAAAGATGGTTCAGGAGATCGATAAATCCCAGGACGAGGTGGAAAGAGTTTCTGAGGAGCTATTCGCCCTCTCCCAACAGCTTCGCAGTGCCCTTGAAGAGATAGCGAGAGCTTCTGACACGATCAGCAAAGAGGTTCAGAACGCTTCCGCGTCCATAGAGGAAGTCACATCAGGTTCTGAAGAAGTTTCCGCCAACTCTCAGAACATTTCCAAACTCATTCAAGAAATCTCGGAAAACGCAGACAACATAGCAGATTTCGCGAGGAACGGTCAGAGGGTCCTCGAAGAGGCGGTCAAAAAGGTGGAAGATGTCTCAGAGAATTCCAGAGAAACGGCCGATGTCGTTTCGAATGTGACGGAGAGCGCAAGAAACATCGAGGAGATTGTAAGAACCATCCAGAGTATCGCAGAGCAGACGAACCTCCTCGCACTGAACGCGGCTATAGAGGCAGCAAGAGCAGGAGAAGCGGGAAGAGGCTTTGCGGTGGTTGCCGATGAGATCAGAAAACTCGCTGAAGAGAGTCAGAAAGCCACAGAAGAGATCAGCCAGATACTCGAAAACATCAGAGAAGGTGTTGAAAGAACGAACGAAATGTCGAAGAAAAATGTGGAGATCACGAAAGATGCCAGAAGACTGGTCGAAGAATCCTACGAAAGCTTCAACCAGATCGTGACCAGAATAGAAGACCTCGCCGCGAGAATCGAAGGAATCGCTGCAAGCGCACAAGAACTCAGCGCAGCCTCCGAAGAGATGAGCAGTGCGCTCGATGCGGTTGCCAAGACAACCACAACGGTCGCAGACGAAGTGGAAGAAGTGTCCGAAAACATAACAGAACAGGAGAAAGCAGCAAAGAGAATAGCAGACATCGGAACAGAACTGAAGAAACTCTCCGATGAATTGAAAGAAGACGTGGAAAGATTTAAAATTTAACAGAAAATAACAACTTCCACATAAGATGAAACTGCATTGTGATTTTTGTAACTATATTGACATAAAACAAAAGGTTTGTTATAATTCACATCGAGGCATAACAAAAAAGTAAATAATTGGGGTTTAGAGAAAAAGAGACCCCCCAGTGTGTATCCGTTTATGGATACTGCTGGGGGGTTAAATATTTACATACAAGGAGGATTGGGAAAATGTCCGTGTACCTGGCCGAATTTCTTGGTACAATGCTTCTCATTATCCTAGGAGACGGTGTGGTAGCAAACGTAGTATTAAAGAAATCAAAGGGACACAACTCTGGCTGGATTGTGATTACTACGGGTTGGGGTCTAGCTGTTGCTATGTCGGTTTACCTAGTTGGAAGAATCAGCGGTGCTCACATCAACCCTGCTGTAACTATCGGATTGGCGTTCATTGGTCAATTCCCATGGTCAAAAGTTCCTGGTTATATCTTCTCGCAAATTCTTGGTGCTTTCGTTGGTGCAATATTAGTATACCTCACCTATCTCCCTCACTGGAAAGAAACAGATGATCCTGATGCAAAATTAGCCGTTTTCTGTACAGGACCTGCTGTCAGAAAATATGGAGCAAACCTTTTAACAGAAATTATTGGAACAATGGTGCTACTCATGGGTGTTCTCGGAATCGGAGCCAACAAACTTGCAGACGGTTTGAATCCACTGTTAGTTGGTTTCCTCGTGTGGAGTATTGGACTTTCACTAGGTGGTCCAACAGGTTATGCAATAAATCCTGCCAGAGACTTCGGACCACGTTTGGCACACGCTATCCTTCCTATCCCTGGAAAAAGAGACTCGGATTGGAGTTATTCGTGGGTCCCAATAATAGGTCCCATAATTGGAGGCATTCTTGGTGCCAGCCTTTATAACTGGTTATTCTGATGCTAATCTTATCGCAAAAGGAGGGGTCTTCATGAAATATGTTCTCTCTCTCGATCAAGGTACAACAAGCTCCAGAGCGATCGTTTTCGATGAAAAAGGAAACGTGGTATCGAAAGTCAACAAAGAATTCAGACAGATCTATCCAAGACCGGGGTGGGTAGAACACGATCCCGTGGAGATTTGGGAATCACAGATCGAAGTGGCAAAGAAAGCTATCGAAGAAGCAGGGATAAAACCAGAAGACATCGCCGCAATAGGTATCACAAACCAGAGGGAAACAACCATCGTCTGGGACAAAAACACCGGAAAACCAGTTTACAACGCCATAGTCTGGCAGTGTAGAAGAACCGCTCCCATCTGTGATGAGCTGAAGGAAAAAGGATACTCAGAGTTCATTCGAGAAAGAACTGGTCTTGTCATCGATGCGTACTTTTCTGGAACAAAGATCAAGTGGATTCTCGACAACGTCGAGGGAGTGAGAGAAAAGGCAGAGAAAGGAGAAGTTCTCTTTGGAACAGTTGACACCTGGCTCATATGGAATCTCACAGGTGGAAGGGTTCACGTCACGGACTATTCGAACGCTTCCAGAACGATGATCTTCAATATCCACAAACTCGATTGGGACGATGAAATCCTGGAACTTCTAAACATACCGAGGGCAATGCTTCCACAGGTGATGCCGTCGAGTCACGTGTACGGTTACACAGCAAAGGATATCTTCGGAGTGGAAATACCTATAGCTGGAGACGCAGGGGATCAACAGGCGGCACTGTTTGGGCAAGCCTGCTTCCAGCCAGGCATGTTGAAAAACACTTACGGAACAGGATGTTTCCTCCTCATGAACACCGGAGAAAAAGCCTTTGAATCGAAATCCGGTCTTCTCACAACCATCGCGTGGGGAATAAACGGGAAGGTTTACTATGCCCTCGAAGGCAGCATATTCATCACTGGCGCCGCTGTGCAATGGCTAAGGGACGGTCTGAAGATCATCTCAAACGCCGCAGAAACCGAAGAACTCGCTACAAAAGTGCCGGACAACGGAGGAGTGTTCTTCGTTCCCGCCTTCGTCGGACTCGGTGCTCCCTACTGGGACATGTACGCTCGAGGTTTGATCATAGGCATAACCAGAGGTACCACCAGAGAGCATATAGTGAGGGCCGTTCTTGAGTCGATCGCCTACCAGACAAGAGACGTGGTAGAGGTCATGGAAAAAGACAGCGATATAAAGGTGGAAACCCTCCGGGTCGATGGTGGAGCCGTTGTGAACAACTTCCTGATGCAGTTTCAGGCTGACATACTCGGGGTTCCTGTGGAGCGCCCCGTTGTAAACGAAACGACGGCACTTGGAGCTGCTTACCTTGCAGGGCTCGCAGTTGGGTACTGGAAAGATCAGGAAGAGATAGCTTCTCTCTGGCAACTCGACAGAAGATTTGAACCTTCTATGAATTCCGAAGAAAGAGAGAGGCTGTATTCAAAATGAAAAGAGGCAGTGTCGAGATCCCTCGGATGGGAAAAACGATGAACTTGTATCCTGTAATTCCAGCTGTCAGGGCAGAAAAGGATATTGAAGAAGCCTTAGAATCACCTTCTGAAGTGATATTTTTGTTAACAGGAACTGTGATGAACATCGAAGAAATAGTCTACAAACTCAAGAACGGAAAAAAAGAAGTTTTCGTTCACGTGGATCTTGTAAAGGGGCTTTCATTAGACAGGTGTTCACTTGAATTTTTAAGAGAAATTGTAGGTGTTGACGGTATAATTTCTACACACATTCATCTTTTGAAAATAGCCAGAAAACTGGGTATGAGAATTATTCAAAGAGTATTCTTGGTAGATTCCGGTGCTTTAGAAAGTGGATTGGCTCAGGCAGAAGACTTAGAGCCAGATTTTCTAGAAATTCTTCCCGGTATAGTTCCAGAGTTCATCAAGGAGATAACGAAACGGTATTCTGGAGACATAATAGCGGGAGGATTGATAAGGAAAAAAGAGCAGGTTTTTGCTGCTTTAGAAGCAGGAGCAAAAGCAATATCAACGAGTTGCAAAGATCTATGGAAGATAATATAATTCTTGAAGGAGAGAGAAAAGAGAGAGCCATATCCCACAAGAGTGGGGTATGGCTCTTTTTGTTTAAGGAGGTGCAAACGATGAAGGCTGTCGTCATAGGTGGCGGAGTGTTTGGTTCTCTGATAGCGCGAGAGTTAACTAAGTACGACCTAGAAGTGACCCTCATAGAGAAAAATCTGGACGTGGGCTGGGGTGTGACAAAGGCGAATTCCGCTGTCGTTCACGCTGGTTACGACGATCCACCTGAAAGCGTTCGTGCACAGTTTTGCGCGTCAGGCAATGCAATGTACGAAGATCTCTCGAAAGAGCTGGATTTTGATTTCAAAAGAATTGGATCTTTCGTAGTGGCGTTCAACGATGAGGAATTGAAAGAACTCGAACGTCTCCTAAAACAAGGCGAAGAAAACGGTGTCCCAGGTTTGACCATCCTGGAAAGAGACGAAGTTCTTTCCATGGAGCCGAATCTGAACCCAGAGGTCAAATATGCCCTCTACGCTCCCACTGCTGGCATCACAGAACCATGGATGGTTGCCATAGCAGCCGTGGAAAACGCCGTCCAGAACGGATTGAAACTCGTTCTTGGAGAAAGCGTCGTTGGCTTTGAGAAAGTCAACGGTCGAGTGAGGAAAGTTCACACCAGCAGAGGTGAATACGAAGCGGATATCGTGATAAACTGCGCTGGGCTCCACGCAGACGAGATAGCAAAGTTGGCCGGTGCAGAGTACGTTCCCCTGCATCCGAGAAAAGGCGAATACATTCTCCTTGATAAGAAACTTCAGGGTCTGGTCAAAAGGGTCATATTCCCCACACCCACTAAGATCTCGAAAGGGATACTCGTTCTTCCCACAGTCGATGGTGGAATCCTTCTGGGACCAACTGCCGAAGACCTTCCCGAAGAGATGAAAGACAGACCCATAACCACCAGAGAAGGTCTCGAAAAAGTTCGAGAATTCACAAGAAGGCTTGTACCTTCCCTCGATTTCTCCCTCGTGGTGAAAACCTTCTCAGGGCTGAGACCGGAAAGTCCACAAAAAGACTTCTTCATAAAAGTGAGCGAGACGGTGAAGAACTTCGTGAACGTTATGGCAACAAGATCTCCTGGTCTCACAGCAGCGCCGGCGGTGGCAAAGTACGTTGTTGAAGAGTTGATCCAGGAAAAAATGAGAATTCCTCTTGAGAAGAAAAAAGACTTCAAACCGGAAAGAAAGAGAATCGTTCACTATTCGGAACTTCCACTCGAAGAGTGGAGAAGGGAAATAGAAAGAGATCCACGTGCGGGAAGACTCGTTTGCTTCTGCAACGAAGTGACAGAGAAAGAAATAGTAGAAGCTATCAGAAGAGGAGCAAGGACACTCAACGGTGTGAAGTTCAGAACAAGAGCGATGTTCGGGAGATGCCAGGGGGGCTTCTGCATGGCTCGAATTCTCAAGATTCTGGAGAGAGAACTCGGTGTGGATATGTCGGAAATAAAGATGAAATCGGAGAACAGCTGGGTTGTGAACGGGAAGGTGAGAGAATGAGGGTCGACGTGATGGTGATAGGAGCCGGAGCTGCCGGAATGGCGGCGGCGTTGAAAGCAAAAGAAGAAGGGGCGGAAGTTCTTCTCGTCGAGAGAGACGAAAGAACCGGAGGAATATTGAACCAGTGTATACACAACGGTTTTGGTCTTCACTATTTCAGGCAGGAACTCACCGGACCGGAGTACGCTGAAAGATTCCAGGAAAAGATGGAAAAGATGGGAATAAGAGCGCTGACGAATGCTTATGTGAAACGTGTTGAGGACAGAAGGGTGATCCTCGTCACCGAACAAGGCATAGAGGAAGTAGAAGTGGGAGCGCTCGTCTACGCGACAGGTGCCAGGGAAAGACCTTTTGGTAGTCTCATGATCCCAGGAGACAGGCCCTCCGGTATCTTCACAGCCGGTGTTGCCCAGAGACTCATCAACATAGAAAACAGGCTCCCCGGAAAACGTGCTCTCATACTGGGCTCCGGAGATATAGGTCTCATCATGGCAAGAAGGCTCACCCTCGAGGGAATGGAAGTCGTCGGTGTTGTGGAGCGTCTACCGTACGCGGGAGGCCTCCTCAGGAACGTGATACAGTGTCTTGAGGACTACAACATACCTTTGTACCTCTCCAGCACAGTCGTTGAGGTGAGAGGAAGAGAAAGATTGGAAGAAGTCGTGGTCGCAAAAGTGGATGAACAGTTCAGACCCATTCCGAGAACGGAGAGGGTGTTCAAAGTGGACACGCTGGTTTTGTCCGTTGGACTCATTCCTCAGGTGGAATTGATAGAAAACCTGGTGGTGAAAAATCCGACCTCCAGAGGTGTGGGAGTTTCAAATATAGGCCAGACCTCCAGAGACTGGATCTTTTCCGCTGGAAACTGCACAGTGATCTTCGATCTGGTGGATTACGTGAGCTACGAGGGTGAGACGGCGGGACGGTACGCCGCAAAGTTCGTGAAAGGCGAGATCCCGCGAGAAAAGATTCCCGTGAGACCCGGAAAAAACGTGATGGTGGTTCATCCGATCTGGTACACCCCTGCAGAACCTCTCACTCTCTACCTGAGAGTGAAGAAACCCATGGAGAAAGGAAGACTCGTAGTTGGAAGGTTCGCAAGGGAATTCGAAGATCTCGTGCCGAGTGAGATGCTGAGGGTGAAAATTTCCGACAGGGATCTCGAAGGACTCGATGAAATCGTGGTGTCCGTCGAGGAGGTGAATTGAAATGTTCAAAAATGTCGTTTGCGTTCAGTGCCCGATCGGGTGTAAAATTAAGGTGGAGCTAACTGAAGACGGCCACATAAAATCCATAACAGGAAACAGGTGCCCACGAGGTGTTGAATACGCAAAGGATGAGATAAAAGATCCAAAAAGAGTCGTTCCAACGAGCATCAGAGTATTGAACGGAGAGCTTCCACTCGCATCCGTCAAGACAGACAAACCGATTCCGAAGAGATTCATACCGGAACTCATGAAGATAGTTAGAGAAATCAAAGTGGAAGCCCCCGTGAAGGCCGGTGATGTTGTTCTAAGAGATCTCTTTGGAACAGGAGCGAATCTTGTTGTAACAAGAACGGTGAGGAGGTTAGAAAATGGATCCAAAGAAATTCAAAAAGATAGCACTGGTTGGAGCGACGGTTAATCCAAGAAAGTACGGAAACGTGATACTTAAAGATCTGGTTTCCAAGGGATTCGAGGTTTTACCGGTGAATCCCAAGTACGACGAGATAGAAGGTTTCAGGGTTTACAAAAGCGTGGAGGAACTTCCTGAAAACATCGATGTGATAGTCTTCGTTGTACCACCTGAAGTCGCACTTGAAGAAACAAAGAAGGCGTACGACGCGGGTTTCAGAAGATTCTGGTATCAACCGGGAGCGTTCTCAGAAGAGATCAAAAGATTCCTCGATTCTTTGAAAGACGTGGAATATTCCGCTGAAAAGTGTATCATGGTAGAAACTTCATCTTCCAGAGGATTCTTGAACTTGTAGAGATCGCTGAAACGTGTTTGAGGATTTCGCGAGCTTCTTCCTCTGTTTCAACGAGCCCGGCGGCGATCACTGTCCTGCCGGGTATTTTTCTGGCCACTTTCGGAGCCACCGCACCTGGAAGGACTTCCACCACATCTACCCCGAGCGTTTCTATCTGTTCGATACCTCTTTCGACCGCTTTCGAGTCGAGAGCAAAGAATCTGAGGACAGCGGGAATTCCGTTCTTCTTTGCAACGACGTAATTTTTTGGCTTTATCGTGATGATACCATCGGCACCGGCCTTTTTCACAAAAAGAATCGCTTCTTCTCCCTCTCCTAGTCCGTTCACAAAATCCATATCAACAAAAACGGTTTTTCCCCTGTCTTTGAGAATCTTCAGATGAAACTTCAGATTCAAAATGTCGCTCTTCAAAAGGAAGACCACATCGGGTTCTATTTCTCCTATGGAATCCATATCCCACAGCGCAGCTATTATCCCCTTGAACATTCGAGTGCTCTCCTCCATTTTTCATAGAGTTCCACGATCTCCTCAACGGTGAGCTGTTCCGCTCTTCTTGACAAATCTACTCCCTCGAAGATAGAAAGAAACGGTCTCAGATTATTTTTGAGCGTTTTTCTTTTTTTTGCGAATATCATCGAGACGAATTTTTTGAATTTTTCGAAATCCAAATCCACAGGTTTTCTCTTCAAATCTACAACTGTGGAATCAACCTCAGGGTTCGGTACAAAACAGGATCTTGAAACATCGAAGAGCTTTTTCACCTCGTAGAACGTCTGAACCACAACCGAAAGGTATCCGTACGTTTTCTTTCCGGGTTTCGCCAGGATCCTTTCACCAACCTCTTTCTGAATCATGACGATGGCTCTTTTGAATTTCCATTCTATGATCTTTTCCATGAGGGGACCTGTTATGTTGTAGGGGATGTTGGACACACAAATTGCGCCTTCAGGAACGTTTTTCGCTTTCAGGAAATCTTCGAATCTCAATTCCACATTGGGATACTTCGAAAGTCTTTCTTGAAGAATCGGAGCAAGACTTTCATCGATTTCGTAGGCGATGACCCTCGCACCAGTCTTAGCGAGTTCTTCCGTGAGAGTTCCAGCTCCGGCTCCTATCTCCACCACCACATCCTCTGGAGTCAGTTCAGCCGCTTTCACGATGCGCTTCGCTATTCTATCGTCTGAAAGAAAGACCTGTCCCAGGTGTTTTTTCAATCTTACACCGTACTTTTTCAGATAATCAGACGTCTTCAAATCACATCCCTCGCCATCACCCTGAAGTTTATCTCTGGAAAGATGGCATCCGTCCACTCGTAGTATCTTAGCATCTCTTCGTCTATTCTTCCAGAAACGAGTTGATCGTAGAGGTTCAGAAACCTCTTTATGTGAAGCTTCGTTCTGTTTTCCGCGTATTGAACACTCGTTCTTGTAGTCATGATGAAAGCCCAGTCGCTCGATTGTGCGAGAAATAGTTCTCTCAGCATCTGATTCAAAACCCTTTCCACGAGTGGATCGGAACTGTTGTAGTACTTTTTCGAAAGATCTATCATTCTTTCGATCATCTCGTGGAGATGCCTGTAGATCCAGTCGTTCGTTCCGTTGAGCCACGTTTCGTAGTATCCTCCGGCACCCCAGCTCGAGTCGGCGGGTGTGGCGATCTGAACCTCTTCGAGAGTGTCTATAACTTCGGATGCGGTGACGAGCTTCAGGTCTTTTGATTCATTCACCAGTTCAAAGAACCTCTTCAAGAAGAACACACCCTCGAACCACCAGTGACCGAAGAGCTCAGCGTCGAAGGGAGCAACGATGACCGGTTCGACACCCATTATATCCATCAATCTTCTTGCCTGACTTTCCTTTTTGTGAAGGAAGTCCCTCGCGTGTTCTTCCACAGCTTCCATGGCCAGATCTATGTCGTAATATTCTTTCTGCGAAGCATCCAAGCTTTTCGAAGTTATCCTGTGGTATTTTATTCCGGTGTTTATCCTGACTCCAGAAGGGTCTATGTAATCTTTTATGTACTCCATTTCTCTGTCGAAACCTATATCTCTGTAGAATTCTCTGTACCTTGGATCACCAGGATACCCAACGGCTGCACTCCAGACCTGTTCGCTCGACTCCGGATCTCGTGCGAAGGCGAAAACACCACTTGGCGTCATGATGGGTCTGTAGACACCGTATCTGGGTTGTTCATCGGCGAACCAGAAGGCATGAGAATCCACAAAGAAATACTCAACGTTGTTCTGGGCAAGGTACAGATCCAGCCCCTGATAGTATCCGCATTCCGCAAGCCAAATACCCCTTGGGTGTTACGTCATGTGCTTAGCGTAGTTCTTCACGCCAACTGTGATCTGAGCGTTCACCACCTCTGGGTACATCTGATAGAGCGGCAAAAACGCGTGTGTGGCGTTGCAGGTCACTATCTCCAGCTTTCCGGTCTCCTGGTATTTTTTGAAGCCCTCCAAGATGTTTCCATCGTAAGAGCGAAACACGTTCAGAATTTTTTCAAAATGTTCACGGTAGAATTTAGCCATCTTATGCTTCAGCGGGTGCTCCTTTTTAGTTCTCTCCACTTCCTTGTTTGCGAGTTCGATCAGTTTTTCCATGTGTCTTTCGTACTTCTCCTGAAGGTCTCTGGAGGAGAGCATCTCCATCAGCGGAGGAGTGATCGACATGGTCAACCTGAAATCTTCTATTTCATCGAACATCATTAAAAGCGGTATGTAAGTTTCTGTTATGGCCTCAAAAAGCCACCTTTCTTCCAAAAAATGATCGTATTCAGGATGGTGAACGTATGGAAGATGCGCATGCAGAAATATCAGTATTTTTCCTCTCATGAGATTACCTCCCGCTCCTGAAAATTTCCCACATTATTCCCTGGGCCATCATACCCTGTCCGGAAGGAAATCCGGGTGAGGTAACACCTCTTATTTTCTCAACAGGCTTTATTAGACTTCCCTCAGACAGTACCACTGTTCGCTTTTTGTTTTTCAAGTCGTACCATCTTTCCCTGGAAGAGGCCGAAGGAGAAGCGGCAGGGGTTCTGGTGACGTTGGACCTCAACACTGAAACGAACTTTCCCTCATCGTCAAGGTAGCCCATTTCCGAAAGATAATCTGCCCTCGGCATAGGAACGTTGAAGTAGAAGTTCCCTGCGTCGAGCGTGAGTTCATCGAGTCTGTGTTCAAACGTTCTGTGCGCGTTGGTTCCATTGAACATGATGAAAGTCACATCGTAGAGTCTGATCACTGCCTTTCCTTCTCTGGCTTTTTGTTTCATCAGCTCTCTTGTTCTTTGATCGAAGTCCCAGTAAGCGAAAACCACGTAGGGATTAACCGGCATGAGAACAAGCTTATTTTTATCGTAAGTTCTGGGAAGATTTAGATCTTTCTCTTCTCTCCTTTGAACGGTCGTCGAAACACCCGAGGAAGAATCTGTCGTTGAAAAAGCGGATTCCACATGCTCTTTGATGAGTTTTATAACTTCTTTCTTCTTCATGGCCTTTTTCACTCTCAAACCCAAGCTCTTGGCGAATTTTTTGAGCTCCTGAATACTTGGATTTGAGTCGAGCCACTTCAGTATCTCTTCTCCTCTTCATGATTTCGCCCCCCAGTTAATCTTCGTTTTAAAAAATTATAACACAGATGGATTGTGTTGTAAACATGAGATTTTCAGAGATTCAAAGAGATATTTTCGGATAATTCTCGATAATCATGTCTTATGGCTGAAAACAACCGATTACAATTATCGAATCCAGAATGAAAGAGTTTAGGGTAGAATACTATAGAGGTGGGGTTATGGAAGTTTTGAGTTTTTTGAAAGAATTGAACACAGAGGGATCCCAGGAAGTTCTGGAAAAGTTGTTAAAATTTCTCAAAGAGAACTCTGAAAAGCTTGACTCCGGGGAAGTATCGAAAGAGATAGGCATTTTCTGTGAAGAGAAACCCATGGCCGTTCTCGAAAAACTGGCTTTTTTTCTGGAAAATCATTCCCTGAAAGAACTGGAGAAATTCGAGAGAGCTGTGGAGAAATCCTTCGCTCGAACTACAGACTACGCGTCGAATTTTTTCAAAAATAAAAAAATTCTCACGCTGAGCAACAGCAAAACACTGCTGGAGGTGTTTCGTAAAGCCAGACCTCCTATGGTTTTCGTTCTCGAGTCACACCCGGGCGGAGAAGGGAAAATACTGGTAGAATCTTTGAGGAAGATACACCTTCGCGCTGAACCTGTAGAAGATCTGCTGGCCTACAGGATTCTCAGAATGGTTGACGTCTGTTTGACGGGAGCCGACTACGTGGACGAATCGGGGAATGTTTTAAACAAAGTGGGAACCACCACCCTGGCTATTCTGAGCAGAGAGTTGAGGAAACCGTTCTTCGTTGTGGCGGATCCCTTCAAATTCGGTTCGAAGAAGCTGAAAGATACAAACCTTTTTGAAGTGGTACCGTCTGAGTTGATAACGGCGATAATAACCGACCCTGAGGGAGGGACATTATGCTGAGAACACACACGTGTGGAGAGCTGAGAGCAACAGACGAGGGAAAAAAAGTGAAGCTGTGCGGATGGGTGGACAGGATCAGAGATCTCGGTGGTGTGAGATTCATCGACTTGAGAGACAGATACGGTGAGACTCAAATCGTGTGCGATGTGAACAGTGAGGCTTACAGTGTTGTAGATGAACTCACAAGAGAATCCGTCGTTCTGGTTGAGGGAACCGTGAGAAAAAGGCCAGAAGGGACGGAAAATCCGAACATCGAAACAGGAGAAATAGAAGTCGTCGCCGAAAGAATAGAGATCCTGTCTCTTGCCGATCCGCTTCCTTTTTATCCTGGAGAAACACCTAAAGAAGAAATGAGACTCAAGTACAGATACATAGATCTTCGTTCCGAGAGAATGAAGAGAAATATCATTTTGAGATACAGAATATCGAAAATCATCAGAGATTACTTTGATGAACTCGGTTTCCTTGAAATAGAAACTCCCTTTCTCACAAGAAGCACTCCGGAAGGGGCGAGGGATTTCCTCGTACCTTCGAGACTCAGACCCGGAAAGTTCTACGCGCTGCCTCAATCTCCTCAGCTCTTCAAGCAGATTCTGATGATCTCCGGCTTCGACAGATACTTCCAGATAGTCAGATGCTTCAGGGACGAAGACCTCAGAGCAGACAGGCAACCGGAGTTCACCCAGGTTGACGTGGAGATGTCCTTTGTCGATGTGGAAGATGTACTGAATGTGAGCGAAGGAATGGTTTCAAGAGTGTTCAAAGAATCTTCTGGCATCGATCTCAAGGTTCCCTTCGACAGAATTCCGTACGACGATGCGATGGAAAAGTATGGAACAGACAAGCCAGACAGAAGATACGGAATGGAACTTCGAGATTTTGGATACGCTTTTGAGACCACGGAGTTCAAGGTGATAAGGAACGTCCTCAATGAAGGAGGAAGTGTGAAGGGTTTCATCGTTCCCGGATTCGCTTCGGAGATGAGCAGAAAGAAAGGCGAAGAACTCATGGCAAGAATGAAAGAACTCGGTCTCGGCGGTCTCATCTGGTTCAAATTGGACGGTGGAATCACGTCACCACACCTGAAACACCTCGAAAAAGAATTCAGAAAGATCGCAGAAACGGAAAACATGAACGAAGGAGACGTCTGTCTCATAGCGGCCCACACTGATAGAAACCTCCTCAACGAAGCCCTTGGAACGCTGAGGCTGGAAATCGGAAAAGAGCACTTCTCACACCTTGCAAAAGGATTCGATGTACTCTGGGTAGTCGACTTTCCATACTTCGAGTGGAGCGAGGAAGAAGAAAGATTTGTGGCGCGGCACCACCCCTTCACAATGCCCGTTCTGGAAACCTTAGGTGATGATTACACAAAGGTCCGGGCGAAAGCCTACGATCTCGTCATCAACGGTTACGAAGTCGGTGGAGGAAGCATCAGGATTCACAGAAGAGATATTCAGGAGAAAATCTTTGAACTTCTTGGGTTGAGTGAAGAGGAAGCACAGAAAAAATTCGGCTTCTTCCTCGAAGCGTTCAGGTACGGCGTTCCGCCGCACGGCGGGATAGCTTTCGGACTGGATCGATTGGTGAGCATCATAGCCGGTGAGAGTTCTATAAGAGAAGTGATAGCGTTTCCAAAAACAGGAAACGGTGTGTGCCTCTTGACGGGAGCCCCCGCTGAAGTTGATGAAAGGCAACTCAGAGAACTCAGAATTAGAATAGAGGAGGGATAACATGAACAACCTCAAACTCGATATCGTTGAACAGGATGACAAAGCCATCGTGAGAGTGCAGGGGGACATAGACGCTTACAATTCTTCGGAGTTGAAGGAACAGCTTAGAAACTTCATCTCGACCACCAGCAAGAAGAAGATCGTCCTCGATCTTTCGTCTGTCTCCTACATGGACAGCGCGGGCCTTGGAACACTCGTTGTGATTTTGAAGGACGCGAAAATCAACGGAAAGGAGTTCATCCTCAGCTCACTGAAAGAAAGCATATCGAGAATACTAAAACTTACCCATCTCGATAAGATCTTCAAAATCACCGATACAGTGGAGGAGGCGTGAAATGGGGTTTCAAATAGCAATAGACGGTCCCGCAGCGTCTGGAAAGTCCACAATAGCAAAGCTTCTTGCTGAAAAACTCGGCTTCGATCATCTGAACACGGGAGCAACGTACCGTGCCGTTGCAGTTTATCTGCACGAAAAAGGGCTCAGTTCCTCTTCCGCTGAAGAAGAGATCGAAAACGTGCTGAAAGATCTGAAGATAGACTATGTGAACGGAAGAGTCTACATCAACGGAGAGGATTACACAGAAAAGATTCAAAGTCCAGAGGCGGGGGTTCTTGCCTCAAATTTTGCCAGGCTTGAAGTTGTGAGAAGGCACCTGGTCAGAATCCAGCGGGAAATATGTGACGACAAAAACATCGTGGTCGAGGGAAGGGATATAGGAACGGTTGTGCTTCCAAACGCTCACCTGAAGATATTTCTCACAGCGTCTCTGGAAGCGCGCGTAGAGAGAAAGTTGAAAGAGTACCAGAAAAGAGGTCTAAAGGTCACAAAAGAAGAAGTTGAAAGAGAACTCATCTCGAGGGATGAGCAGGATTCCAAGCGGAACGTAGCCCCATTGAAACCAGCGGAAGATGCTGTGATCATAGACACAACCAGTATGAGTGTGGAAGAAGTGCTCGACAGGATCCTAAAACTGGTCAGGGAGAGGATGAACACTTGAAAATAGTAGTGGCAAAGAATATCGGTTTTTGTTTTGGAGTGGAAAGAGCGATAAGAACCGTGGAGGAGTTACTCGATGAAGGAAAGAAAGTGGTAACAGATGGTGAGATAGTCCACAACAAACAGGTGATGGAGCAACTGACAAAGAAAGGATTGAAAGTGTCTTCGGAGATGACAGATGGAGAGGTGTTCGTTGTAAGGGCTCACGGTATCCCGAAAGATAGACTCGAAGAACTGAAAAAGATCTTTCCAGAGGTCGTCGATCTCACCTGTCCCATAGTTTCTCAACTGTTCAAAACCGCTCAAAGATATGCCAAAGAGAGGAAAGTCATCGTTTTTGGAAAAGAAGACCACCCGGAAATGGTGGCACTGAGAGGATACGCTCCTGCCATCGTCACGAAAGTTCCGTTCAAGCTCGAAGAAAAAAAGGTGGTCTTTCTCTCTCAGACCACTTCTTCGCTCGAAGAATATAAAGAGTTCGTTGCAGCGATGATCAGGATGAACGAATTCGAAGAAGCCGTTTTCCTCAACACCATATGCCCCGTAACTGTGAACCGAGAAAGGGAAGTGGAGGAGCTTTCAAAGATCTGTGATCTTTCCATAGTGGTCGGAGGAAAGCACAGTTCAAACACAGGAAAACTCTTCAGAATCGCTTCAAAACACTCAAAGACGATCTGGATAGAATCACCTGACGAATTACCAGCGGACGTAGTAAAATATGGTACGGTGTGTGTGTTCAGCGGTACTTCTACACCCAATTCTCTGATAGAAAACGTTGTCAGAAAACTGAAAGAGATGGAGGGGAAGAGAGATGGAACCATTTGAATTCAACGATGAAATCCTCAGCCAGTACGAACCTGAGGAGTTCAGAAGAGGACAGATTGTAAAAGGTGTGGTTATCGGCAAGGAAGACGATGGTGTGGTGGTGGACTTCGGGGGAAAAAGCGAGGGATTCGTACCGGAGAACGAACTGATCAAATCCTTAGATGAGTACAAAGTGGGTGAGAATCTCACCCTTCAAATACTGAATCTGAACTACGAAGAGAGATCTATTCTCTCGGAGAGGAGACCAGTTCTTCGAAAAACGCTTGAAGAGTTGAGAAAAGATTACGAAGAAAAGAAACCTGTGAAAGCCCGCATCGTTTCGCAGACGAAAGGAGGATACAACGTTTTACTGAAAGGAGTAGTCTCTGCTTTTCTTCCAGGATCACACTCCCTCCTCAGAAGGAACGATCCCATGCCTGAAAAAGAAATAGAAGTCATCATTTTGGAAATGGCTCAGACGAGACGGGGACCAAGAATCGTTGTTTCGCGAAGAGCTCTCCAGGATAAGAAGATCGAGGAGTTCTTCTCAGAGAAGAAAGTGGGAGACATCGTAGAAGGTACCGTGAAAGGGATCAGTAACGCAGGTGTCGAAGTTGAAATTTCAGAGGGAGTGAGGGGATTCATTCCCAGGAGCGAACTCAGCTACGACACCAGAATATCTCCTGAAGACATAGTGAAACCCGGCCAGAACATAACAGCGAAGATAATCGAACTGGACAAGGTGAAAAAGAATGTCATCCTGAGTTTGAAGAAACTCATGCCCGATCCGTGGGAAAAAGTGGAAGAGAAGTATCCGGTTGGAAAAGTGGTGAGTGGAGAAGTGACTTCGATTCATCCGTTCGGATTTTTTGTGAGACTGGAGCCCGGCGTGGAAGGACTTGTGCCAAGGTCTGAAGTCTTCTGGGGGAACGCAAGAAAAAGTCTTGAAGAAGTGGTGAGTGTTGGAGATCTGGTGAAGTTGAAGTTATCAATGTAGACAAAGAAAACAGAAAACTCACTTTGAGCTACAGAAAGGCAAAGGGAGATCCATGGGAAAACATCGAAGACAGGTACAATGTCAACAACGTGGTGACAGGAAAGGTGACGGGAATCATAAAACAGGGAGCTTTTGTCGAGTTAGAAGAAGGTGTTGAAGGATTCGTTCCCGTCTCTGAAATTTCATGGAAAAGAATTGATGAACCTGGAGAAATTCTAAAGATCGGCGAAAAGGTGAAAGTGAAGATCTTGAAGATAGACAAAGAGAACAGAAAGATCACTCTCAGCATAAAAAGAACACAGGAAAATCCCTGGGAACGTGCTCTCAAAGAGTTGAAACCAGATTCCATCGTGAGTGGAACCATAAAGAAGATCGTGAACTCGGGAGTGGTAGTGGAAGTCGAAGAGTACGATGTGGAGGGTTTCGTGCCGAACAACCATCTTCTCAGCGAGCCTGAAACGGGAAAAGCTTTAAACCTCGTCGTTCTTAGAATAGATCCCGACGAGGTGTTCGGTGGAAGAATGATACTGAGCGAAAAGCGGTATGAAGAAAGGAAAAACATAGAGGAGTACAAAAAAATGGTGGAGAAGGAGAGCTCTCAGAAATCCATTGGAGACCTTCTCAAAAAGAATGGAGAGTGAAATATGGCGACGGTTCTGATAGTTGGTAGACCAAACGTTGGAAAGTCTACTCTGTTCAACAAGCTGGTAAAGAAGAAAAAGGCTATTGTCGAAGACGAAGAAGGGGTCACCCGTGACCCCGTTCAAGATACTGTAGAGTGGTACGGGAAAACCTTTAAACTCGTGGACACCTGTGGAGTCTTCGACAATCCACAGGACATCATTTCCCAAAAGATGAAGGAAGTTACCCTGAACATGATCAGAGAAGCTGATCTCGTTCTGTTCGTTGTCGATGGAAAAAGAGGAATTACAAAAGAAGACGAATCGCTTGCCGATTTTCTCAGGAAATCCACCGTTGATACTATCCTTGTGGCGAACAAAGCGGAAAATCTCAGAGAGTTCGAAAGAGAAGTGAAGCCGGAGCTTTACAGTTTAGGATTTGGAGAACCAATACCCGTTTCTGCAGAGCACAACATAAATCTCGATACTCTCCTGGAGACGATCATCAAAAAGCTCGAAGAAAAAGGGCTGGATTTAGAATCAAAGCCCGAAATCACCGACGCAATAAAAGTTGCCATCGTTGGCCGACCGAACGTGGGAAAATCCACACTCTTCAACGCTATATTGAACAAAGAACGAGCTCTTGTGTCACCGATACCTGGAACAACGAGGGATCCCGTTGACGACGAAGTGTTTATAGACGGAAGAAAATACGTATTCGTTGACACGGCTGGTTTGAGGAGAAAATCCAGGGTCGAACCCAGGACTGTTGAAAAATACAGCAACTACAGGGTTGTGGACAGCATAGAAAAAGCGGACGTTGTTGTGATAGTTCTTGATGCAACTCAGGGTATCACAAGACAGGACCAGAGAATAGCCGGCCTTGTGGAAAGACGAGGGAGAGCCAGCGTCGTTGTTTTCAACAAATGGGATCTCGTTGAACACCGTGAAAAAAGGTACGACGAATTCACCAAATTATTCAGAGAGAAGCTCTATTTCATCGATTACAGTCCGCTTATCTTTACCTCCGCTGACAAAGGCTGGAACATAGACAGAGTGATAGACGCTATCAATTTAGCGTACGCTTCTTACACAACGAAAGTGCCGTCCAGTGCCATTAATTCGGCTCTTCAGAAAGTGCTCGCGTTCACGAATCTCCCTCGTGGTCTCAAGATCTTTTTCGGTCTTCAGGTGGACATAAAACCGCCTACTTTTCTCTTCTTTGTGAACAGCATAGAAAAGGTAAAAAATCCACAAAAGATTTTCCTCAGAAAACTGATCAGGGACTACGTTTTTCCGTTCGAGGGATCTCCTATATTCTTGAAGTTCAAGAGGAGCAGGTGATATCGTGGGCTGGTGGCTTTTCCCGATTCTCGGTTACTTCATAGGCTCGATTCCTTTCAGTTACTTGATCCCGAAGTGGCTGAAGGGTATTGATGTGAGAAAAGTGGGGAGTGGCAACGTTGGAGCGACGAATGCTATAAGAACCACAGGTCCTGCCGTTGGAGGGATTTGTCTTCTTCTGGATGCTTTGAAGGGATTTTTCCCTGTGTTCATTACCATTACTTTCTCAGGAGATTCGAAGATCGTATCACTCACGGCGATCGCGACTGTCCTCGGACACGATTTTCCGATTTTCATGAAGTTCAAAGGTGGAAAAGGAGTCGCTTCCACCCTTGGAATCATTTTCTGTCTTTCGTGGCCTACGGGACTAGTGTTCACACTGACCTGGCTTGTCATCGTAATGCTGACTAAATACGCTTCGCTTGGATCTCTTGTAGCTCTTTACGTTTCTGCTCTTCTGGGATATCTGCTCAAGGGCTACGATACGGGAATGCTGTTTCTCATTCTCGCGGTTCTTTCCACTCTCAGACACTCCGAAAACATCCAGCGTCTCCTGAACGGTACAGAAAGGAAGGTAAACCTCTTCAAGAGGTGAAAACGTGAAAAAAACGATATTGCTTTTGTTTCTGCTAACTTTTTCTGCTCTTTTCGCTCAAAGCGTTAGAGAGATGTTCTCAGAAGCGATCATAGACTGGGCAAAGGGAGATATATCTTCCGCACAGCAGAAGATAGAGGAGATCTTCTACAAACCCATCCCCGCTGAGAATCTCGCAGAGTTTTGGTATTTGAGAGCAAAATTGATGATAGAAACAGGAAGAGTGAGAGAGGCTTACGAGGATCTGAAAAACCTGCTTGTTATCGTACCGGATCAGCCTGAAGTGCTCTCGCTGGTTAACAATCTGGAATTCATACTGCAGGACAAAGAATCTGATTCTTTCAACATGAAAACGTTAAAAACACTCCAGGGTTTTAAAGATGGAATAGAATATTTTCTCACACCCACGGATGTGTCAATTTTTGGTGAGAGTATATACATCGTTGATCCGGTCAACAACCGTCTTATCGAAAGCGATGGTTTCAATTTCACCGTTAGAAACTTATCTTTCCAACCGGAGCAGGTGTTCACCGATAGGGACGGAAACGTCTTCTTGATCTCAAGAGACGGAAGGGTTTTCAAGAATGAAAAGGAAATAGGGAAGTTTCTCAATCCGATAGGAGCAGGTGTTTTGAATTCTGGAGAGTTTACCCTGGCAGATGTGGATAAAATCGTTTTGATCTCAGAAAACGGTTTGAAGAGAGAAATACCAATCGATGGGAAACCCCTGATCGTCGATGCGGAGGTGTACTGCAGGCAGGTTGTCGTTCTTGACACCTGGAGCAATTCTCTCATCGTGATCAACGTGGATACAGAATCACAGAAAAACATCCCTCTCCCCGTTCCAACACGTTCCTTTGAAATCTTTTACGATGGTTCTTATCTTCTCCTGGATCAGTCTGGAAATCTCTTCCATTTCGATGGAAAAAAACTTCAAACAATAGGGCAGGTTCCCCAGTACGTGAACATAGAGTACGAATATCCATACCTGTTTGGAATGAACTGGGACAAGAACTCGATTGAGATCTCCCTTCTCAAGTCCTCGGAACCTATCTTTGTTCACATCGATTCTTTTGAATTGACTGTCGACAAAATGTTCCTGTACGTGAGGGTGGAGAATGCCTTTGGACGTGATATCGATCTGGTTCAGCTCTTCTCAGATCTTTTCGAAGCGCGCGGAAGAGTACCCTTCGAAGTTTCACACGAGCTGAGAGAATACACAGTATACATAAGCGATGAGGAGTTTCTCTCTAAGAAAGTCTACCAGATAAACGATCGAAAGGGATACTGCGTTGTAGTGCCCCCGGATATTACCTTCTCAAACGAACAGCTCGCCGTTTTGAAACTCAAAAACGTCAAGCTCTACACCTCTCCTGAAGCGAGCGCAGCTCTGAAAGATTTTTGCTACAGATCGGGAGGAGGCATCGGTGAACCCCACTTCCTAAAACATAACCTCTGGGTCTTCAGCTTTTCTTATGTGAAGCCTATAACCGAAGAGATCATTCCTATTTCCGTTTCTTTCAAAACACCCGACATGAACTATTCAGACACCATATACGTCACAAAGAAGGTGATAGAACTTGGTCTCCAGTGAATTTGAAGAAGCATACCGTGAACTTGAAGAAGGAAAGCTGGAGAGTGCCTTGGAAAAATTTTTGAAAATAGCCGAAAAAGAACAATCAGTAGAAGTCTGGGTCAACATAGGGAACATCTACAGAAGAATGAACCTTCTGGCAAAGGCTATTGAGAGCTACAAAAGAGCACTGGAAATAGATCAAAAAAATCCGGTTGTTCTTTTCAATCTGGGAAGCGCATACTATCAGATGGGGAAATTTTTCGAGGCTCTGAAACTGCTGGAAAAGGCCGAGGAACAGGGATTGACAGATCCCAGAGTGAAGATAGTGAAAGCCCTGTGTAAGATAAAGCTCAACCTTCCAGACCCCATGGAAGGACTCGATGAAGACCAGAAGAGGATTGTAAAAGACCTGATGAAAAATGGTTGAGATTCTTCTGCTGCCGAACGAAAGGTTTTCGAATATAGAAGGATACATTTTCTATCCTTCGAGAGATGTTTTGCCTCTCGAAGATGTTGTTTTGTCACCCGAGATAAAAGGAAAAAGAATAGAAATCCTGTGGAGGCTTCTAAACGGGGAGAACCTCAAGATAGCCACTACCCTGAAAGCGCTCACCGAAAAGGTGTTCTCACCCGATTTTCTGAGAGAAAACTCCCTGATGATAGCACGATCCACAAAACTCACGCTGTCCCCAGAAAAACTCGTCGAAATGGGATATGAACTTGTTTTCACTGTTCAGAACGTGGGAGAATTTGCCATTCGCGGAGATATAATCGACATTTACTCTCCAGGGAACGACTTTCCCGTGAGGATAGAACTGTTTGGAGACGAAATTGAAGAAATTCGTTTCTTCAAGGTAGACACCCAGCGTTCATTCCAAGGTGTTGATAAGACTCTGATACTTCCTTTTGTTGATTTCTACGGTGAAAGCACCTTGCTTGATTTCTTAAAGACAGATGCTCGCTTCATCTGTGAAGATCTTCAAAAGGTTCTGGATGAGTACAGAAAGTTCAGAAAAGAAATGAGGGACCTTTTGAAGGAACGCTACAACGACTTCTTCGATGAAAGAGTAGTCGAAGTGATACTCAAAAACGTTGAGAAGGGTTCTGCACCGCTATCAACACGTGTTGAGAAAAAAGAATCGCTGCCCATTCTGGATGTCGATGAGATCGAAGAGGGTGGGCTCGTAGTTCACAGAGAGCACGGAATAGCCATTTTCGAGGGGATTGTTCGTCTCAAGGGAGTTCTCGGAGAGAGGGATTATTTGAAGTTGAAATATGAAGACGCAATTTTGTACGTTCCCATCGAGAAGATCGACAGAGTTCATAAATATATAGGTGATCCTTCGCAGGTTAAACTCGACCGGATGAACCGCGGAAAATGGAAACAAACACTGAAGAAAGTGAGAGAAGACATCGAGAAAAAGATCAAAGAACTCGTTGAACTTTACATGAAAAGACAGGAGGCCCAGGGTCTTTCTCTTCCAGGTGACCCAGAACTGGAAGAAAAATTCGCGGAATCTTTTCCATACATTGAAACTCCTGATCAGCAGCAGAGTATAGAAGAAGTACTAAGCGATCTTGCCTCTGAAAAACCAATGGACAGGCTCCTGTGTGGAGACGCGGGTGTTGGAAAAACAGAAGTAGCTCTGCGAGCTGCGTTTCGTGCAGTCGCATCTGGTAAGCAGGTAGCGGTGCTCGTCCCAACCACCGTTCTGGCAAGACAACACTACGAGAACTTCAAAGAGAGAATGGAACCGTTCGGTGTAAAAGTGGAACTCCTGGACAGTTCAAGAACAGCGAGAGAAAAGAAGGAGATCATCGAAAAGCTGAAGAAGGGAGAAATAGACATCATCATAGGTACACACTCTCTGCTGAACGAACGGATCGAATTCTCCGATCTTGGTCTTGTCATCATCGACGAAGAACAAAAGTTTGGAGTTGAGCAAAAAGAAAGATTCAAGAAACTGAGACTCTCGGTGAACGTGCTAACCCTGAGTGCTACACCTATTCCACGCACCCTCCACATGGCCCTCTCTGGAATGAAAGATTTTTCTGTGATAAATTCTCCTCCCCCTGGAAGAAAACCAGTATACGTTTATGTCGCAGAGTACAGCGATGATCTCGTCAAGGGAGCGGTGATCAGGGAGATAAACAGGGGAGGTCAGGTGATCTACGTTCACAACCGCGTGGAAGAACTACCGGAGGTTTTCGAAAAACTGAAAAGGATGTTTCCGGAGTTGGAAATAGCGGTTGCCCACGGAAAGATGTCCAGAAAAACCATGGAGAGAATTGTCCACGAGTTCTACCGCGGGAACATCGATGTTCTTCTGTGTACCACAATTATCGAGAATGGTGTTGATATACCGAATGCAAACACACTCATAGTGGATGACGCACAGAGATACGGCCTTTCACAGCTCTATCAGCTCAGAGGAAGGGTGGGTAGAAGCGACCGAAGGGCCTTTGCGTACTTCCTGTACCCGAAGGGTACTCCAAGAAGCGCTCTTGAAAGACTGAAGGTGCTTAAATCCTACACAGGCTTTGGAAGCGGTCTTCAAATAGCACTGAAAGATATGGAACTGAGAGGTGTGGGAGATGTCCTCGGTTTGGAACAACATGGAAACGTTGTGTCCGTCGGTTTGAAACTGTACAACGAAATCTTGAAAGAGACCATCACGAGATTCAAAGAAAGACGAATCGAAAAGAAACACTCTGTGAACGTTGAAATAGAAAATCCTCCGGGCAGATTTTTCATACCGGAAGATTACGTGCAAAATCCTGTGGAGAGGTTGAGACTTTACAGAAGACTCGCCTCCTCTCTTGATGAGGAAGATCTCGAGGAAATACTGGAGGAGATGAAGGATAGATTCGGAGAACCACCCGAAGAAGTGAAATTACTCGTTGATTACTTCAGATTGAGAGTCAGGGCCTCGAAGCTGGGAATAAAGAAGATCAGGTTCGATCACTCGATGGTGGAAATCTTTCCAAGCAGGAACTCGCCGTTTTTGAATCACCCGAGATACGATCGACGGTCAGGGAGTGTTGTTCTCTACACCAGGAAGGATCCGGTGGAGTTTCTCATGGATATGTTGAAAAAATGAAAGGGTGAGCGATGCTCACCCTTCGTTTTCATCCATCAGAGAGAGCAGTGATTTCAGGTACTTGCTCCTCGATGGATGTCTCAACTTCCGCAGTGCTTTGACCTCTATCTGCCTGATCCTTTCTCTTGTGACATTGAAATACTGGCCAACTTCTTCAAGCGTTTTTGGTTTTCCATCGAGCAAGCCGTACCTCATTCTCAGAACCATCGCTTCTCTTGGGCTCAGAGTTTTCAAGACTTTCTCGAGCTCTTCTCTCATGAGCATCCTCATGGCCTCTTTCTTTGGAGAGGCTATGGAATCGTCAGCCACAAAGTCTTCGATAGAAGAATCCTCATCTTCACCTATAGGAGATTCCAGGGATATGGTTTCCTTCGCTGCTTCGAGTATTTCCTTTATCTTTTCTGGGGGTTTGCCCATCATCTTTGCGAGTTCTTCTATGGATGGTTCTTCACCGTGTTTCTGATAGTACTCTCTTCTCAATCTGTTCAATTTGTTTATAGTTTCCACCATGTGGACAGGTATCCTGATGGTCCTTGCCTGATCCGCTATCGCTCTTGTGATCGCCTGTCTGATCCACCAGGTAGCGTACGTGCTGAATTTGTAACCCTTTCTCCAGTCGAACTTTTCTACCGCCTTCAGAAGTCCTATGTTTCCTTCCTGTATGAGGTCCTGGAAAGAAAGACCGCGCCCCATGTAACGCTTGGCTATACTGACAACAAGCCTCAGATTCGATGTTATGAGTTTCTCTTTGGCCTTCTTATCGCCCATCTGTGCTCGTCTTGCGAGTTCACGTTCCTGAGCAGGTGTGAGTAGAGGAATCTTTCCTATCTCTTTGAGATACATCTTGATAGAATCCCTTACGTTGCTCGAATCGTGTATCTCAGGAGATTCTTTCTCCAGAAGTTCTTCGAGTTCCTGTTCATCACTGGAAGCGCTTATTTCCTCTTCCTCAGGTTCATTTTCCACGATGTTTATTCCATGCTTTTCCAGTTCCTCATGTATTCTCTCTATCAAGTTCGTGTCAAACCCTTCGAAATCTGGCGGGAAGGCCTTGTCTATATCCTCGTACGTTATGTAACCCTTCTTTTTCCCTAAACTTATGAGCTTTTTTATACGCCTCTCTATCTGAGGAGGAAGTGTTTCCTTCTGTTCCTGTGTCTGCTCCTGCGTCTGCTCCTGGTGCTGTTCCTGAAGAACCTGCTGTTCTTCGTTCATTGTGACCTTTTCCTTCTTCGCCATACCGATCACCTCCTCTTTATTTTTCTGAGGAGATCCACTTTCATAGAGAGAAGAAGACGCCTTTCTTCATCGTTTGAAGCTTTCTTTATCATATCATCTATTTCTGCGATACGTCTCTCTATCCGTCGGATTTTCAACTTTTCGGAGAGGTCACCGAGGAATTTCTCGGGATCCTTTGGAGGAGGAATGCTTTCTATTGTCTCAAAAATCCAGTCTTTCAGCTCTTTTGGGAAGTTTTCTATGACTTTGTTCAAATCTTCTCCCAGTGAGACTCTCTTGAAAAACTCCCTCGCGTTTTTATCTTCCAGTACCTCTAAGTCCAGTTCCAGAATCTTTTCCCTCAAATCCTCGTAGTTCAAAAACAAATAAGCCAGTCCTCTCCCCTCATCGTAAACCTTTGACGACTTGGTCTCATGAACAGGCATAGTGTTAGACCTGTCGCTTTCAAAAAAGTTCAAAATCTGGTTTTCTGGTATCTGGAGAGAAGATGAAACCTCATTCACGAGATTTTCTATGTGTTTCAAATATCCTTTCCTTCTCATCTTTTGGACCCAACCTTTGAGGAAAGAAAGGTAGGATCTCACACCCGCGGGGCTGTTCCTGTCAAAGAAGACCTCACCAGCCGTCACCAGAAAATATTCGAACGAACGCGAGTTTTTCAGCATCTTTTTCAATGAACCTTCTCCTTCTTTCTGAAAGAGTTCATCTGGGTCTTTGTAAGGAGAGGGGGTTGCCACAAGCACGTTGAATTCGTAGTCTAGGAGATCCTCGAGGGATTTGAGAGTGGCTCTGAAGCCTGCTTTGTCATTATCGAAACACAGTATGACGTTTTTCGAATACGCCGAAAGTTTTAGAATCGCCTCTCTTGAAAGACTCGCCCCAAGAACAGCGACCGCCGTTGGTATTCCATCCTTTCTGAATGCGAGCGCGTCGAAGTAGCCTTCGGTGATGACGAAAAAACCAACCTCTTTTGCCACTTTTTTCGCCTCATCGAAGAGAAAAAGGGTCTTCTTCTTCGAAAAATACCTGGTCTCTGGAGAGTTCAAATACTTCGGTTCTTCGTTGCCGAGAGCACGCCCACCAAAAGCCACAATATGACCACTGTCGTTCTTTATTGGAACAACGATTCTTCCTTCGAATCTATCAACGAATCGATCACCCTTTTTCAGCGCGATACCGTATCTGACAAGTTCTTCCAGTGTTATGTTCATGCCTTCTGCAACTTCTATAGAGATGCTGGATCTCTTGGGGACGTACCCAAAGCCGAACTTTGCTATATCTTCTTCAGAGAAGCCTCTGCTTTTTAAATAGTCTTTTGCCTCTTTCGATTTCTCCAGCTCTTTGACGTACCTTTTCCACGTTTCTTCGTACAAACGAATGTATTTTCCGTATTCAGAAGTCCCTTCTGTTCTGTAGAGAGAAAGATCAATCCCAGCTCTTTTGGCAAGTCTTTCCAGCGCTTCCTGGAAACTGATCCCTTCCATTTCTTGAAGAAATTTGATGACGTCTCCACTCGCACCGCAGCCGAAACAATGGTATATCTTCAAACCCGGATGAACGTAGAAAGAAGGATTGGTTTCTGAATGAAAGGGACAGAGAGCCCTGTAGGAGGAACCTACCCGGGTAAGATTCACGTACTCGGAAATGACCTCTACGATGTCAACCTTTTCTTTTATTTCCTCGATGACCTCTCGAGGAATCACATTCTCACTCCTCGTTAACAAACAGAAAAAGAGAGGTCCGGGAGAACCGGACCCCGCAATTGTCTGCTGCCAGCAAAATCACCTCTTGGAGAACTGAGGAGCTCTTCTTGCCTTTTTCAAACCGTACTTCTTTCTTTCCACTTCTCTTGGATCCCTTGTGAGCATCTTGTATTTCTTGAGAACAGGTCTCAGATTCTGGTCGTACTGAAGGAGGGCTCTGGCAATTCCAAGCCTCACGGCACCGGACTGGCCGGACAGACCTCCACCGTTAACCCTTATGACAAGATCGAATTTGCCAAGTGTGTTGGTTACCTCAAGGGGCTCTATCGCGTGTTTTGTCCATGCAGGATTTTTGAAATAGTCATTCAGACTTTCGTATTCTTTTCCATTGACCTTCACTTTTCCTTCTCCCGGTCTCAAATAAACTCTTGCAACAGCAGTCTTTCTTCTTCCCGTTCCGTAGTATCCTACCACTTCGGCCATTCTTCTCCCTCCTCATTCTTCACAGTTCAATAGGCTCAGGTTTCTGTGCCTGATGTGGATGTTCGGGTGACGCATAAACTTTGAGTCTTTTGAGCATTTTTCTGCCCTTTCTGTTCTTCGGGAGCATCCTTTTGACAGCGAGCCATATGAGTCTTTCGGGATGCTTTTCCAGCATCTGTCTTGCTGTCAGAGACTTCAGACCTCCGGGATAACCAGAATGCCAGTAATAAACCTTCTGATCGAGCTTCTTTCCGGTAAGAACCACCTTGTCAGCGTTCACAACGATGACGTAATCTCCCGTGTCAACGTGCGGAGTGTAATTGGGCTTGTGTTTCCCCATCAATATCTTCGCTATGCGCGTCGCGAGTCTTCCGAGAACCTTTCCGGAAGCATCTACCACGTACCATTTTCTTTCAACCTCTTCGGGTTTTATCATAGTTGTCTTCTGAACAGGAAAGTACCTAGCCATTGTTGCTCCTCCCTTCCACTGTTTCCAGTTTAAGGATACTGGAGACTTTCTTGTAAACGAAGAACGTCACAACCGAGTCGATTCCAAATTTCACCAGATTGAAAGCCAGTATGAACGGGAAAAATTTCAGATAAAGTTCGAACGGAGCTTCGAAGTAAAGCGGCACGATAAGAGCGTTCAATCCCAGAGCGAACGCCGTGGCGAAAAGTGTGGCGACAATCATGCCTTTTATTGCCGTTGCTCTGCTCTTGTTTCTGTGATAAATGAGGCCAGCTATTCCCACAAAGGACATTCCCAGCACAGCGTTCATCGCGATTCCCACAGGATCACCGGACTTCATGAGAAAGAAGAGAATGTCTTTCACCAGGACGACAAACATGCCGACGCCGGGTCCCAGTAAGAAACTCACTATGAGCGCCGGTATTTCGCTGGGATCGTATTTCAGGAAACTCGCTTGTGGGAATATCGGAAACTCTAGAAACATCACCAGAGTTGCCAGAGCCGAGAAAATCCCCACGAAGGAGATTTTCTTTATGCTGCTCACTCTTTCACTCCTCATAGACACTCACATACTTTTTGTTGTTTTTCGTTTCAAACTTCACCCTGCCATCCTTCAGTGCAAACAGGGTAAAATCTCTTCCCATACCAACGTTTTTTCCGGGATAAAATCTTGTTCCTCTCTGTCTCACGAGGATGTTTCCTGCTTTGACGATCTGACCATCTCCCACTTTGACTCCCAGATATTTTGGAAGACTGTCTCTACCGTTCTTCGCAACACCACCACTCTTTTTATGAGCCATTGTCGATCACCTCCACTCTGATCTGAGAAGGAAACTTCTGTTCGAGTTCTTTCAAAGACCTCACCATAGCCGCTAGCACCTTCACTTCGCAGTTTTCGAGTTCTTCAAATTTCACTTTCAGATAACCGGATTCCTTCTTTATTTTCGCTTTTTTCTCGGCTTTCAGAAAGTTCGCCACATGCTGCGTCAAAAGACTAACTGAAGCGCACAGTGTTTTGTCTGGTGCATGACCCGTTACTTCAAAAAAAGAATTAGTCACAGTTACTTTTATCATAGTTCAATCTTTTCAATTTTGATGGCGGTGTACCACTGTCTGTGACCTTTTTCCACCTTACTGTTCTTTCTGGGTCTGTACTTCACGGTCTTCACCTTTCTGGCTTTGGCATGTTCCAGAACCTTCCCTACAACCTTAGCTCCTTCAACATAAGGTTTCCCGACGAGCACCTCTCCGTCTTTTCTGACGAATACCACTCTGTCGAAGACGATCTCGTCACCTGGGGAGTAATCTTTCTGCTTTTCAGTGTAGAGAATCTTCCCTTCCTCGACTCTGTACTGCCTGCCAGCTGTTTCCACAATGGCGTACAACACCTTCACCTCCCAATCACATGGTATACAAGTGCTGGGGTACGTACCCTTGAGGGATTTGAAACGCACCCCACGCACCAGCGAAGAGTATTTTACTACTCTTTCTTTTCGGATATTTTAAAAAAGAATTACTCTCCGCCTTCCTTAGGTATCAAACAGAGAAACTCCACTTCGGAGTCTGTATCGTTCCTGAAGCCGTGTATTTCATTGGGTTCCACGAAGATGTAAAAACCTTCTTCTACCGTCTCCTCGCCTTGCTCCTTCAAAACTGTGAGCTTTCCCTTCAAAACGAAAATCTCGTGCTCCCATGGATGGGAGTGTCTGTCGATGAGACCGCCAGGTTCCACCGTGAAAAGTCTCATGACAAAGTTCGGAGCATCTTTCAAGCCTATGAGGACTCTTTTACGAACTCCTCGTACCTTATCGGTTGAAATTTTCTGGGGAGTGACATCATATGCTCTCTTTAATATCATGTTTTCTTCTCCCTTCTCGCCTCGTTGCAGAATACTCTATCACAACTCTTCTGTAGGGTTCTACACCGACTGAGTAGCTTATCACACCTCTGTGTTTTCTCACAAGCTTGTGAACAATTTTCCTCTCAAAAGAAAACATGGGATCCAGTACTACTTTGGTCTTCTCGGAAATAGCCTTTTTGACAGCCTCTTCCACTATCTTTTCAAGAGATTTCTTCCGCTTTTCCCTGTAATCTCCCATATCCAGAATCACGTTTAACTTCGTATCACTCAATCTGTTGAGAAAGATCATCGCTATATGCTGAAGTGCACCCATGGTTTTTCCGTGTTTACCTATGAGTCTTCCCGCGTTTTCACTCTCCACGTCAACAAAGAAACTCCTTCCAGAAGATTTCACAGTTATTTTGACTTCTGGATCTACCACCTGCAAAATCTCAGTCAAAAATTCTTTCAATCTTCTCTCAAAGTAAGCTTTGGTGATCTGCACCTCGACAACCGCTTCTTTTGAAAAGAGACCGAATATTCCATGAAATCCTTTTTCCAACACGTTGACCGTGTACTCTCCTTCTCCGAGACCGTATTTTTTGACCACTTTTTCAATCGCTTCCTCCACTGTAGGAGCCCTTTCCACAATTTTCTTCATCTAATCCCCCCTCATGCCTTTTTCGGAAGACCAAGAAGTTCTCTCGTTGTGAGACCTTTTATCTTGTAGCGTTTGTAGGTATAGTAAGTCACCGCGAGCTGAATCAGAGTGTTAGTCGCATAGTACAGGAACAGTCCGCTTGGAAGTCCCACAAACAGGAACGGGAAGATCACCGACATGATGATACCCTGCCAGGCTGTTCTCGCGTCCTGGCTTGTGAGAAGCGTTGTGTAGTAACTCGCCACTATGGTGATTACCAGAAACAGCCAGTTGTTGGAAAAACCACCCGCGGAGAGATCTTTCCAGATAAGAAAACTTCCGCTGTAGGCAAATTCTTCGACGTAGTATCTAATGACCGACCACAGAAGCATGAAGATAGGCAGCTGTATGAGGAGCATGAGACAGCCGCTAGCTGGATTCACTCCCGCTTCTCTGTAGAGTTTCAGGAGGGCTTCCTGCTGTTTCGTCGGGTCTTTGTACTTCTTCTTAATGGCTTCTATCTGCGGCTGTAACTTCCTCATGTTTATGAGAGATTTCGTTTGAGCGTGGTAGAGAGGATAGAGTATCAATCTCACAATCAGTGTGAACAGCATGATCGCCCATCCGAAATTCTTTGTGAGATCTTTCAGCCACCAGAAGAACCAGACCAGACCGTAAAACACAGAATCGTACCACTTGTTGAATCCTGGTATGTTCACAAGGGCCTTTATGAGAACATCGTAATCCTCTGGAAAGGCTTTCTTTATGAGAGTTCTCTTGTTCGGTCCCATGAAAACGATGAAACGTTTTTGTCCGTTTACCTTCAGAGTACCTTCAAAGAGGAGACCTTCGTCATGCTTTAAAAGTACAAGCGTACGCGTTTTGGGATTGAAGGATGCAAAGTAATTTTCCAGGTATCTATCCGTGGAGGTATCGACAGATACTCTGGGTACCGTCACATCAACGGGTTTTGAGCTTTCTATATCAACAAAGAAGGTGTAATTCTCGTTGTTCTTTATCGTGAAAATCTTTTTCACGTAGCCGTAGTTGTATACGATACTTACCTCGTCGGAGAAACCTTCGGATACTTTTCCTACACCAGTTACTATCGGTTCTTCTATCACCGTCAAAGGTGTTCCCTCATCGAGTACATCGAAGCCATCGTTTCCATAGGTGAAAACGTGCTTTCTTCCATCGACAAGGGTGTAAAAGTCTTTGAGTATGCCCTTTTCCAGATCGAAGTGATACTCCTCAAACCTGGTGAGAACAACTATTTCCTTTTCGGAGCGAACAACCTTGATCGGTTCCACAGCAAACAAAAAGATTGGAAGTATGGCGAGCAGTATTGCTACAACTTTTCTCAAGACCATCGCCTCCTTGGTTTGAATGAAAATTCCTCGGGAACAGGATCGTAACCACCTTTTGATAGGGGATTGCATCGGAGAATACGCCTGAGGCCCAGGAAGGTCCCCTTCAGGAGCCCATGTTTCTCCAGGGCCTGTATGAAATAGTTCGAACAGGTTGGAGTGAACCTGCAGGTTGGAGGTTTGAGAGGTGAAATGTATCTCTGATAAAACCTTATAAGCATTATAAGCAGTTTTTTCATCCTTCTATCCTCTTCAAGAGATTCAAAAGCTTTTCACGTACTGTCCAGAAATCCACTCGTTCGAATTCTTCTGACAGTTTCTTTCTGGGAATCACTACTATGTCAAAACCCTTTGGAATTACGCCTTTGTTCCTTCTGAATATCTCCCTCACCCATCTTTTCAGTTTGTTTCTTCTGGTCGCCTTTCCGAACTTTCTTTTCACAACTATTCCCAGTCTGGAATAATCAAGCCCGTTTTTCCTGAAAAGAACCACAAAGTACTCGTTTTGAAGACTTTTCCCCTCTTTGAATATTAACAGGAAATCTCTCCTGAGCCTCAGGCGTTCTCTGCGGGTGAAACTCTCTGTCATACAGTCAGTCTCCAGCGTCCTTTCCTTCTCCTGTTCTTGAGAACTCTTCTTCCACCTGGTGTTCTCTTGCGTGCCAGAAATCCGTGTGTTCTCTTTCTCTTCCTTCTAGAAGGCTGGTACGTTCTTTTCATCCTGCCTGACCTCCTCCTCAACAGTGTCTATTCTCTCATTAGTATATCATATTCACGAGCGTTTGAGTTTTACCGCAATCTCTCCCGCGAGTTTCACGTTTTCTTCGAGAAGAGCAAGATTCGCCTTCAGAGTTCTTCCATTCGTCATCTCCACGAGCTTTTTGAGAAGAAAAGGAGTCACTTCTTTTCCTTCAACCTCCAGCTCGATCTTTTCAAGAAGACGTTCTATTTCATCGTGCGGTATTTCGTACTCCTCCGGCACAGGATTCAGCACCATGAGGGTTTTCTCAAGTTCCATTTCTTTCATGGATTCGTAGATTTTCAAGACTTCCTCTACATTTTCTATCCTTGGAACCCTTCGGCCGCTTTTCCTCGAGAAAAACAACGGGAACTCGTTCGTTCTGAAACCAACCAGAGGAATCTCTAAAGTTTCAAGCATCTCGAAAGTTGCTTCCACATCAAGAATGGACTTTATCCCGCTGGATACGAGAACTGCGCGCGAAGAAGACATCTCGGTGAGATCCTGAGAAACGTCCACACGTCCGGGATGAACACCCCCAGTTCCTCCGGTTACAACGACCTCTATTCCGATTCGTCTGGAGAGAAAGATGGTGGCACTCACAGTAGTCGCAGCGTTTTTTCCCTCAGCCACCACAATGGGAATTTCTCGCGTACCTACCTTATCGGCACCTTCTCTCATCATCGCCTCGAGTTCTTCTTCACTCATGCCAGCGACGATCTTTCCCTTCAGGATGCCTATAACCGCAAGCTGGAACCCTTTTTCTCTGGATATCTCTTTCGCCCTTCTGAACAACTCTATGGCTTCCTTTCTGGGCAGTCCATGAACAAACACTGTGGTTTCCATCCCTACAACGGGCTTTCCTTTTTCTATCCTGCTTTCTATGATCACAGGAACACCTCCTAATACTCGATTCCCTTCCTTGCTACAACTCCCTTCTGGTAGTAATGTTTTACCTCTTTCATTTCTGTGACAAGATCGGCCTTCTCTATCAACCACTCAGGAGCGTATCTTCCCGTTATCACGAGCTCCACATTTTCTGGCTTGACGTTCAGAAGATCTTCTATCTCCTCCTTTGAGAAAAGTCCAAGATGTATGGCCACACAGAGTTCGTCCAGTACAACCACATCGTATTTTTCAGAGACGAGCCTTTCTTTCGCGTCAGCAAGACCGCTTTTTGCCTTTTTTATCTGTTCTTCCGAAGGATTTCCCACGATGAACTCAGGTGTTCCATACTGAACGATTTCAAAGTTTGGGAGGAATTCGCTTATTTTGAGCTCGGAAGTTTCTCTTCCCTTCAGAAACTGTCCAAAAAACACCTTCAAGCCCGCACATGCTGCTCTTGTTGCGAGTCCGAGCGCTGCCGTTGTCTTTCCTTTTCCGTTGCCCGTGTAAACGTGGATGTATCCCTTCAACTTGCATCCCTCCTTACTCGTATGTTAGCATGAAAAAGGGTGAGAAAATATGATTATCAGAGATGTAGAACTGGTTAAAGTAGCCAGAACACCAGGTGATTATCCTCCTCCATTGAAAGGTGAGGTCGCTTTCGTTGGAAGATCGAACGTGGGTAAATCTTCCCTTCTCAATGCGTTGTTCAACAGAAAGATCGCTTTTGTGAGCAAAACTCCCGGAAAGACGAGATCGATAAATTTCTATCTTGTCAACTCAAAATACTACTTCGTGGATCTTCCGGGGTATGGATACGCGAAAGTTTCCAAGAAAGAACGAATGCTCTGGAAGCGACTCGTGGAGGACTATTTCAAGAACAGATGGTCCCTTCAGATGGTCTTTCTCCTCGTGGATGGAAGGATTCCACCTCAAGACAGCGATCTCATGATGGTAGAGTGGATGAAAAGTTTGAACATTCCGTTCACCATCGTCCTCACCAAGATGGATAAAGTGAAGATGTCAGAGAGAGCAAAAAAACTCGAAGAGCATCGAAAAGTGTTCTCAAAATACGGGGAGTACACGATCATACCGACATCATCAGTCACTGGGGAAGGAATAAGTGAACTTCTGGATTTGATATCAACGTTACTGAAAGAAAATTGATAAAATATGTTGTGAGGGCAGGGGGGACAATTTTTGAGCGGAGAGGTACGAGATGTGGTCAGCGAAGATCCGGTAACGAGCGAAGCTCTGAGATAAAGCAACGAAAGGGGGGAAAGCCATGAGAAAGCTCATGAAAATAGTCCTCGTTCTTGGGAGCCTGCTCGGAACACTGATGGCAGTTGTTGGGGGCAACCAGATTTGGTAATTGATATAATCACTATATTGACGATTGGTAATTATGCCCCTGCCCTCGTAGTTCTTAGCCCCCATGATTCTGAAAGGAGTGACAATTCTTGATAAAGAATAAGAATTCAGAAAGAATTTTCTTAATTTATTCCTTATCCATACTCGCATTCTATTTCTTTCTGATTTTTATGTTCAGCGATTATACGGATGATTGGCATAATCTCGGTTATGTCTTGCTACTTTTTCTCACCAGTGTATTCTTCGATATTGCTAGAACAAAAACTTTTGAGTTTACAGGTGGAAAAGTGGAAACTTCTGCTGTTTTCATTGTGAACATCTTCACAGCAGCTCTTTTGAACCCGTTAGAAGCTTCCCTTGCGGCAGCATCATCGGCTATTACCTTCAAGATAATAAAGCTCTTCTTCGGAGAGCGTTATCCTGTCAGTCGTTACATTTTCAATTTCTCTCAGTTCGCTGTAAATACGTTCATTGTAAGTCTCCTCTTCCACCGTCTATCCGGAACAAACACCTTTCAAAATATCCTCGCTATTCTTTTGAGCACAGTTGTCTACTTTCTAATCAACAACGTCTTCGTGTTTTTTGGAGTTTACATCCTCACCAAGGGTGATATCCGCGAAACCGCTTCCAAGGTTCTGTCAGGTCCCGTCACGAGTATGGCTCTCATGATACCTGTCATAGCCGTCATCTACATTCTCTATCAGTACATCGGGTTCATAGCCATTCCCGTATCTCTGGCAGCCGTTCTTTCCATTCAAGTGGGAAACTACTACAGGTACAAGTACTACGAAGCAAAACTGGAACACCTGAAACTCCTTGCAAAGAGTCTTGAAGAAAAAGATGAATACACCCGCGGTCACAGCGAAAAAGTGGCAGAACTCGCAAAGAAAATAGCCAAAAGACTCGGATTTTCACCGAAGATGGTTGAAAGAATCTACAACGCCGCTTTCCTGCACGACATAGGGAAGATAGGAATTCCAGACCACATTCTGAAGAAGCCCACCATCCTCTCAAAGGAAGAAATGATGATAGTGAAGAATCACCCCATCATGGGTGAAGACATACTGAGAGAAGTTGACATATTCAACAACAGAGAGAGCAAGTGGGTAAGACATCACCATGAAAGGTGGGACGGAAAGGGATATCCCGATGGTCTGAGAGGAGAAGAGATCCCTCTGCCCTCTAGAATAATATCTGTTGCCGATGTGTACGAAGCGCTCACAAGTGACAGACCCTACAGAAAAGCACTCAGTCACGAAGAGGCAAAGGAAATCATGATGAAAAACATGAAGGGGACCGTTCTCGATCCCAGACTCGTCGATCTGCTCTTTGAGATCCTCGAAAAAGAAAAGGAGGAAGAAGAAACATGATGATCGATGTTTTTCTTATAGCTCTACTTCTTTCGATTCTGACGGGAAACATCAAAAACGTTTTGAAATACAACTACAAAGGACTATATTTATTTGCCATTCCTTTCGTGCTTCAGCTTCTTCCATGGAAGGAGATTCTCGTTCCCCTATCGTTTGTGATGCTCTTTCTTTTCTTCATCTGGAACAGAAATATTCCTGGTTTCAAACTGATGGCAATCGGTGCTGTTCTGAATGGTTTCACCATGAGCGTCAATGGCGGCAAGATGCCAGTATGGGAGCCCACCCTTAAACTTCTCAATCTGGATCTCGATTTCAAACACACTGCATTCACTGAATTTTCCTGGAAAACTCTCCTCGCAGACTACATACCCGTTTATCTTCCGTGGGGAAGAAAGTTCGTTATAAGCGTGGGGGACATTCTCGTGTTCATCGGTGTTTTCATCTTTTTCGTTCTAAAACCTCGATTCCAAACCCAACCGTCCCGGGTCCCACATGAGTCGTGATCACCTTTCCCATCGGCGATATGATCTCGTCGACAACCTCGTAACTTTTTCTGAGTGTGTTCAAAAGCTCCACGACTCCAGCCTCGTTGTCCGCGTGAACACCTATCACTCTCAGCTTCGAGCCTTCAGGAGTATCCTCACGCAGTTTTTCTATGAGGGCTTCTATCGCCTTCTTGTCTCCTCTGACCTTTCTGTAAGGGATGAGCTCACCGTTCTCTATGTGAAGACACACTCTTATCTTGAGAAGATTTCCCACAAATCCCTGGAACTTCGACACCCTTCCCCCCTTAACAAGATAATCGAAATTCGAAACATAAAAAATCGCTTTGAAGTCCTTGTTCTTCATTCTCTCATCGAGTTTTTTCAGTACTTCCTCGATGGTGGCACCATTTTCGAGCATTTCACGAGCCACACGGGCCGGAAGGGGTATCGCACCCGAAGCGAGAAGAGTATCCACAACGTAAACGGGTATGTCCACCTCTTTGGATGCGAGAACAGCGGAATTGTAAGTTCCGGAGAGTTTCGATGATAAAGTGAGAACCAGGACAACATCGTAATCCTCTTCTTTGTACTTCAGATATCTCTTCTTGAAATCCTCCACACTCGGCTGGGAAGTCTTTGGTACACTGCCTGCTTCTCTTATTCTCTTGTAAAAGTTCATTATCTCTTCCGGTTCTCTTTCGTCCGGCTCGGATCTTCCGTCTTCCCACACCACGTAAAGTGGGATGCTATCTATATCGTATTTTTCCATCCAGGAAAAAGGAACATCGGCCGTGCTGTCAACGAGAATCTTTACCTTCATCAGTTCACCCCCCTATCCTCTCCTTTATGATGGAAGCCGCCCCAAGGATTCCGGCGTCTTCGACAAGAGGACTCGCCACTACTTCGTAGGTTCCCACAAAGGATGGCATGATGTAGTCCACCACTTTCTCTCTCAGGGGACCAAACAGAATCTCTCCCGCTCTTGAAATTCCTCCACCTATGATCACTATCTCCGGGTTGAATATGTGTATGTAGCCCGCTACGGCTCGTGCCAGGGCGTCCACCACCCTGTCTCTTATCATCAGAGCGAATCTGTCTCCCTGTCTTGCGGCGTCGAAGAGGTGCTTGGCATCTGCCTTTTCAGGTGAACCTGCGAGTTTGTACACCAGAGAGCTGTGATATTTCTTGTAGCCCTCTCTGAGAAATCTCCTTATCGCCGTTGCGGATGCCACAGCTTCAAGACAACCTCTCGTGCCACAGTTACACATGGGGCCATTGGGTTCAACAACAACATGCCCGAGTTCTGCTCCTATTCCATCCCTTCCCGTGAGGAGGTATCCATGGGTGACAACTCCCCCGCCAATACCTGTTCCAAGTGTCAGAGCCACTATGTGATCATGCCCTCTGCCAGCGCCGAACCACTTCTCTCCAAGAACAAACGCGTTCGCATCGTTTTCAAGAAAAACCTTTTTCCCGGTTCTCTTTGCCAGTTCATCGGTTAGTGGAACGTTGTGCCAGTCCGGAAAATTTGGAGAAAATCTGACGATCCCATTCTCTCTATCTATCGAACCTGGAGATCCTATACCAACATAGGGCGCTTCTTCCCCGTCAGATACCTCCAGGATCGTCTCAGCGATTCTTCTTATCACATCTTCTTTTCCGTTCTCTACGAGAGTATCTCGAGTTACTTTCTTCAGTATTTTCCCATCTTCACTCACGAGTCCTACCGAGAAGGTAGTTCCTCCAAGATCAACTCCTATGAGCTTCAACTTCGGCACCTCCTGCTCAGTATCTTGCTTTTTCCTTGTCTATCAATTTCAGAAATTCTTCGTTCGACGATGTTTCCGAAAGTTTGTTCAGTATGAGCGTCAAGCCCTCTTCTTCCGTCATTGCAGAGAGCATTCTTCGTAAGAGCCACACCTTCTTGAGAGTTTCTTCGTCGAGTAACAGCTCTTCTCTTCTTGTCCCAGAGAGCAAAAGATTTATGGCTGGGAAGATTCTCTTGTTCGCCAGCTGTCTTGAAAGAACCAGTTCCATGTTACCTGTTCCTTTGAATTCCTCGAATATGACCTCGTCCATCTTTGAACCCGTTTCCACAAGAGCAGTAGCGATGATCGTGAGGCTTCCACCTTCACGGGTGTTTCTCGCCGCTCCAAAAAATCTCTTGGGTTTGTAAAGTGCGGCTGGATCCACACCTCCCGTCAGAAGTTTCCCACTGGGAGGAACTACTATGTTGTACACTCGAGCGAGTCTTGTCAGACTGTCAAGAAGTATAACAACATCGTAATTGAATTCCACCAGTCTCTTTGCCATTTCCAGGGTGAGCTCGGCGACCTTTACCTGTTTGTCTGGTGGCATGTCGAAGGGAGCCGCTATGACGATTGCGTTCGTTGACTCTCTTATATCTGTAACTTCTTCCGGCCTTTCATCGATCAGCAAGATTATTCTTATGGTATCCGGGTGATTTTCAGCGATACCGTTCGCTATTTCTTTGAGGATGGTCGTTTTACCAGCTTTCGGAGGAGCCACTATCATTCCTCTCTGGCCTTTTCCAATGGGGGCAAAGAGATCTATCAATCTGGTGGAATATATCTTCGGGTCGGTTTCAAGAATGAAGCGTTCTCTGGGATAATCCGGTGTTAAGTTGTCGAAGTTCACTCTGTCGTTAACCGCTTCGACTGGACGGTAGTTTATCGCTTCGATTTTTATCATGGCGAAATACTTTTCCCCTTCTTTCGGTTTTCTTATAACCCCGGAAATTATATCTCCCGTGTTCAGGTTGAACTTCCTTATCTGAGAAGGGGATATGTATATATCGTCGTTGCTCGGAAGAAGGTTGTCTTCTATCCTCCTGAGAAATCCAAAACCCTCAGGATGAATTTCCAACACACCTTCACCGAAGAAATAACCGGTGGATTCGGTTTGGGCTTTCAAAATGGCAAAAATCAAGTCTCTTTTTCGCATAGAAGTATACCGAGGAATACCCAGGGACTTCGCTATCTCATAGAGCTGTTTTATGTTCATAGATTCCAGCTCTGATATACTAATGGTTTTCTGTTCTTCTGACAATTTTTCACCTCCTACTGATGGAAGGCAACAGGGGCGGGAAAGAAAAAGGAGGCATCAGCCTTCCTGACTGGATGCCTCCACAAGCTGAACAAGCGACATTTCAGCGGCGTCTCCCCTTCTAAAACCTATTCTCAACACTCTAACGTAGCCACCTCGTCTTCCAACGTAGTTCTTCGCTATTTCATCCACAAGTTTGTTTGTCAATCGTCTGTCTCCGAGTACAGCGTTTATCTGTCTTCTCAGGTGAACACTCCTGGCTCTATCATCGGTGGTTGCGGCTTCTATGGCCTTGCTGACAAGTTTGTCCATGAATGTCTTCAGAGCTTTTGCTTTTGCTGTTGTGGTAACTATCGAGCCGTGTTCAACGATCTCTCTTGAAAGATTTCTCAAGAGACTTTTTCTATGGCTTCCATATCTTCCGAGCTTGTGTCTTTTCACTCTGTGTCTCATCTTTCATTCCCCCTTCCTGAGCTCAAGACCGAATTTTTCTTTCAGTTTCTCCTTGACCTCATCGAGAGATTTCTGACCAAAATTCTTTATCTTCAAAAGCTCTTCCTCGGTTTTGCTGAGAAGATCCCCGATCGTTTCTATTTTGGCTCTCTTCAAACAGTTGAGAGATCTGACTGAAAGTTCGAGTTCATCTATCTTTCTGTTGTACACATCTGAGTTTTCCCTGTGTTCCTCTTCGTGTTCACTGGCAGGGACTTCTGCTTCTTCCTCCTCGGATGTGATGATGTATTCCTCGGAGATCTTCAGTTCAGGCAACCCTTCCGTCACGATTTTGAAATGATTTATCAGGATGTCCGCAGCCTTTCTGAGGGCCTCTTCAGGTCTTATCGATTTCTTCGTCCAGATTTCAAGAATGAGCTTGTCGTAATCCGTCCTTTTTCCAACACGAACGTTTTCTGTCAGAAAGTTCACTTTGATCACAGGACTGAAAACTCCATCTATTGGTATCCATCCCACGTCAGGTCTTTCTTCCCTCTCAGACACAGGAACAAATCCTTTTCCCACTTCTGCGTAGACTTCGAAGAAAAGATCTGCTTTAGAATTCAGGGTGGCGATGTGCAGATCCGGATTCACTACTTCGATACCAGCCGGTGTCTTTATATCACCCGCGACGAGTTCACCCGGTCCTTTCTTCTCCACTTCCATCTTTATTGTACCTTTCACAGTCACGTTGATCCGAAATTGAACTTTCTTCAAGTTCAGGATTATATCCAGTATGTCTTCTTTTACTCCTTCAATGTAATCGTATTCATGGTACTTTTCTGGCTTTATGAATCTCACTCCAACGATTGCGAGAGAAGGTATGGAGGAGAGAAGAACTCTCCTTAATGCGTTTCCTATCGTGATGGCATATCCTCTTTCAAGCGGAGAAAGCGAAAATCTCGAGTAGTAATAATCTCTTTCTTCCCGCTCTTCCTCCACCTTCAATTTTTTTGGTATCACAAATTCTATCATTCACATCACCTCGAGTAGAATTCGATAACGGTCTGAAGATCAACTGGAAGATCGGTAACTTCCTCAAGGCTCGGATATCTCAGGAAAGTGCCTCTGTAGTTGTCATAATCAACCTCTATCCAGGGCACGATGCTTCTTTCTTTATTGGCTTCTATGGCCTTTTTAATCACTTCGAGGTCTCTACTTTTTTCTCTCACTTCGACTACATCGTTTGGTCTCAGAAGGTAACTCGGTATGTTCACTTTCTTTCCATTCACAAGGAAGTGTCCGTGATTAACCAGCTGCCTCGCCTGTCTTCTGTTTATGGCGAATCCCATCCTGTACACGACGTTGTCCAGCCTGGCTTCAAGGATCTGGATCAAGTTCTCTCGAGTGTCTCCTGCCTTCTGCATAGCTTTTTCCACGTACCTTTCAAACTGTCTTTCGAGTATACCGTAGATTCTCTTGACTGTCTGTTTAGCCCTGAGCTGTATACCGTACTGTGTGAGCTTGGTTCTTCTCTGACCGTGCTGACCTGGCGCGTAAGGTCTTCTGTCAAAAGCGCACTTGTCGGTGTAACACCTTTCTCCTTTAAGATAGAGTTTCATTCCTTCTCTTCTGCAAAGCTTGCAAAGAGGTCCTGTATATCTCGCCATTTCGTTCCCTCCTCACACTCTTCTTCTCTTCTTGGGTCTGCAACCGTTGAACGGAATAGGAGTAACATCCTTTATCTGGTTGATTTCAAGACCGGCGCCCTGAAGCGTTCTTATCGCGGGTTCCCTTCCTGGGCCAGGTCCTTTCACAAGAACATCGACTTTTTTGATGCCCATCCTGAGAGCTTCTCTTGCCACTTTATCGGCTGCCAGCTGAGCAGCATAGGGTGTGCCCTTCCTTGTTCCCTCAAATCCCACCGTTCCTCCACTGGCCCAGGTGAGTGTATTTCCATCTTTGTCGGTGAGAGTGATTATAGTGTTGTTGAAAGTAGATTTTATATGCACCACTCCGTAATCAAAACTAACCTTTTTCTGTTTTTTTGAAGAGCCGCCTCTTTTTCTTGCCATTCAATTCCCTCCCTTACTTCATGAAGACTTCTTTTTGGTCTTTATCCTGCTTGGTCTGGGTCCTTTCCTTGTTCTCGCGTTCGATCGGGTCTTTTGACCTCTCACGGGAAGTCCAAGCTTGTGTCTGATACCTCTGTAACATCCTATCTCTATGAGTCGTCTGATGTTTCTTTCAACCTCGCTTCTGAGTTCTCCTTCCACCTTGAAGTGATCCTGGATGTACTTGGTGATTTTGCTGATCTCCTCATCGGTGAGGTCTCCCACTCTTTTTTCCGGATCTATACCAGTGTTTTTCAAAATTTCAAAGGATCTGCTCCTTCCAATTCCGTAGATGTAAGTCAGCGCCACCCAGACCTTTTTGTTGTTTGGAAGCTCAACACCTACGATACGAGCCATTCATTTCCCTCCTCCTCAACCTTGCTTCTGATTGTGTTTTGGGTTAACCTTGCAGATAACATAGACTCTCTTCTTTCTTCTGATTATTTTGCAGTGTTCACATCTCTTCTTTACAGAAGCCTGAACCTTCATTCCTCCTCACTCCTTTCGTTACTCTGGTTTTTTTCTATAAACGATTCGTCCTCGAGTGAGATCGTACACAGAGAGTTCAACAATAACCCGATCTCCAGGAACCAGTCTTATAAAATTTTTTCTCATCCTGCTCAGAAACATGGGCTAGCACTTTGTGCCCATTGTCTAATTCTACTCTAAACATAGCGTTAGGTAAAGCCTCTATTATGGTTCCTTCCATCCGGATGACATCTTCCTTTCCCATTTCATCCCTCCTTGGTCAATATCTCCGCCCCGTTTTCTGTTATCAGAATCGTGTGTTCAAAATGAGCGCATCTGGAACCGTCTACTGTAACGGCTGTCCATCCGTCTTCTTTCACAACAACTCTCCAGTCTCCTTCACTCACCATGGGTTCTATGGCCAGCGTCATACCCTTTCTTAATACCACACCCGTTCCGGGTGTTCCGTAGTTTGGAATTTGAGGGTCTTCGTGGAGTTCTCTCCCCACTCCATGACCCACATAATCCCTGATCACGTTGAAACCTACCGATTCAACTGTTTCTTGAATACAGTGCGAAACATCTCCAAGTCTGATGCCGGGTTTTATCATCTTTATAGCCTTTTCCAGAACCTCTCTTGTTACTCTCACCAGTTCTTTTCCTCTTTCATCGGTTTCTCCAACGATGTATGTAACGGCCGCATCACCGTAAAGTCCCTGATATACCGCTCCGACATCTACAGATACAATGTCTCCTTCTTTAAAAACCTTCTCCTTCAAAGGAAGACCGTGTACCACCTCTTCGTTCACAGAAACACAAGTTGCGTATTTGTAACCACCGTATCCCTTGAAAGCTGGTTTGACTCTGAGTTTTTTGAAGATCTCCAGAACAAGTGTTTCAACATCCCATGCGGTTTTTCCTGGAACGATCACCTTTCTAACTTCCCTCAAAGCTACTGCGACCGCTTTTCCGGCTTTTTTCATTTTCTCGATCTCAGAGGGTGTCTTTATTCTTATCATTTATCACTCCACCCTATTATCTTTAACACTTCAGCGATCACGTTGTCTATTCCTATGGTACCATCCACTCGTTTGAGAATGCCCTTTTTATCGTAGTAATCAATCACTGGCTGTGTCTTTTCGAGATAAACCTTGTATCTGTGTCTCACTGTTTCTTCTTTGTCGTCTTCTCTCTGAACGAGCTTCACTTTACAATCATCGCACAGTTCGTCTTCTTTTGGAGGGAGCGAAATCAAATTGTAAATTCTTCCACATTTCGGGCAGATCCTTCTGGCCGTGAGCCTCTGAACGACCACTTCCTCAGGAACTTCAAAGAGTACAGCAGCCGTGAGCTCTTTGTTTTGAGTTTTCAAAAAGCCGTCGAGGAATTCCGCCTGAGCAACGGTTCTTGGATAGCCGTCCAGTATGAATCCTCTTTCACAATCTTTTTCTGAGAGTCTTCTTTTCACAACCTCGTTCACGAGTTCGTCCGGAACGAGTTCTCCCCTTTCCATGATCTCTTTTATCTTTTTCCCAAGCTCGTCGTTCTCTTTTTTTACAATGTCCCTGAAAATGTCACCGGTGGATATATGAGGAATCCCCGTTATTTCCTGCAATCTCTTTGCGTAGGTTCCTTTTCCTGCACCTGGAGGTCCTAGAAAGACAAGGTACGCCATCATCTTCTCCCCCTTATTTTACCCTTTTTGATGAATCCTTCGTAGTGTCTCATCACCATGTGGGTTTCCATTTGCTGGATGATGTCAAGAGCAACTCCCACAGCGATCAGAGCGGAAGTTCCTCCGATCCAAACGTTCACCTTTATGGCTCCCTGGACCAGGTAGGGAAGAAGTGCTATGACTACGAGGAAGACCGCTCCAATAAACGTCACTCTGTTCAGAACTCTGTGGAGGTACTGCTCCGTTGATCTTCCAGGTCTCAAGCCAGGAATGTAGCCTCCATACTTTCGGATGTTCTCAGAGATCTCTCTGGGATCGAATATCACGACGCTGTAGAAGTAAGTGAAGAAGAAAACCAGCAATCCATAGATGAGAAGGTAGAGGAATCCACCTGCTCTGAAGAGATTTTTAAGAGTCTCGTTGTTTGTTATTGAAGCGATTGCAGAGGGTATTGAAACTATGGCACTCGCAAAGATGATGGGAATCACACCACCCTGGTTCACCTTTATAGGAAGATACGTGCTGGCTCCCCCATACACTCTCCTTCCCGTGACCCTTCTTGCGTACTGTATGGTGATCCTTCTCTCTGCCTGCTGAACGAGTATAATCCCGAATATCGTGATGAGAGCAACAGCTATGAGAAAGATCCATTCCAGGAGATTCAGACCGCCGAGATACGCCTGTCTGATGTAGCTTGGGTACCTTGCCACTATTCCTGCGAAGATCAGGATCGAGATACCGTTTCCTATACCCTTTTCTGTGATCCTTTCACCGAGCCAGAGCAGAAACATAGTTCCAGCAAGCATGGACATGGTGGAGAGAACAGTGAACTGAAGCACATTAACACCGGGAGCTACCATGTCTGGATTCGATCTTGCAAGGGAAAAGGAAACAAAGAAAGCCTGAAAACCACCTATCAAAAGTGTGAGACGTCTTGTGTACTTCGCAAACTTCTTTCTTCCCTCTTCACCCTCTCTGAGCATCTCCTTGAGCGAAGGCATAACGGATGCCAGGAGTTGAAGGATGATCGATGCGGTTATGTAGGGAGTGACACTCATGGTAAAAACGGAGAATCGACTGAGAGCGCCTCCAGTGAACACATCGTAGAAACTCAAAATTCCAGCGACACCGGCAGTTTCCGCTATTCTTCTGAAGATTTCCCCCCACGCTTCCAGATTCAACCCAGGAACGGGGATGTAAATCCCCATCCTGAAAACGATCAAAGCGAGGAACGTGAAGATGATTCTGTCGCGAAGCTCTGGTATTTTAAAAGCGTTTTTGAAAGCTTGCCACATTTATATCACCTCAGCCTTACCACCAGCACTTTCTATCTTTTCTACAGCGCTCTTACTGAAAGCATGCGCTTTGACTACAAGTGGTTTGGTGAGTTCTCCGTCTCCGAGGATCTTTACCCCATCTTTCAGATCTTTTATGATCTTTCTTTCGATGAGTTTTTCAGGAGTCACTTCTTCGTTGGCTTCGAACCTTTCTTCGAGAACTTTGACATTAACAACTGCATAGACCTTTTTGTTTATATTTTTGAATCCTCTCTTTGGAAGCCTTCTCTGGAGAGGTGTTTGACCTCCTTCAAACCAGATGTGGACCTTTCCGCTTCCTCTGGCTTTCTGTCCTTTGTGGCCCCTTCCACTGGTTTTTCCATGCCCAGATCCGGGACCTCTACCAACTCTTTTTCTCTTTTTCATTGCCCCGGGAGTTGGTCTCAGATCTTCAAGCCTCATGCGTTGCTACCCCCTTCCTCAATCTCCTCTACTTCCACCAGATGCTTCACCTTTCTGATCATACCTCTGATCTGTGGCAAGTCGTCCTTTATGACCACCTGGTTGAGTTTCTTGAGTCCCAACCTTTTCACCGTGTCCTTTTGATCCCAGGAATAACCGATGGGACTCTTGACCAGTTTTATTTTCAGCTTCTTAGGCATTGTTCTCCCTCCTCACACCTTTGAACACTTCTTCGACTGAGATATCCCTGAGTTTTGCAACTTTTCTTGGATCCAGGAGATTCTTCAAACCGTTCATTGTTGCAAGAGCGAGATTCAAAGGATTGGTGGACCCGAGCGATTTTGTGAGTATGTTCTGGATTCCCGCGAGCTCAACAACAGCTCGGACAGTACCACCTGCGATGATACCTGTACCGGGTGCGGCGGGTTTCAGAAGTACTTTGGAAGCGTCCTGTCTTCCTATGACTTCGTGCGGTATGGTCCCGTTGATTACAGGAACCTCTACAATATTTCTCTTTGCAGCCGATATGGCCTTTCTGATTGCTTCAGGAACCTCTCTTGCCTTTCCTATTCCCAATCCCACTTTACCGTTCTTGTTTCCAACTATGGCAACAACTCTGAAGCTCAGATTCTTACCACCCTTTGTGACTTTGGAGGTTCTCCTTATTTCTATTATCTTCTCTTCGAATTCTTCATACTGTATTTCCTTCATAACTCCCTGTGTTTCCACAGTACCACCCTCCTTCAGAATTCGAGTCCAGCTTCTCTGGCTCCATCTGCCAGTGCCTTAACCCTACCATGGTACTTATATCCGCCTCTATCGAACACGACCTTCTTTATACCCTTTTCGAGAGCCCTTTTTCCTATGAGAAGCCCTACTTCTTTGGCTGCCTCTACGTTCCACGTTTTCTGAAGCTTTTCCCTCAGCTCGGGGTCGAGAGTAGAAGCGGAAACGAGAGTGTGACCTATAGTGTCATCTATGATCTGTGCGTATATGTGTTTATTGCTTCTGAAAACACATAGCCTTGGTCTTTCAGGAGTTCCGAATACCTTTTTTCTAACTCTTCTGTGCCTTCTGAGTCGCTGCTCTTTTTTTGACTCCTTCTTTATCATTTCAGCTACCCCCTTTATGCTTTCTTACCTTCTTTCTGTCTCACCACTTCACCAACGTACCTGATTCCCTTTCCGGTGTAGACATTTGGTGGTCTGAACGCTCTGATCTCAGCGGCAACCTGACCTACTCTCTGTTTATCGATGCCAGAAACGATTATTCTGTTCGGTGCAGGAACCTCGATCTTCACGTCAGAGGGTATCTCGTAAACAACGGGGTGAGCGTATCCAAGGTTCATCACCAGAGTGTTTCCCTGAAGCTGGGCCCTGTAACCGATTCCCACGATTTCCAGCTCTTTCTTGTAGCCTTCTGTTACACCAACAACCATGTTTCTGATGAGGGACCAGTAAGTTCCCTGAAACATCTTCACTTTTCTCCAATCGGATTTTCTGATAATTTGTTCCTCGTTGGGTCTTACCCACACTTCGTTGCCTTCGACTTCTATCTTCACATAAGGGAGAAATTCCTGACTGAGCTCTCCCTTGGGCCCCTTCACCTTAACAACGTTGTCTTTTATTTCAACCGTAACACCCTGTGGTAAGACTATGGGCTTTTTCGCGAGTCGAGACATTCAAAACACCTCCTCACCAGACGTAAGCGATTACTTCTCCACCGACTCCAAGCTGACGCGCTTCCTTATCCGTTAGAACGCCCTTAGAAGTAGTGAGAATAGCTATTCCAAGACCGTTTTTCACTTTTGGAATGTGGTCCTTATCAACGTAGATTCTCCTACCCGCGTGAGATACTCTGACAATACCGTGAATAACTCTTTCTCTGTTCTTTCTTCCGCCTTTGTATTTGAGATAGACCCTCAGTATTCCCTGCTTTCCGTCCTCAATGTATTTGTAGTCTGCTATGAACCCTTCTCTTTTCAGGATCTCGCAGATCTTCTTCTTGAGGTTAGAAGCAGGTATATCCGTATATTCTTTGAAAACCATATTGGCATTTCTGATTCTTGTTAGCATGTCAGCAATTGGATCACTCCACACAGTACCATCCCTCCCTTACCAGCTTGCCTTCCGAACTCCAGGGAGCTTTCCTTCCAGAGCAAGCTTCCTGAAACAAATTCTGCAGAGTCCGAATTCTCTGTACACCGCTCTCGGGCGTCCACAGATGTGGCACCTCGTGTACTCACGAACCTTGTACTTCTTCGGTTTCTTCCACCTTTCTATCATCGCCTTCTTGGCCATTCATCTCACCTCCGTTATCCTCTCTTGAAAGGCATTCCGAAGAGTTCAAGAAGCCTTCTGGCTTCCTGATCTGTCTTCGCGGTTGTGACAATGGTGATGTCCATTCCCTGGATTCTTCTGACTTCATCTGGATTCAGTTCAGGGAAAACCAGCTGTTCAGAAAGACCAAAGGAGTAATTTCCTCTTCCGTCAAAGGAATTGGGATCGAGTCCCCTGAAGTCTCTCACCTTAGGCAACACGATGTTTATGAGCTTGTAGAGAAAGTTGTACATCCTGGCTCCCCTGAGGGTTACTTTCAAACCTATCGGCATTCCTTTTCTTATCTTGAAGTTGGAAATACTCTTCCTTGCCCTTGTAACAATGGGTTTTTGTCCCGTGATTTTTGCGAGTTCGTTTGCATGTCGTTCTATGAGATCATAGTTTCTGGAACCTTCACCGATTCCCATGTTTATGACGATTTTGACCAGCTTCGGAACCTGATGGATGTTTTTGTAGTTGAACTCCTTCATCAAAGCGGGTACTATCTCCTTTTCGTACTGATCTTTCAGAGGAACGTATTCATATCTCATACCGATTCCTCCCTCAATCTTTGTCAATGATCTCACCACACTTCTTGCAGTATCTTACCTTTTTTCCATCCTCGGTAAACCTGTAGCCAACCCTTGTTCTCTTATCACAAGCAGGACAGACAACCATGACTTTGGACGCATAAATTGGCGCCTCTCTTTCTATGATCCCGCCTTCACGAAGCTGGGGAACGGGTCTCTGGTGCCTTTTCACCATGTTCACGTTTTCAACGATGACTTTGTTTTCCTTTGGTATCACTCTGAGAACCTTTCCCCTTTTTCCCTTGTCCTTTCCGGAAATCACTTCGACAAGATCACCTTTTTTTATCCTCATCTCCGTATCACCTCACCAAACTTCTGGTGCGAGGGATACTATTTTCATGAACCCCTTTTCTCTGAGTTCCCTCGCGACCGGTCCAAAGATTCTGGTACCTCTGGGAGCGTTGAACTTGTCAATGAGAACAGCCGCGTTGTCATCGAATCTGATGTAAGTACCATCGTTCCTTCTGATTTCCTTCTTTGTTCTCACAATAACCGCTCTGACTACGTCTCCTTTTTTCACATCAGAATTTGGGATGGCTTCTCTGACTGAACACACAACTATATCTCCAACCGTTCCGTACTTTTTATGGAACCCACCGATAACTCTTATAACTCTGAGCTTTTTAGCGCCGGAGTTGTCTGCCACATTGAGGTAGGTCTCTTGCTGTATCATGATTCAACCCCTCCCTTGCCCTCGACTGCTTCTATTTCTTCTTGAATGTCCTCTTTTTCTTTCACAACTCTTTCGGGTTCAAACCTTTGAATGATCCTGACGACTCTCCATCTCTTCGTTTTGCTGAGAGGCCTTGTCTCTTCTATTTCAACAACATCTCCTATTTTACATTCGTTCCTCTCGTCGTGTGCGTGATATTTTTTCGTTCTTTTCACGTACTTTTTGTAAAGCGGGTGCTGTACGAGTTTTTCCACGGCAACAACCACTGTCTTGTCCATTTTATCGCTCACAACTATTCCAGTCAAACGTTTCCTGGGCATATTTTCACCTCCTTATGCCTAACTCCCTCTCTCTGAGAATGGTCTTTATCCTGGCAATATCTCTCTTAGTGAGCTTTATGAGAGAAGTATTCTTCAGCTGTCCCATCGCAAGTTGGAATCTGAGTTCCATGAGCTGCCTCTTCTTTTCTTCGAGAAGGTTCTTCAATTCTTCATCTGTGTAGTTCCTGAGTTCGGAAGCCTTCATACTGCCTCACCCCCAATATGATGACGGGGAACTATCTTGGTAGCTATGGGAAGTTTACTCGCAGCGTATCTGAGAGCTTCATGGGCTGTTTCCTCATCGACTCCCGCCACTTCAAAGAGAATCTTCCCGGGTTTCACAACGGCGACCCATCCTTCAACATTACCCTTACCTTTTCCCATCCTGGATTCAGGTGGTTTTTTCGTGTAAGGTTTGTCAGGGAATATTCTTATCCAGATCTTTCCGGATCTTTTCATAACCCTCAGCATGGCAATTCGGCAAGCTTCTATTTGCTGAGCTGTGATCCAGGCTGGTTCGAGTGCTTTGAGACCCCATTCACCGAACTGAACAAATGTTCCTCCTTTTGCTTTTCCTTTCATTCTTCCTCTTTGTTGTTTTCTGTATTTGACCCTTCTTGGCATCAACATGGCAATTACCTCCTTTAGATATCAGCATCTCCCTTGTAAATCCACACTTTGATGCCGATAGTACCGTACTTGGTCCACGCAGTGGCTGTTCCATAATCTATGATCGCCTTTATTTTTTGAAGAGGCAATCTTCCTCTGAGGTACCATTCTCTTCTGGCGATCTCAGCTCCACCGAGCCTTCCAGCAACCATCACTTTTATTCCCTGTGCACCCTTTCTCATAGCGTTCATTATTGCTCTCTTCATTGCCACTTTGTAAGATGCCCTCTTTTCTATACGGGAAGCTATAGACTCGGCAACAAGCTGTGCATCGAGTTCGGGCGTTTTTATTTCTTCAATATTAATAACAACCCTTCTGTTGAACTTCCTCTCCAGCTCCTCTCTCAAGCTTGTTATCTCCGATCCTTTTCTTCCTATGATGATTCCAGGCCTTGCTGTTTTCACGGTTATGTTGATTCTTTCGGCATCAGGTCTTTCCACGTAGATCTCGCTGATCCCGGCATGGTAGTACTTGTTCTTTATGATCTTTCTTATCTCTTCATCTTCGAGGAGCCACTCTTTGTAATTCTTTTCGTTGAACCATTTTGCTTGCCAGTCGGCACTCAGACCCAACCTGAAGCCGCGGGGATGCACTTTCTGACCCACCGTATCACCTCACTCTTCGGATGATATCTTCTTTTGTAATTCTTCAAGAGCCTTCCGGTATTCATCTTCTCTACTGCGATCCCTCACCACGACTGTGATGTGGGACATTCTCTTCTGGATGATATCCGCCCTTCCCCTTCCTCTGGGCCAGATTCTTTTCATCCTTGGACCGTCGTTAACGTAACACTCAGAAACATAAAGATTCTCGACGCTCAACCCAAAGTTGTTTTCGGCATTCGCGACAGCCGATTTCAGTACCTTCTCCATTATTCTTGCGGCCTTCTTCGGTGAAAAAGCAAGAATCTGGAAAGCTTCTTCGACGGATTTTCCTCTTATCGTATTCGCTATCGCCCTGGCTTTTCTTGGAGAAATCCTGATGTATTTTGCCACAGCTCTAGCTTCAATCTTCGGAAGAGAAGACAGGAGCTCTTTTCTCTTTTTATGGAAAAGTGAGCGCTTTAAACCGTTTCTGGGTACCTGGAGTTTCATTCTTTCCCTCCTCACTTCTTCAGTTCACCTTTTTTCGCTTTTTTGTCGGCATGACCTCCAAATCTTCTGGTTGGTGCAAATTCTCCAAGTCTGTGTCCAATCATGTTCTCCGTGATGTAAACCGGTATGTGTTTCATGCCGTTGTAAACCGCGATTGTGTGTCCTACCATTTCGGGAATGATCATAGAGGCTCTGCTCCACGTTTTGATAACCTTCTTTTCACCGGTTTCGTTTAGTTTTCTGATTTTTTCCAGTAATTTTCTATCTACATAGGGTCCCTTTTTTCTGGAACGACCCATTCAATTCACCTCCTTACACTTCGTTCCTTCTCCTGACGATGAATTTGTCAGAAGGTCTCTTTCCACGTCTCGTCTTGTAACCCTTGGTTGGCAGTCCCCATGGACTCGTTGGGTGGTGACCTTTACCTCTTCCCTCACCACCACCGTGCGGGTGATCCACCGGGTTCATGGCAACTCCTCTGACATGCGGCCTTCTACCAAGCCATCTCACTCTTCCAGCCTTTCCGTGAACTTCGTTCTTGTGATCTTCGTTGCCCACAACACCGACGGTGGCGTAGCATTTGATGTGTACCTTTCTCAGTTCTCCAGAAGGCATTCTGAGCAGAGCGTAATTTCCTTCCTTCGCCATGATCTGGCAGTACGTACCGGCTGCTCTTGCGATCTGGCCACCCTTGCCAGGTGTGAATTCCACGTTGTGGACAAGGGTACCGACAGGTATCTTCTCAAGAGGAAGTGCATTCCCTGGCCTTATTTCCGCATCAGGACCGCTCATGAGAGTGTCTCCCACGTTCACACCTTTGGGAGCCAGAATATATCTCTTTTCTCCATCGGCATAAAGGAGAAGCGCTATTCTGGCTGATCTGTTGGGATCGTACTCAATAGCCAGTACTTTCGCAGGAATTCCTGCTTTGTCGTATCTCTTGAAATCTATTATCCTGTATCTTCTCTTGTGTCCGCCACCTCTATGTCTTACAGTAACTCTTCCGTGATGATTCCTTCCACCTGTTTTCTTGAGAGGTGCGAGCAACGACTTTTCAGGTTCTGTCTTTGTGATATCCGAAAAATCGGAGATAACCATGAAACGCCTTCCTGGGGTAACCGGTTTGAATCTCTTAAGTCCCATGACTTCACCCCTCTCAGTGTTCGCCTTCCAGTTCTTTGATTGTGTAACCTTCCTTCAAAGTTACAACAGCCTTTTTCCAGCTGCGAGTCTTCCCTTCAAAAATACCCCTTCTTTTCGGCTTGGGCTTCATGTTGAGGATGTTTACCTTTTCCACCTTAACGTTGAAGAGCTTTTCAACAGCTTCTTTTACCAGGTTCTTGTTTGCGAGCGGATTGACCTCGAATACGTATTTCCTCTGTTCGCGGAGGATAAGAGCCTTTTCTGTGATGATGGGTCTGATTAGAACATCATGCAGTGAGAGCTTTTCCTGCTTCATTTCCGAGCACCTCCTCTATCTTGGAAACCATGTCCCTGGTGAGAACAAGGTAATCGTACTTGAGCATGTCAAAAACATTGAGTCCATCTATTCTTACCGCCTTCTCACCATTTTTGCTGTTGTTCGGATTGTCCGCAATTATTACCTTCACGTCGGGAAGGTTTCTTCCAGAGAGTTTCACATTCATATATCCTTCCTCTTTCCACGGAAGGACAATCAGTGTTTTCTTGTCGGAAAGCTGAAGGTTCTGGAGAATTTCCTTCAGAGACTTTGTCTTGGGTCTTTCGAGTTTCAGATCATCGAGTACAAGGAGTTTGTTTTCTCTGTACTTCACAGAAAGGGCAGATCGCAAAGCGAGTTTCTTCATTTTTTTGTTGAGCTTTTTGCTCCAATCTCTCGGTTTAGGTCCGTGTACTACTCCTCCATGTCTCCAGATGGGAGATCTTATGGATCCGTGTCTTGCTCTTCCAGTGTGTTTCTGCGGCCAGGGTTTTCTGCCACCACCGGAGACTTCTCCTCTTGTTTTCGTAGAGGCAGTTCCAGCTCTCCTGTTGGAGAGCTGCATATCCACGTATCTCCACATCACGTCGTAGTTGGGATCGATGTTGAAAACGAAATCACTGATTTCCAGGGTCCCTACTTTTTCTCCCTTCACATTCAACAGATCAACCTGAGCCATCTTTTATTCCTCCTCCACTGTTACTTTTTCGGGGCCTTGGCGCTCCTGATCAAAACGAGCCCGCCCCTCGCTCCAGGGACTCCACCTTTAACCACTAAAAGGTCGTTTTCAGGATCGATATCCACAACTTGAAGATTTCTGACAGTTACCCTCTCGTTTCCATATCTTCCAGGCATTTTCTTACCTTTCCATATCTTGGCAGGTTCCGTGTGCTGACCAACGGAACCGAGTTCTCTATGGAATTTGGAACCGTGGCTCTTCGGTCCACCGCTGAATCCCCATCTTTTCATCGCACCGGCAAATCCTCTTCCTTTTGTCCAGCCAGTGACGTCCACGTACTCGCCTTTTTCAAACACGTCAACCTTTATTACCTGTCCGGGTTCGTACTCGTCGGGATTTTCTACTCTGAACTCCCTGAGTATTTTCATCGGTTCCACACCGAATTTTTTGAAGTGGCCTGCAAGAGGTTTGTTGACCTTCTTCGCCTTTTCGAATCCGAGCTGTACCGCATTGTACCCGTCTTTTTCAACGGTTTTTTTCTGAACAACCACACAGGGTCCCGCCTTTATGACTGTAACGGGGACAGAATCATTTCCAACGAATACTCTCGTCATACCGATTTTCCTTCCAATTATCATCTTCATCAAAGACACCTCCAGGGATTACAGTTTGATCTCAACGTCGACACCTGCTGGGAGGTTTATCCTCATCAAAGCATCGATGGTCTTTGGAGATGGATCTATGATATCTATGAGCCTTTTGTGTACTCTCTTTTCGAAGTGTTCTCTGGAGTCCTTGTGTTTCATGGGAGATCTCAGGACACAGTAGAGTGTCCGCTCCGTTGGCAGGGGAATGGGACCGGACACCTTGGAATTCGTGGATTTAGCGACTTCAACGATCTTTTTAGCCGATTCGTCGAGTAACTCGTGATCGTAGGCTTTGAGTTTTATCCTTATCTTCTGTCCAGGCATATTCTAAGCACCCTCCCTCTTCTCTCAAAAAGGAGGGGGAAGCGTCCCCCTCACTCGATGACTTCTGTAACCACACCAGCTCCAACTGTTCTTCCGCCTTCCCTTACAGCGAATCTCTGTCCCTTTTCGATAGCGACAGGGTAGATGAGTTCTATTTCCATTTCGACGTGGTCTCCAGGCATGACCATTTCGACACCTTCAGGAAGTCCTACGATTTCTCCTGTAACGTCAGCGGTTCTTATGTAGAACTGAGGCTTGTAGCCTTTTGTGAACGGTGTATGTCTTCCTCCCTCTTCCTTCTTCAAAACGTAGATCTGAGCCTTGAACCTCTTGTGAGGTTTGATGCTTCCGGGAGCTGCGAGAACCTGTCCTCTTTCAACTTCATCCTTGTCGATTCCTCTGAGCAGACATCCAACGTTGTCTCCTGCGATTCCTTCATCGAGTTCCTTTCTGAACATTTCCACACTCGTCACAACGGTCTTCTTGATCTCGTAGCTGAGACCTATGATCTCAACTTCATCACCGGGTCTGATTCTTCCTCTTTCTATTCTTCCTGTAACAACCGTTCCTCTTCCTGTGATGGAGAACACGTCTTCGATGGGCATGAGGAACGGCTTATCGACGTCTCTCTGAGGATCAGGAATGTAGTTATCCATAGCGTCGAGGAGCTCCTGGATGGGTTTGTAAGCTTCGTGATTCGGATCGTTAGGAGCTTCGACGGCTTTCAGAGCAGAACCTCTTATGACTGGCACTTCGTCTCCAGGGTAACCGTACTGGCTCAGAAGGTCTCTCACTTCCATCTCGACGAGGTCGATGAGCTCAGGATCGTCAACCATGTCTGTCTTGTTTATGAAGACGATCATGTAGGGAACCTCAACCTGTCTTGCGAGAAGCACGTGCTCTCTTGTCTGGGGCATGGGACCATCGGTTGCGGCAACAACAAGGATGGCTCCGTCCATCTGAGCTGCTCCTGTGATCATGTTCTTGATGTAGTCCGCGTGACCGGGACAGTCAATATGAGCGTAGTGTCTCTTTTCGGTCTCATACTCAACGTGTGTGATGTTGATGGTGATTCCTCTTGCCTTTTCTTCAGGGGCCTTGTCGATCTGGTCGTAAGGAATATACTGGGCAAGTCCCTTGAGAGAAAGGTACTTTGTTATAGCGGCTGTCAGTGTGGATTTTCCGTGGTCGATATGTCCAATCGTTCCAACGTTAACATGCGGTTTTGTTCTCACAAATTTTTCCTTCGCCATGTTCTCCCTCCTTAAACAACCTTGATGATTTTCTCGGCGATTTTCTCCGGTACTTCCTGGTAGTGCGAGAACTGCATAATGTAGCTCGCTCTACCCTGACTGAGCGATCTCAACACTGTGGCATATCCAAATGTCTCGGAAAGTGGAACTTTGGCAACGATAACCTTCAAATGTCCCCTTGTTTCAAGAGACTCCACTTTTGCCCTTCTGGAATTGAGATCGGAGATGATATTACCCATGTATTCCTCCGGTGTAGTGATTTCAAGCTTCATGATAGGCTCGAGAAGAACCGGTTGCGCTTTTTTCATGGCCTCTTTGAATGCCATGGAGGCTGCTATCTTGAACGCCATTTCTGAAGAGTCGACTTCGTGGTAAGATCCGTCAAGCACGATAGCTCTCACTCTCACAACGGGATATCCCGCAAGGGGTCCTGCCATCATAGCTTCTTTGATTCCAGCTTCGATAGCAGGCATGAATTCCTTCGGTATCACACCACCAACTGTTTTGTCGATGAATTCGAAATTCTTTCCTTCTTCTTCGGGTATGGGTTCTATTCTGAGAATCACATGACCGTACTGACCTCTACCACCGGTCTGCCTGATGTATTTTCCTTCGGCTTCAGCAGATTTCTTGATAGTTTCCCTGTAAGCCACCTGAGGCTGTCCAACTCTCACGTTGACACCGAACTCTCTCTTCAACCTGTCTACGACTATTTCAAGATGAAGCTCGCCCATTCCTGAAATGATGGTTTCTCCCGTTTCTTTGTCAACCCTCACCTGAAGTGTGGGGTCTTCTTCAGAAAGAGCCAGCAGTGCCTTCACGAGCTTTTCTTCATCTGCTTTCGTGACTGGTTCTACGGCAAGAGAGATAACGGGTTCTGGGAAGTCGATCTTTTCGAGGATTATAGGTTCTTTCTCGTCGCAGAGCGTGTCTCCAGTCTGAGAAACCTTGAGACCGACTCCTGCCGCTATATCACCGGGTCTGACGTAATCAACTTCCTCTCTCTTGTCTGCGTGCATGAAGACGATCCTCGATATTCTCTCCCTCTGACCCTTTGTGGAGTTGTAAACGTAACTTCCTTTCTCCAGTCTTCCAGAGTAGACTCTGAAGTACACGAGTTTTCCTATGTATGGATCCACCTGCACTTTAAAGACCAGGGCTGTGAAGGGTTCGTTTTCATCCGGCTTTCTGTAGACAACCTCTCCGTCGGAAACCCTCCATCCCTTTACCGGTGGTAGATCAAGAGGCGACGGCAGATAGTCTATCACCGCGTCCAGAAGCGGCTGTATTCCCTTGTTGGCTTTTGCCGCTCCACAGAGAACGGGAACTGCTTTGTTTTCTATGGTGGCTTTTCTCAAGACCCTCTTTATTTCTTCTTCGGAAATTTCCTCGCCTTCGAGGTATTTTTCAAGAATTTCTTCGTCGAGTTCTGCGATTTTTTCAAGCATCTCTTCTCTTCTCATTTCTGCTTCTTCTCTGAGTTCCTCCGGAATATCTCTTTCCTCGTACACAGATCCATCTTCGCTGACCCAGTAGATCGCTTTCATTTTTATGAGGTCAATCACACCCTGGAAGTCTTTCTCACTGCCGATCGGCATCTGCACCGGAATGGGATTTGCCCTGAGTTTTGTTACAAGAGTTTCAACGGCCATGTAGAAATCTGCTCCCACTTTGTCCATCTTGTTCATGAAAGCGATCCTCGGGACATTGTACTTGTCAGCCTGTCTCCAGACGGTTTCCGACTGAGGCTCGACTCCTGCCGTGGCGTCGAAAACAGCTATCGCTCCATCGAGAACACGAAGCGCCCTTTCAACCTCGGCCGTAAAGTCAACGTGTCCGGGTGTATCAATTATGTTGATTCGGTAACCTTTCCAGAAACACGTTGTGGCAGCAGACTGTATCGTAATGCCTCTTTCCTTTTCCTGAGGCATCCAGTCAGTGGTTGTGTTTCCTTCATCGACGTCTCCTATGAAGTGTTTTCTTCCCGTGTAATAGAGTATTCTCTCTGTTGTAGTAGTTTTTCCGGCGTCGATATGAGCCATTATACCGATATTTCTAAGCTTATCCAGGTCAACATATCTCGCTTCCACATTCTGCATGCTTATCACCACCTGTAATGAGCAAATGCCCTGTTGGCTTCCGCCATTCTATGTGTGTCTTCCTTCTTCTTGATGGCTGTACCCGTGTTGTTGTAAGCTGCTATGATCTCCTCAGCCAGTTTCTCCTTCATTGGTCTTCCTTTTTTGGCTCTTGCGGCTTCAACTATCCATCTGAGCGCAAGGGAAGTTCTTCTCGGTTCCTGAACTTCGATAGGAACCTGGTAAGTTGCACCTCCAACCCTTCGCGGCCTTACCTCAAGAACAGGCTTCACATTTTCTACAGCCTGCCTGAAAACTTCAAGCGGATCCTTCTTTGTCTTTTCTCTGATGATATCGAAAGCACCGTAAACGATCTTTTGGGCGATCGTCTTTTTACCATCCCACATAACTCTATTTATCAGCTTTGCAACAAGCACATCTCCGAACACTGGATCAGGTGGTATCTGTCTCTTTTCGGCTCTTCTTCTACGCACCCACAGTCACCTCACTTCTTTTGATCCTTGGGTCTTTTCGCACCATACTTACTCCTGGACTGTCTTCTTCCTTCGACACCTGCAGCATCCAGAGCTCCTCTGATGATCTTGTATCTGACACCCGGAAGGTCTTTGACCCTACCGCCTCTGACGAGCACAACAGAGTGTTCCTGGAGGTTGTGACCAATTCCGGGAATATACGCAGTGACCTCTATTCCATTTGAAAGTCTCACCCTTGCGATCTTTCTGAGAGCGGAGTTCGGTTTTTTCGGTGTCATTGTAGAAACCTTTATACACACGCCCCTCTTTTGAGGGTTTCCCTGAAGAGCAGGAGCTTTTGACTTTTTCTTCTTCGGTTTCCTGCCGTACCTGATCAATTGATTGATCGTTGGCATCTTCATCCTCCCTTCCGTTTTACTCCAAGCCGAAGTTTAATTTTACTCTTTAATCTGTATGTTGTCAACAAAGAAAACAGACACCTCTGATCAATTTATCATAAGTAGTTTAAAACTTCATTTAAAGTGACGTGAATTTTGAAAGAACAATCCTTATGATTTCCTCCGGGTCGTCCATCTCCAGAACCAGTTTTTCGAATGGACACATACTCTTGCCATCTTTTCCCAGGACGAAAGGTATTTTTTCATCATAACTGAAAGACTGTCCGTATTCATTCATCAATTTCAACGCCGGCTTGCTTATAACTTTTGCGTGGATGTGATCGGGTTTCATTTTCAACAGAAAAGAAGCCGCAGCCTTTCCAACCATTTTGTCGATCACCAGGCTTCCTTCCAGATTATCGAACCTTTTGAAAAGCTCCACCACGGGTTTGAGGCCGCTGTCTTTACTTTCGAAGATCGATCGGCCGCTATAAGCCAGCAAACTTAGATCTTTCTTCTCGAAGATTTTCAAAGCTGATCTTAAAAGGTTTTTCTCCACGGCTTCACGCTCCCTGTAGTATAATTTCCTTAGAAAGTATACCAGTGTGGAGGTGGAAATTACGATTACGGTTAGGAAAGTAAGAATTCCCGAAGATGTGGCCGTTCTGGAGATATTCGGACAGTACGATAAGCGCGCGAGGTATCTGAAAAAACTGTTCAACGTGGAATTCGCGGTGAGAGACAGTGAGATCCTTATAAAAGGCATGGATGAGAAAAGTGTCGATGCGGCTCACCGGGTGCTCGATGAGATCATATCCATAACACGGGACGGTCACCTTCTGGACTGGACTGAGTTCGAGTATCTCGTGGAGAGAGTTTCGAACTCAGAAAGTGTGAAAGAAGTTTACTCAAACAATAGCAAAGGATTGATCATCGGCAAGAAAGTGAAACCAAAGACACTCGGCCAGAAGAAGTATCTGGAAGCAGTCGAAAAAAACGACGTGGTGTTCGTTATAGGTCCAGCCGGTACAGGAAAAACGTACCTGGCAGTGGCCGTCGCTCTAGATTATCTGAAAATGGGAAAGGTGAACAGGATCATCCTCACAAGACCAGCCGTTGAAGCCGGTGAGAAGCTCGGATACTTGCCGGGAGATCTGTCCGAAAAGGTGGAACCCTATCTCAGACCTCTTTACGACGCCATCATAGATATCACGTCTCCGGACAAATTCAACAGCTATCGTGAAAGAGGCATCATAGAGATCGTACCGCTCGCTTACATGAGAGGAAGGACTTTGAATAACTCCTTTATAATACTGGATGAAGCCCAGAACACCACATACCAGCAGATGAAGATGTTCCTCACCAGACTCGGATTCAACTCCAAGGCGGTCATAACGGGAGACATCACACAGGTAGATATCGAGAAGGAAAAGTCCGGTCTTATAGAGTGTCAGAAAATTTTAGAAGGAATCTCTGGAATAGAATTCGTGTATCTGAACGAAAGCGACGTTGTGAGGCATCCTCTCGTTAAGAAGATCATAAAGGCCTACGAAGAGTATGAAAGGTCGAGGAAATCATGAATCGAAAGCGTTTCCTCCTGATAACGATTACAGTGATTCTCTCTCTGATGCTGGTGCACGTTCGTACAGGAATCAGACCCTTGAATTTCACCTTTGAGGCACTGATCACCCTCATTGTTTGGTTCGCCCTGGTAGAAATGAGCACCAGATATTACAGAAAGTACTGGCTCAGTGAAGTGTTTACCTACACTCACTTGGCTCTGATCCTGCTCGGATCTTCTTTCATTGGATTTTCTTTCCCGGAGATAGGTCCTTTTGTGACACCTGTATACATACCGGTTGCCCTCATAGAACTCGTGTTCTTTTCCCCAGAAATAGCCATAACAAGTGGATTTTTGATGTCTTTGTTTGCTCTGTATCGATGGAGTTACGATATCTTTCTTCTTCTACCGTTCATTTCAACAACCTTTGTTGCGGCAGTGACTCTCTCCAAAGCGAACAGAAGGCTGGACGTGGTGAAATCTTCTGCCTTTACATCTCTTGCTCTTATGGGAACATCTCTGTTCATGAAGTTTGGACTGAAAATCGAGTACACTCCGTATGACCTGGTAGCTGCTATTTTGAATCCGATCTTTTCAGGAATTCTGGTTCTTGGAATACTGCCTTACGTAGAATACACAAGCCGTCTTTACTCGAATCTTGGGCTCGTGGAGTTCGGAAATCTGAACCATCCGTTGCTCAAGATGCTTTCCATTAAAGCCCCAGGAACTTATTATCACAGTGTGATCGTCGCGAATTTAGCAGAAACTGCAGCGGAGAAAATAGGCGCAAACCCCATTCTGGCAAGAATAGGAGCCTACTATCACGATATAGGGAAGATGAAACGCCCTCACTTCTTCACTGAAAACATTAGAGATGGTAAAAACCCCCACGAAGACATAACCCCTTCTCTCAGTCACCTCGTTTTGAACGAACACGTGAAGTACGGTGTGGAACTTGCAAGAAAATATCGACTCCCTCTCCTTGTTGAATTCATAATCCCCCAGCACCACGGTACAAGATCACAGAAGTATTTCTACTACAAGGCGAAACAACAGTTCGAGGATATTCCCGAGGAAGAGTTCCGTTATCCTGGTCCCAAGCCTCAGTTCAAAGAAGCGGCTATTATCATGCTTGCCGACTCTGTGGAAGCCGCCTCAAGAAGCTTGAAGTCACCTTCTGTTTCTCAGATAAAGGAATGTGTCGAAGATGTCATATCTTCCATATTCTTTGAGAGACAGCTCGATGAGTCAGGCATCACTCTGAGTGAGCTCGAAGAGATTTCCGACGCGTTCCTTCAGGTTCTCGTGAACCTGTTCAGTTCCAGAATTGAATACCCCGAAGAAGAAAAAATTCAGAAGGTGGTAAAGATAAATGATAAGAATACTGGGTGAAGGTAAAGGATCGAAACTTCTCGAAAATTTGAAAGAAAAACTCGAAGAAATCGTAAAGAAAGAGATAGGAGACGTACATGTAAACGTGATTCTTGTGAGCGAAGATGAAATTAAGGAACTCAACCAGCAGTTTCGGGGTCAAGATCGACCGACAGACGTGCTCACTTTTCCCCTCATGGAAGAAGACGTCTATGGAGAAATTTACGTTTGTCCTCTGATCGTAGAAGAAAATGCGAGAGAGTTCAACAACACCTTCGAAAAAGAACTGCTGGAAGTGGTGATCCACGGGATACTTCACCTTGCAGGATACGATCACGAGTTCGAAGACAAAAACTCCAAAGAGATGTTCGAAAAACAGAAAAAATACGTTGAGGAGGTATGGGGTGAATGGAGATCAAACCCTTCAGAGGATTCAGACCCAGGGAAGAGATAGCCGAAAAATTCGTGGCCAAACCCTACGATGTGGTTTCCTTTCTTGAAGCCAAAGAGACAATAAAGAACAATCCTTTCAGCTTTCTCAGAGTAACTCGCGTTGAAGCAGAAACACACGAAATAGAGATGGATCCTACACCCGAAGACATGGAGAAAGCCAGGAGAAATCTTGAAAAGTTCATAGAGGATGGCATCCTCATTCAGGAAGAAAAAGAAGCGTTCTACATTTACCGTCAGAGAATGGGCGATCACATACAAACAGGAATTGTAGCGCTCTTTCCTGTGGAGGAGTACAAAAAGGGTCGAATAAAGAAACACGAACTCACCAGAAAAAAGAAAGAAGAGGAAAGAGTTCAACACATTCTGAAAACACGTGCACACACAGGACAGGTCTTTCTTTTCTACAGAGCCTTTGAAGAATTCGATAGAAAACTCTCCGAAATTGCTGATTCTCAGGAGCCTGTCTATAGAATACGCGATGATCTCGATGTCATCCATGAGTTTTTCGTTGTCAAGAATGAAAACGAAGTGAATGAAATAAAGAAGCTCTTTGAGAGAGTGGAGGAACTCTACATAGCGGATGGTCACCACAGGGCAGCGGCCGCAGCCAGGGTCAGCGACATACTGGACGAGAAGATAGGAAAAGGACCTCACAATTACTTCATGGCCACAGCGTTCCCCCACAACCAGCTCAGAATATTCGACTACAACAGAGTGGTGAAATCTCAACTCACGCCAGAGGAATTACTCGAAAAACTCCAGGAAAAATTCGAAACGTACAGATCCTACAAGGTACCTGCAAGACCATCCAGAGAACACGAAATAACCATGTACGTGGGTAACAGAAAATGGTACGCCCTGATCCCAAAAAGAGTGCCGGAGGACGTTGTTGAGAGTCTAGATGTGAACATTCTTCAGCGTGAGGTTCTGGAACCCATCTTCGGTATTTCCAATCCTCGCGAAGATGAGAGGATAGACTTCGTTGGTGGAATAAAGGGCCTGTGCGAACTGGAAAGAATGGTGGACAAAGGAGAGTTCGATGTGGCCTTCGCGATGTATCCGGTGAACATAGAAACGCTTATGAAAGTCTCAGATGAAGGAAAGATCATGCCGCCGAAATCAACATGGTTTGAACCGAAACTTCTGAGTGGTCTGGTGGTGCACGTGTTCGGCTGAGGAGGTGATACGGTGTTCTTCCTTTTTGACCCAACGTTCATCATACTGATTCCCGGTATTCTCCTGGCTTTCTGGGCGCAGATGCGAGTTCAGGCTGCTTACAACAAGTACTCACAAGTAAGATCCTCTCTTGGACTCACTGGATATGAACTCGCAAAAAGACTCCTTGAGAACGCGGGAATCTACAACGTGAAAATAGAGGTCGTTTCCGGTTTTCTGACTGACCATTACGATCCCTACCGGAAGGTTCTCAGGCTCTCTCCACAGAATTTCAAAGGTGTTTCCGTCGCTTCACTCGGAGTTGTGGCTCACGAAGTGGGGCACGCTCTTCAAGACGCAGAAAAATATCCGATGCTCGCACTGAGGAATCTGATGGTACCAGCAGCCATCACGGGTTCTCAGCTTGCTTGGATTATTTTCATTCTTGGTTTCATCTTTTACACACCGTTTCTGATAAGACTGGGAATTCTTCTGTTTTCTCTGGTGGTGCTTTTTACCCTCATCACGCTTCCTGTTGAGTTCGACGCCAGCAGGCGCGCCGTGAAACTCCTTGAAACAACGATGCTGATGCCGGAGTACGAGCTCAAGGGAGTAAAAGAGGTACTCGATGCCGCTGCTCTCACCTACGTCGCGTCTTCACTGATGGCGTTCCTCCAGCTCCTCAGAATGATAGTAATCGCTGGTTTGTTCGGTGATAGAAGATGAGAACGAACGTTAGATTGCTCGCCTACAGACTTCTGAGGAAGTACGAGAAGGAAAAATTCATATCGAGAGAGGACGTGGACAGCGTCCTCTCTTTTTTGGACGACAGAGACAGAAGATTTTTCAAAGAGCTCGTGTGGGGAGTTGTGAGGAAAGAAGAACTTCTGGACTGGTACATAAACCAGCTTTTGAAGAAAAAGGACATCCCTCCCGCTGTCAGGGTTGCGTTGAGGATGGGGGCTTATCAGCTCCTCTTCATGAACAGCGTTCCGGATTACGCAGCAGTCAGCGAAACAGTAAAACTGGTGAAGAACGAGAACTTCAAAAAACTGGTGAACGCCGTGCTGAGGAGATTGAGGACCGTCCCCGAACCAAAAGAACTTCACCTCGTCTACTCACACCCGGAGTGGATCGTGAACTACTGGAGATCATTTCTTCCCGAAGAAGCGGTCCTGAGAATAATGAAGTGGAATCAGGAACCTCTCCCTGTTATGCTCCGTGTGAATTCGCTTGCAGCCACTAAGGAGGAAGTCATCAAAATCCTTGCTGAAGAGGGTACGGAGGCAGTCCCGGGAAAACACGCTCCGTTTTCCCTGATTGTGAGGAAACTCGGCGTTCCAATGAACGACTCCAGGGTGATAAACGATGGGCTCGCGAGTGTTCAGGGAGAGTCTTCACAGCTTGTACCTTTCTTCATGGAGCTGAGACCCGGACTGAGAGTACTGGATACCTGCGCGGCACCGGGTGGTAAGACTACCGCCATCGCCGAATTGATGAAGGATCAGGGGAAGATACTGGCCGTTGATATAAGCAGAGAGAAAATCCAGCTCGTCGAAAAACACGCGAAACGTCTGAAACTCTCTTCGATAGAGACAAAGATCGCCGATGCGGAACGACTCACAGAGTACGTCCAGGATACATTTGATAGGGTCCTGGTGGACGCTCCCTGTACCTCGCTGGGCACGGCAAGAAACCATCCGGAAGTTCTGAGGAGAGTGAACAAAGAGGATTTCGAGAAGTTCTCGGAGATTCAGCTGAGGATGGTACAGCAGGCCTGGCAGCTTCTGGAAAAGGGAGGAATTCTCCTCTACAGCACATGTACCGTGACAAAAGAAGAAAACACTGAAGTGGTGAAAAGATTCGTCTACGAACAGAAAGACGTTGAAGTGATCGATATCAGAGACAAGATGAAAGAATTCGAAGTGGAAGGAATCTGGGATGGTTACGGCTTTCTGATGCTTCCCGACGAGACGATAACTCCCTTCTACATCTCCGTTCTCAGAAAGATGGGATGAATGGAGAAGTCTCGCTCCCCACAGCGCTGTTCCACCGATGGGAAAAACATCGAGTAGAAGTTCGTCGCCTTCACGTCAAGATCGATCTGTTCAAGAAAGAGTTGTTTATCAACTGGTAGGTCTGTTTTCTCCAGTACTTTCCTGTAAAGAGACATGTTTGTCACGATCGGAAGTTTTGCCTTCTTTCTCATGAGAGAAAGGATCTCTCTTCCCTTCTCTGTGAAGCCGAGGATTCTGATGTACTGAGGCCCTTTTGTGTTGCTTTTTTCAACGAATTCTTTGTTCACTTCGAACACCGAAAAGAGAGCGAGCCTTCTTATTCGAGAAAAGGTGAAGCGTTTGGCTTTGACACACTCCAGAAAATCCCGGTAAGACCCTGTTTGTCTGGCACAGACGTGAAATCTCTTTTCGAGTCCCTCAGAAAAACCGTGGATCTTCTCGAAGAAATCCATGTTTTTCAGTCTGAAAAACGAGAGGAGAAAATCTCCCATGTTCTCGAGGAAAACGGGTCCCCGCCCTTCGTTTATCTCTCTCATGAGAATTTCAAAAGAATCTTCTGGAAGAGAATCTCTCACCTCTTCCCATCTTTTTTCCCTCATAAGATTTCTTATCGCCGTTGCGCTGGAGAATCGTCCCCTGAAACTGGTATCTTTTTCTTCTGCTCCTACCCTTTTTATTGTGTGGAATCTGATGTTCGAGCCTATCTTTAGAGCGGAATGAATGTACTCCACTCCTAGGATGTCGTTCGACTTTTCGAGTTTCAAGACCTCTTCTTCGTTCCAACCCTTCATGGAGAAATACCTCATCAGAGCGTACTTTCTGGCATTAGGGAAGGAATAGCCTTTCTTCAACTCTTCATGCAAAAACTTCTGATATTCGTCGGGTTGTTCGTAAAGGATTCGTGCCACTCTTTGAAGAAATTCGATATCGTTCGATTCACTTCCAAAGACTACATCTGTGACAACACCCGTTGCATCCAGCACACACACTGCACCGAAAGCAAATCCCCCGGCATCCTGCGTGGCAAAAACAACGGGCAATTCCAGAACAACATCTACCCCCATTCTGAGAGCGATCTCTGCCCGTGCGAATTTATCTATGACGGCAGGTTCGCCTCTCTGGCAGAAATTACCGCTCATCACAGCGATTGTGTAGTCCGGTTTCACGAGTTCTCTGGCCGAAGTCAGATGATAGAGGTGTCCGTTGTGGAATGGATTGTACTCCACGACAACGCCGAGAACCTTCAGTCTTCATCCCTCCTGATGATCGTGAGGAAATAGGCAAGAGAGACCATTGTGAAGAGAAGAAAAATGAGATAAGCGGGAGCGATCTTCGAAAAGATTCCCCTGAGGATGTACAGTCCATAAATCTCGCTCACAAAAGAGACGGAAAGAACAACAAAGCCTAATACAACGAACCACTTGATCCCGGAAGAGGTGTAGAAGTTGAGGAGAATACCTGAGCCGAGTATTGGCAGAAAACACGCCAGAAGAACATTTGCAATATTTTCCGGGAGTTTTATTCCTGCGAATCCCTCGATGTAAGGTGCCAGAAAGTACAATCCCGCCCAGACAACCAAACCCAGAATTCCTATGATTACGAGAAGAAGAGAAAAAAGTTGCACAAGGTACCTCAATCTTTCACCTTCTTCAAACACTCCTCACAGATGCCTTTTATCACCAGTTCGATTTTTTCTCTTTTGCCTTTTACCTCTCCAAGTTTCAGCTCCCTTATTTCTACGTCTTCAATCTTTCCGCATTCTCTGCAAATGAAGTGCCCATGCGGTTCCGGGTTGAAATCGAAGATCGTTTTTTGACCATCGCTGAAGGCATAAATAACACCAAGATCCACCAAAAGGTAAAGAACACTGTAGAGAGTAGCGATGGAAAGCGAGGGAACTTTCTTCGACAGAATGGCAAAAAGCTCCTTTGCCTCAAAATGGCCTTCTTTCATCTCGGATACGAATTTTATGATCTCCATCCTCTGAGTTGTGAGTTTTACCTTTTTCGATTTCAAGCGTTCAATTATCTCTTCTGTGGTCATAATATTCACTCTCCTCAAATGACCATAGCAAGCTCAGCTAAAAGATCCGCCGCCATGGGTATATACCTGTCATTCGGTAAAAAACGCGGGTGGTGAAGCCCAAAACGTTCTCCTTCTCCCACGCCAAACCAGAATAAGAGAGAAGGAAACACTTGCGAGAAATATCCAAAGTCCTCTCCGGTCCACTTCATATCGCATTCAACAAAAGAAAACCCCAACCTCTGACAGGTCTCTCTTAGAGTTTCAAAGAGGTTTTGATCCACCTTCACCTCGGGATAGACACTGCCTCTTTCAACAGCAAAATCAACTCCCATTTCTTCTTTCAGTTCTCCAAGCTGTTTTACCATGTTGGATATCACTTCCTCTGTTATCCTCAGCGCTTCTGATCTTATCGTTCCTTCTAATTTTATCTCATCTGGAACGATGTTCCTCGCCCGTCCCCCCGAAATTTTGCCAACCCCCACAAGAGCGTTCCACTTTTTGTTGTAGAGCCAGCCGAGAAAAGAAACCGCTGCCTTCAGAGCGTCCTTTCCTTTCTCAGCGAACGCCACGTGGGCCGGAACACCTTTAAAGTATACATCGAATTCCGTGGCAGAGGCAAAAAGCACTCCGGGTCGGGATGCCACAGTTCCAGCATCGTACTCGTCAGTCACGTGGAATCCAACAGCGGCTTTTATTTCGTACTTATCTTTGAGAAAGTCCACAACTTCTTTCGCTCCACCACCCGTCTCTTCGGCAGGCTGAAAGACAAAGAGAAAGTTCTTTTTCACGTTCCTGAGTCTCTTCATGGCACCGTAGAGTGCGCTCATGTGAAAGTCGTGTCCACACGCGTGCATATACTCATTCCGCGACGCGAACTCCCATCCCGTTTCTTCTTTTATGGGTAGAGCATCCATATCAGCTCTCAGAACAACGTACGGATCTTCCGTTTCTTTCTTCTCTATCACAAGCCCTGTTCCGGCCACTTCTATGATCTTCTCGTATCCGATCTCAATCACTGCTTTTCTGAGCGTCTCTTTTGTCCTGTACTCCTTGAAAGAAAGCTCCGGATTCATGTGGAGAATGTGCCTCAGCTCGATTTCGTCCATTCACATCACCACGTCTTTGAAAATATCCATCTCCGTTTCCCTTCTTCTTATCAGAGAAATTCTTCCGTTTTCTCTGACGAGCACTTCAGCTGGACGTGTGGTCGAGTTGTAGTTGTTCGACATAGTGTAACCGTAAGCTCCCGCGTTTTCCACAGCGATGATGTCACCCGGTTCGACCTCTGGAAGTTCCCGGTCGTACGCGATCACGTCACCGCTTTCGCACAGTGGACCAACCACATCTGCCCTCATCTCTTTACCCTGTTTTCCGAGCACAAAGATCCTGTGATATGCGGAATAAAGTGCCGGTCTTATGAGGACATTCATCCCACCATCGACTACAACGAACGCCTTGTTATGTCTTCTTTTGACGAGCACCACTCTGAGGAGCAGATACCCAGAAGGTGCTACGATGTACCTTCCTATTTCGACGATGACTCTTTTGAATCTCTTCAAATCAGGAACAACCTTTTCTCTGTAACTGGACAGGTCGAGTTCCTCTCCGCTGTAGTTTATTCCCCAGCCGCCGCCGATGTTGATCTCTTCGAATCCATACCTTTCAGAAGCCCGAACAACTTTACTGAAGGCTTCCACAAAGGGTTCAACCCGGGTTATCTGCGATCCTATGTGAACATGGAGACCTCTTATGTTCATTGATCTGAATCTTTCCATGAACGAATCCAGATCTTCCAGTGGTATTCCGAACTTGTGCTTTTTCAAGCCGGTGGAGATGTGAGGGTGTGTCTTCGCATCGACCTCCGGATTCACCCTGATGAAATACTCCACGCCTTCCGGGTTCAATTCTCTCCAGATCTCCATCTCCTCGAACGAATCCACGTTGACGATTCTCACATCTTCTCTCAAAAAGTGTTCCATTTGATCCCTGCTCTTTCCGTTGCCGTTCCATACAACGGTATGGGAAGGAACTCCCGCCAGTTTAGCCGCGAGGAGTTCCCCCTTTGTCACCACGTCCATGCCGAAACCCTCTTCTCTTAGAATCTTCAAAAGAACAGGATTGTTGTTCGCTTTCACGGCAAACGTTGGAAGGAGATTCACTCCCTCGAAGACCTCTTTTACAAGACGTGACCTTTTTCGCAGTGTTTCCTCGAAGTATACGTAGGTGGGTGTCCCATGAATCTCTGCCACTTTCCTCAGGATGTCCATTTCTTCACCTCACAGTTCGAATTCTTCGATCACCGATTTCAGCGCCTCTTCCGCTTTCTCTTCAGGAACAAGACAGGAGATCTTTATCTCCGACGTTGTGACGAGCTCCGGTGTGACTCCCGCTCTTTCCAGCGCTTCAAAAAACCTTGCGGCCACGCCCGGACTCGTTCTCATTCCCACTCCAACTATGGAGAGTTTGGCAAAACCTCCTTCGTAGGTGGATTTCCACCCTTCCACATCCCTGAGAGCCTCTTTGAGCGCTTCGTCCAGATCTTCTTTGTGGTCTTCGAGAATCGTGAAGGAGAGGAAAACCTTTCCGTTCGAAGGGACAAGGGAGATCATGTCCACGTTCAGAGCCCTTTTTCCAACTTCCTCGAAAATGGCCGTGATGTACTTCACATCCTTTGGGAGGAAAGATATGGAAACTTTTATTTGACCATGAGAAATTGTCGCTCCTGTTACAACGGGTTCTTCCAGCCACTCCGGAAGTCTTTCTACCACCATGGTTCCCTCCTCTTCGGTGAAAGAAGATGCACAGTAGATGGGTATCCCATACTTCTTTGCTATTTCCACGGATCTTGAGTGAAGAACTTTCGCACCGAGAGCGGTAAGCTCGAGAGCTTCGTCGTAGGTGATGTAAGCGAGCTTTTTGGCTCTCGGATGGACACGCGGATCGCAGGTGTATATCCCGTCCACGTCGCTGTAGATTTCACACGGCACTCTGAGTTTTGCCGCAAGCGCCACGGCAGATGTATCCGAACCGCCCCGACCGAGTGTGGTCAGATCACCGTGTTCGTTCACACCCTGAAAGCCCGTTACGACGAGAACATCGTAATCTTTCAGGTTTTCCCGGATCACACTGTCATCTATATCCACGATACGAGCGCTCGTGTGATGCGGAGTGGTTTTTATTTTCACCTGGAACGCGTTCAAAGATTTGGCCTTTACTCCGAGATCTTTCAGGGCCATCGAAAGGAGCGCGGCGGAAACCTGTTCTCCCGTTGCAAGAAGCATATCGAGTTCTCTCGAATCCGGTCTTGGAGAGATCTCCTTTGCGAGTTTTATGAGGTTGTCAGTTGTCTTTCCCATAGCGGAGACAACGACCACAACTTTGTACCCTTCGTCCACTTTCTTTTTTATTCTCTGCGCGACGTTCTTTATTCTCTCCGGTGTGGCAACGGAGCTTCCTCCGTATTTTTGAACCACCACGTTCATTTTCCAGACCTCCATTCATTCGAGATTTCTGAGCTCATCAACTATCTTTGTCTTTTCCTTTGTTTTCTCGTCGATCTGTTTTATCACACGTGCAGGAACACCAGCCACGACTGTGTAAGGTGGAACATCCTTCGTTACAACCGCACCGGCCGCGACGACCGCACCCTTTCCAACCGTCACCCCTTCAAGGATCACTGCGTTCGCCCCTACAAGCACTTCGTCCTCTATGACAACGGGTTTTGCACTCGGAGGCTCTATAACACCCGCTATCACCGCACCGGCACCTATGTGGCACTTCTTTCCTATGATCGCCCTTCCACCAACGACCGCGTTCATATCTATCATCGTTCCTTCACCGATCACCGCACCGACGTTTATAACGGCTCCCATCATGATCACAGCGCCTTCTCCTATTTCCACCATGTCCCTTATGATCGCACCCGGTTCTATTCTGGCTTTGTACTTCGTGAGATCCGCCAGAGGAAGTGCGGAATTTCTTGCTTTCACCTCGAGATGGTAGTCTTCTATTTTTTCTCTGTGCTCTTCGAGAAGCTTTTTGAAGTCTTCGTACTCTCCAAAGAGAATTCCGAACCTTTCATCACCGAAGAATTTGAAACTGGAGAAATCTATGCCTGCTAAATCGCCTTTTATGTAAGCGACTATGGGAGTTTTCTTTTTGGCTTTGGCTATCATTTCTATGATTTCTCTTGCGTCCAACTCACTCACCTCCAAAGATCACTTCTTCGAAACTGTACATACCGGGATCTTTTCCCACAAGAAACTCCGCCGCTTTCAGGGCTCCTATGGCGAAAACAGTCCTCGAAATCGCCCTGTGCTTTATCTCGATCGTCTCACCTATGTTTCCAAAAACGACCACGTGATCTCCCGGAACACCACCCACTCTCAGCGAGTGAATGGGAACACTCTTTCCCAGTGCGCTCTCCAGAAGAATCGCGGTTCCGGAGGGTGCGTCCTTTTTGAAGCGGTGGTGCGTCTCCACGATCTCAACATCCCAATCTTCGAGGACTTTGACGAGTTCCGAGAGGAACCTCTTCAGAACGTTTATGCCAATGGAGAAGTTGTAAGCCTGAACAACGGGTACTTCTTTCGAAAGCTCCCTCAACATCTGGAGATGTTCTTCTTTCAGGGCAGTTGTTCCCAGAACGAGGCCAGCCCTGTATTTTTTACACAGATCCACCGTTTTCGGAAGCGCTTCAGGTGAAGAAAAGTCGATCACAACATCCGGAGAATCCAGCTCCTCGACACCGTTCACATCCACCTTCAAAACGAGTTCATGCCCTTTCTCCGAGAAGACCTTCTGGATCTCCTGGCCCATCCTTCCGGAATAACCGACTATTCCGTACTTCATAGCAATCCACTCTCCTTGAGAACGTTTCTGAGAAGTTCCACCGTCTTTTCACTGGCAGGTACAAGCGGTAGTCTCAGCTCGTTCTCGATGAATCCCATGAGATTCAAAGCGGCTTTAACTGGTATCGGATTTGTTTCCACGAACAGTGCCTTCATGAGAGGTCTGAGTTTTCTGTGAACCTCCCTCGATTTTTCGAGGTTTCCGCTGAAGTACTCTGCGCAGAGTTCTACCATCTGTTTCGGTGCCACGTTCGACACAACAGAGATGACGCCGTCTCCACCCGCGCAGAGGAGATAGAACGTTCTATCATCGTTGCCGGACCACACCATGAAATCGCTTCTTGCCTGTTTTGTCAGTGATACCGTCCTGTCTATCTGGTCTATATCCGGGTTCGCCTCTTTTATTCCCACCACGTTCTTGAGGTCCGCAGCGATCCTTGCAGCAGTTTCCGGGAGAACGTTCACACCGGTTCTTCCGGGCACGTTGTAAACAACGATCCCGAGATCCGTTCTCTCAGAGATGTACTTGTAGTGCTGATAGAGTCCTTCCTGTGTGGGCTTGTTGTAATACGGGGTGACCACAAGAACTCCGTTCGCTCCGAGTTTTTCCGCCTGCTTGACGAGTTTCAGCGTTTTTTCGGTGGAATTCGTTCCCGCTCCCACGATCACAGGGATTTTCCCATCGACGATCTCGAGAGTTCTGGAAACGAGCTTTTCTCTCTCGTCTTCGTTGACGGTTGGTGATTCACCTGTCGTTCCAAGGACGATCAACGCGTTGACGCCGTTTTCGAGCTGATACCTGACAAGCCTCTCGTAAGACTCAAGATCAAGCTCACCATTTTTGAATGGTGTAACGATAGCAGTTCCTACTCCTCTGAACATCTTTTCACATCCCCCCTGAGAAAGATTTCTCCGTTTTCTTCTTTCAGAAAGAGTGTGCCTCCTGGAACCTGGATCTTCACCTCTTTTGCCCCTGTTTTATCTCGATACACGACGAAAACAGACGTAACACCCGTTCCACAGGCTTTTGTTTCCCTTTCCACTCCTCTTTCGTATGTTCTCACCTTGAGGCGGTCGGGAAGTACCTCGTAGAAATCCACGTTCGCGCCTGTTTTGTACCTGAGATCTCTTCCGAGTTTTTCCACATCCAGTTCGTCGATTCCTTTCACTTCCATAACGAAATGAGGAACGCCCACAACGACGAAATATCCTTCGTAACCATCCACCTTCATCTCTTTCTTTTCTGAAACACCCGGCATCCTCACCCAGATACTGTCGTCAACGATCACCTTTATTTCTCCAGCCCTAGAGAGAAAAGTGAATTCTTTTTCTTTGATCCAGCCCCTGTCTATGAGGTACTGAGAAAAGGCCCTTGCGCCGTTCCCACAGAAGGCCGCCATACTCCCATCGCGGTTGTAGTAGTCCATGAAGTATTTCCCATCGACCAGCTCCACGAATATGACTCCATCCAGATCGCCCACGTTTTCCCTGACAAAATCTGGTTTTTTCTCTTCGGGTATCCTCTTTTGCGTGTTGTCAACTATGAGGAAGGTGTTCCCATTGGCCGAATAGCACACACTATCACACCTTTCCGTTCATCTCAGCGTGCTTCAGGAGAATTCTGACGGCGTTGGTCGCAGCCCCTACACGGATGTTGTCCGCCACGTTCCAGAAAAGAATGGATCTTTCATCGGTCGCTCTGAGTCGGCAAACATAAGTTTCGTTCTTTCCTGCGACATCCACCGGTGTTATGAGATCGTCCGTCACCACCACGTCTTCTCCAGAAGCTATGACTTCTCTCACCTTTTCGAGAGACTCGTAGGGTTTCTTGAGCCTCACCATGATCGCTTCAGAGTGTCCGTACAGAACGGGCACCCTCACCGTTGTTGGATACACCCTTATCGAGTAGTCGTTCAGAATTTTTCTTGTTTCATTCACCATCTTCATCTCTTCCTGAGAGAAAAGATTTTCCTGGATATCACCTATGAGAGGAATGACGTTTCTGTGAATGGGTTTTGGGAAGACTTTCATCACGTTTTCTCCTCTTTCTTGAGCAAGGAGTTCTTCTATCCCCTTATGACCAGCGCCGGAGACGGACTGATACGTCGACACAAAGATCTCTTCTATTCCGTAAACTTCGTGAAGTTTGTAGATGGAAAGGATCATCTGAATCGTTGAACAGTTCGGATTTGCTATTATTCCTGTGTATCCCTTGAGAAGGTAAGCGTTCACCTCCGGAACCACAAGGGGTATTTCCTTCTCCATTCTGAAAGCAGAAGAGTTATCTATCACGGTCACTCCGTTTTCGGCTGCGATAGGAGCGAACTTTCTGGAAACACTGGCACCCGCGGAAAACAGGAAGTAGTCACACTTCCATTTCATCGATTCTTCCGTGAGAAGCTCGACCTTGAATTTCTCACCTTTGAATTCAATTTCTTTACCCACAGATCTTTCCGAAGCGAAGAGCCTGAGCTCCGTGACGGGAACGTTGAATTCTTCGAGTACTTTTACCATCGTTCTTCCAACTTCTCCCGTGGCACCAACAACTCCTACTTTCACCTTCATCCCTCCTTGAATTAATAAAAAAAGCGTCTCTTCGCTCCCCGAAGAGACGCCAAATCAGGTCTGAAATCTTTTTCTGATTCCAGACCCGATCGGCTCTCCACGGAGAGACCTCCGTGACAGTGGTATGGGTATTCCCCATACCCCCAGGCATGCAGAGCGGGAGGAACTCTGCACCCTTCGGCGCCCTCGCCTTTCAGCCGTCCCCGATTCCTCCCCTGATGGGACAGCCTACTCATCTCGGGCGCGCCTCCGTCGGGTCAATGACTATTTTAGCTTAATTGTATCAGTATTTCAAACCGAAGACAATTAAGGAAAGGTTAACTTTGAAGTGACAATCGATAAGGGGTTTGAAGTTAGACAAAAATTTATTTATCAAAATTGATTATGTTTTATTCATACAAACCAGGTTAGTTCCAATCATTCACAAAGTAGGTATTGTGTGTACCGGGCATTGGAAGGTTGATTCAGAGTATGCAATTACCGGTAACGAAGAATTTCATGCGGGTTTGTGGTACCGGAAGCTATGCGTTAAAAAGGGAATAATGGATGATATGAAGAGACAATATGAAGAGAATTTGTGGTAATCAACGACGTGTAAGTGCTTTGAATTCGAGAAATTAGTAGTTAACTTCTAACACATTGAGGAATGCCTTCTTTCATCTATTTGTGAAACATGGAACCAATCGATTTTTACCAGAAACACCCCAAAATGCCCTGACGTAGGTTGATATAATTTATCTTCTGTTTTTTGCTTGTGTTCTTTTCTTGTTTGACTATGCAATTATTCCATTTTTCCAAACAGTACTTGAAGGTGCTCTCTTGTGTGTTAGAATGGTTTATGGAAAGGGAGGATATGGAAGGTCAAAAAACATCTTGCTTTCAGAGTGTGTTTGTGGTATAATTTCTTTTGAACTCAACGGGTTTCAATACTTCCTTAGAGGTATGGAAACTCAGTTCCCCTGCTTTCTGGATTGTTAAGCGAGGATCTTCCGTTTCAATACTTCCTTAGAGGTATGGAAACTCATACTCATCCCTCCCTCAAACCTTCAAATTGTCCGTTTCAATACTTCCTTAGAGGTATGGAAACCCTGACGGCAAAATCGTTTTCCGCACACGCATTGAGTTTCAATACTTCCTTAGAGGTATGGAAACATCTTTCTAATCTTATAGGTTAGAAACGGCTTCTAAGTTTCAATACTTCCTTAGAGGTATGGAAACAGGACTTCTTGTTGTAGTTTGCGGAACATATCATACGTTTCAATACTTCCTTAGAGGTATGGAAACGAATTGCTCTTGTACGAAAAGCTCGAATCCTTCGTCGTTTCAATACTTCCTTAGAGGTATGGAAACTCAGAGGAGACTACGACCTTTTCGAATACGCCGACAGTTTCAATAATTCCTTAGAGGTATGGAAACGCTCCTCCCTGTAGTCGTGGTCCACGATATTGAGCCAGTTTCAATGCGTCTTCAGAGGTACAAGAACAAAAATTCGATAAAAAGAGAAAAGCAGGGATTAATACCCCTGTTTTTTTATTTTTGGGTGTATTTAGTTCTATTTGCGAATTTTCAGATTTTGAATGTAAACATTTTCATAATAAGATGTTTTCTGGAGGTGATAATGGTGGTACTGATGACAAAACCGGGAACATCGGATTTTGTATGGAATGGCATTCCCCTTTCCATGGAGCTGAATCTGTGGAACATAAAGGAATACTCCGGTTCTGTAGCTATGAAATTCGACGGTGAAAAGATAACTTTCGATGCGGACATTCAGAATCTTTCTCCGAAAGAACCGGAAAGGTATGTTCTCGGTTATCCCGAGTTTTATTACGGTTACAAACCATGGGAAAATCACACAGCAGAAGGTTCGAAACTTCCGGTACCAGTTTCTTCTATGAAATCATTTTCCGTCGAAGTTTCTTTCGATATTCACCACGAACCGTCTCTGCCTTTGAACTTTGCCATGGAAACATGGCTCACAAGAGAAAAGTACCAGACGGAAGCATCGATCGGCGATGTTGAAATCATGGTCTGGTTCTATTTCAACAATCTCACACCCGGAGGCGAAAAGATAGAAGAGTTCACGATCCCGTTCGTGCTGAACGGAGAGAGTGTCGAAGGCACCTGGGAACTGTGGCTCGCGGAGTGGGGATGGGACTACCTCGCTTTCCGCTTGAAGGATCCCGTGAAGAAGGGAAGGGTGAAGTTCGACGTGAGGCATTTTCTTGATGCCGCCGGAAAAGCTCTTTCGAGTTCTGCTCGAGTGAAAGATTTTGAAGATCTTTACTTCACCGTCTGGGAAATCGGAACCGAGTTTGGAAGTCCGGAAACAAAAAGTGCACAGTTCGGGTGGAAGTTTGAAAACTTCTCTATTGATCTGGAGGTGAGAGAATGAGGTGGGCAGTTCTTCTGATGGTGGTGTTTTCCGCTCTGCTCTTTTCCTCCGAGGTGGTTCTCACGAGCGTTGGTGCAACGGACATTTCCTTCAACGGATTTCCAGTCACCATGGAACTCAACTTCTGGAACGTGAAATCCTATGAAGGAGAAACGTGGCTCAAATTTGATGGAGAAAAGGTTGAGTTCTATGCGGATTTGTACAACATCGTTCTTCAGAATCCAGACAGCTGGGTGCATGGATATCCAGAGATCTACTACGGTTACAAGCCCTGGGCGGGGCACAACAGCGGTGTTGAATTTCTTCCTGTGAAGGTGAAAGATCTTCCGGATTTCTACGTGACTCTTGATTACTCGATCTGGTACGAAAACAACCTGCCTATCAACCTTGCCATGGAGACGTGGATCACGAGAAGTCCCGACCAGACCTCTGTTTCTTCGGGTGACGCGGAGATCATGGTTTGGTTCTACAACAACGTTCTGATGCCCGGCGGTCAGAAAGTGGACGAGTTCACTACAACAGTCGAGATAAACGGCGTGAAGCAGGAAACAAAGTGGGATGTTTACTTTGCACCGTGGGGATGGGATTACCTTGCTTTCAGACTGACAACACCGATGAAAGAAGGAAAGGTGAAAATCAACGTGAAGGACTTCGTTCAGAAAGCCGCGGAAGTTGTCAAGAAGCACTCAACGAGAATAGACAATTTCGAAGAGCTGTATTTCTGCGTCTGGGAGATCGGAACGGAGTTTGGAGATCCGAACACAACAGCGGCGAAATTCGGCTGGACTTTCAGGGACTTCTCTGTCGAAGTTGTAAAATAAAGCGCAGAATCATTAACGAGAAAGGCGGGGCTTTCCCGCCTTTTTCTTTTGGCAAATTTATACACAAGTAGTATAATATTCTATGCAATGTGTGAAAATCAGAACAATGAGGTGATTCTATGAAAGTAAGCGACATTCTGACAGTGGCCATCAGGCTGGAAGAGGAAGGCGAAAGATTCTACAGGGAACTATCAGAACATTTTAATGGAGAGATAAAGAAGACTTTCCTTGAGCTTGCCGATCAGGAAAGGATTCATGCGGAAATCTTTAGAAAGATGTCAGACCAGGAAAACTGGGATGAGGTGGATTCTTATCTCGCGGGATACGCTTTCTATGAAGTTTTTCCTGACACGAGTGAAATTTTAAGGAGAAAGGATCTAACCTTGAAAGAGGTTCTGGATATAGCCATATCCGTTGAAAAAGACAGCATAATTCTCTACTATGAACTCAAAGATGGTCTTGTGAATTCCGATGCACAGAAAACAGTGAAAAAGATCATCGATCAGGAAAAAGAACATCTAAGAAAGCTTCTCGAGATGAAACGTGAAAGTACCTGAGGCGATATCTTTGATGGTGATGTTAGAAAACAGATCTTTCAAATAATCGGAAAGCCAGTTCCAGAAGTATTTTACCCTGCAGGCCCTGTAATTCTTGCACCGGCTGTTGCAGTCCACAATAACAAGGTCTTTTTCAAAGACGCTGATAACATCCAGAAACGATATTTCGTCTGGCGACTTTGCAAGAACAAAACCACCGTTTTTTCCTTTGATCGAATTCACAAGGCCCGATCTTTTGAGGTAATGAAGGACTTTCAAGGCGAAATTTCTGGTGATGAGTTCTTTCTCAGCGAGTTCCGAAGAAGACATAGGTCTGTTCTCCAGCGACAATCTCACGAGAAGTCTAAGAGCGTATCTCACGTGTTTTTGACACTTTCCAAACATCAAGCGCACCTCCAGGAGGGATAGATAGTGAAGTATTTCGTAGCTGTGAGACCGTTTTCCTTCGTTGCAAGTGCTTTTCCTGTTACTGTGGGAGCCATGCTGGCTGAGGAATTTTCCTTGATCAGATACATTCTATCACTGATTGCTTCCATTTTCCTACATGCAGGTGTCAACACAACGAACGATTATTTCGATTACAAAAAAGGTGTAGATACTAAAGATTCTCTTGGTTCGAGTGGACTTCTTGTTTCCGGGAAAATAACACCACGCGAAGAGCTCCTTTTGAGTGTTTTCTGTTACGCGGTGAGTGTGGTTCTGGGGCTTGTTCTCATAAAGATCTCTGGACCTGCTCTGCTGTGGCTGGGACTTACTGGTCTGGTTCTCGGGTACGCTTACACTGGGCATCCGTTCTATCTGAAATACAAATCCCTTGGTATGTTTCTCGTGTTTATTCTCATGGGACCCCTGATGGTGCTGGGAGCCTATTATGTTCAGACGGGAAGGTTCTCACTGGAAGCACTTCTGGTCTCTATTCCCGTGGGGATCGCTACAGATCTCATTCTCCTTGCCAATGAAATTAGAGACTCCGAGTTTGACAGAAGAAGTGGTATCAAAACCCTTCCTATTTTGATCGGAGACAGAGCAGCGTCTTTTCTCTACGCGGTCCTCACTGGTTTGATCTACGTCTTTATCGTGATCCTCGTATCGACGGGTGTTTTTAGAGTAATCTCTCTTGTCAGCTTAGTTTCTCTTCCGCTGTACATACGGGTGATAAAGCAGTTGTTTCAAAAATCAGCGGGAAGGAAAAATGCACGAGAGATCGCTGACGTTGATAAAATGAGTGCGCTGGCGGAAATGATACTCTTTGTTTCTATGATTTTGGGACTTTTGAGGTGATGCCGATGGTTAAAAGAATCTCTGAGATAAGTTTCCTTTCAGTTTTGATCGGACTTTTTTTAGGATGGTATTTCGTCTTTCAGGTGAATATGCTCGATTTCTGGTGGAGAATGTTCATGACCACTCTGATTTTTTCTGTGATTTCGATCTTTCTTGGCGGAAAGAGGAACATAAAGCCAAATAAGTACGAGGCGCCCCTTGCGATCTACTCCGCTGTAGCAGCTTATCTTCTTTTCGTCGTTGGATATTTGATTTCGCTTTTGATTCCTCCGTTTCACAGGGATGTTGTCAGTGTTTACGGACTCGCGGAAGGGCAAAATGCATTGAAAGTGATCATTCTTCTCGTGTTCATAGCCTTTTTTGAAGAGATCATATGGCGTGGTTTTGTAACAGAATTCCTTCTCCAACGGCTGGACGTTGTTCCTTCAATACTGATCTCTTCGCTTCTTTACAGCGTAGTCCACGTGTTCACTGGAAATATGGCTTTGATAGTGGGGGCGTTTGTCCTTGGGATAATTCTTTCTCTTCTTTATGTGATCACTGGAAAGGTCAGCACACCAGCTTTTGCGCATGCGCTGTGGAGCCTTCTCATATTCGTTGTTTTGCCTCTGAAAGGGGGTTTTTGAATGAAAGCACTGAAGCTGATAATCGAGTTTCCGGTTGCTGCAGCTGTTCTCATGTTCGTGGGATTTGACCTTTGGAGGAGATATCTGAGGAGGCGAAGAGCATGAATGTGGTTGTCTGTATCAAACAGGTTCCCGATACAACGAACGTCAGAATCGACAGAAAAACGAACAACCTTGTGAGAGAAGGTGTCCCGTCTATCATAAATCCCGATGATGAAAGGGCACTCGAACTTGCCTCACAATTGAAAGAAAAATTCGGAGCCACGGTTTATGTGATCACTATGGGACCACCGCAGGCGAAAGAGGCTCTGAAGGATGCCATTGCCTTCGGTCTCGATGAAGCAGTCCATTTGAGCGACAGGACGTTCGCGGGAGCGGATACGCTCGCCACGACGTACACACTTTACTGGGGAATAAAGAAGATCGAAGAAAGAATAGGAAAGATAGATCTCATTTTGACAGGAAAGCAGGCGGTGGATGGAGACACCGGTCAGGTGGGACCTGGTCTTGCTACAAGATTCGGATACGCGCTCGGTGCCTACGTCGTTCGAATAGAGGAAATAGATCCAGAGAAAAAAGAGATGGTGATAGTCAGAAGACTGGACCAGGGATTTGAAAAGATACGGCTCAAACTGCCAGCGGTTCTCACAATCACGGATGAGCTGAACAAACCGAGGTACGCAGATCTGCCCAATCTCATCAGGGCGATCAGGTACGAGCCCATCGTCTGGACTCACAAAGATCTGGGTCTCGATCCAAAAAAATGTGGATTCTTTGGATCACCTACAAGGGTTGTGAGCACAAACATACCCCCGGCGAGAAAAGGTGGAGACATCATTTCAAAAAATGAAGATCCGGAAGTGGCAGCGGAGAAACTCATAGAAGCTTTGAAAAAATTTGAAGCCGTTCGACTCGTGGAAGCGTTGAAACCTGTGTTGGAAGGTGAGAAAGATGAGTGAGAAAAAGATAATTTTCGTTCTCATAGAACATCACGGTGGAAAAGCTCATCCTGTTTCCTGGGAACTCATTGGAAAGGCAAGAGATCTCGCCTCGAAACTGGAAAATTCAGAAGTATGGGGTGTTTTGCTGGGAGAAGGTCTGGAGAGTGTGGCAAAAGAAGCAATTCAACGCGGAGCGGACAAAGTTCTTTATGTTAAGAACAGGGAATTCAACACGTATGTGAACTATCTCTACAAGAAAGCCCTCGTGGATATGGTGAGAAAGTACAGACCGGAGATATTCTTAATAGGTGCAACTCTCGAGGGAAGAGAGCTCGCTGGAATGGTGGCAACAGAACTTGAAACAGGTCTGACTGCCGATTGCACAGGACTGGATATAATACCGGACAAAAAGCTTCTTGCCATGACGAGGCCCACATTTGGTGGAAACCTCATGGCAACCATCATGTGTCCGGATCACAGACCGCAGATGGCAACGGTGAGACCGGGTGTTATGAAAGAGCTTCCGCCGGATCCAGAGAGAACGGGAGAGATCATAGAAGAGGAGTACGATTTAGGAACTTTTGACAAACTGATCGAGATTCTGGAAACCATACCGCTTCAGACCCAGGTGAACCTCGAGTACGCTCCGGTTGTGGTAGCAGGTGGAAAAGGAGTTGGGGGACCGGAAGGTTTCAAGAAATTGAAGGAACTCGCGGATCTCCTTGGAGGAGAAGTGGGAGCTTCAAGGGCGGCTGTGAAAGCTGGATGGATTTCTCCAGAGCATCAGGTTGGCCAGACCGGAAAAACTGTGAGGCCCGTTCTATACTTCGCGTGTGGCATTTCCGGTGCGATCCAGCACGTGGTTGGAATAAAAGAGTCAGAAATAATAGTGGCCATAAACATAGATGAGAAAGCACCAATATTCGATATAGCCGATATAGGGATCGTTGGTGACCTGCACAAAGTAGTTCCCGCTCTCACTGCAAAACTCAGAGAGCTTCTGAACAAAAGCGGGGTGAAAAAATGAAGATAGAATTCGACGTTGTCGTCGTTGGTGCTGGCCCTTCTGGTCTGTCCTGCGCATACGTTCTTGCCAAGAATGGTCTCAAAGTTGCGGTCGTGGAGAAAGGAGAATATCCGGGTTCCAAAAACGTGATGGGAGGGGTTCTCTACGTACATCCTCTGAAAGAGATCATGCCAGATTTTCTGGAAAAAGCGGCAAATTCGAAAGCTCTTGAAAGAAACGTTATAGAGCAGAACCTTTGGCTCCTCGGAAATGAAGGTGTCATCAAGATCGGTCACAGAAACGTGGAATGGAAAGAAAATCCGAATGCATTCACTGTTTTGAGGGCAAACTTTGACAGATGGTTTGCCCAGGAGGTGGAAAAAGCAGGTGCCCTGATCATACCAAAAACCAAGGTGGAAGACTTCCTGAGGAACGAAAAAGGAGAAATAGCAGGCGTGGTGACCTCGAGACCAAAGGGAGAAATACACAGCAAGGCGGTTGTGATCGCGGAGGGTGTGAATCCCATCCTCACGATGAAAGCTGGGCTCAGGAAGGAAGATCTGAAACCACACATGGTGGCCGTTGCTGTGAAAGAGGTGATCAGTGTTCCTGAAGATGTGGTGAACAGGGTCTTCGGTGTGGAGGGAAACGATGGAGCAACGATAGAACTTCTTGGAAGCTGGTCTGAAGGTATGTTCGGAATGGGATTTCTTTACGCCAACAGATCTTCCGTATCTCTGGGTTGTGGGGTTCTCCTTGAAGATCTCAGAAAAAAGAAGATCAAGCCGTATCAACTTCTTGAGAATTTGAAAAATCACCCTGTCATTTCCGATATGCTGGGAGAATACAGAAACAACACGATGGAGTATCTGGCACATTTGATACCTGAAGGTGGATACTACGCGATGCCGAAGGTCTATGGAGACAGGGTTCTGGTCTGTGGAGATGCGGCAATGCTTGTGAACTCTATACATAGAGAAGGATCGAATCACGCGATCACATCGGGAAGACTCGCTGCTGAAACACTTCTCGAAGCTTTTGAAAAGGGAGATTTTTCTGAAAAAATTCTGAAAAATTACTACCTCAGATTGAAAGAATCCTTCATATTGAAAGACCTGGAAAAGTACAAAGATCTCATGCCCACTATGGAAAAGAACCACCAGTTCGTGGAAATCTATCCGGATCTTGCAAACGATGCTTTGAAGAGATTTCTACAGGTTGACGGAACTCCAAAGTGGGACGTTCAAAAACAGATCGCGGACATGGTACTTTCCAGGAGAAGTTTGATTGGAATCTCCCTTGATCTGCTCAGATTCTGGAGAGCTGTGAGGTGATGTACTGTGAGGATCGAAGATAAACTCTATTTGAACAGATACAGAACGGATGAGGAAAATCCGCATCTCAAAATAAAAGATGAAAGCATCTGTGCGGAAAAATGTTCCGATCGACCATGTGTGAGCTGTTGTCCTGCGGATGTGTACGAGTGGACGGAGAGTGGAATGGAGGTGAAATTCGAGGGGTGTCTCGAGTGTGGCACCTGTAGGATTGTTTGTCCCTTTGGAAACATAGAATGGAATTATCCAAGGGGAAATTACGGTGTGCTCTACAAATTCGGGTGAGGTGATTTTATGTATGTGAAGATCGACAGAAAGAAGCTTCCCTGTGTGGAGACTGAAGGAACGGTTCTGTGTACCACCTGTGGAAACAGTTACCAGATAGAACCCCGGCAAAAATTGCACTCCATCATAGTTACAACGTGTCCGCACTGTGGCCATCAGAACATAAACGTCGTGACAAACAGCGTAAAGTTCATAGAAGAGGTCTTATCCAAGATAGACAGGCTGAGGAAGGATCTGATGGAGCTGAAGAAGTCCCTTGAAATTGAGTTGCAGCAGAATGGCTTTGTCGACAACTATCCGGAGGTGTTCAAAGCAGATGACGAAAAACAAGCTGAACCAAAACTCCTATGAACTGGAAAAAGTCAAAGAACGCATCGAACAGATTCTTTCCCAATTCTTTCCAGAACAGATAATGAAGGATCTTCCGCTCTACGGAAAGATGTTGAGAGTGAGACTTTCGATACTTTCTTTCAAAAATAGAGGAGTAGAGATCGGTGAAGATGCGATATCTTCTCTTGCAGCTCTCGAACTCGTTCACCTTGCCTCACTCCTCCACGACGATGTGATCGATGGTGCTCGTTTTAGAAGGGGAAAAGAGACGATAAATTTCATGTACGGTGATAAAGCAGCGGTGGCAGCGGGGGATCTTGTACTTGTCAGTGCGTTCCATACGGTTGAAGAGATAGGAAATAACAAACTGAGAAGAGCTTTTTTGAATGTGATCGGGAAAATGTCGGAAGCGGAGCTGATCGAACAGCTGAGTCGATACAAACCGATTACAAAAGAAGAATATCTTCGCATAGTTGAGGGAAAGAGCGGTGCGCTTTTCGGTCTGGCGTTGCAGCTTCCCGCATTACTCGAGGGGGAACTCGGAGAAGATCTTTACAATCTGGGGGTCACCATTGGAACCATTTATCAGATGTTTGATGACATCATGGATTTTGCTGGAATGGAAAAGATTGGAAAAGACGGATTTCTCGATCTCAAAAACGGCGTCGCTTCTTTTCCATTGGTGACGGCGATGGAGAAGTTTCCAGAAGCCAGACAGATGTTTGAAAACCGTGATTGGAGTGGATTGATGTCATTTATGAGAGAAAAAGGGATTCTGAAAGAATGTGAAGAGACTCTGAAGGTTCTTGTGAAGAATGTGATAATAGAGAATTCATGGTTGAGAGATTTTGTGGATGGGATTTTTAAAATCAAAATCTCTTCATGAGGAGGTGTACATATGTTTGTTGATTACCTGACTGTGTTCATGGCAGATGTTGTTGCAGGGTTGGGCGTTCTCATCGCTTTCGTTCTCAAGGGTCTAAACGATTCTGAGAAGGCGAAGTCTTTTGCTCCAGCTTTTGCGGCGGTTGGACTTCTGGCGATCGCAACAGGACTCCACATGGTTCTGACCTGGCCGCTTCCCGGCAGCCACAACATAGCGTTCGGAGAACCTTTCCTTCTTTACGGTTTCGTCTTTCTCGCCGCGGCAATAGCTGTCGCGAAGGGATGGGATCTCATGCCAACGACGATCTTTGCGCTGTTTGCGGGAATATACGCGATCATAGTTGGAGGTTCCATCATGGGTTATGGTATGACAAAGCATCCATTCACTTCTGGTCTTGGATTCATCGCAGCGGGTCTTGTGGGTGTTCTGAGTCCTGTGGTGTGGAAACTCAGAGAAAACAAGGTCATAAGGTTCCTCGGTGTAGTGCTCCTTGCCCTGACACTTCTTCTCTGGTTTATCACCATGTACGGTTCCGTCACAGGACATATAAACCCGCAAGGTAGTTTCGGAAAATGGACTCCAATTCCGATGAGGTAAAAAAAAGGGGCTTCGGCCCCTTCTTTCTGTGTTAGAATACCCACAGAGGTGATTCTCATGAGAGTGCTCCTCATAAATCCCTACAGCGGTGGGTACTACTACAGACTAGGTGCCGTCTATCCTCCCCTCGGTCTCATGTACATTAGTTCCTCCCTCAAGAGAAAAGGACACAGCGTGGCTCTGATAGACATGAACGTGGAGAAATTCGATCTGGAAAGGTTCAATTTCAGAGATTACGATGTGGTGGGGATATCTGCCGATACTGTGCGGTTTCCCGTTGTGGAAAGGATCGCAAAGAAGGCTAAAGCGCAGAACGTAACGGTGGTGATGGGAGGCCCCCACGCGACAGCCTACTACCATGAGATCCTTCAGAAGGGACTCTGCGATTACGTCGTGCTCGGAGAAGGAGAAAGAGCCTTTTCAGATCTTGTAGAGAGCATAGCAAGCAATGAAAAATATCCTCTCATACCCGGTGTTGCCTACATGAAGGATGGAGAAGTAATAGCTTTGCCTTCTCGATTTTTGGAGAATCTGGACGATCTGCCGTTCCCCGATAGAGAGAAAGTCCATCTTTACAGAACGAAATTCGCGGGTGAGAGAGCGACGAGTCTGATCACCTCAAGGGGCTGTCCTTTCAACTGCGAGTTCTGCAGTGCTTCTCAGTTCATGGGAAGGAGAATCAGGTGGAGAAGCATCGAAAACGTGATAGATGAGCTGAAAATCTTGAAAAAGTTGGGATACGGATCTGTCATCTTCTTCGATGACAACTTCACGATAAATCCAAAAAGAGTCGTGAATCTGTGCGAGGAAATGATGAGGAAAGACCTTCGTTTCAAGTGGTGGGCGTTTTCGAGGGCTGATGAACTTCTGGGACGAGAAGATATGGTGGAAGCGATGTCGAAGGCCGGTTGTAGAATGCTTTTCATAGGTTTCGAGAGTGCGAACGATGAGGTGCTCGAGGAATACGGAAAGAATTTGAAATCAGATATAGCTTTCGACGTGATGAAGCTTTTGAAGAAGTACAAGGTAGACGTGTTTGCGAGCTTTGTGATTGGAGCGCTGAAGGACACGAGGAAAACCATAGAAAAAACCGTGAAATTCGCCAAAAAATTGAAAGCCTCCATCGTTCAGTTCTCCATTCTCACACCGTATCCCGGCACCGCCCTTTTCGAAAAACTGAAACACCTGATCTTTGAAAAAGACTGGAGAAAATTCGACGGGACGCACCTGGTTTTCAAGCATCCGAATTTCTCACCAAAGGAGCTGAGGAGACTCTTCATAAAGGCCTACTACGCCGTTTACACGTCACCGAGGCTGATATTCAGACGGGGCATACCGTTCCTTGTGCGTCTGCTCTTTTATAGAGAAGCCTATTTTCTCTGAGGAAGGCTGGAGATTTTCTTTCCACCGAGACTCTTCATGACCATGTCAGCCAGAGGGCTCTGCTCTGCGGCGTGTTTCGAGTACTCCTGAAGGAGCATTTCTTTGAACCACTTCTCGGCAGTTGTTTCAGGTACGAGATCGTACTTCGGAATCGACTCGTACATCTCCTTGAAGATTCTGTAGAAGAGATCACTCACGAATTCAATGCTCGCGTCCCGCAGATTCTTTATATTAGAAGAAACTCCGTAGACGAACACGCTTTTCACCTCACATGATTATGAGTTCTCCTGTAATGTATCCTGATTCATAGATCACCTGCAGAATGGCTATGATGTCCTGAGGAGTGGCACCCGCTGCTTTGAGAGCGCTGACGAGATTGGAGATCGTGGCATCTTTATCTCCTATTTTTCCCCCGGTCACACTTATCGTGAAGTTTCCGTAGGAGATCACAAAGTCAGATAGTTTCACATCCCCTCCGAACAGAACGGTTCCTGTTCTTTCGTTCACCACAATTCTTGCCGGAACGTCTGGCTGAACTTCTATCTCTTCAACAAGCGAAAGAAATGTGATGAGGTCATCCTGGAACGCACTGGGAACGGTCAATTTGATGGCGGATGGATCGATGGCCTTTGCGAGATCCATCTCGAACTTCTCGTTTATCGCCCTCGCCACCCTGGCTGCGGTGGTGATGTCCGGCTGTCTCAGAAGGATCGTCACACTGTCTCCATCGAGCATGTCAGATGGAATGTCCCTTTCCACGATGGCACCCTCTAGAAGATAGCCAACCACTCTATACCTCTTTTGAAGATTGGAAGAGAGCTTTACGTCTTCTCCTCCGATGATCACGGAACCCTGCGCTACGGCGTACACCTTTCCATCGGCACCGTAGAGAGGTGTCTGGAGGAGATATCCACCCGCGAGTGATTTCGCATCGGCTATGGAAGCGACCACACAGTCTATTCTCATGCCTTCTTTGGCAAAGGGAGGAATGTCTGCGAGAACCATCACAAGCGCTGTGTTCTTGGACTTCAGGTCGTTTTCCGAAACCTGAACGCCGAACTTTTTCATCATTTCGAGAAGAAGAGGAGAGTTCACGTTACCGGAATCTCCCGTTCCGTTGAGACCAACAACGAGCCCTATTCCGAAGAGCTGGTTGTCACGGGCACCTCTGAAGAACGCTATGTCTTTTATCCTTGTGGTCACAGAGAACGAAAAGGTTATCGTCAGAACGATGACCAGCAAAACGGCCAATCTCTTCTTCATGTTCATCACCTCATGTGAAGAGTCCTGCTAAGAACGCGAGTATCTTGTCGAAGAAACTCTCTTTTCCGGGTTCCTCGCTGAAAACGAGTTTCCCGTTCACCCATATCTCGGAATCTGCAAGCTTGGAGGAATCCACCTCGTTTCCTATCTCTATGTCGTCTGGCCTCACTTTTCCCTTCACAATGATTTCCTGATAGTCCTTGTCCACCTTTATCGTTTTTCTTCCCTCCACCACGAGGTTGCCGTAGGGATCGATGTCGACGACCACCGCCGAAATCTTCGCCACTACGGAAGACTGCACCTTTCCACCGCGCTGTCTCTCAGGAGAGTTGTTGTTTATAGGAATGAAGTTGTTGAGGTTGACACCTGCGGCTGCGTTCACAACGTTTCCCAAGATGTTCAAAAGGGTTTTCTGAATCTCGAGGCTTTCCCTCTCAGAAGACACGTTGTTGCTTTCCCGGATCACGATAGTGAGGATATCCCCAACCTTCGAGGCCTTCTTTATGGAAAGGAGGTTTTTGTACTCGGATTCGCCCGCGGAGTTCCAAATTGAGAAGGGGAAGATGCTTGTCGCGAAAACGATCAACAGCACGATTGATATCCTTCTCACTCTACCACCTCCAGAATTCTCAGCACGGGTCCTCTCTCAACTCTTCCAAAGACGTATTTTCTGCTCTCTACGTTCATCGCCCTCACCGTTTCACCGAGATAGCCGTTTTCCAGAACCTCAACGAACGTTGTTACCTTTATGCTGCCCATGTCCACGTAAGCTGGAACCACCTGGCCTTTCACCACGTCGGGGGGATCTTTCACCATGTCTGCCGTCAAAACAGTTCCTTCTTTCAGGTATCTCCTGGATATCTTTCCGACCACCTCTGAAACGTCGAAGAACGGCTCTCCATAGATCTCGAACACGTTTCTCTTTTCCAGTCTCACGTCTTCTTCCTTTATCACATCGCCCACATTTATATTTCTCTTCAGAACCACCACATTCCTTTCTTTGCGTAGCAACATGTTGAGGGTCACGTAAGTGTCTGGAAACCTCAGAAAGACGCTGAAGAGATTTTTCGAGATTTTCGTTACTCTGATCGTTTGAGGTTCAAATTTCTCCGGCAGAGTTCCAAAGGTCTTCACCACGAAGGCTTCGAAGTCTTTCGCTTCCGCTTTCTTTCCTATCTCTTCGAAAACAGCGTTTTTGAGACTGCTGTATCCTTCCACAGTTATTCTCACGTTTTCTGGGCCTGTGAAATCGTACTCCGGAAATTTTGTTCTGAGAAGATCTCTGGTTACAAGATATTCGAGCCCCGGCAGGAGAATCATCAGATTCTTTTCAGATTCTACTTTTTCGATCGTGATGTCATCTAAGAAAAGAACTCCTGGCGAAGCCAGGAGCGTTTCCTTCAACGTCAGAGTTTCAGAAAAGAGGAAGGAGGAGATGAGCACTATCAGAATCAAAAGGACCTTCATAACTCATCATCTCTTCACATTCGTGGCTGTTCTGAGCATCTCATCGGCTGTCTGGATAACTCGAGAATTGAATTCGTAGGCCCTCTGTGCTGTGATCATGTCCACCATTTCCCGCACCACATCAACGTTGGACTTCTCCAGAAAGCCCTGCTTTATAGCACCGAAGCCGTCCTGTCCTGGAACACCCTCGATGGGGTCTCCAGAGGCTGGAGTTGCGATATAGAGGTTGTCTCCTATGGATTTCAAACCAGATGGGTTCACGAATCTCACAAGGGTGATCGTTCCAAGTTCCTGTATCGTACCATCCTGGAGTTCGGCGGAGACGATTCCATCGGGAGAAACGTTTATCGAGACGGCGTTTTCAGGTATGGTGATTTCCGGTACCAGAAGAAGTCCGTTGGAAGTGACTATTCTTCCTTCACTGTCCATCTTGAAGCTTCCGTCTCTTGTATAAGCGATTCTACCGTCCTGAAGCTGGATCTGGAAAAATCCGTCTCCGGCTATCGCAAGATCAAGCGCGTTTCCCGTTTGCTCGAAATTACCCAAGGTGAAAATGCGCGTCGTCGCTGCCGTTCTCACCCCGTGACCCACGTAGAGTCCTGTTGGAAGAGATGACGTCGCGGCGGTTGGAGTTCCAGCGTTCTTCACGTACTGATAGAGAAGGTCCTGGAACTCTGCCCTCACTTTTTTGTAGCCTGTTGTGTCCACATTGGCGAGGTTGTTCGCTATGGTATCGAGTTTGAACTGCTGTGCTGACATCCCCGTTGCCGCAGAGTAAAGCGATATCATCATTGCTCAACACCTCCGGTTCATTTCAGACTGGCGAGTGAATTGATCAGCTTTCCGTTTAGTTCGTCGTTCACTGTCACTGCTCTCTGCGATAACTCGTAGTGTCTCATCGCTGAGATCATATCCACCATGGCTTTCAGGGCATCCACATTTGATTTTTCTACGTATCCCTGCATAATCCTAAAGTTCTCCGAAGGTGATGGATTCTCGCCTGTGAAGAGTGTGTTTCCAAATTTTTCTGGGTTTTCCAGATTGTACACACCGATCCTGGTGACAATGTTTCCATATGCGTCTCTCACGTAGCCCTCTTCGTCCACGGTGAAATCATCGAAGAATCTGACTCTTTCACCGTTTTCATCGAGGAGATAGCCTCCGTAATTCGTAACGATGTATCCCTCGCTGTTCACAGTGAATTCCCCGTTTCTTGTGTAGTACTCTCCTCCGTTGAATTCTATTCTGAAGAATCCTTCTCCATTTATCGCGAGGTGGTAAGGAACGTCTGTTTCCTCAACAGGACCCTGGGAGAGATCTGTTCTGACCTCGTCGAGAACGGTAGCGTACTCCAGAGGACCGATCGGCACTTTTTTCGTTCTGCTCTCCACCGGGTTTGGCTCCTGCCTGAACACCTCTCGTCTCAGGTAGGCCCTGAAGGCTTCCCGGTCCTGTTTGTAGCCTGCAGTGTCAACGTTTGCCAGATCGTTGGCGATTCTATCGAGTTTAGCCATGTCGACAAGCATTCCCATCGCGGCGTTGTATATGCCCCTCGTCATAACATCACCTCGAATAGGTTTCACACACGGTTTTCAGGAGCTTCTCATCTTCGAGGAGAATCCCCGTTCCTCTTGCGACGCAGGTTATGGGATCGTCTGCCACGATCGTCTTCACGTGTATCTCATCGTATATGGTTCTGTCCAGTCCTCTGAGCAGTGCACCTCCACCGGTCAGACGAATGCCGTTGTTTATGATGTCGGCAGAGAGTTCTGGTGGTGTTCTTTCCAAGACATTCTTGAGCTTTGTAAGAAGCGCAAAAATGATGGGTTCGATCGCTTCTCTCACGTCTTCCGAGCTCACGCGGTCTGTTCTCGGAAGACCCGTCACCACATCTCTTCCCTTTATTTCTATTTCGTAGTTTTCGAAAGCGGGATGTGTTTTTCCTATTCTTTTCTTGATCTCTTCAGCGGTGGATTCTCCGATAATGAGACCGTATTTTTTCCTTATGAACTTCACGATGGCCTCGTCCATCGCGTCTCCGGCCATTCTAACAGACTCTCCCACCACCGTGCCGCCGAGACTGATGACCGCTATGTCCGTGGTTCCTCCTCCGATATCCACCACCATGTTTCCCTCTGAAGCCATCACATCTATTCCGGCACCTATCGCGGCTGCGATCGGTTCAGAAACGATGTGAACCCTTCTAGCACCAGCGTTCAAACCGGCTTCGAACACCGCTCTTTTTTCTACCTCTGTTATTTTCGTGGGAACACCTATGATGAGAGAAGGTTTCACGAAGCTGAACCTTCCTATGATTTTCTTCAGAAAGTTTCTTATTATCGCTTCGATCATTCTGTAGTCCGCTATCACACCGTCTTTCATGGGTCTTATCGCTTTGAGGCCTTCTGGAGTTTTACCGAGCATCTTCTTCGCTTCTTCTCCTATGGCGACGATTTCCCCGGTTTTTTCTGAGATCGCAACGACAGAAGGTTCGTGCAGAACAATTCCTTCTCCTCTCTTGTAAACGATTATGGATGCTGTTCCAAGATCTATTCCGATGTCACCTCTTGGCATTTTAAAACCTCCTCGTCATGATATTTCTTCTTCAAAATGTGCTTTTCCTAAGAATTAAAAAAAATCTGGTGTGCCTGGCGGGACTCGAACCCGCAACCTCTGGATCCGGAGTCCAGCGCTCTATCCGTTGAGCTACAGGCACACCAGCCTACCGTTTTCTTTCAGGTATTTCTTCAACTCTTCGCAGTTTTTTCCAGAAATGATCAGGTCGTACTTCTTTTCCCAAAGTTCTCTTCCAACGAAGTATCCATTTTTACTGTAGAAATAAGCAAGAACCGGATTTTTCGTGACCACATCAACTTCTCTTGCTTCGATGTTCAAAGAAGGATCTGGGAACTCGTACAGGAGAACTTCTCCATCGACTTTTTCCAAAGCCAAATCGACTTTTTTTCTTGGATCTGTGACTTTTTCACATACCGAGGAATTCTCGAAGAAAGACTGAAAAATCAGAGCGGCGCTCACGGCGTCATCTCTCTTCGAGATTCTTTCTCCTATTTTCGTGGTGAGTCTTTCGTCACAGAGATATGTTTCGTACTCTTTTGAAAATTTGAAGGCAACCGCGACTGTTTTGAACGTCTGCTGGGTGTATTTTCCACTCATTGAAAGAGGCAATCCAAAGATTATTTTATCAGGTTTCAGCTTTCTGATGAATTCCTTCAGGTTTTTTGTGGGTATCACAAGACTTTTTTGAGGAAGAATTTCTCCAAATGCGACTCCACACTTCCTTTCTCCGTAATCCACAGCGACTATCACTTTACCACCGTATCCTTGAAAAAGTTGAATATCCACTTCAGATCCTTTGAAAGAACGGAAACCGTCCTTTCGAACTGGGCTATTTCGAGCTCTCTCTCAAGCAATCTCCAAGGTATCCTTTCATCTTCCGAAAAACTCCATCTATCGAAGTTGAACCCGGATTCTTCCAGAAGGTCCAGGTAAATCTTTCTCAGAGTGGCGCTGCTCAGATCGTACTCGCTCTCCAAAATCTTCTCCAGTTTTTCTTTGTCTTTCAGATTCATCGCTGTGATCGCTATTTCTTTTAGTTTTTCACGATCTGGAAACAGCTTGTTGAGCTCGTATCGACGCTTTTCAATGTCGGAGGAAGAGTAGCAGAGGTTAACCACCGATTTTCTTCTCAAAAGATCCACTATTTCGTAAATGCTGAGCGGGAAGTCGTAAAAGAAGATATCGCCTTTTATGTGGGTCGGAAGCCCATCGGTGTTGCTTGTGATGATCGCTTTTCGAGCAGAACCACTTTCCATCAAGCCGATTGCCTTTATTTTCTTTTCCATGTCCATGCTTGTGTAGTAAACGATTGCATCTTTGCCAATCTTCCGATAAAGATCTGGTATGAGTTTTTTCTCAGAAACAACCACCGCGAAACTGTGAGCGTCCACAAGAGAACCTAAGTCGAAAGAATTTCTCTGATCGGAGAACAGAAATTCCTCAGGTTCGCCGGTTCTCAGCTCAACGACATCGTATTTTTCCTTTTTCAGAAACTCTTCCAACCCTGGGTGTTCCATCGAGGCAACGAAGATGAATTTTCCCGGGTGTTTGTCGACTATGTCTAGGAAGCTTTTGACCAGTTCGCTGTCGCGATGCGCCAGAAAATCTTGGAACTCGTTCACCACAAAGACATCAAACTCATCCAGACGGTGTTTTTTCAGAAAACCAGCAAGGGTGAAGAGAACAATATCGCTTTCTTCTTCCTTAGAAAAGGTGGAATTTACAAATCCCAAGTTTCTGGAGGTGTAGTACCTCGAAAGGCACCCCAGAATGTTTTGAGTCGTAGCGTTCGTTAAAGAAACGATCGCCAGTTTTCCCCGAAGCTCTTCCTTTATGGAAAGCAGAAGCTTTGTTTTTGATGGGTAAGGTACCTTTATCAGTGTTCTTTCTTCCTTAGATCTACTCAGTATATGACTCACTTCTCTGTTTTTTACAGAGAAAACAGGTTTCACATCCAACGAGATGAGATAGTAAGAAACTCCATTTCCCATGGGGCGCAGATTCACCACAACGTCTCCTCTGGTGGGAGTTACTGGTAATGTAGAAAGAGAACTCGAAAGGTTCTTGAAATTGTATCCCACAACTTCCAGGTTCTTTTCACCGTTTTTCAGGTGAAGGAACACGTTGCTGCCGTCTTCTCCAAAGAAATGGATCTTTTCTACCAGGACGTCTTTGAAGAGAAGAACAGGTTCCGGATTTCCCTGGCCGAAGGGCATGAGTTTTTTTATGTCTTCAATGAAGCGATCATCGATATCTTCCATTCTGACCTCAGCATCAACGATTACCTTCTCTTCTCGTTCTTCCAGAGAAATGTTTCTGATGTAATCCCTGAACGGTTCCAGTTGGTCTCTTTTCAAGGAGAAGCCAACCGCCGAGGAATGACCTCCTATCTCCTCGAATATTTTGAGAATATCTTCGTTGAAAATGTTCATTATGTCATAACCGTTGTAGCTCCTTATGGAACCTTTCGCTATCTTTTCGTCCAGAGAGACGACTGCAACGGGTTTTTCATAACGATTTGCCAGTTTGGCAGCGACTATGCCGATGACTCCCACGTGCCAGTTTTCTTTTGCAACGACTATGACGGGATCTTTCCACAGGTCGTTTGTCTCGATTATTTCAATTGCTTCTTTGTATATCGCCCATTCTGTTTTCCTTCTGATACTGTTCAGCTCCATCAATCTATCCACAACACTGTCCGCTTTCGCTGGATCGTTCATTATCAGTAAATTGAAGGCGTCGTTGGCACTCCCCATACGGCCCGCGGCGTTGAGACGAGGAGCTATTTTGTAACTTATATCGTGCGATGTGAGATTTCTCAGTCCGAGTCTTTCCAGAAGCCTCTTTAAACCTACACGTTTTGTGTTCGCAAGTAACTCTATTCCCTTTTTCACGAAGTATCTGTTTTCGTCGAGGAGGGTGACCATATCGGCGACCGTTCCAAGAGCTACCAGCTCCAAAAATCTCTCGGGATGGGGATAATTGGTCGCTTCAGAAAGAGCCTGGACGAGTTTGTAAGTTACACCGACACCTGCAAGATCTCTGAATGGGTAGTTCTCTCCAGGTACTTTTGGGTTCACAATGGCATCGGCGGGGGGAAGATCGCCGTTCACCTCGTGGTGGTCCGTGACGATCACTTTCATTCCGAATTTTTTCGCGAGAGCAACTGAATCCAGCGCGGTTATTCCGCAGTCAACCGTTACAAGACAGGAGACGTTGTTTTCTTTAAAGGTCGAGATGTTTTCTGGCTGGATACCGTATCCTTCTTCGATACGGTGGGGAATATAAACATCAACACGCCAGCCGTTCTCCTCGAGGAATTCCTTCAACATAACGGTTGAAGTTATACCATCCACATCGTAGTCTCCGTGGATCAGAACGAGTTCGTTCTTGGATCGGGCTTCAAGCAGGGTTTCAACCGCTTTCTCCATATCGTTGAAGAGGAAGGGATCGTGCTGGTGGGATTCATTGACGAACAGAAAAGCCTCTACCGCTTCCCTGGTAGTGAAGCCTCTGTTTACGAGTATTCTCGATGCAATTTCATTGAGACCAAAATACTGAGAAATCTCTGACACAGCCTTTTCATCAGGCTGTGAAAGTTCCCACTTTTTCATCCTCCGCTTCTCCTTTTCTTTTTTAGTAATTTTACCATATTTTCGAGTGATACAATTTAACAGAAGGGTGGTGATAGCGTGTTTAAAAAGGTTTCAAGGGATCCTGTGCATTCGGAAATATATCTCTATCCACTGGAAATACTAGCCACCGATACGAAAGTGGTTCAGAGGCTTCGCTTTCTTTCGCAGTTGGCAGGGGCGACCGTCGTGTATCCCGGCGCGACTCACACACGCTTTGCACACTCATTGGGAACCATGCACGTTGCCGGATTGTACGCGAGGAATCTTTTCAAAGAAAGCGATCGAATAAGGATAGTGCGTCTTGCCGCTTTGCTGCACGATGTTGGACACGGTCCGTTCAGTCACCAGTTCGACGATGTGGTTTTCAAAAGATACGGTTACGAGGACGGTCACGATGAGTTCAGAAACAGACTAATAACGGAAAAGCTTCCAGAAGAGATGATGAGGGTTTTCAACTCATACAACGAAAGATTGAAACAAGCAGTAATCGAAGATATAAGAGAATCGGTGGGAGAGGTTTCCCTGGAAGACGCCTTTCAGGAGATAGCAAAAAGAGTAGTTGAGGTATACAGAGGAGAGGAAACGGGGAGTGTGGATTTCAACATCATCCAGGGACCGCTGGGAGCCGACAGGCTCGATTTTCTGCTGAGGGACTCTTACTACAGCGGAGTGGGGCATTTTGCTCCGATGAACGTGGACAGGGTGCTGAGGAATTCCCTTGTCAAAGAGGTAGATGGAAAAGAGATACTCTGTTACCACGTGAAGGTGGTTGACAACATATATTCGATACTGTTCAGCCGATTCATGATGTACAAAAATGTGTATTTCCACAAAACGTCCCGTGCTGCCGATCTCATGATTCAGGAGATACTCTTGAGGGCCTGTGAGATTCTCGATTTGGAAGAGCGCTTGAAAGATCTCGACGAATTCCTCGAATTGACAGATTATTCCATTCTCAGAGAACTCGAACTGAAGGGGGACAGTGAAACGAAGAAACTCGTGGAGCGGTTCAAAAATCGCGATCTGTGGAAGATGGTGGTTGAGCGTCCTTTCTCCGCTGAAGGGTTTGATCCATCTGAACTCAGTCTATCCGCAGCCAGAAACTTGATCGATAAGATCGTCGAAAACATAGACCGTGTGTTGTCCAGTGTTAACGTAGAGGATTCAGACAAAAGCATTCTCGAAGAGATTCGCGATAACAAAGAGAAATTCTTCAGGATCGACACACCGTACAAACTCACCATCTTTCATCCCGATGAATTCCTCCAGAACAACGTCTTCCTTTACGACCCCAAACATGATGAGATTCTCACGGTGGACGAGTACGTGAAGAAATACCCCGCGTACAGATTGATGGTGAGCAACATGATTCAGATCGTGAGGGTGTACGTGACAGAGGATGTACGTGAGGTACTTTTCAAGTACGGAGTTATACCAGAAGACGGGAGAAGGGTGATCACAAGATGGTAAGAAAGGCGCTCCTTTTTGTAATCGACGTGGCTCTGACGTACTTTGCAGGTGTGGTGGCGCTCTTTTCGAGGTTTGGTTTTGACTTTCAGGAAATGAGCCGTTATGACGAGTCCGTGATCGTATACACTGTTATCTCAGCCGTTGTCTACATTCTGAACGGAAACTATTCCATCGTGTGGGAATACGCTAATGCCAGAGACTTTCTCATTCTCATAAGAGGAAGCGTTATCTCCTATCTTTCCAACCTCGCGTTTTTTTATGTTTACAGGGGAATAGTTCTTCCCAGATCCGTGGGCTTTGCTGTCTTTCTTGGATCGATGGTTCTTCTCGTACTGAGCAGGATCACATGGCAGTGGATGATTGTGAACGGAAGAGGTAAAGTCCCAGGGGAAAAGAGAATACTGATCATAGGAGCAGGAGATGCGGGAGTCTCTATTCTCGAAGAATTTGAGAAACACCCCCATTTAGGAAAAATAGTGGCCTTCGTGGACGATTCTCCCAGAAAGATCGGTCGAAAGGTGAGGGGAGTTCCGGTTTTTGGACCAATAGAGAAAACAATGGAATTCGTGGAGAAAATGAACGTGGACGAAATCGTGATAGCTATACCTTCAGCTTCCAGAGCTGAGATGGAACGAATTCTCAAAAGCATCGATTTGAAAAAGGTCAGAGTAAAGACCCTCCCCAGTGTGAGAGAGCTGATAGAAGGACGTGTCAGGATCTCCCATCTGAAGGAAATATCCATAGAAGATCTTCTGGGTCGCGAAGAAGTGAAGGTGGATTTTCATGAAATAGGAAAATTCTTGAAAGGGAAGAAAATTCTTGTGACCGGAGCAGGAGGCAGTATCGGTTCTGAGCTTTGCAAGCAAATAGCCAGGATGAATCCAGCGGAGATCTTTCTTCTGGGCCACGGAGAAACCAGTATATATCTCATAAACGAGTTTCTCACCGAACACTTTCCGGAGGTGAAGAAAAAAAGGATCATAGCGGATGTTGCCGACAGAAAGATAATGGAACACTGGTTGACCCAGCTGAGGCCGGACGTGATCTTCCACGTGGCAGCGCACAAGCACGTTCCTTTGATGGAGGAAAATCCGCTTGAGGCTTTCAGAGTGAACGTTCTGGGAACGATGAATCTCGTGGAACTCTCCGAAAGGCTCGGTGTTAAGTATTTTGTTTTCATCTCGACAGACAAAGCGGTGAATCCCACTTCTGTGATGGGCCTCACCAAGAGGATAGCGGAACTCTACATCCTTTCGAGAGAAAAAAACAGCACGAATTTCTCGATCGTGAGGTTTGGAAACGTTCTTGGAAGCAGGGGAAGCGTAGTGGAAAAATTTCGCCGTCAGATAGAAAAAGGTGGGCCTGTAACGGTGACGGATCCACGAATGAAGCGCTACTTCATGTCCATACCTGAGGCCGTCTCCCTCATTCTCCAGTCCCTTCTCTTCTCTTCCGGAAAGGATCTCTTCATTCTCGACATGGGAGAGCAGATACCCATCCTGAAGCTTGCGGAAACCATGATCATGCTTTCTGGATACACCCCTTACCAGGACATAAAGATAGTTTTCACCGGAATCAGGCCGGGGGAGAAGATGTACGAAGAGTTGCTCTACCCTTACGAGGTGAAAGAGTTGACTCCACACTCGAAAATCTTCAGAGTGAAGACATCCGTTCTTCCAGGGAAAGAGAGCGTAGAACAGGCAATCAACAGAATGAAAGAAGCCTTCGAAAACAGCGACGTAAAAGGACTTCTCACCGAAATGAAAAAATTAGTCCCGGAGGCACAAATAAATGTGGGAAGCGATAATTAGTTTCTTCCTGACTTCGGTGCTGTCTGTTTTTGCGAAGAAGACGGAATTTCTCGATCGTCCTGACTCCAGAAAATCCCACGGGAGAGCGGTTCCGCCGGTCGGTGGTGTTTCCATATTCCTGACGCTTCTCATCTTCGAAAGAGACAATCCCTTTTTTCTCTTTTCGATTCCCCTGTTTCTTCTTGGACTTCTGGATGATCTTTTCGACCTCTCCTACAGAATCAAACTCGCTGTGACCGCTCTGGTTGCTGTCTGGTTCTCCACCGCTGTGACCATAGAGGTCAGTATCTTTGGAGCGAGGATACATCCTGTCTTTTTCGTGATCTGGTTTGTCGGTATGGTTAACGCGTTCAACGTAGTCGATGGATTGGACGGCCTTTTGAGCGGAATATCTCTATTTTCTTCGCTCATGATTGGAGAAAGGTCTCTTGCGTTTTCGATAATCGGTTTTCTTCCATGGAACCTCCCAGACGCAAAGGTTTTTCTGGGGAACAGTGGTTCGTTTCTTCTTGGAGCTTACCTCTCCACGGCATCGGTGGTTTTCTTCGAGGGAGATCTCGGATACGCCACGCTTTTCCTTGGATTTCCGTTCTATGAGATCGTGTTCAGTTTTGTGAGAAGATTGGTTGTAAAGAAAAACCCGTTCTCTCCGGATGAGAAACATACTCACCACGTGTTTTCCAGAAAGATAGGAAAATGGAAAACACTTTTGATTCTCGTTTCCTTTTCACTGATGTTCAATCTTCTTGGACTATCCCAGAAGTTCTACTTCATCTTCCTTTACGTTGTCCTCTGTTGTGTCCTTCTCTTCACCTACTGCGTACTTCAGCGCGGTAATGGCAACCTCAAGCTGTGAATCATCTGGTTTTGCCGTGGTCAGGTATTGAAGAAGGTACCCTGGAAGATAGAGAAGCTTCACCAGTCCCTTTCCATTGAAAAAGGCTATGACTTTCAGGAGTTCGTAAGAAATCCCCGCTGCGAAGGGAAGAAGGACGAGCCTTGAAACGATCCTCGTCCAGGTGTTCATCTCCACAACGACACCGACCAGGCTGAGAAGAAGGATGGCCACTATTAAAAAGATCATCAAAAAGTTGGTCCCGCATCTTGGATGTATTGTCGAATATTTTCTCACATTTTCCGGTGTGAGTTCCTCTCCATGTTCGTAAGCGTGAATTGTCATATGTTCCGCACCGTGGTACTGAAACACGCGTTTTACATCCTTGAACAGTGAGATGATCCAGACGTAGAGGAGAAAGAGTCCAACCCTTATGAATCCTTCAACAAGCGAATAGAGAAACTCTCCTTTTTTCGTCACCAGGAAATTGGTCAGAAAAATAGGTACTACCACAAAAAGACCAACGGCAAGTCCAACAGCTGTGATGAGAGAAAAGAATTTCTCGCTTTCCTTCAGTTTTTCACCGGAAGAGATTTCGGAGGAAAGATTGAGGGCTTTTATTCCAAAGTAGAGAGAAACAAAAAGCGAATAAAAACCTCTCAAGAAAGGTATCTTCGCCCAACCTGGAAACTTTACTTTCCCGAGTTCCCTGACTTCGATGTTCCCATCTGGATTTCTGACAGCAAGGGAAACCTTTCTTGCGATCATAAGCACTCCTTCTATTACCGCTTGACCACCTGCTTTCACGTTCTATCCTCTCCTTTCTCGATCTCTCAAATTCTATGATACAACAGGTGCTATAATTGTTACAGGTGGTGGGAACATGATAGGCGAGCATCCTTACGTGAAATGGGCAATAAGGGTCATAGAGAATTACGTGAGATATGGAAAAGTGATCGAACCCGATGAAAGTGTTCCTGAAGAGCTCTTCAAAAGAAGAGCAGGGGCTTTTGTGACTCTTCACAAAACGGACGGTTCTCTGAGGGGCTGTATAGGAACCTATCTTCCCACAAAGCCGAATCTCGCTCTTGAGATAAGAGATAACGCCATCGCGGCTGCCACTCAGGACCCAAGGTTTCCTCCGGTCTCGCCCGATGAACTCGACGATATCGTTGTGCACGTGGACATTCTCAGTCCTCCTGAACCGGTGAGGGATATCTCCGAGCTCGACCCGAAAAAATACGGTGTGATAGTAGTTAAGGGCTGGAGGAGAGGGCTCCTTCTTCCTGACATAGAAGGTGTGGATACGGTCGAAGAACAGCTCAGAATAGCGAAGCTGAAAGCCGGAATCCCTGAGTGGGACGACGATGTGGAGATTTACAGGTTCACAGTTGAACGCTACAAATGAGGAGGATGGGACATGGAAAGGATGGCTTTGCACTTTGAAATTCTTGAGAATGGAAAAGTTAAGTGCCTTCTGTGTCCGCATGAATGTGTGCTTGATAACGGACAAATTGGGTTGTGCGGTGTGAGAAAGAACAAAAACGGCTCTCTGGTGAGTCTGAACTACGGTGAAGTAACAGCAATCGCTATGGATCCCATAGAAAAGAAACCGCTTTTCCACTTCAATCCTGGTGAGCAGATATTCTCTGTGGGAACTTTCGGCTGTAATTTCAAGTGCGGTTTCTGTCAGAACTGGGAGATTTCGCAAGCAAAGCCAGAAACCAAAAGAGTCACTCCAGAACAGCTTGTCAAGATAGCCCAGATGAACAGAAACTCAAAAGGAATCGCTTTCACATACAACGAGCCTCTTGTCTGGTACGAGTTCGTTCTCGACACGTCTCGTGTGGCTGTGAGAGAAGGTATGTACTGCGTTCTTGTGACCAACGGTTTTATAAACGAAGAACCTCTGGAACTCCTCTTTCAGTCCGTGCATGCGATGAACATAGATCTCAAGGGATTCAACAGAGATTTCTACAGGGAGATCGGGGGAGATTTGGACGTGGTCCTCAGAAACATAGAGAAGGTTTACAACGCAGGAATTCACGTTGAGCTCACCACGCTGATAATTCCGGGAAAGAACGACGACAAAGAAGACCTGAGGAGAGAATTCGAGTGGATCGCTGATCTGGACAAAGACATCCCTCTTCATATAAGCCGCTACTTTCCAAATTACAAGTACACCATACCTCCAACGCCGATAGAAGAGCTCATCGAGATATACGAGATGGCCAGAGAGTATTTAAATTTCGTCTACCTCGGTAACGTGTGGGACGAAAGATACGAGAGCACTTTCTGCCCGGATTGCGGAAATCTTGTGATCAGAAGACAGGGATATGAAGTGGAAAAAGTGGGACTGGATGAAGAAGGGAAGTGCACAAAATGTGGCCGTCAGATAGCAACGATCATCGGGTAACCAGAAGAAACGTCATCATCTTTTCTTCACTTCTTCTAGGTTCTCTTGCGATTCTCTTGGCTTTACTCCTCATCCGAACGAAAGATCAGTATTATGAGCTCAGAGATTTCGCTCTCGGAACGAGTGTGAGGATAGTCGTTTCCTCTCAGAAGATAAATCCCAGAACGATCGCAGAAGCCATTCTGGAAGACATGAAGAGGATTACCTACAAGTTTTCTTTCACGGATGAAAGAAGTGTTGTGAAAAAGATAAACGATCATCCCAACGAATGGGTCGAGGTGGACGAAGAGACTTACAGTTTGATCAAAGCGGCCTGCGCGTTCGCAGAGCTCACAGATGGAGCGTTTGATCCGACAGTAGGAAGGCTTCTCGAACTCTGGGGGTTTACCGGGAACTACGAAAATCTCAGGGTACCTTCTCGGGAAGAGATCGAAGAGGCTCTGAAGCATACCGGGTATAAAAACGTTCTCTTCGACGATAAGAACATGAGAGTGATGGTTAAAAACGGTGTGAAGATCGATCTTGGTGGTATAGCGAAGGGATACGCCCTCGACAGGGCCAGACAGATAGCACTCTCTTTTGATGAGAACGCAACGGGGTTTGTCGAAGCAGGTGGAGATGTTCGTATCATCGGGCCAAAGTTCGGAAAGTATCCGTGGGTGATAGGAGTAAAAGATCCCAGGGGAGACGATGTGATAGATTACATCTATCTGAAATCTGGAGCGGTTGCGACTTCCGGTGATTACGAAAGATATTTCGTTGTGGACGGTGTCAGGTATCATCATATTCTCGATCCTTCAACAGGGTATCCTGCTCGTGGTGTGTGGAGCGTAACGATCATAGCCGAAGATGCCACCACAGCCGACGCACTCTCCACAGCGGGCTTTGTGATGGCCGGAAAAGACTGGAGAAAAGTGGTGCTCGATTTTCCAAATATGGGAGCTCATCTGCTGATAGTTCTTGAAGGAGGAGCGATCGAAAGGTCTGAGACCTTCAAGCTGTTCGAAAGAGAGTGAAAAAGGTGAGGAGCTTCTTCAGAAAAAAAGATGTGATGCTGATCATTTTGATCTTTGTTGTCCTTATCTTTTCAATACTCGCTTCGGAGAAAAAAGGAAGCAAAGTTGTGGTTCAAGGAAGAGATTTCAGAAAGATTCTGTCGAAACCAGGAACGTACGACATAACAGAGAACGGAAGATTCCTCATGAAGGTGGAATTCGATGGAAACAGGGTCAGAGTCGTCGAGTCAACCTGTCCTTTGAAACTGTGCGTGAAAACGGGATGGGTTGGTCCAGGAGGGACCATCATCTGTGTGCCAAACGAGGTGATAATATTCTTCGAAGAAAAGACAGATTACGATACCGTGACCTGGTGAGGAGAATCACATTTCTTTCTGTTTTGACGGCTCTTTCTTCTACTTTTTATGTCCTGGAAAATCTACTTCCTTTTCCGGTGCCGTTTGGAAGATGGGGATTCTCCAACTCGGTAGTCCTCATGATAGCTTCGGAAATTGGTTTTGGAGATGCTCTGATCGTCGCATCTGCAAAGAGCATTTTGGGTGCTCTCTTTTCCGGCAGGTTTCTTTCTCCATCTTTTCTAACTGGATTCTTCGGTGCCGTTTCCGCTTCCCTGGTGGAATCGTTTCTGGCCCGGTTCGATTTTGGTTACTTGAGCTTGAGTGCAATGGGATCTTTTGTGAACAACCTTGTTCAGCTCATCGTCATATCTTTTCTGGTTGGAAGCACGAAGACCTTCTTACTCTTTCCTTTGATGGTGATACTCGGTCTTGTTTCGGGAACAGTCAACGCCTTCCTGGCAAGCAGGATGGGAGGGATAGTGTTTGAGAATTATTCTCGCTTCTTCTTCGCCCAGAAGAAGGCAACTGATGGAGTTGCTGGGGATAGAGTTCGAAGTTGAAAAGCCTGATGTTGAAGAGGAGTTTCTTGAAAGTCCCGAAGAGACCGTTAGAGAACTCTCGTTGAGAAAAGCGGAGTGGGTGTTCAAAAAGAGGAAGGAAGAGGAAATACTCGTCATTGGATCCGATACGGTGGTGGTTTTGGATGGTAACATACTGGGAAAGCCGGAGTCTCTGGAAGAAGCGAAAGGTATGCTGAAGAAGCTTTCTGGAAAATGGCACGTGGTTTACACGGGGGTGGCGTTCGTCTCCAGTGAAACAAAAGACGTGATCGTTTCTTCAACGAAGGTCAGGTTCAGAGAACTTCCAGAGAGTGTGATCGATTACTACGTTGAGAAATACAGACCTCTCGACAAAGCGGGGGCTTATGGGATACAGGATTTCGCGGCCGTCTTCGTTGAAAAAATAGAAGGAGATTTCTTTACTGTGGTGGGATTTCCTCTTGGAATGGTCTGGCAGTACCTCTATGAAAAGGGATGGTGGAAGGTTGCTTCCAAGAGAGAGGATGATAAAGGCGGGGCCAGAGTCGCTTTCGGTTGAAGAACTCGTCGCCATAGTGTTGAGAACTGGAAAGAAGGGAAAACACGTTCTCGAACTTTCAAAGGATCTTCTTGAAAGGTTTGACGGCTCGTTGATAAAACTCTCGAACGCAAGTCTCGAGGAGATAGCTTCGGTCGAAGGGGTCGGTATGGTCAAGGCCATCACCTTGAAAGCTGCTCTGGAGCTTGGAAAAAGACTTCACAGAGAACTGGAAAGGATACCGGAGAAGCTGGACTCTTCCGTGAAAGTTTACAAATACTGCCAGGAAATGGTGTATCTTGAGAGGGAAATTGTGAAGGTGATCTGTCTCGATACGAAGCTCAACGTTATAGGAGAAAACACACTCACTGTTGGAACTTCTGACAGGAGTTTGATACATCCGCGGGACGTGTTTCGGACGGCTATCAGGGCTAATGCATCTGGAGTGATCGTCGTTCACAACCATCCTTCTGGTGATCCCACTCCCAGCAAAGAAGATCGTTTGATCACGGAAAGATTGAAACAAGCAGGAGAAATCCTTGGGGTGAGTCTTGTGGATCACGTCATTGTATCGAGACGAGGATATTTCAGCTTCAGGGAGGAGGGAGAACTTTGATCAGCAGGGAAAGGGCAATGGAGCTGTTGAAAACCCACGTTAAAACGAAAAATCTTGTGAAGCACTGTCTTGCAGCGGAAGCTGTTATGAGAGCTCTCGCGAGGGAATTCAACGAGGACGAAGAAAAATGGGGTCTTGCCGGACTTCTTCACGATCTGGATTACGACTACACCAAAGATAAACCCGAGGAACATGGCTTGAAGACCCTGGAAATCCTGAAAGATGAGGACGTACCCGAAGACGTTCTCAACGCTATTCTGGCCCACTGCGAAAAGAAAACTCCAGAAACTTTGATGGAGAAGGCTTTGTATGCGGTGGATCCAACCACTGGTTTTATAGTGGCGGCCGCACTGATCAGACCAGAGAAGAAACTGGATGTTATCGATGTGGATTTTCTGCTGAGGAGATTCAAGGAAAAGGCCTTTGCGAAGGGAGCGAGCAGGGAACAGATGAGAACCTGTGAAAACTTTGGGCTCTCGCTTGAGAAATTCTTAGAAATTTCTCTCGAGGCGATGAAAACGATCGCTTCTGAACTCGGTTTGTGAGGTGATTTCTCATGATAGAGTACAGGATTGAGGAGGCAGTAGCGAAGTACAGAGAGTTCTACGAATTCAAGCCCGTCAGAGAAAGCGCAGGTATTGAAGATGTGAAAAGTGCTATAGAGCACACGAATCTGAAACCGTTTGCCACACCAGACGATATAAAAAAACTCTGTCTTGAAGCAAGGGAAAATCGTTTCCATGGAGTCTGTGTGAATCCGTGTTATGTGAAACTGGCTCGTGAAGAACTCGAAGGAACCGATGTGAAAGTCGTCACCGTTGTTGGTTTTCCACTGGGAGCGAACGAAACTCGGACGAAAGCCCATGAGGCGATTTTCGCTGTTGAGAGTGGAGCCGATGAGATCGATATGGTCATCAACGTTGGCATGCTCAAGGCAAAGGAGTGGGAGTACGTTTACGAGGATATAAGAAGTGTTGTCGAATCGGTGAAAGGAAAAGTTGTGAAGGTGATCATCGAAACGTGCTATCTGGATACGGAAGAGAAGATAGCGGCGTGTGTCATTTCCAAACTTGCTGGAGCTCATTTCGTGAAGACTTCCACGGGATTTGGAACAGGAGGGGCGACCGCAGAAGACGTTCATCTCATGAAATGGATCGTGGGAGATGAGATGGGTGTAAAAGCTTCCGGAGGGATCAGAACCTTCGAGGACGCTGTTAAAATGATCATGTACGGTGCTGATAGAATAGGAACGAGTTCGGGAGTTAAGATCGTTCAGGGGGGAGAAGAGAGATATGGAGGTTGAACGCCTTTCGCTCAAAGAATTCTGCGATATGGTTGCAGAGAGAAAGCCAACTCCTGGTGGGGGAGCGGTTGGATCAGTCGTGGGAGCCATGGCATGTGCCCTCGCTGAAATGGTTGCGAATTTCACCAGGAAGAAAAAGGGTTACGAAGATGTGGAACCGGAGATGGAGAGGATAGTTGAGGCAATGGAAGAAGCGAGACTGAAACTCTTCGATCTTGCAAAGAAAGACATGGAAGCCTTTGAAAAGGTCATGAAAGCTTACAAATCCTCTGAAGGAGAGCTTCAGAATGCTCTGAAGGAAGCTGCTTCTGTACCGATGGACGTGATAAGGGTGATGAAAGACCTCGCACACGAGCTCGAGAAGCTCGCCGAATTTGGAAACAAGAATCTGGCATCGGACACGTTGAACGCCGCAGATCTCTGCCACGCGGTCTTTCAGGTTGAGAAGGTGAACGTTCTGATCAATTTGAAAGAGATTTCAGACGAGACTTTCAGGAAAAACATGCTGGAAGAGCTCGAAGAACAGGAAGCACAGATTGAAGGCTGTTATCAAAGGGTGAAGAAGATGCTGGAGGGAATCGTGTGGAGTTCGAAGTGAAAAAAACTTTCGGAAAAGCAAGACTGGGTGTCATGAAGCTTCACCACGGAGCTGTTGAAACTCCTGTTTTCATGCCGGTTGGAACCAACGCGAGCGTGAAGCTTCTCACTCCCAGAGATCTGGAAGAAGCAGGAGCGGAGATAATTCTTTCGAACACGTTTCATCTCATGTTGAAACCCGGTGTGGAGATCATAAAGCTTCACAGGGGACTTCACAACTTCATGGGATGGAAAAGACCGATACTCACCGACAGCGGAGGTTTTCAAGTTTTCAGCCTTCCAAAGATCAGGATAGACGATGAAGGTGTGGTCTTCAGATCTCCTATTGACGGTTCGAAAGTTTTCCTGAATCCAGAGATATCCATGGAGGTTCAGATCGCTCTGGGATCGGATATCTGCATGGTCTTCGATCACTGTCCTGTACCCGATGCCGATTACGAAGAGGTGAAAGAGGCAACAGAGAGAACCTATCGATGGGCTCTGAGATCTAAAAAGGCTTTCAAAACGGAGAATCAAGCACTCTTTGGAATCGTTCAGGGAGGGATCTACCCGGATCTGCGGAGAGAAAGCGCTCTTCAGCTTACATCGATTGGATTCGATGGATACGCCATAGGAGGATTGAGCATAGGTGAAGAAAGATCCCTCACTCTTGAAATGACCGAAGTCACGGTGGAGTTTCTTCCGGAAGATAAACCCCGTTACTTCATGGGAGGAGGGTCTCCAGAACTCATACTCGAGCTCGTTGATCGAGGAGTGGATATGTTCGACAGCGTCTTCCCAACCAGGATAGCAAGGCACGGAACTGCGCTCACCTGGAATGGGAAACTCAACCTCAAGGCCTCTTACAACAAGCGGTCCCTCGAACCGGTGGACGAAAGGTGCGGGTGTTATACCTGCAAGAATTTCACGCGGTCTTACATCCATCACCTCTTCGATCGAGGAGAAGTCCTTGGGCAGATACTCCTCACGATTCACAACATCAACTTCATGATCTCTCTAATGAAGGAAGTAAGGCGTTCTATAGAGAGTGGAACCTTCAAGGAACTGAAAAGCAAAGTGGTAGAAGTCTATTCTTCAGGGGGTGTGAATGTATGAAGAAGGTCTTTCTTTTGATTCTTGTGATTTCAACACTGGCGGTAGCTTCCCAGCTCGAGATTTTTTCCTCTTCTGGTGAGTGGGCTTTCTTCGAAAATCCCGCACGACTTCTTTCCATGAACAAACAGGGAGTCATGGGTTCGTATCAGGTGTTTTCTGGTGAGGGTGAATCTCTGGGAACGTTCTTGGTCGGGCTCTTCCAGACTCCCGCACCGAACATCGCAGGAGTGTTGTATTTGAAAAGAAGTACTCTAACGGAATCCAGCTACAGAACCACGATCGAATACGATGCGGCCTTTTCGCCAGAAGAGAGCTTGAATGTCGGAGCCGGTGTTTCTTTCACCATGGATCAGGAAGAAAGAAAAGAGATCGATCTCCACGGGGGTGTCTCTGGTTACTTGTTCAAAGATGTTGGTTTTGGTGTCAGCGTTCGGGATTTCACTCTCTGGAGTCAGAAAGGAACTTACATGGGAGGAACTTATCTTTTGAAGCTTTTCTACGATTCTTCCAGGAAAAACAGATTCTCCTACTCTCTGGTGTTCGACCAAGAAGTGCTGGAAAACAGGATAGACTTCACGATCGGATCGGAACAAAAAGCGGGTCTGGGAGTTTCGGTGCTGAGCAACACCAAAACGAAAGAAAACACCGTAAAAATCTCTCTTGGTTTCTACGCAACTGTGAACAACGTCTCTGTGGGCTTTGGCACGTTCATCATCAGTTCACCCGTGAGCAGTGACCCATTCTCGGAGTACTACTACACTCAGGGAACAGGCATCAAATTCGCTGTGAGGTGGTGAGAACTTGCTCGCCAAACTGATCCTCACGGCGGTAACGGTTGTTGTTTCTTATCTGGTTTTCAAATGGTTGTTCAAGCTCATCGAAAAGAGTGTGGAAAAGCTCGGAAAAGAACTTCAAATGAGAAACACCATCAGATTCTTCCTGGGATTGATCATCTCTGTGATCGCGGTGATGATAATTCTCGACATCTGGGATTTAAGTCTTGCACCACTTCTCGCTGGAGTGGGTATCGGAGGTCTTGTCATAGGTCTTGCTCTTCAGGAACCGCTGGCCAATTTCTTCTCAGGGTTGTTCCTTCTAGTGTCTCGGGCTGTCAAGGAAGGAGAGGCTCTGGAGGCCGGTGGAGTCTCCGGAACCGTTGAAGTGGTGAATTTGAATCATACCGTGATCAGGACCTGGGATGGTCGAAGAGTGATGATACCGAACAAAGCCGTCTGGAACGACAAGATAATACATTTCTGGCCTTCGAACGTTAGAAGACAGGAAATAGTGGTGGGAGTTCCTTACTCAGCTGATTTAAGGAAAGTGGTGGAGATCTTCCAGAAGGCGCTGGAAGACGAAGAGACCGTTGAAAAAGATCCAGCACCAGCTATTGTTTTCTCCGCGTTCAACAGTTCTTCCATAGACTTCATTATCAGATTCTGGGTCAACCGTGATAACTTCTTCGAAGGTGTGAAGAGATTGGCTTTCAGAATAAAGGATTATCTGGAAAAAGAGGGAATCTACATACCTTTCCCACAACTCGACGTGCATTTTGACGAAGAATTCATAAGGGTGTGGAAACATGAAGGCTCTGAAAATAAGAGTTGAGGGGATCGTTCAAGGAGTGGGCTTTCGATATTTCACAAGAAGAGTTGCGAAATCTCTTGGTGTGAAGGGTTACGTGATGAACATGGATGATGGGTCTGTTTTCATACACGCCGAAGGTGATGAAAATGCCCTTCGGCGTTTTTTGAATGAGGTAGCGAAAGGCCCACCTGCGGCGGTTGTGACGAACGTGAGTGTGGAAGAAACTACGCCTGAAGGATACGAGGACTTCACGATCAAGTATTATTAAAAACATGTGTAGTTTAGTAGGTGGATTAAGTTAAACCACCTATTCATTGAAAATAAATTGTAACATTAAGTGCGCTACTCCTTAGATGATTGGAAACCTGGTATTAATGAGAAGCGTCTAATATGAGAGAAGGTCCTTCGGAGGTGTTTCGATGTTCGAGAATCTTCAGGAGAAGCTGTCTAGGGTTTTCAAGAATCTGTCTGGACGCGGAAAGATCACAGAAAAGAATGTAAAAGACGCGATCAGGGAAGTGAAACTTTCCCTGCTCGAAGCTGATGTCAACTACAAAGTTGTGAAAGAATTCGTGGACCACGTCCTCCAGAAAGCTCTCGGAGAGGAAGTCCTCAGGAGTCTCACACCGGACCAGCAGTTCATAAAGATAGTGAGAGACGAGCTTGTAAGAATCATGGGAGAAAAGAACGAACCATTGAGACTCGTCCACAGACCAGCTCCCATAATGATGGTGGGACTTCAGGGAAGCGGAAAGACCACAACGTGTGCAAAACTCGCAAAGCTCCTCAAAAAAGAGGGAAGGAATCCTTTGCTTGTCGCAGCGGATCTGTACCGTCCTGCAGCCGTTGATCAGCTTGTGAAGCTTGGAAATCAGATTGGTGTAAACGTTGTTCACGATTACAACAAAACACCCGTTGAGATAGTGAAAGAAGCTGTAGACGTTGCTGAGAGTACAGGAAAAGATGTTCTGATAGTGGATACCGCTGGTCGACTTCACATAGACGAAGAGATGATGAAAGAGCTGGAAGAGATAAAGAAAATCCTGAACCCAGATGAGATCCTGCTCGTCGTTGACGCGATGATGGGGCAGGACGCAGTCAATACCGCCAAGGTGTTTGATGAAAGGCTCGATTTAACAGGATTCGTTGTAACGAAGATGGACGGAGATGCAAGAGGCGGAGTCATTCTCTCCATAAAGTACGTGACTGGGAAACCCGTTAAATTCATTGGAACGAGTGAAAAACTCGATGGTCTGGAGCCGTTCCATCCAGACAGAATCGCAAACCGAATCCTGGGAATGGGGGACGTTCTTTCACTGATCGAAAAAGTGGAAAAGGAACTCGATCAGGAAAAGATGAAGAAAAGCGCAGAAAAGTTCCTGAAGGCAGAGTTCACCCTGGAAGATTTCAAAGAACAGCTTCAGGAGATGAAAAAACTCGGACCTCTTTCTTCCATTCTTGAGATGCTTCCAGGTGCACCGAAGGTCGATGTGGAGATGAGTGAAAAGGAGCTGAAAAAGATCGAGGCCATCATAAATTCGATGACCATAGAAGAGAGAAGAAATCCCGGTATAATAAACGCCAGTAGAAAAAGGAGAATCGCACGTGGAAGTGGAACTACCGTCCAGGATGTGAACAAACTTCTCAAAAGCTATGAACAGATGAAAGCTCTAATGAAGAGGATGAAAAAAGGTAGATTCAAAATACCATTTGGATTCTGAGGAGGTGTGTTCGGTGGTAAGGATCAGACTCACAAGGATGGGAAAGAGACACCAGCCTTTCTACAGAATAGTCGTTGTTGACAGCAGGAAGAGGAGAGATGGTGCTTACATCGAGTCTCTTGGATACTACAACCCTCTGAAAGAAGGGGAAATAAAGATCGATGTGGAAAGAGCCGTGGAATGGATTCTGAAAGGAGCCCAGCCGAGCGACACTGTGAGGGATATCTTCAGAAAATTCGGGGTTATGAAGAGGGTCCACGAGATAAAATACGGAAAGAAAGAGGAGGCCACGGCTGAATGAAGGAGCTCCTCGAGAAGATTCTTCGGGGAATAGTGAAGCATCCCGAAGAGGTTGTGGTCATGGAGTTCGACGAAGAAGGAAAGAAAGTATACGAAATCGTTGTGAACGAAGAAGATGTTGGACAGGTCATAGGAAAAGATGGAAGAACGATAAAATCTTTGAAGATACTTCTGAGTGCACTCATGGGAGATTCTAAGGAGATCACCATCAAGGTGGTCCGGTGAGAGTATGATAAGAACCATTCAAGACCTGTTGAATGAAAGAGTGGCGATTGGAAAGATCGTCAACACACACGGCCTCAAGGGAGAGGTCAAGTTCTTCCCTTACACGAACTCTGAGGAAATCGTGAAGAACCTCTCCAGTGTGGTTCTTTACAACAGCGAGAAGAAGGCGTTTTACAACCTCACCGTTGAGTCTGTGAGGAGGATGAACAAGCTCTTTCTCATCAGGTTCAAATCGATAGACACGATAGAAGCCGCAGAAAGGATCAAAGGTTGTGAAGTCTTCATAAAATACGAGGAGCTTCCAAAACTCAGCGAAGACGAATACTACTTTTACGAAATACTGGACTGCGATGTTTTCTACGAGTCGGGCGAAAACGTTGGAAAAGTAGTTGACATAATAGAAACCGGTTCGAACGACGTACTCGTGGTGAGAAAAAAGAAGAAGGAAACCCTGATCCCCATGACGAAGGACTGTATAGTTGAAATCGACAAAGGTGCGAAAAAGATCATAGCAAAGGAAATGGAGTGGATTTGATGAGAATCACAATAGTGACTATATTCCCTGAAATGGTCGAAGTTATAAAGAAGTACGGCGTCATAGCTCGGGCGGTAGAAAGAGGTATCGTGGAGATAAACGTGGAGAATTTGAGGGATTACACCACCGACAGGCACAGAACGGTTGACGATTATCAATACGGCGGCGGATACGGCATGGTGATGAAACCTGAACCTTTCTTCAGATTCTACGAAAGTTACGTAGAAAAATATGGAAAACCTTACGTTATTCTCACAAGTCCGCAGGGGAGAATTTTCAACTACAAGATAGCAGAAGAACTTTCAAAGAAGGACGACATCGTTATATTCTGTGGAAGGTACGAGGGAATAGATGAAAGAGTGATGAGCATCGTTGACGATGAAATATCCATAGGAGACTACATACTCACGGGTGGAGAGCTCCCCGCCATGGTCATAACTGACGCTGTTGTGAGGCTTGTACCGGGTGTTGTCGAGAGAGAATCCGTAGAAAGAGAATCGTTTCATCAGGGACTACTCGATCATCCCGTTTACACAAGGCCGTATGAGTACAAGGGTATGAAAGTTCCAGATGTTCTCCTCTCTGGAGACCACGAAAAGGTGGAGCTCTGGAGAAGAAAGGAGAGCATAAAGAAAACACTGGCAAAGAGGCCAGATCTTTTCTTAGCGAAGGAACTGGACGAAATGGACAAATTGGCTATAATAGAGTTGTTCAGGGAGTTGATGGAAAAATGTTAGAGAAGGTGTACGTGGCCCTGATTCATTACCCTATAAAAGGAAAAGACGGCAGCATCATATCAACGGCCGTGACAAACCTCGATGTCCACGATATAGCAAGGACTGCGAGAACGTACAACCTCAAGGGATACTACATTGTGACTAACCTCAGAGCGCAGCAGGATATGGTAAGCAAGATGTTAAAATTCTGGAGAGAAGGTTTTGGAAGCCGGTACAATCCTTCCAGAGCGGAATCTCTCAAGCTCGTGAAGCTCAAATCCTATCTGGAGGATGTGCTGGAAGACATAGAAAGTGTCGAAGGAGAAAGACCTTTGATCTTCTTCACCTCTGCGAAAAAACGCGAAAATGACATTTCTTTCGAAGAGGGAAGAAGAATAATCATAGAAACCGAAAAACCTGTTCTCATACTTCTCGGTACAGGCTGGGGTCTTCCCGATGAAATTCTCGAGATATCCGATTACGTACTGGAGCCCATAAGGGCGCAGTCTGATTTCAACCATCTTTCCGTGAGAGCGGCTGCTGCCATCATCATCGATCGGTTGATAGGAGAAAATTACGCGAGGAGGGATTGAAGATGGATCATCTTGTGAAAATCATCGAAAAGAAATATGAAAAAAAGGAGATTCCCGATTTCAGACCAGGAGACACCGTGAGGGTGCACGTGAAAGTTATAGAAGGTGACAGAGAAAGAACACAGGTGTTTGAAGGAATCGTCATCGCAAAGAGAGGTTCTGGAATAAACAAAACGTTCACAGTGAGAAGAATAGGCAGCCACGGTGTTGGAGTCGAAAGGATCTTCCCCGTCCACTCCCCAGTTGTTGAGAAGATCGAAGTTGTGAGAAAGGGTAAGGTGAGGAGAGCCAAGCTCTACTACCTCAGGAACGTGAGAGGTAAGATCAGGATCAAGGAGCGCAGAGATTGATGAACTTGAAAAAAGAATCCGTGGAATGGATCAAGGCACTCCTTTATGCACTGGTTGCAGCGACGATCGTGAGACTCTACATATTCGAGACCATGCTGGTTCCGACTGGATCGATGATCCCAACGATACAGATTGGGGATCGGCTCTTCGTCGAAAAGATCACGTACACTGTACGTGAACCGCAGATAGGAGAAATCGTGGTTTTCTGGTCACCGTTCGTGGATGAGAGAGCAAGCCACATGCTCCGACTTTTCGATAAATTCATGGATCTCTTTTCTCCCAGTAAGTTCAGGGGTCATGTAAAGTACGTGAAGCGCCTCGTTGGAAAGGGTGGAGATGTCCTCGAAATAAAGGACGGAAAACTCTACGTGAACGGTGAGGTTCCGGAAGTTTTGAAAGACAGGTACTACGAGCCGGAAGGGATTTTCAAATACGAAGATTTTTACGAATGGCTGTACACAGCGAGCAAGCTGAGAAAAGACAAACAAGCGTACAGAGATTTCATATACGATATCGCAAAGAATTATGGCAGAACAGCGGCAGTTCTTGTTTTCTCCCTCATCGGGGAGGAAGGTCTCAGCTACGGAGAAGCTTTCCTCCCCGGTTTGTTGAACTATTTCGATCCATCCATGGTTTACTACGACGAGAAAACGAAATCCTATTACATCCCAGGAATGATCTACCATGAGTTTTACGAGGAATATTACTCCAAACTCGATCTCAAGAAGTACGTCGGAAAAACAGATGATGGTACGATCAGAATAAGGGTGCCGGAAGGATTTTACTTCCTGATGGGGGACAACACAAAGGAAAGTCTTGACTGCAGATATTTCGGTTTTGTCCCTAAGGACCACATCATAGGATGGCCAATTTTGAGGATCTGGCCCTTTGAAAGATTCGGTCCTATTCAGAAATACTAAGGATGAACAGAATCGAAGAAACAGTAGAGATTTCCACTTCTGGTGACAACCACTACACGTTCTTCACCAACAACGGGTTCTACGGTACTCTCCCCGACCTTTCTTTCCCATCTTCTCTTTCCATCGAGCGTGAAGGAGTAAAGAACGCCCTCAGACACGAAGTATACGTATCCTTCCTTTGAAACAGCCACCGGAGAAGGAGTGGAAGCTGAAATGATTCTTTTCACATTACCGGAAAGGTCGATCGAGTAGATTCCATCTTCCGCGTTCACGAAAACGGTATCTCCGAAAGCTGAAAGTTGTGAATTCAACGAGAGAGGAAGTTTCTTTTTCCAGACCACGTTACCGTTTGTTCTGTTAACGCACAACAACCAGCCTGAGTTACTTCCAGTGATCACATATCTGTCGATGATTATCGGTTTCATCGTTAGAAGATATCCTGTGCGGGTTTTCCATCTCAAGGAACCATTTGAATAGAGAGAGTACAGACTTCTCGAAGTTCCAAAATAGACGACTCCGTTTTCATCGACCGTTACACCGGTTGAAATCCACTCTTCGTCTTTGAATCGCCACACGATGGAAGAATCGTGATCGATGAAGTACACTTCGCCGCTGTCGGTGGCAAGGTAAATACCGTAGGAATTCACTTCAAAAGGCTTTGAAACATCAGCCTCAAGATCGATTTTCCACACCAGCTGACCGTTTTGAGATATGGCGTAGAGGAAGTTGTCCCAGCTCGTTACGTAGATCCTTTCCATGAAAACGCGGGGTGGTGCCGTTATGACGAAACCTGTTCTGTAACTCCAGAGTTTTCCACCGCTCATCGAGATAGCGTGAACGATTCCTTCTACATCCGCCACAACCAGCAGATTTTCAAAAATGACGGGTGAAGATCTCACCTCGGCTTCCAGATTCAGCTGCCAGATCAAATCTCCCGGTGTGTACATCTCACCCTGAGCAAGAACCGGAAAAACCCTTTGAGCTGTTCCGATCTTCTTCAGAGAGAAGACTCCCACTCTGTAGAGGTCGTTACCTTTTGTGAAGAGGATTGAATCCTGGAGTTTTACAACCGATGTGGTGTTTCCACTTGCGATGTACTCCTTGAACGCTCTGGGAGACGTCAATTTTGCCGCGTTCATGGTGATCACTTTGTTTCTGAAAAAGACGATCAGAAAGTCTTCGATCCATTCTAAGTCTTCTGCTTCTTCAAATTTCGAGAAGAAAACGACCTTCGGTGCCAAAACGTTTTCCAAATCCACCAGAAAAATCGTTCCATCGGAAGTTAAAGCGGCGAACGCTTTTTTCTCTTTGTTTACAGAAATCTTGTTTATCTCTGCCTCGGCCTCTATCTTCCAGATCTCTTCACTGTTCTTCGTGAGAGAAACGTATTTTCCATGACTCACCAGCAGGTAGCCTTCGTAGAAATCGACGTCAGAAACGGATTGTTGAAAACTGATCTTGCTGTATTTGAAAGAAACGGGATCCAGAAGTAGAACCTCTTTTTCGCAGATTACCACCAAACGTTCATCGTTCCACTTCAATTTCTTTGCCGGTATTTTCAGCGATCGGATGATTTCTTTGCTCTTCAGATTGTACTCCAGGAGAGCGTTTCCGGTCGCAAAATATGCCGTATCCGAAACCACGACTCCATCGAGAGGAGAGAATGGAAAGACGATCTCCAGGTTCTTCTTCAAGTAATCTCCTTCCACTTCCACGAGGGAGGCGAGGTTTCCCTGGACGACCATGAGTTGCGCTGAGAATAGGTAAGACGCGAGAAGGATGCAAAAGAAGACGATTTTCCTCCACATGTATTTCAACTCCGGCTGTTAAAATATGATCTGGTACAGTAAAAATATAGCACGAATCGAGGTGAAAAGATGAAGCGCGTGGCGGCAGTGATCGAGTACGATGGAAGTAATTTCTTTGGATACCAGGGGCAACCCGATGTCAGAACGGTTCAGGGAGTTATAGAAGACGCTCTTGAGAGGATATTCAAACAGAGAATCTACACCCAGGCAGCGGGAAGAACGGACACCGGTGTTCATGCGAACGGTCAGCTCATCGCTTTCAACTGTCCGAACGATCGAATGACCACCGAGGACATAAGAAACGCCATGAACGCGAATCTTCCGGATGATGTTTATGTGAAAGAGGTTTTCGAAGTTCCTGTGAATTTTCATCCCCGTTTCGATGTGACAAAGAGAATCTATCACTACTTCATTCTGACTTCGAGGCAGAAGAACGTTTTCCTCAGAAAATACGTCTGGTGGTTTCCCTACGAGCTCGATCTCGATGCGATGCGAAAAGCGGTGAAGTATCTGGAAGGTACCCACGACTTCACCTCTTTCAAGACGGGGAGTGATGAAAGAGATCCTGTGCGGACCATATACAGAATCAGAATTTTGAGGTTAAAAAACGATCTTGTTCTCATAAGAGTGGAGGGGAGATCCTTTCTGAGAAGAATGGTTCGAAACATCGTTGCCGCTCTTGTGAAAGTTGGTTTGAAGCAGTGGGAACCTGAGAAGATGAAGGAGGTGCTCGAAGCACGCGACAGGAGCGCGGCGGCTGGTACCGCACCTGCACATGGCTTGTACTTTTACAAAGTGCTGTTTTGATTCTTGCTTTCAATTACAGGATTGAGGAAAACGGAGTACTTTACTTCCTCGGTGATGCGACTCCGACGTCATCTGAAATCGAGATCATCGAGGAATGGAAACGGCTTCCTGTGGTGACGCTTGTTTACGATGGACCCTCTGAGTACGAAGCGTTGTGAGAGATCTTCTCTCTGAAGAAGGAGTACTGACTGGTTCGGGAACACCCCTCATTGTCAAGATTCGAACTAAGGAAAATTACGTTGCCTTTCAGTTGATATTCGAAGAAAAGTCCGTGGATAACTTTGAAAATCTCTCAACAAAAGACTCCTTCCCGGAACACTTCAGAAGAGCTGTTAGGGGAATCTTTCCAGATTCTCAGCTTCCCGATGAGTTTTTCCTCGTCGTTTACAGAGATGGAAAGTTTGAAAGGAGCCTTCAACCGACTGCGACTTTTGCGGGAAGAAAAGCTCCCGTTGTGATAATTCCTCAGTGGAAAGAGAAACATACTCTGGAAATAGGAAACTACAGAAAGGTGGTTGACGAAGAGTTTTACCAGATTGGTGGGAAGATGATATACGCAGGAAGGGACATTTTCATAGAAGACGTCCCAGGGCTCTACAGGAATATCGATATGGTCTTTTTGGACGGAGAAAAAGAGTGCATCTATCGCGATGGATTTCTTATGATGGAAGAAAAAATCCTAAAGATCGAAGAACCCGTTGATGTGGTTGATGGAATAGTGATCACCAGACACAGGATGGGAAGTAAAGAGATCGATGATACAATTCTGTTCAGGTGGAACAATTTTGTTTTAACGGCATCGGGTTTCCTTGTGGATATAAAAGGAAAATGGTCGTGGAAAGTTTCAAATGCACCGGTGGAGTTTTCCTTTCAGGGTGATATTTTCTACGTGCTCGATGTGTGCGGTTTCTTGAGAAGTTACAATCTCAAAACAAGACAGCTTCTCTGGGAGAAGAAATTCGAAGGAGCCTGGGGGCTGGACTCTTCTAAGGATCGCGTTTTTCTGGGTGCTGGAGACGAAGTACTCGTTTTGAACGCACAGGACGGAGAGACGATCGAAAGAATGGAAGCAGATGATTTCGCTGTGTGGAAGGGTAGACTGCTCGTTTACAAAGATGGAAAGGTAGATGGAGAGGATATGGAAGGGTTCTTCATCAGAAACTTTGGGATGCCTCTCTTCGTTTCGGGAAAGCGAGTTGTGATGTTTGGTACGGAGAAAAAGGAGTTCGAAGAAGTTGAGAAAGTGCGTCTTTTTGACTGGGGAACGGTGATAAAGGCAGGGGATGAATTGTGGCTGATAAGAAGAGATTAGACCAGCTTGTTCTGGAAAGAGGACTCGTGGAGAGCAGGGAAAAAGCGAAGGTGTTGATACTGGCGGGGAAGGTTCTCGTGAACGGAGAAAGGGTTACAAAGGCCAGTAAACTCGTTCCAGAAGATGCCAATGTCGAACTCCTGGAGGAGCCAAAGTATGTGAGCAGAGGAGGGTACAAACTCGAGTCTGCCTTCGAGAGCTTCAAAATAGACGTTTCAGGGAAAGTCGCGTGCGACATAGGAGCGTCCACGGGGGGATTCACGGATTTTCTTCTCCAGCGTGGAGCGAAGAAAGTGTACGCTGTGGATGTGGGGTACGGCCAGCTTCATTGGAAATTGAGAAACGATCCTCGGGTTGTTGTGATGGAAAAGGTGAATGCTCGTTATTTAAATCCTGATGATCTGGGAGAGAAAGTGGATGTTGTAACCTGCGATGTGTCTTTCATCTCTTTGAAAAAGATCATCCCTGCCATTTCCAGGATACTGAAGAACATCGGTGATGCTGTTTTGCTCGTGAAGCCTCAGTTTGAAGCTCCAAGAAAATTCGTAAAAAAGGGTATCGTAAAGGATCCAGGTGTTCACCTTGAAGTGCTGGAGGAAATACGAAAGAGCCTGATCGAGAACGGTTTTGTTGTGAAAGGATGCTGTTTTTCAAAAATCAAAGGAACGGAAGGGAACATAGAGTACTTTTTCTGGGTCAAAAAGGAAGGAGAGAACGCTGAAATAGACCTGAGAAAAATCGTGGAAGAAGCCTGGAGGTTTTTTGGGGAGAGGGAAAGATGAAGAAAACAGTGTTTTTTTTGCTTTTAATGGCTTCTCTGTCTTTTTCAGTACCTGTTCTGCAGAACTACGATTACTTTATTCATCTAAAGAATACCGGAGAGCTCTACTCCGCTTTGAAGAAACTGCCACTTTTTGAATTTTTGTTCTTGGAGGGTGTCGGTTACGAGGAAACGGTTGTGGAATGGGTGGAAAGTCGATTGAACGATCCCGAAGAGTTCTTTCAGGGTATCTCAAGCGAGATAGTGATCTGCGGAAAGGGAGATATTTCGAACCTCTTCACCTTGGATATCAACGAGATTCTCTCCTTATCAGAGAAGATAAATGGATTCATAGCCTTCAAGACACCGGCTCCAGAGAGGTTCATTGAGGATTTTGCAAAGGTGAAGGACCGCACTTTCATCAAAAGAGACGATCTCTATGTTCTGGGAAACACCACACCTCTTTTCTCGAAAATTTCAGGAAACTACGTCTTGATCTCCTCGACAGAGACCGTGTTCGAAAAGATAGGAGAGAGTGAAGACACGACTGATAAACCGTTCTTTGCCCGTATCAAGAAAATGAGCGTGTTTGGGAGAGAAGGTGAAGTCGAAATCGTGGGACAAGTGAAAGAATCTCACCTCACCGTTGAGATCACGCAGAAGGCCAGTCCATTCAGGGTATCAGCCAGAGAAGATATCGGTAAACTGCCGTATCTGGGAGATCTTTTTGCATTCACAAGCGATCCTGAGATCCTTAGGTGGTTTTTCATGAATATGTTCAGAGGAAGCGATGTGGAGAAGTTTTTCAACACGATTTCTTCTGAGGGGAGCTCTATGTTTCTGGTTTCTCTGTACGGAACACCACGGTTCGCTTTCCTGATGGAGAATAAAACGCTGGATGAGGTGACGTCCGATCTCGTCAGCCGTGGTGCGAAATTTGTGGGAGAAGAACTGCAGCTCGATGTGGGAGGTTTGCTTCTTCACTTTTTCAATTACAACGGGAAAATCGTTGTTTCATCCATGAAGAAAGTGGGATTTCTGCAGACTTTGAACAGAAAAAGACTCGAAAATCATCCGAGTTTCGTCTTTCTGGAAAAAGAAGTTCCTAAAAGCGTTTTTCTCGAGGTGTTCGTTGACCTTTACACGCTTTTCGACAAGCTCCTCGGATTTTCTCCAAGATCGAGCCTTCTCCTGATAGGCTATGAGGAGGATGGTCTCATAAAATACAGATTGGAGGTAATGTGAAATGATACTCTTCGATAAGAACAAGCGCATTTTGAAAAAATACGCGAAGATGGTCTCAAAAATAAACCAAATAGAGTCCGATCTACGCTCGAAGAAAAACAGCGAGCTGATAAGACTTTCCATGGTGCTGAAGGAAAAAGTGAATTCCTTTGAGGACGCCGATGAACACCTTTTTGAAGCGTTCGCCCTGGTTAGAGAAGCAGCACGAAGAACGCTCGGAATGAGGCCTTTCGATGTCCAGGTGATGGGTGGTATAGCGCTCCATGAAGGAAAAGTGGCCGAGATGAAGACCGGTGAAGGAAAAACCCTCGCCGCCACCATGCCGATTTATCTGAACGCTCTCATCGGAAAGGGTGTTCATCTGGTCACGGTCAACGACTATCTGGCCAGAAGAGATGCGCTCTGGATGGGACCCGTGTATCTCTTTCTCGGTTTGAGAGTGGGTGTGATAAATTCTCTGGGAAAGTCGTACGAGGTGGTGTGGAAAAACCCTGATCTCGCCAGAAAAGCAATAGAGGAAAACTGGAGTGTCTGGCCTGATGGGTTCAACGGAGAAGTTTTGAAAGAGGAATCTATGAACAAAGAAGCCGTTGAGGCTTTCCAGGTGGAACTCAAAGAGATAACCAGGAAGGAAGCCTATCTGTGTGACGTTACCTACGGCACGAACAACGAATTCGGCTTCGATTACCTGAGGGATAACCTCGTTCTCGATTACAACGATAAGGTGCAGAGAGGCCACTTCTACGCCATTGTGGACGAAGCCGACAGCGTACTCATAGACGAAGCAAGGACCCCACTGATCATCTCCGGTCCCTCCAAAGAGAGTCCTTCTGTGTACAGGAGATTCGCTCAGATCGCTAAGAAGTTTGTTAAAGATAAGGACTTCACGGTAGATGAAAAAGCGAGGACCATCATTCTCACCGAAGAGGGTGTGGCGAAAGCGGAGAAGATCATCGGTGTCGAAAACCTTTACGATCCGGGAAACGTGTCTCTTCTCTACCATCTCATAAATGCCTTGAAAGCGCTGCACCTGTTCAAGAAGGATGTCGATTACGTCGTCATGAACGGTGAAGTTATTATCGTTGACGAGTTCACGGGAAGACTGCTGCCTGGCAGACGCTACAGTGGAGGGCTCCACCAGGCTATCGAAGCCAAAGAAGGAGTACCCATAAAGGAAGAATCCATCACCTACGCGACGATTACCTTTCAGAATTACTTCAGAATGTACGAAAAGCTCGCCGGTATGACGGGAACAGCCAAAACAGAGGAAAGCGAATTCGTACAGGTTTACGGTATGGAAGTGGTGGTTATTCCCACTCACAAGCCCATGATAAGAAAGGACCACGATGATCTGGTCTTCAGGACTCAGAAAGAAAAGTACGAAAAGATCGTGGAAGAAATCGAAAAGCGCTATAAAAAAGGTCAGCCAGTTCTTGTCGGAACAACCTCCATCGAAAAGAGCGAACTTCTCAGTTCCATGCTGAAAAAGAAAGGTATCCCCCATCAAGTTTTGAACGCGAAATACCATGAAAAAGAAGCTGAGATCGTCGCCAAAGCCGGGCAAAAAGGCATGGTGACGATCGCCACCAACATGGCTGGGAGAGGAACAGATATAAAACTCGGACCAGGAGTGGCGGAACTTGGAGGACTGTGCATCATAGGAACGGAAAGACACGAGAGCAGAAGAATCGATAATCAGCTGAGAGGACGTGCCGGTAGGCAAGGAGATCCGGGAGAGTCCATCTTCTTCCTCTCTCTCGAAGACGATCTTCTGAGAATCTTCGGTAGTGAACAGATTGGAAAAGTGATGAACATACTCAAAATAGAGGAAGGACAGCCTATACAGCATCCGATGCTTTCAAAGCTCATCGAAAACATTCAGAAGAAGGTTGAGGGTATCAACTTCTCGATAAGAAAAACCTTGATGGAAATGGATGATGTCCTCGACAAACAAAGAAGAGCAGTGTACTCGCTTCGCGATCAGATCCTTCTCGAAAAAGACTACGACGAATATCTGAAGGATATCTTCGAAGATGTTGTCAGCACAAGGGTTGAGGAGTTCTGTTCCGGGAAAAATTGGGATATCGAAAGCCTCAAGAATTCTCTTTCTTTCTTCCCGGCTGGTTTGTTCGACCTGGACGAAAAGCAATTCAGTTCTTCTGAAGAACTTCACGATTACCTGTTCAACAGACTTTGGGAGGAATATCAGAGAAAGAAGCAGGAAATAGGCGAGGATTACAGGAAAGTGATCAGATTCCTGATGCTCAGAATAATAGACGATCACTGGAGAAGATACCTGGAAGAGGTAGAGCACGTTAAGGAAGCCGTTCAGCTGAGGTCTTACGGTCAGAAAGATCCTATCGTTGAATTCAAAAAGGAAACGTACTACATGTTCGATGAAATGATGAGGAGAATAAACGATACGATAGCCAACTACGTCCTCAGAGTTGTTAAAGTCTCGGAAAAGGATGAAAAAGAGGCCAAAGAAGAACTTGGTAAAATAAGACTCGTGCATGAAGAATTCAATCTTGTGAACAGAGCGATGAGAAGAGCCACAGAAAAGAAAAAGAAAAAAGATGGACTGCACAGCTTTGGTAGAATAAGAGTGAAGAGGTGATGGGTATGATCAGTTTCGAAACCAAAACCAAGATAGAAGAACTTGAAAAGAAATACAAGGATGTTCTTTCGGTGGTCAACGAGGATGAAATCAACAAGGAACTCGAAGAGGTAGAGAAAAAACTCACAGATCCATCGGTATGGGATGATCAAAAAAAGGCGCGTGAGTACACCCAGAAACTGAAGAGGTTGAAGAACATCTCTGAAGATTTGAAGAGAGTGAGATCTCTGTTCGAAGATCTGGAAGTTGCCATAGAACTTTCCGACGAGGATCAGGAGATGGCTCAGCACGTGGAAGAAATAGTTCAGGAGCTGGAAGGTGCCGTCAAAAAACTGGAACTTGAGATCATTCTGAACGGAAAATACGATCCGAACAACGCTTATCTGTCGGTCCATCCAGGTGCGGGTGGTACCGAGTCTCAAGACTGGGCGCAGATGCTTCTCAGAATGTACATGAGGTGGGCAGAGAGAAAAGGTTTCGATGTTGAGATTGTGGAGTTCCAACCGGGAGAAGAGGCCGGTATCAAGGATGCCACGATTCTCATAAAAGGTGAATACGCTTACGGTTACTTGAAACACGAATCCGGTGTTCACAGACTGGTCAGGATCTCACCCTTCGACGCGGCCAGAAGAAGACACACTTCTTTCGCTTCTGTGAATGTGATTCCGGAGATAGATGACGACGTGGATATAGAGATCAGACCGGAAGATTTGAAGATAGAAACTTTCAGAGCTTCTGGACACGGCGGACAATACGTCAACAAAACCGAATCTGCCGTGAGAATCACGCATCTACCGACCGGGATCGTGGTCTCCTGTCAAAACGAAAGATCGCAGCACCAGAACAAACAAACCGCGCTGAAGATACTCAAAGCGAAACTCTACCAACTCGAGATGGAAAAGAAGCGAAGGGAAATACAAGAGATTCAGGGAGAACTCAAGGACATTTCCTGGGGAAACCAGATAAGATCTTATATTTTCCACCCGTACACGATGGTTAAAGATCACAGAACCGGAGTGGAAACTGCGAACGTTGACGCCGTTATGGATGGAGACATAGATATGTTCATAGAGGCCGAGCTGGTCTATTTCGCTCGTCGATCAAGTTAAACCGTATTTCTTCATTTTGTAAGACAGGGTCTTGTAGTTCATATTCAGGACTTCACATACTTTTTTTCGATTGCCCTCGTTTTCCTCGAGGGCTTTCTTTATGACCTTCTTTTCCACGAATTCAACCAGAGAGTCAACGAATTCTTTCAGGTTCAAGCCTTTTATCTCATCGATTCCACTGGCGATTTTCATCGCCTGATCAACGGGATTCTCCAGAGTAATTATTTCGTAGACTTTCTCGAGAAATTCCTGCGTGTTTCCCGGCCAGTGGTACTCTATCAGGAGCTTTGTCAGATCGTCATCGATTTTCACTGTTTTTCCCTGGAACTGAAGAGACTTTATGACCCCGTCAAGCATGTAGGGTATATCCATCTTTCTTTCTCTCAAAGGCGGTATTTCGACGAAGGGGATGTTGTTTTTCGGTGTGCTGTCCATTCCCAGTATTATCTTTCTACCACCAAGGCCAGCAGGCGAGAAATCTGGAGGCACATCGTCGATGAAAACAGTGTGCGAATTTATGTTCAGCGGAAGATCTTCGTGGTAGATGAGGGAAAGGTAATTTCCACCCGTTACAAAATCCACATACGCGTGTCTGTGAACCCCTTTCTCTGAAACCAGCGCAAAAATTGAAAAAGAATTGTAAAATTTCAAAACTTGGAACAGAATTTCCTTTATCTTGGCTCCCTGAAGTTCTGGGGTGTAGAGTAAAAGGTTGAATCTTGCCTTGATGGTTTCAAGATCCTTTCTGGCAGCCGCGTACTTCAAGGCAAGTTCCAGCTCCCTCAAAGACTGGACAAAAAGGGTGTCTTCCATTTCCAGAATTTTTTCACCGAAAACTACATCCCACTTTTCGGCAAGGATCTTGTCTCTGTAGTCTTCTCCTTCGTACAGGTCCCAGATCACATCGTGGGATATCTCTGATATCATATCTTTGAAGGTGTTGACAATATCCTTTCTGATGAGGACCCTCAACACGGTATCAGCCCCGTTGTCCGTTGCTTCCGTTTCAAATCTTACCACACGAAAGGGAGGAAAGAGGAACGGAATGGAGCTCAAAAAACTGGATGAAGGTCTTTTCTGGCCGGATTACAAAAACTCTATCGTCAATTTTTCAAATTCGATTCTCGAGTTGTTCGACGAAAAACCACTACATAGGCCTTTCAGGTTCCCCAAGCGAGTTCTTGAAAACGTGAGAAAAGTGATCGTTATGGTAATAGACGGCCTCAGTTTTGAGATCTTTTCGGACACGATTCATGATGACGATGTTCAGGTTTTTCCCTGTTCGGCTGTTTTCCCAACCACCACCGCTGCTGCTCTTCCCAGTCTCTACTCTGCTCTCACACCGCTAGAACACGGTTTTTTAGGTTACATTCTTTATCTCAGAGAAGTGGGAAGCCTTGTGAACATGATAGAGATGTCTCCTCCGGGCCTTCCCAGAGACAGCGTGCTCAGGTTTCACGATTTCAAGTTCACCACTATCTTTCAGAGACTTCAGAGCAAAGTGAAGAGCTTCTTTCTTATTCCAAGGTATCTTCTGGGAACGGGTTTTTCCAGAATAATGTCCCAGGGATCGGAGCAGATCGGTTTTTCGAGTTTTGGGGATATGATCGAAAGAACTCTTGAAGTGCTTGAAAAACACGACAGAACGCTGGTTTTCATCTACTGGCCAACGTTGGATTCGATAGCGCACAAAAACGGTGTTGGAAGAGAGTACATCAGAGAGCTAAGATGGATTTACAGGATCTTGAAGTCCGAACTTCTCCGCAGGTTGAAGCAGGATACGCTCTTTTTCCTCGTGAGTGACCACGGACAGATTTCGACACCTCAAGACAACGAAATATGGTGGAATTTTTCTTCTGAAGTTATGAGGTTTCTCGACAGACCCCCCGCTGGAGAACAGAGAATGATGTTTCTTTATACGAAAAAAAAGAGAGCTTTGATAGAATATCTTAAGGAGAAATACGGAGATTTTGCCGTTTTTCTTGACACGAAAGACGTCGTCCAGCTTTTTGGAACTGGAAGAAAGCATCCAGAATTTTTCAGCAGAGTGGGAGACGCTGTTCTGATAACAAGGGAGACTTTTTCTTTCAATTACAGATACACAGGAAAGGAAGAGAGCTTGTCTGGAAGGCACGGGAGTCTTTCTTATCAGGAACTGGTGGTGCCGTTGGTAGTCTACAGGAGGTGGTAGGTTCCGTTATTTGAAGAGTCCAACCTGGGGAAAAGTGGATTACAGAACGGTTCGAGAGCTCATAAAAAAGTTCACAGAAGGATACAAATACAGCGTGTTCGTCGGGACGGACAGTGATGTGAAGGACGGGAAAGTGATATACGCCACGGCACTTGTTGTGTATCGTTTTGGGAGCGGTGCCACTTACTTTTACACGGTGTACAGGGACGGAAATGGAAAAGATCTGTATTCGAGGATCTTCAAAGAAGCGGAGATGAGTCTCGAGATGGCAAGATTCGTAGAGGAGATATTGAAGCTGGGAAAACCTGTTGTGCACCTCGACATAGGTTACGAAGGTCTCACAAAAGATCTCGTGTCCAGTGTGATAGGTTACGTGAAGGGGGTTGGGTACCCCTATCAGATAAAACCTGATTCGTTCGCCGCCACGAAAATTGCGCATAAACACACCAAATAGGGAGGTATAGTTGTGAGAATCCTTCTGAGTGTCTCCAGATTCGAAGACGAACTGATCGAAATTCTCGATAGACTCGATGAAACATACGAAATCTTCGCTGATAACGATTGCTTCGAGATTCTCAAAGATAGAATCCCCAGGATAAGACCGTTTGAAAGAGACGACTTCGATCTTCTTTATCTGAACTGGAGAGATTTGCCTTCCGAGAAACGAGAGGAAAAGATACTTTCGACCATCGATGAGAACAGAACTCTCCTTTTCCTAAAGGCGATCAAGAATTATCGTGAAAAGCTTGTGGTGACCACTTTGGAAGATTTGAAACTCACCTTCTCTGAGATAGAAAGAGCGGGGGACGTTTCCCTTCAAACTAGGAGGTACCTTCTTCTCAAAGGGCTTGCACATTTTTTGAAAGTTCATTCCGAAGTTCTTGAGAGCCTGTCTGATCTATTTTTCATAAAGGATTGGAAAGCAATCGTCCTGGAAAGGTTACAAGAGGGTATCAAAGCGCCTGTCAGTCTCCTGCCAGTGAGCATTCCTCCAGAACTGGTTGAGGATATCGGTCTCGCTTCGCATCTGATAAGGTTCCTGCCCCAGAAAGCGTGCGTTCTGGTTAAAAACGGGAAGATCGTTTACGCTTCATCGACGGGTGATCTTCCAGAAATCGAGGGTGGTGTTTTCGCACTCAAAGGTGTGTTCAGAGGAGAGAAGAAGTTTGACTTCATCCTGGCAGAGGATTTCGAAGGTGATGTGGAGGGTTTGAGGATAAAGGACTTGCTCCATCAAGAAGAGGGCCTCGTTCTTTTGGGAGCGTCTGGATACCTGAGAGAACCCGTTCCAACAAACGACTTCACAGAGGTGCTCTCTATGCACCCGGTTTTCGACAGCTGCGCTGTGACGAAAGAAGGAAAACTCGTCCTTCACGTTGTGGAACTGAACAGAAGCGATGTCATAAATGCCCTTGAGAAAATTGACCTTTCGGGCACGGAGGTGGCGTTCAACTTTCCCATCTCTGATGAAGAGAAAGCCGAGCTGAAACAAAAGGGGGTAAAGAAGGTATCCTGGATAGATTCGAGAAGAATCTGGAGAAGGTGCTGAACTATCTTTTTGAGAATAACTGCCTTCTCTGTGGCAAGGAAGTGTCACCACTCAGATCTTTGTGTGAGAACTGCGAAGAGAAGGTCCTCAAAAATGGACCTTCTTTTTATCGTGAAGTTCACAGAAAATACGAGCTTTTTGTGTACTCTGACTACACGGATGAAATTGAACGCATCATAAGGCTTTACAAATATCATGGTGAAGTTTCTCTTTCCGGAACATTGGTGAAGCTTTTTCTGAAACTTTACAGTTATTTTCCCAGAGAAGCCAACCTCATCACATGGGTTCCTTCTTCGCTTGATTCTCTCGAAGACAGAGGCTTCGATCACATGAGACTTCTAGCGAAGAGGATAAGCAAAGAGTTGGGCATACCGTTTGACGCTGTTCTGGAAAACGTGTCGGAAGGAAGACAGGTGGAAAAGAGCAAAGAAGAGAGGAAAAGAACCGGAAGATTCATCTGTAAGAAAGATCCTCCTCAGAACGTGATACTGATAGACGATGTTTTGACGACGGGAACCAGTGTAAGAGACTGCGTGGAAACCCTTTTCAGGAATGGAGTCAGCAAAGTTTTCGTTTATGTTCTGGCGAAAACTAGACGATGAGGCCTATTATCAAGTCGTTGACGTTCGTTCCCGTAGGTCCTGTTATCAAGAGCGCTCCAGATTTTTTCAGAGCGTTGTACGAATCGTTGTTCTTCAGATACTGGTAGGGGTCTTCTCCCATTGCTTTCAGCGTTTTTGCCGTGCTTCCATCCACGATTCCTCCAGCTGCGTCTGTGGGGCCGTCCGTTCCATCTGTTCCTGCTGAACACAGAATCACTCCTTCTATCCCTTCGAGGGCTATCGCTGCTGAGAGGGCAAGTTCTTGGTTTCTTCCTCCGATGCCGTTTCCTTTCACATGAACGACTGTTTCTCCACCGAAGATCAACGCGGCTGGTTTTTTCAGAGGTCTGTCTTTGAACTTGACCTCCTTCATGATGCTCGCTATGAATCTTCCCGCTTCTCTGGCTTCACAGTCCAGAGAAGTGGTTATTATCTCCGCGTTGAACCCTTTTTCTTTTGCCAAACTCTTCGCTTCGTCACACACCTTTTGAACGTTTCCTATCAAATGTATCTCCACGTTCGATAGATGTTTTGGAGTCTCCTGAAGGATCGCTCTTTTCACCGATTCGCTGGTTTCTATTCCGTACTTTTCCAGAACTTTCAGAGCGTCTTCGGAGGTGGAGCTATCAGGCCAGGCAGGACCGGATGCTATCACGTCCAGTCTGTCACCGAGTACATCGGAGAGGACGAGCGCTACGACTTTAGCGGGAAACACCCTCTCCGCGAATCGACCACCTTTCACCTGCGACAGGTGTTTCCTCACGGTGTTTATCTCTTCTATGCTTGCACCACTTTTCAAGAGAGCGCTGGTTAGTTTTTGAATTTCTTCGAGAGACACTCCTTCTAAAGGCAACTCGAAGAGGGAAGAACCTCCTCCAGAAAGAAGAAAAAGGACTGTGTCGTTCTCATTCAGCTGATCAACAAGTTCTAAGACTCTCCTGGTGGTTTTTATGGTGTTTTCATCGGGAACCGGATGGCCTGCCTCGTAGATTTCAAAATCATCTATCGGTCCTTCGCTGTGGCCGTACTTTGTTACAACCACACCTTTTCTTATCTTCTTCCCAAGAACTTCATAAGCAGCTTTTGCCATTCGCCACGCTGCTTTCCCAACGGCAACGAGAATCACTCGATCGAGGTTCAACTTCGGCAGCGTTTCTTTCACTGCTCTGTCGGGAAAAACCGCTTCTATGGATTTTTTGACTATTTCTATCGCTAATTTCTTCAAGGATTCAGGATCAAACAATACGTATCCTCCCCTCTTTTTTGTATCACAGGTTCTCTTTTGAATATCTCCCGGGCTGTGAGGTACGCGTGTGACAGGGCTATTCCCAGGTCTACAGGCCTTTCCGAAGAGATGCAGAGTTCACCGCCGGTGTATTTGATTTTCCACGGCTGTCTGTTCAGGGCAGACGGTGCCAGGATCGTCATCTCAACGATTTTTACGATCTCGGGTGGAAGTTCTTCCAGGTCGTTTTCGAGAAAGGAGGTGATGGGTCTTCTCTTTCTGGTGAAATTTCTGGTCCTGGGATATCCGAAGACGATGATGTAAGGAACATCAGGATGGGGTGATCGGGCCATCCAGCACGTTCCAAAACCCTGCGCTGTGAGAAAAAGGACTATTTGTTCTCCCTGAAAACCGTATTCGACGAGTTCGTCAAAATGTTTTTCAGCTTTTGCGTAAATGTAACTTGGAAATGAGGAAAGATTTATTTTCCAGTCCAGTTTCTTTGTGATAAACTTTACTAAAAGATTTTCAATATCATCTTTTACTCTCTCCGGCATTTTCCTTTCCAAAAAATCCCGCACTGAGTGCCTGTTTTCAATCGCTTCAAAGATGTTCACCTCTACCACCTCCGGGGGTGAGCGACGTGAGAAAATCACTGGCTTTTTTGATTGTTTCTGTTCTGCTTTCAATTTCTTTTGGGGATTTCCTGTATCTTGTGCCGCTCTCGGTGGATTTTCCCGAGGAACTCTACGAGAGCACGGGAACCAGGTCGTTCCTTGTGAAATATTTTACTCTTTTCGAAGACGAATTCCAAAAGGGAATCGTTTTTTCTGGATGGATCTTTTCACCCAGCGATCAAGCCACAACCACCGTGGAAGTGAAGCTCGAAGGTAAAGGAGAACAGCACAGCTTCTTTGTAGAAGCGATTCGTGAGGGTTTTTACCTTGTGATCCCTCCACATCTTCTGGTGTTTCCAAAGGATTTGAAGGTCTTCATTGGAAAATACGAAGTGGGGGGTGAGCCTCGTTGATAAAGATGATCACCCATTTAACGGCTGCTGTGCCTCTTTTCTTCTTCGTCGTTATCGTGAGAAAGTACGCAAGGAGCCTGGGGAGTTATTTTCTGGAACTTGGAGTTTCTATCATAACAGGGGGGCTTTTACTTACAGAGATCAACGGAACATTTGGATATAATATCATACTTGTTGGGATAGTGGTTACCTTTTTTGGCGTAACAAAAATCTTCAAGAGATTAAAAGAAATAGCCATAAAAGACTATCTCACAGGACTTTACACGAGGTACTACTTCTTTGAGGAGTGGCTCCCAAGGGAAATGGAAAGGCAAAAAAGAAAGAGTGGAAAAGGCATTTCTTTTCTCATCATCGATCTGGACGATTTCAAAACCATCAACGATAAGTATTCTCACAGAATAGGCGACAAACTTTTGAAGTACGTTGCAAGTGAGATCATCAAAAACATCAGGAAAACCGATTGTGCGGTTAGATTCGGCGGAGACGAAATCCTTGTTGCTTTTCCGGATACCGACAAAAAAACTGTTGAAAACATTGTGAAAAGACTCGAGAAAAAATTAATTTTCAACCCAGTGGGACTCCCGGTAGAATTTTCTTATGGAATAGAGACCTGGAAACCCGGTGAAAACGTGGAAGGTATTGTTCAAAACGCGGATCTTCAGATGTACGCTCTGAAGAACCTGAAAAAGCAAAAGCGCGTTCTGACGGAAGAGCCAGAGGTTGACTAACTCAAAATTTTAAGGTAATATATTCAATGCGGTGGGAGCGTAGCTCAGGGGAAGAGCGCCTGCCTTACAAGCAGGAGGTCGTAGGTTCAAGTCCTGCCGCTCCCACCAGAGATGTCAGGTGGCCAGGTAGCTCAGTTGGTAGAGCACTGGACTGAAAATCCAGGTGTCGGCGGTTCGATTCCGCCCCTGGCCACCAGTTCTGTTCAAAAGATATTCAGCCCGGTCAAAAAGGCCGGGCTTTTTGTATTATTCTGGATTTAGATTTTGTTCACTATTCTGGAAGATCTCGTAGCAACCTTCTGAGTGATAGGAAAGGAGATTTCAATTCCTTTTTCTTTAGAGAATTGCCTAAGAAAGCAGTTGCCCCTGATTTGTAGGACAAAACGTCACCTGTCTGATGCCAAGATTCAAGGAAATTGGACCACAGGAGTTCCTGGGAGAAAAGAAGAGAATTGTAGTCGCTTCCCCAATAAATTAGGGAATCTGGATCGTCTGGCATGAATATACTTACAGGATTTTCTATTGAGGTACCTGATTTTTCGGCATATTCGTAAATAACCAGCTGTTCGAGGGATTGTGATACTTCATTAGCATAGGTTTGAACATCAGAGTTGTTTATGTCTTGCATAGAAATCGCACAATTGTTGAGATCCACAAGCAGATTGTAGTCGGGATAGTACTGCATCAAACTTGGATAGAAACTGTTTATTGTGATTCTTAGAGAATCATCCATGATGGAAACGAGCCTGCTCGCTAAGCTGTTCAAAGAATCGGTTACACCAGTGACTTGATTGGCGTCGTAAACTGCTAGACTCAGACCATAATTCTCCCAAAATGTCTCATCATAGAAATTTCTGTAGGCATCAACTATCTTCATTCCAACATCGAGAGCATCGTCAGAAGAAGTTATGTTCGCCAGGAAGCTGTAATCCCACCCGTCGCCAGGTTCTGTGAAACTGGAGGCAACAATGTAGTCAACCAAACCTCTCAATTCGTAGAGAACTTCTATGGATCCCATTAGACACGCGTCCATTCCCAGGATATCGATGCGCGGAAGTCCGTAGCTGTTGTATTCTTCCAAAGCTTGGCGGAGTTCTGGGGTGGTGATGTGATTACCTGAAGTCTCATCGAAGCATATGGCTCTTGGTGAATACCTGGCTTTTGCGTCGTAAAGCCATGCGTTTCCATGATCCCAGAGAATAATGGCGCGGTGTGAAGCTTCCAAATTGCTTGCATATTCCATATAATTGATCAATTCTGATATATTTCCAGAATCGATTTCAGCATCTGCCGGTCCCCCTTCCCATTCTCCTTCTTCGTTTAGAACGTATATCCAATCACTATGGAAGAAACCATCGAAAATTACCACAACAGAAACGTTTTCATTTGAATTCAACATTTCACTCAAATCGTTCAAGGCAAATGATTCCAGATTGTTGTCAGCACACATCCAGACGAGGAAGAACCAGTTTAAACCCTGAAACGTTACATCGAATTGAGTTTCAATTGAAGGATTTCCAACAAGACGAGCTTTGAATGTCACAGTACCGCTTTGAACCGGCCAAATCCTTATCTTTGCAATTCCATTGCTATCCGTGGTGAAGGAGTTCTCTTCTGTGATAGCGTCAGAAAGTGGATACCAGTTTCCATCAGATTCTTGGTATAATAACTGGACGTTCACCCCAGGAATGGGTACACCCGATTCATCAACCACCTGAACGTCTATGTAACCGATTCTCCCGACCACGTGAGTCTCATTATCTGCGATTATCTGTGCTGAAGTTGTTGAAATTTGTTCTTCAGGTTGTATAATGATGTAATCCACCCAGGCTGTGTCGTATCCTTCGGAAACGCTGGAATCTTTCTTGTACGCGAATCTTATCGTGTGCTCCCCGGGTGGGAGAAGGTACGCCAGCGGTGTCCAGTCCACCTCTCCAGAAAGTTCGTCCCAGAGCACGTTGTCAACATAGAACCTGAAATAGTCGAAATCTTCCTCACTGCTCACTTTCACCCAGAAGGATAGGATAACTGGTACATTGTAGTTCACTGTGAACTCCACCCAGCTTTTTTCGTAGTTGTCTATGTCACCGAACTGAAGAGAATGGTTTCCTTCATAGAAAACGGAATCCTGAACAAACGGTAAGGCATCTCCTCCCAGGATCCAATCAACTGGAATTCCATATTCAAAGTCTACGATGTAAGCAGGGCCAACGTAAGTTATGCCGCTTTCCATACCGTTTGCTACAGCGTTTACACCGACCATCGCTATCTCTTCATCACCTTGCACAAGGGGAATGGAAAAGAATTTTTCTGTTGTCTCACCTACATATCTCCAGAAATTTTCAGAAACGTACTTTTTATGCACCATGAACACCGCATTCTCTATATTGTAATCCCAGCTGAGGACTATTTCCTCGTTTTCCAAACTCGCTGTCAGATTGCTCACAGGTGGTAGGTATGGAAGCGATGCTGTTATCGTTATTTGGGGATTTGTTAAAACAAGATCATCCCCTACACTAAAATTTATCTCACTCATCCTTGCGGGATAAATTGTGACGTCGAACTCTTCTTGTAGGTTTGTCACAGTATTATCGTTAATGTTGGTTAAAGTAGCTGAATAAACGATGTGCCATACTCCCGGTTCGAGATCAGAGATTGTATAAGTATCCTCTGTTGAATTTACAGTGTGATCAAGGTTCAACTCAGAATTATTTGCGGAATGCACCATTTGGATCTCAGAACTTTCTATTATGTAAGGAGCATCAGGATTCAAGCTCATGTTGAGACTAAATTGACCGGAAAGGAACTCGAGAGCTATAAAAACATCATTTGCTCCATCTCTAAGATTCACCTGAGAGGAACCTTCCATTATTTTTGTTTCTTTATCATAGAGTTCTGAATTGTCCGTATAAGCTTCTACCTCTATCGTATGCACACCGGGATAGGTTTGAACTGTTATAGAAATTTCTGAGGAGGTGAATTCCCCTGAATAAATCACCGTTCCTGAACTGTTCAGGACTCTCACTTGGAATTTGCTTATGGGAAGTTCATCTTGGAAGGCTTTTGTAAAAGGAAAGTTCAATGTAAGATGAATCTCCGCTGTTATCTTTTCGGAGGATGGTACCAAAGAAGGCTGCGCACATCCTGATAGAATGACTAATACCATGAAAGCTGCTAAAATGGAAACGAAAAAAGACTTTCTCAACCTCATGGTTTATACCCCCAAAAAAGAGTTTGTTACTTTATTATATGAGAACAACTTCAACAAAGTCAAGAAACAGAAGTTTCGTAGTTCAAAGTTTTGGAAAATGAAGGCGTGTTGATCTAAGAAAGAAAAATCCGAAAAAATAAAAAGTCCTTCTGGGGATTGACCATATTTCGTACTCATGCTATAATCTTCTTCGGCGTGTCTGAACTGGTCTTTTCAAAGGAAAGGGATTGTGATATAATATAAAGACGAGGTGGGGCCGTAGCTCAGCTGGGAGAGCGCTACCATGGCACGGTAGAGGTCGTGGGTTCAAGTCCCATCGGCTCCACCAGCGGGGGCCCCCGTAGTTCAACGGATAGAACGGCGGATTCCTAATCCGCAGATGGAGGTTCGATTCCTCCCGGGGGCACCACTCCCGGAAGGAATATGAGGTGGGCCGTTAGCTCAACAGGTAGAGCACCTGATTCTTAATCAGGGGGTTGCAGGTTCGAGTCCTGCACGGCCCACCAGATTTTTTTAGGAAAAAGCAAGTGGAGGCCAGCCCGGCTTCCCACCCTGGGGCAAGAGGCTACCAGGGTAAATATCCCTGAAAGATTCAGCTTCAAGGGGAAGCGGGCTTTTTGCCCGCTATTTTTTATGACTGAAGGAGGCGATAGGTATCGGTGTAAACACGGATCTTCCGAGAAACGAGCAGATAAAGGCTCCAAAAGTCAGAGTAGTAGACGAAAATGGAAAGATGATAGGTGTCATGCCAACCAGAAAAGCTCTGGAACTTGCGAGGGAGAAGGGACTCGATCTTGTTCTCGTTGCTCCCAACGAGAATCCGCCTGTTGCCAGAATTATGGACTACGGAAAGTACAAGTACCAGCTCACAAAGAAACAGAAAGAAAACAAGAAGAAGCCTGTTCAGATGAAACAGATGAAGTTTCGCTTGAAGATTGACGAGCACGACTATCAAACCAAGGTGAAACATATAAGGAGATTCCTGGAAGATGGTCATAAAGTCAGGGTAGTTGTAATGTTCATAGGAAGAGAGATGATGTTCGCTGAAAAGGGCAAAGAGATCCTGGAAAGGGTTATCAAAGACACGGAAGATCTGGCTACGGTGGAAAGTCCTCCCAAGATGGAAGGAAGAGACATGTGGATGGTGCTGAAACCCAAAAATTCGTGAAGGAGGTCCTGGATATGCCGAAGGTGAAGACAAACAGAAGTGCCGCGAAAAGATTCAGGATAACAAAGAACGGTAAGATAATGAGAAATCACGCTTACAGAAGTCATAAAACGGGAAAGAAAAGAAGAAATGCCCTCAGAGCGCTCAGAAAGAAAGACGTGGTTTCCAGTGCAGATAAAAACAGAGTTCTCAGACTTCTTGGAAAAAAGTGAGGAGGGATAAGTCATGCGCGTAAAAAGAGCTGTGCACGCGAAAAAGAAGAGAAAGAAATATTTGAAAGCCGCTAAGGGATACAGAGGTGCTCTCAGCAGAAGGTACAAACTCGCCAAGCAGATGTACGTAAGGTCGAAATGGTACTCCTATGTTGGAAGAAAGCAGAAGAAGAGAGATATGAGAAAGCTCTGGATCACAAGAATCAACATCGCTGCAAGGAACGAAGGACTCAAATACAGCGAGCTCATTCACGGTTTGAAACTTGCCGGCGTTTCCATAAACAGAAAGATGCTCTCTGAACTCGCGGTGAACGATCCTGAAGCTTTCAAAGAATACGTGAAGATAGCGAAAGAAGCTCTTGCGTCTTGAGGTGTTGAGAATGGAAAAAACGAAGAAGATAGCTGTGATGAGTGGTAAAGGTGGCGTTGGAAAAACTACTGTAGCGGTGAACCTCGCTGTTGCACTGGCGGCTGAGGGTTACCAGGTTGGTCTTCTCGATCTCGACCTCCACGGACCAAACGTTCAAAGGATGCTCGGTGTTTCTCTGCCACCTTCCGAAGGTGAAAAGATCGTTCCAGCAAAGTATGGAGATTCTTTGAAAGTGTTTTCACTAGCAATGATTCTCCAGGAAGGTGCTCCCGTCATATGGAGAGGTCCTCTCAAACACAAGGCGATTGAACAGCTCACAAGAGATGTAGAATGGGGTGACCTCGACTACCTGATCTGTGACCTTCCACCGGGAACAGGGGACGAAGCGCTTTCCACCTTTCAAATAATAAAACCTGACGCTGTGATAGTCGTTTCCACTCCTCAAAAAGTGGCTGGAGACGATGTGAGAAGAGCGATAAACTTTGTCAAAAGATTGAGTGGAAAGATACTCGGACTGGTGGAAAACATGTCCTATCTGGTCTGCCCAAACTGTGGTGAGAAGATATACGTTTTTGGAAAGGGAGAGACAGAAAAACTGGCAGAAGAATTTGGTATCCCTCTCATTGCCAGGATACCCATGGATCCAGAGGTGGTTTCCCTCTCAGACGAAGGAAGGCCTGCGGTGGTTTATAAGAGAGGAACCGTAATAGAAGAAGAATTCAAGAAGATCGTCGAGAAAGTACTTTCTCTGTGACCACAGAGTTCTTTCCAAGAATTTTTGCCAGGTAGAGGGCCTCATCGGCCCTTTTTATTGTTTCAAAGGGGTCCTCGCCGTTTTTGTATTCTGCCACTCCAAAACTCAGAGTGATGTGATAGGTGTTCTCTGGATCTTCCATAACGGCCTTTCTCAGCTTCTCTGCTACAATCTTTGCCTCTTCCAGGGAAGTTCCCGGGAGAGCTATAATGAACTCTTCCCCTCCGTATCTTCCCACAAGATCGCTCTTTCTCAAAACGGACTTCATCTTTCTTCCCAGCCAGCCGAGAGTTTTGTCACCCGCAACGTGTCCAAATTGATCGTTTATCTTTTTGAAGTCATCGGCATCGCACATAATGATGGAAAGGGGAGATTTATACCTCGAAGATTTGTACGCCTCTTCCTCAAGACGTTCCATGAAGTACCACCTGGACAGAACTCCCGTGAGAGGATCCTTCATACTTCTGTCTCTGTAGAGACGTTCTCTGAGAATGGTGGTGAGAATGTTTCCAAATTGTTCGAGCGTTTCCACCAGCTCCCAGGCTGTCTTTTCGTCACATTCAAGGTTGGTCTCGACACCAACGATCATGTCGTGCTTCATATCGAGATGGAAGGACATGACCGTTCTGAAGGGTGAAATTTCGAGGAAGTCCTTCTCCATAGGTGGAGTGATTGGAGATGTTGAATATTCTTCCATCACCTTTTTCGTTGTTCTCTCAATTATTCGAATTGAAAAAACTTCGTATGGAATTACTTCTGAAAGCCTTGCCGAAGCAAACTCCATCATATCAGAAAATTCCTTTTCTGTTTCTATGAAACCCAGCAATAGATAAAACGGTGCTTTTTTCTCTTCAATTTGAGTTTTTTCTTCCACTTCCGGCTTGACCGAAACTTCTCTCAAGCCTATCAGGTTGTAAACAAAAATCGCCCTTCTGAGATAACGCTTGGCTTTGAAGTTTTCTCCAAGGGCACTGTAGAATTTGTAAAAGGTTTCATAAACCAGAGCGAGTGTGAGATTTGAAGAATTTTCGACATTTTCCCTTTCAAGTTCGAGGAGGAATTCTTCAAAGCCTTCTGGATCCAGTTTTGCTAACCTTTCTGTAAAAACATAAGCGATTTCTTCGTTGAAGAATTTCTGAGGAGTTTCAAGCCTTTCTTTCCAGATTTTCAAGAGCTCTGAATCGTCTTTTGCAAGGACCAGCCTCTTGAGAAAATTGAATCCGAATCTATCGAACTCGGGTTCATCCTTTTCCAGAAGACTTTTAGCGGATTCAACGTCTCCAGAAAACAGGTAGTTCATGACCAGTCCTCTGAGTGCTCTTCTTTCTATTCCGTGTTTTTCTTCCAGTTCGAGTTCTGTTCTGAAAACTTCTTCTGCTTTTTGGAAATCTTTCTTGTGGATGTAGTAGAGCCCTTCGAGAAAGTAGGTGTAAGAAAGGATGGGCATGTCTTCAAAGAGCCTTGCCTGTTTTCTCAGTCTTTCAAGCTGGACGAGGAAGTTCGTTATTTTTCCCTCGTAGAGCAAGCTCCATGTCAAATTGCTTTCGTCCACGATGGAAAGTGATGGGTCTATTTTTCTTGAAAGCTCTAAAGAGTGATGGAAGTAGTAGTTGCTCATCGCTCTCGTTCTTGAAAGAACTCCCAAAGCTCTGTAACCCATCACTTGAAGGTCGAGGAAACCTTCCGAGGTGGCAATGTTCATCATCTCTTTCAGTGCTTCCCGATCTTCAGTTGAAGAAAAGAGATCGTAGAGAAGATGAGCCTTCAGATAAAGCCTTTCTCTTGTGGAGAAGTTTTTCTCTTTGAGCTCTCTTTTGATGGTGTTGAGAATTTCCTGAGGGGCTTTCTTTCCCGCTCTTATGTGAAAACGGGAAAGAACGACGAGATTGTAGAGATCATAATAAGACAGTGAGTCTTTTTGCAAGATCGATTCGACATCTGGATTTCTGAGAGTTTTGAATCTGCGAAAATGAAAATTCTCCTTTTCTACACCCAGAGGATCTATTCTGAAAATAAGCTTCATCTTCAAGCTTTCTATGGAATAATAGGGCTTTTCGAAAAACTCTTCCAGTCTTCTCAGGTATTCAATGAGCGATCTGGTCTTTTCATAATCCCAGAAGTGCTTTCTCACGTATCTCAGCACGTAGAAAAACTTTAATCTTGGGTCCTCCAGAGACAGGGCGTGTTTTATTGCGAGGTCGTCCGGGAGATTTTCGAACAGTTTTTCGTGGAGATTTTTCTTTTTGTTCTCTGAAAGCTTGTTGTAGTAGTATTTCCAGAATTCTCTAAGTGCGAATCTGTAGAGTCCTTCTTCTGTCGTTATCACACCAGAATCATATGCGGACATCAAAGTGTCATGGTAGTCTTTTCCGGTTATCTTTTCAAGCACCTTCAGTTCAGTTCCAGTGAACTTCTGCCCCAGAACGCTCAGTTCTCTGATTTCTGGGGAATCCAGCTCTCGAAGAAGAGGTTTGAAGATTCCAACGATGTTTTCTCTGAGATTGGACTTGTTGAAGAATTTCAACAATTCTACCATGTATCCCGGTAATCCCTTGCTGAGACTGTGAATCAACTTAACTTGATCCTCGCTGATTTTTCCAATCGCTCTCTCAAGAAAGATACGAGTTTCCTCAACTGTGAAAGGAGAGAGCCTGTACACCTTGTGGAAGAATTGAAAAGCCTTTGTAGAAGTTGTTAGAACGATTATTTTGGTGATAGTGGAGAGTCCGGAAAACTCCTCGAGAAACGATAACAAGTCTGAACCTTCAAACAAGTCGTCGATCAAGATCACCTTTTTTTGACCGTCGTCGAGTTTGGTGAGAAGATCGAGTTCGTCTGAAGCATCATACCACACGCGGAGATCTTCGAGAGAGGTGATTTGATGAACCATGTATCCTTGTTCTCTCAAACCATCGACGAGAACAGACGCGAGTTTTGTCTTCCCCACTCTCTGTTCACCTGTAATAAGAATGAAGAAAGGAAATTTTTGAGCAATTTCTATGTCTCTTTTTATCAGTTCTTCTTCTTTCCTGTGAATGTAGGGAATTCTGATCTCTCTGGAGTCGAACGAGGGCTCTCTGGTCTCCAGATGAGGTTCTATTCCGTGGATTTTCAAAAAACGCCTGCACACTTCTTCGGTTGCCCGGGAAGATCTCTCTGGAGAAAAAACAACGCCCTTCACATCGTCCGGAATGTTCGAGATGAGTGCAGGGATCAAAAAAACTCCGTCGTTCACCAGTATGTCGTCCATCCCGAGCGCGGGAATAGTGACGCCCACTTTCGAGAGAAAGAGAAACAGCTTGAGAAGCTGCTTTGCGACCTGATCGCTCAGATTTTCGAGAGGTGCGAGGTTGTGGTAGTAGGGATAGAACAGCAGGAACTTCCCATCAGAGATTTTCAACTTTTCAGGCAGAAGAACGTTTGGCAGATTGAGACGTTTCAATTTCGCGTATTCGTTGAAGAAGAAAGATCTATCCACGGGAGCTCTTACGATTTTCAAAACTTGATCTTCACCGTCATCTTCTATGAGAAATTCATCCCCCCAGTACGTCTCCCTCAGGAATTTTTTCACTCTCACTTTCCACACCTTCTTTGAACTTCTTCAAGAGATGATTTATAACCCTGGGAATCACTTCTTCTATTTTCTTCCCCTCGAAAGTCACACCCGCTGCTCGAGGGTGCCCCCCTCCTCCAAGCTCAAAGGCAACCTCGTTGACGTTGAACCAGTCTTTTGATCTCATGCTGACATGTATTTTACCACGTGGAAACTCCATGAAGAGCACAGCCACTTCCACGCCTCTTATGGAACGAAGCTCACCGACAAATCCCGCGCTGTCCTCATCGGTGCAGTTGTGTCTGAGATAGGTGTCGTAATCGATGTAGGAGTAAGCGATCTTTCCATTTTCAAGCAGCTGGAGTCTTTCGAGGACTTCAGCGAACAGTTTGAACTGTTCGAATCTCTTGTTCTCCAGGATCTCTTTGGCAACGAAATGTGCATCTGCTCCCATCTTCACCAGTTTGTAAGCGTCTTCGAACACTCTGACATCTGCGTTGGAGTGCCTGAAAAACCCTGTGTCGGTTGCGATCCCAAGGTAGTTCAAAGTGGCAAGGTTCGAATCGTACTCTACACCAAGTGCCTTGTTGATTCTGAATATCATCTGAGCGGTGGCTGCAAAAGACGGATCCACCCAGTTCCAGTTTCCGAAATTCGTGTTCGTTGAGTGGTGATCGATCACAACAGAAGGAACCTTATCCAGGAGATCCTGAAACTTTCCGATTCTGTCGGGAGAGGAGGCATCGACCACCACAAGAAGCTCCGGATCAAAATTCGGATTCTCTTCTATTTTATCTATGTAAGGGAATTTCTCGAATACGTAAGGAATTTTGTAATCTACAGCAGCCTTCACTTCTTTTCCTAATTTTTCCAGTCCGAGTGTGAGGCTCAGAACGGAACTCACACAATCACCATCTGGCATTATGTGACCTACGACGAGTATTCTATCGTGTTGAGAGAGCACTTTGACGATCTCGTCCACTTAGAACACCTCCACTGCAGTGGTGAGAGCTTTTTCTATTTTACCCTGTGCCATTTTCGTTGTTCTCACCACTTCTTCGTGTGACAGTCTTCCGTGGGTGATACCGGCTGCCATGTTCGTCACACAGGAGAATACAACCACTTTGAGTCCACAATGTTTTGCAGCGATCACTTCTGGAACGGTTGACATCCCAACAAGATCAGCTCCGAGCTTTTCAAAGACGCGTATCTCAGCTGGCGTCTCGTAACTTGGTCCAAGGACACCGATGTAAACCCCTTCCTTCAGGCTGAGTCTTTCCTGGATTTTCCTCGCCCATTCAGGATCAACAACCGAGGACATATCGGGAAACCTCGGACCTATCTTTTCGTCGTTTGGACCTCTGAGAGGATTTCTGAACATGAAGTTTATTATGTCTCTCACCAGAATGATTTCTCCAGGTTTGAACTCCGGGTTTATCGCACCGGCGGCGTTGGTTACAACGACACCTTTCACTCCCACGTATTTTGCCAGATACACGGGAAAAGCCACCGTTGCTGGATCGTGACCCTCATAAAGGTGAAACCTTCCTGCCATGATCATAACTGGCTTATCGCTTATTCTTCCAAAAACGAGTTTCCCGCTGTGACCTTCCACGGTAGGTTGTGGGAAGTGAGGAATATCTTTATAATCTATAATAACAGGGTCTTCCACTTTTTCTATGAAAGGCCCAAAACCGGATCCCAGGATGATCAAAATGTCCGGTGAAAGGTTCGTTCTTTCACTTATAAACGTCCTTGCTTCTTCGATCTTTTTCATCATAACTTGTGATCACCTCCACGTAACTATTCTACTATAAAGTGAGGTGTTGATGGTGTATCCCAGGCTTCTGATAAATCTAAAAGAGATAGAAGAAAACGCAAGAAAAGTGGTCGAAATGGCTTCCAGAAGAGGTATAGAAATAGTTGGTGTTACCAAGGTGACTCTTGGTGATCCCCGTTTTGCGGAAACGCTCAGAAAAGCGGGTATCGGGATACTGGGTGAGTCCAGGATAAGGAACGTTCTCAGAATGAAAAAAGCGGGAATCGAAGGACCGTTCATGCTCCTGAGACTTCCCATGATGAGTGAACTTGTTGAAGATGTGAAGCACTTCGATTACATAATGGTCTCCGATCCTGATGTAGCAAAGAAAGTGGATGAGCTCTCCAGAGAGATGAAGAGAAACGTGAAGATCATATACATGATAGACGTGGGAGATCTCAGAGAAGGTGTTTGGTTTGAGAAGGCCGTTGAAGAAATAGCTCAATGCAGGGGAGCCAACATCGTGGGAATAGGCACCAATTTTGGATGCTACGGTGGTATCATACCAACGAGAGAAAAGTTCGAAATCCTGCTCGATATAAAGGAAAAGCTGGAAAAAAATCACGGATTCAACATAGAGATAGTCTCCGGTGGAAACACTCCGGCGCTCTACGCACTGGAGAATGGAGAGATTCCTGAGGGAATAAACCAGCTCAGGATAGGAGAGGCCATTGTTCTGGGAAGGGACATAACGAACAATCGAGTCATAGACTGGCTTTCTCAGAACACCTTTCTGATCGAGGCTGAAGTGATAGAAGTGAAGGAGAAACCCTCCGTCCCCCTGGGAAAGAGAGGACTCGATGTCTTTGGAAGGAAGGTTGACTTCGTGGACAGGGGTATAAGGAAAAGAGCGATCTGCGCTCTTGGAGAGCAAGATATAGACAGCAGAGGGCTCATTCCCGTGGACAAAGGAGTTGAGGTACTGCACGCTTCGAGCGATCATATCGTCCTCGATGTTACGGATTTTGGAGATGTGAAAGTCGGTGACGTGTTCAGATTCAGAATGACTTACTCCTGTCTTTTGAAGGCTATGACTTCTCCATTCGTGGAGAAGGTGTATGAACCCTCAATCTGAGGGGAAAGTCTTAATACGAGGAGGAAACGGTTTTGAACGAAAAAAAACTCGTCGAAGCCCTCAAAAGGAAAGAAGACTGGGCATACGAGGTTCTATACAGAGAATTCGCTCCAAAAATAGGGAGTATAGCAAAGAGCTTTTTGAACACCGACGATGTGGATGATGTCGTTCAGGATGTGTTTTTGAGGATTTTCAAAGGGATAAAGAAATTCAGAGGTGATTCGAAGCTCTCTACGTGGATCTACAGGATAGCCGTGAATGTCTGTAAGGACTACCTTCAGAAGTACAAGAAGAGAAACGAGTTTTTGACAGATTTTCAGGAGAAAGACAACGAGGAAGAAATCTATATCCAGCCAGAAGCGAAAGAGAACGTACTCGATGAAGTGCTTCGCTCAATCACCGCTGAGAGGGTTCAAAAGGCTCTGGAAAAGCTCTCACCGGAGGACAGGCTGCTCATAAAACTGAGGGATATAGACGGGTTGAGCTATGAAGAAATAGCGTCCGTTTTGCAAAAACCTGTTGGAACTGTAAAAAGCCGTCTTCACTACGCAAGAAAGAGGCTGGGAAACTTGTTGAAAGAGGGTGAAACTGTTGAAAGATGACAGATTGAACAGGATTCTTGACGGTGAAGAGCCCATAGAGGGGCTTCCTGAGGAACTCCTCAGAGATTACCGAGTTTACAGGGAGGCTATCACTCTCTACAGAATACGATGCGAGTACGTTCCAAGTGAACGTCTGATGAGGAAGATCCTGAAAAAAAGGCGAAAGAAACTCGTCCTTTCAACAGTTTTCGCTGGGATCGCAGTTTCCCTGCTGCTTCTTTCTGTAGTCCTCGACATTTTCCCTGTCTCTCCGTCTCGAAAAGTTGTTCAAAAACAAAATCCTGTTGTTAAAGAGTTAATAGATTACATAAAAACAGTGGAAGTAGTGAGCGATGGATGGTGATAGTGTGAAAAAGTACGTTCTGGTAGTTTTGTTTTTCCTCGCAGCTACGATTTTTGCACTACCTGAAATCGTGGAAAAGTGGATGTACGCGAACTATTACGCGAAGAGGATAATGGTTGAAATTGGTTTGAAAAGCCGTTTCAGATACGAAGAGGTGTACAAGTGGGGAGCGGACAAGATGGTTCTGGTACACGAACCCGTCAGTGTGAACTGGGTGAGACTGGGTCAGAGCTGTTACATGGGATCCGGTACCACCTTGAAGAGATCTCCCATGCTCATTCTCGATCTTGAGGATCTTGCCTTCAAGGAGATTCTGCAGGGAAGAGATCTGAAAATTGAAGAAACAAACGAAGGGTACGAGATATACATTCATGACACGGGAGAATACCGCGTGCTTCTCTCATCCGATGGATTCCCAAAAGAGATCGAAAGAAACTACATGGACACGAAGAGCAAGCTGATCTACGAAGAAGTGAAACCGCTTTCTGCCGATAAGAATGAAATTTTGAAAGACTACACTCTTGTGGACTCTGGAGTGGAATTTCCAAAAGAACTGGTTGACATCCTGAGTAACTTTCGTTTCCTCATAATCAGAGAAGGAACATCGGGGCTCGAGATAGAAGGTATCTACAAAAACGGTCAGAAGGTAGAGATATTCATAGGAAACGACCTTCCAAAGGGTGGTTTACAAGTCAACATCAACGGACTCAAGATAGCCATCGTTGCCGATGAAAAAACTCTTGAGGAGATAAAGGTGATTCTTGGACAATGAGAGCGCTCATAGTGGACGGTTACATAGACGAGCCCGCCGCCTTTGGTGTCCCACCTTATGTGAGTCCGTACGTCAGGTACCTCGCAGGTGCACTTGTGGTTCATGATGTAGAAGTCGATTATGTCACCATAGACAAAATGAGAAAGGAATCACTCTGGGAAATTGCGAACGAATACGATTTTCTTTTTGTTTTTGGTGGAATCACCGTGCCAGGTCGATACAAGGGCGGAACACCTCTCACCCTTTCAGAGCTTCAGAGGATTCTCAGCATCGCAAGAAGACCCATAAAAATAGTGGGTGGTCCAATAGTTGGGGGATATTCACTCAGAGGGGGATCTGTGGCAAGACGATTTGACATACAGGCGGATTATCTGGTGAGTGGAGATATGGAGGCTTTTGTAGTCTCCTATTTTCAGGGTGTACCCGATCCAGAGGCAAAAAGCGATTATGAGCTGATCGATGCGGTGGCACCTTATGGGGCCGTTGTCCTTGAGAAACATCCGAACTTTCCGCATGTCATATGCGAAATAGAAGTCTCGAGAGGTTGTGAAAGAAGAACGTTCTGTTCTTTTTGCACAGAACCGCTTCTCCATGGAAGGTTGAAATCTCGAGATGTACAGGCCATACTGAAAGAGATAGAGTCCCTCTACAGAGCTGGATGCAGAGCATTTCGCTTCGGAAGGGCTGCAAATATCTTGGCGTTTGGATCTGACAGAAACGGAGGGAAGCCTTCCCCAGAGATCTTGGAAGAGCTGTACTCGGGTACCAGAGAAGTAGCTCCTCATCTGGAAGTTCTCCACACGGATAACGCCAACCCATCCTACCTTGTTACATACGAAAAGGAATGTAGAAAGATAGTTGAAACCATTGTCAGATACAACACACCAGGCGATGTGTTCTCCTTTGGAGTGGAGTCCTTCGACGAAAATGTCCTGAAGAAGAACAACGTTCAGGGTTCGCCGGAAGAGTTTTTGAAAGCCATCGCTGTTGTGAACGAGATAGGTGGAGTGCGGGTGGATGGAATACCAAAACTCCTTCCCGGTGTGAATCTGATCTTTGGTCTTCCGGGGGAAACGGAAGAAACCCTCAAAAAGAATTATTCATATCTGAAGCGCATTCTCGATGAAGGTTATCTTCTGAGAAGGATAAACATCAGAAAACTTCTCGCTTATCCGGGAACTCCGGTATACGAGTATTTAAAGAATAAAAAGCACAGAATCAAAAGTTATCTTCATGATCAGTGGAAAAGAAGGATAAGGGAAGAGATAGATCGTGAAATGCTGAAGAGAGTCTTCCCTGCCGGCACTGTTCTAAAAAAGGTGATAGTTGAGTACAGAGAAGGAAAAACCTCTTTTGGAAGACAGCTAGGGAGTTATCCGATACTCGTCGGCATTCCGGGAAATCACAGCGGTGTGCTGGACGTGGTTGTAGTTTCCCATGGCGAACGATCGGTGACTGCCCTGCCTTACCCTTCCTTCATAAACTCCATGTCACTGGAAGAACTCACAGCGATCCCAGGGATTGGAAGTGCCCTCGCCAGAAAGATCATTCTGAACCGTCCCTTCAGAAGCTGGGAAGATCTCAAGAAAGTAGTTCCCGCCGAGACAGCGAACTTTCTCAGAAATCTTGGCATTTCTTTACAGCAGGTGTAAAATATGCTCGGGTGATGCACATGAAAACCGTTAGACAGGAAAGATTGAAGTCCATCGTAAGGATTCTCGAGAGATCAAAAGAACCTGTCAGTGGAGCTCAGCTGGCAGAAGAACTCAGTGTGAGCAGGCAGGTGATCGTTCAGGATATCGCCTACTTGAGAAGTCTTGGTTACAACATCGTGGCCACGCCAAGGGGATACGTGCTTGCGGGTGGAAAGTCTGGAGTCTCGAGGCTTGTAGCTGTGAAGCACGCGCCAGAAGAGATAAAAGAAGAATTACTCTGTGTGGTGAGAAACGGTGGAAGAATAGTCGATGTGATTGTGGAACATCCGGTTTACGGTGAAATAAGAGGTATCATCGATGTTTCCTCCGAGGAAGAGGTCTTGAAATTTGTAAACTTGATGGAGATGGCAAAGACAGAACCTCTCTTAACTCTCTCTGGAGGAGTTCATCTTCACACCATAGAGGCACCGGATGAAGAAACAATGGAAAGAATCATGAGAGAGCTGAAGAAAAAAGGTTTCCTGATAGAGGAGGGATAAAAGATGAGAATAGACGAAATAGTTGAAAAATACGTGGACAGAAAAACTCAGAGAAGGTTTCTCATCCTCACTTCTATCGCCTGGATGTTCGATGCTGCCGGTGTTATGCTTCTTTCTTTTGTGCTTCCTTACGTGATAAAGGAATGGAATCTCACCTCTACTCAGGGAGCTACCATAGCAAGTGCTACCTTCCTTGGAATGCTTTTTGGAGCGCTTTCTGTGGGGTTCGTGGCTGACCTTCTTGGAAGGAAAGTTTCCAATCTGTTCTTTTTCATCGTAACGATCACCTTCACTTTTCTGTCCGGCTTTTCCTCATCGTTCGAAACTCTTTTAGTTCTGAGAGGCCTTTCGGGTTTTGGGTATGGAGGCTTGATGCCTTCGTTCAACGCGTATCTTGCAGAATTCACGAGTATCAGACTCAGGGGAAGGTATCTTGTGCTTCTGGAGTCGAGCTGGGCGGTTGGGAGTATACTGATAGGACTCTTCGCAGTGAATGTTCTCCCGAACTGGAGATGGGTCTTCTGGATCTTCTCCATCGGGTACCTTTTTGTTCCGGTGTTTCTTAGGATGCCCGAAACCCCAAAGTACGCGTTTTTGAAGGGTGGAAAAGAAGCGCTGGAGAGGTCTCTGGGTAAAAGAGTGGAGGAAGAGGTGGAGCTTCCAAAAAAAGAGAAAGTTCCCATCCTGGCTCTTTTGAAGAGGGAACATTTGAAAGACACAGTTGTGATCTGGATAGCGTGGTTCGTTGTGAGCTTCGTGTATTACGCTCTGTTCACCTGGGCTCCCAGGATCTTCTCCTCGCTGGGTGTGAGTGTTGTCAAATCTTCCTGGTTCACATTCTACATGATGGTGGCACAGCTTCCCGGGTACCTTTCGGCAGCCTACTTCATAGAAAAATGGGGAAGAAAGGCTTCTCTTGGTGTTTACTTCATAGGAACAGGACTTGCCGCTCTGCTGTGGGCCAACGTGAGAGGAGATGCTTCGCTTCTTGCAGCTGCTTTGGTCCTTTCTTTCTTCTGTCTTGGAGTGTGGGGACTGGTCTACGCTTACACACCGGAGCTGTATCCCACGTCGCTCAGGGGGACTGGAAACGGAGCAGCGGGAGTATGGGCAAGGATAGCGGGTATAATAGCTCCTTACTACACAGGCTTCATGATGGAGAAAGGAAAAAGCATCGCGGAAACCCTCGCATGGATCTCCGCGATGGCAATGTTTGCCGGTGTGATCGTTCTGATATTTGGAAGAGAAACAAAGGGGAAATACGTGGATTAATCTGGAACAACGGTGCTTCCCACGTCTTCTCCCTTCAGCGCTTTCAGAAGAGTTCCTGGTTCGAAGAAATTGATCACCTTCACTGTAATTCCAAGCTTCTTACACAGAGCGAAGGCTTCGGCATCCATGACCTTGAGCCCCATTTTCATCGCTTCTGAGAACGTGAGATGAGGGATCTTCTTCGCATCGGGAAATTTCTTTGGGTCTTTATCGTACACACCATCCACTTTTGTGGCTTTCACCACCAATTTTGCTCTCATTTCCTGGGCTCTCAGAACGGCTGCTGTGTCTGTAGTGAAAAATGGATTGCTCGTGCCTCCAGCGAAGATCAGAATGCTGTTTTCTCTTAGGGCAGATTCTATAGAATCGTAGTTCACCCTTTCCACATCCGGAAGATTCACTATCTGTGAATAAATTCGAGCTTTCAATCCGGATCTTTCGAAGATGTCTTTCAAATATACGGAATTCATCACGGTTCCGAGAAGACCGATCTGATCGGCCCTTGTCATGGTGAGATTCTTCAGCTCGACACCCCTGAAGAGATTCCCTGCTCCCACAACGATACCTATTTTGAAACCTTCTTCAATGGCGCTTTTAATCTCGTTGACTATGTAGTTCACTCTTTCTGGATCGAACCCTCTGCCTCCTTCTCCCGAGAGTGCTTCCCCACTCAGCTTCACCAGTACTCTCATGATCCATACCTCCAAAAAAAGGGTGAGCTTTTCGCTCACCCTCGCTTATGTGTGTCGTTGATCAATCTTCGTAACCCTCTCCTATCTCGTATCTTGTGAACCTTGAAACTCTTATGTTTTCACCTGTTTTCGCTATCAGTTCGTTTATGAGATCTTTCACCTTTTTTGTATCGTCGAATATGTAAGTCTGTTCGTAGAGACACGCCTGTTCGAAGAATTTCTCGAGCTTTCCTTCCACGATCTTTTCCACGATGTTTTCAGGTTTATCCTTGATCTGAGCTCTGTAGATTTCTTTCTCTTTTTCTATGACTTCTGCCGGAACGTCCTCTCTTCTGACGTACAGAGGTTTCATTGCAGCAACCTGTTTTGCGAGGTTGTAAGCGAGTTCTTTGAACTCATCGGTTCTGGCCACGAAGTCCGTTTCACAGTTCATCTCGAGCAGAACACCTATTCTTCCGTTGAAGTGAACGTATGCAACGATGATTCCTTCTTTGGTAGTTCTTCCAGCTTTCTTTTCAGCTGTTGCAGCACCCTTTTTTCTGAGAATCTCCACCGCTTTTTCCATATCACCGTTGGCTTCTTCGAGGGCTTTTTTACAATCCAGAATACCTGCACCTGTCATTTCTCTGAGCTTTTTGATTAGGTCCATGGATATTTCCATGTCACTTTCCTCCTTTCTTGGTCTTCGCCTTGATCTCGTAAGAATTTGGATCGTGCCAGCCGTAATCCAGGTTCAGTTTTACTTTGAATTCCTTCTGGAGCTTTTTTATATCTTCCCTTTTGAAGTATCCAGACATGTTCGGATGAACTTTCAATGTTACTTCCTCAAAATCTTTCAATTTTTTCAAATCTTCTCTGATTCTCTTAAGCAGAATCTTTTGAGAAAGTACTTTTCCCGTTCCCGAACACACGGGGCACCGGGTGAAAAGAAGTGTATCCAGAGGTCTTGTCGTTCTTTTTCTTGTTATTTCCAGAAGCCCAAGATTTGTGAATCCAAAGATTTCGATTCTTGTTCCGTCTCTTTTTGCAACCTCTTTGAATCGTGAAAGAAGCTTTTCATAACTCTTCGGATCTTTCTGCTTTATGAAATCTATTACCACGATTCCTCCAATGTTTCTGAGTATCAACTGACGAACGATTTCTTCGATGGCCTCCATGTTCGTTTTCAAAGCGAGTTCCTCCTGGTTTTCAGCGTCTGTGTAGCTTTCCGAGTTTACATCTATAACGGTGAGCGCTTCTGTTCGATCTATGACGATGTTTCCTCCGCTTTTCAATGGAACAGTGCGGGAGAGAAGTTTTTTCAAACGTTCGTAAACGGAAAACTTTTCAAACAGGTCACCTTCTACGTACTCGATCTCCGGTTTTTTCGGAAGATTTTGAAGATATTTCTGTAAGGTCTCAAGGAGTGATCTGTCGTTGTAAATCAATTTGTCTATCTTCGAATTCACCTTTTCTTTGATGATCTGTTCTACAGGATCTTCTTCGTATAGCAACTTCGGTTTTCTCGATCTTCTGAACTTTTGAAGTACCTGGTTCCATTTTTCTAATGCCCTTTCGAAATTCTTTATGATCTCCTCTTCGTCCACACCTTCCGCTGCTGTCCTCATTATTACACCGACACCGTATTTTTTTCTCAGAGAAAAGGCTATGGTTCTCAATCTGCGTCTTTCTGAAGCATCTTCTATCTTTCTTGAAACACCTATCACTTTTTTGAAAGGAAATATGACAACGAATCTGTCGGCTATCCCTATCTGGGGTGTTACCTGAGGTCCTTTTTTTCCCGAAGCATCCTTTTTCACCTGTACGAGTATCTTCTGGCCTTCTTTTACTTCTTGTCCTTTCAGAACAGTTTTCCTGTAGGCTTCATTAATCTCGCTGAGTTTCAAAAAGGCGTTCCTGCCCTTTCCAATTTTCACGAAGGCTGCTTCGAGTCCTGGTACAATTTTTTCGATCCTTCCAAGGTAAATTTTCCCTGCGATCGTTTCTATTTCATCGAAAAAGACCTCTTCGAGTTCACCATCGTCCATTACAGCGTAAGACAAGCTGTCCGATTGAACATTAAGGAGAAATTCTCTTATATCCTTGACACCTCCGGTTTACTCTGCCATCTCGATGAGATGAATGTCTCCGTTTTCGTCCCTGTAGAGGAGATTTATTTCGCCAGTATTGACGTTTCTGAAAACGAGGAATCGATGGTTCAACTCATCCATCTGCATAACTGCTTCATCGAGATCGAGGTTGAGAAGAGAAACTCTTTTTACAGAAGAGACCTTGTCAGATGGGGAAAATTCACCTGGCTCTTCAAGAGGAGTTTCAACGAGTGCAGAACTTCTATGAGGGTGGTTCTTCAGCCTCTCTTTCAATCTTTTCACCTGTTTTTCTAGAGCATCCGAGGCAAAATCTATCGCGGTGTAAATATCCGGGTGTCTTTCTTCTACATTGATGATGTTCCCTTTCAGATTCATATTGAACTTAACCACATATTGATTCTTACCATCTTTTTCTATTCTAACGTTGAAGGAAACGAGGTCATCATCGTAAATCACCCTGTCAATTTTATCGAGCCTTTTTTCCAGATAATTTTTGATGGCTTCGGAAATTTCTACACCCTTTCCCGTTATCCTGTACTCCATAAAAGCACCTCCCTTACAGTATGAATACACCTGCTCCGAACATCTTGGGACCAGAATGAACAGCAAGGGTGGGAGGCAATCTCACGATGTCCACCCTTTCGATGTGTTCGTCTTTCAGTTTTTCTTCTATTTCAAGAACGATCTCCTTCATTTCTTCCCCGGCATAAACAAGTCCCAGCATTTTTCTTCCGTCTATTTTCAGGTCCTGAACAATTTTCTCTACAACATTCTTTAAACCACGTTTTTTCGCTACCACTCTGAGTTCTCCATCTTCAATGCTCAGAATGGGATGTATCTTTATGAGATTCCCGAGCATTCCTGTTATCGCTTTTACCCTTCCACTCTTCATGAGATAATCGAATTCCAGCACTGAGAAGCGGATCTTTATTCTTTCGTTTGCTTCCTGAACAACTCTTTCAAGATCCTCTCTGCCGTCTTTCACCGATTCCATCAACTTTAGAAGAACATATCCTGCACCTATTGAAACTTGTCTGGTGTCAATAACCCTGAATGTCACCGATGGGAACTTTTCTTTTAGACGTTCGGTTACGCTCTTCATCACGTTATAGAAAGCACTCAGCTTTGAAGAAAGGTGAACGCAGTATATACGGGTACAACCTTCAGAAATTATATCACGAAGCACCCTCTCCATTTCAAGCGGAGAGGGGACGGCTGTTCTGAAGTTTTTTGCCTTTCCAAAAAGACTGTAAAAAGTTTCTTTATCGATGTCTACGTCGTCTGTGTACTCTTTATCGTCGATGTAGACCTTTATACCGATCGTTCTTACAGGAAACGGAAGTTCCCAATTGCCAACTGTGACAGCGCTGTCTATAACGAAGACTGGAAGAATCGTCTCACCCTTTCCACTCTTTCCCTTGCTTCCATGAATCTATCAGGGGAGATGTCTTCTTCTCTTCCGGCTTCTTCCGTGATTATGATCACATCTTTTCCATCGCAGAGCAAAAAACCACCCGCAACTTTCAGATGGTATTCATCATCACCCGATTTTATTTTTACATCGCACACGGAGAGCTGGGTTACTATGGGAGCCCTCCTGGGGAGGATTCCCATGGATCCTTCCACCGTTCTGAAAGAAATGAAGTCGCTTTCTCTGTCGTACACGATCCCATAGGGTGTAACGATTTTTACCTTCACATTTTCAACTCCTCATTTCTTTTGCTCTTTCTTTAACTTCGTCGATGTTTCCGGCCATGAGAAACGCCTGTTCAGGTACATCGTCGAGTTTTCCGTCGAGAATCTCCTTGAATCCTCTAATTGTTTCTTCAATGGGTACGTATCTTCCAGGACGACCTGTGAACCTTTCTGCTACGTGGAACGGCTGGCTGAGGAACCTTTGAATTCTTCTGGCACGGTGAACCACAAGTTTGTCTTCCGGAGAGAGTTCCTCCACACCGAGTATGGCGATAATATCCTGAAGGTCCTTGTATCTCTGAAGAACTTCCTGAACACCTCTTGCCACTTCGTAATGCTCTCTTCCAACGATCGCTGGATCCAGAATTTTCGAGGAGGAGTCGAGAGGATCAACCGCCGGGTAAAGTCCAAGTTCTGCTATTCTTCGTGACAGAACCACAGTGGCATCAAGATGGGCGAAGGTGGTTGCCGGTGCCGGGTCGGTTATGTCGTCCGCAGGAACGTATATGGCCTGAACGGATGTGATGGAACCTCTCCTCGTCGAAGTGATTCTCTCCTGAAGTTCTCCCATATCGGTTGCGAGGGTGGGCTGATATCCCACAGCAGACGGCATTCTTCCGAGAAGTGCCGAGACTTCACTTCCAGCTTGGACAAACCTGAATATGTTGTCTATGAAGAGAAGAACGTCTCTTCCTTCTACGTCTCTGAAGTACTCAGCGATGGTGAGGGCGGTAAGAGCCACTCTGAACCTTGCTCCCGGGGGCTCGTTCATCTGGCCAAAAACGAGAACGGTGTTTCCAAGAACTCCGCTTTCCTGCATTTCGAGCCAGAGTTCGTTACCTTCTCTTGTTCTCTCCCCGACACCTGCGAACACTGAAAATCCCTTGTGTTCTATTGCGATGTTTCTGATGAGTTCCATAACGAGCACGGTCTTTCCAACGCCCGCTCCTCCGAAGAAACCGATCTTTCCGCCCTTTGGGAACGGAGCGAGAAGATCGATCACCTTTATACCGGTCTCGAGGATTTCTATCTCTGTGGATTGTTCCACAAGCTCAGGGGCTGGTCTGTGAATGGGCCATCTTTCTTTGGCTTTTATTTCTCCTGCTTCGTCGACAGGTTCACCTATCACGTTCAGGATCCTTCCAAGGACTTCTTTCCCCACAGGTGCTGTTATGGGAGCTCCTGTATCTACCACTTCCAGACCTTTGGTTAAACCGTCTGTTGAATCCATAGCCACCGTTCTAACAACTCCATCGCCGATGAGCTGCTCCACCTCGAGCACTACCTTCTGCCCCGTTTGGGGATTTACAACTTCGAGGGCGTTGTATATATCCGGGAGTTCCTCTTCGGGAAATTTCACGTCCACAACAGGTCCCATAATACTCACAATGAATCCTTTCGAACCCTTTGCCATGCCATATCACCTCATTTTTCTATTTCCTTCAGAGCTTCTGCTCCCGTAACGATCTCTATGAGTTCCTGGGTGATCGAAGCCTGACGCGCTTTGTTGTACGCCAGTGTCAGCTCCCTGATCACTTCCTGGGCGTTGTCTGTGGCGTTCTTCATGGCGTTCTGTCTTGCGTAGTATTCTCCTATCTTCGTCTGAAACATGAGTTCCATGAGTGTGGCCGAGAGATAGTAATGAAAGATCAGCGGAGCAATTTGCTCTAGGCGTGGTTCGTATTCGAAGTCTTCTCTCTTTTTTTCTTCCTTTTTGATGGGAAGAAGTTCGTGCACTTCTGGCCTCTGTATAAGAACGTTTTTGAATCGGCTGAAAATCACTCTGACTCTCGCGGGTTTCCCATCGAGAAAATTGAGAATATCTTCCACGATCGTAGAGCCGTTTCTAAAGTCGGGTATTTCGTAGAATCTGTCGTACATTTTCAACACTTTTCCGTCCTTGAAATGGTTTATGGCTTTGAGACCTACGAGTATGAGGTGTGGATCCCTGGATTCGGAGATCACTCTTTCTGCCTCTCTCAAGATTTCACTGTTGAAGGAACCACACAGTCCCATATCGCTTGTTATCACCACGATCAGGTCTCTGTTCCCTTCTTCAAAAAAGATCGGATCGAGAGATTCCGCTGGAACCAGCGCCCACAATCTTTTCACTTCGTCGTAGAAGGGCTTGAATTTTTGATACTCCGACTCTATTTTTCTCACCTTTGCGCGCGCTACCATCTCCATAGCGCGCGTGATCTTCATCAGTGATTGTGTTGCGTTTATCTTTCTCTTTATCTGTAGCATTCGACCTCTACTCATTGCACATCACACCCTGAAAGTGGTTTTGAATTCTTCAATGGCTTTCTTGAGTTTTTCCTCCGTTTCCGAAGTCAGTTCTTTCTTCGTCTTTATGTCGTCGAGGATATCCTGGTGCTTTTCGTGCATAAATCTGAGAAATTCCTTCTCGAATCTTCTGACTTCTTCCACCGGGAGATCATCGAGGTATCCCCTGACACCTGCGAAGAGAACGACGACCTGCTCTTCAACGGGCATAGGACTGTACTGTTCCTGTTTCAGAAGTTCCATGAGCCTCTGTCCTCTTATGATCTGGGCTCTGGTAGCTGGATCCAGTTCTGTGGCAAACTGAGCGAACGTTTCGAGTTCTCTGTACTGTGCAAGATCAATTCTCAACATACCGGCGACCTGCTTCATTGCTTTTATCTGCGCAGATCCTCCAACCCTGGAAACGGACAGACCAACGTTGATAGCAGGTCTCTGACCGGCGTAGAACAATCCGGGCTCGAGGTATATCTGACCGTCAGTGATGGATATCACGTTCGTTGGAATGTAGGCGGATATATCGTTCGCCTGAGTTTCAACGATGGGTAGAGCCGTGAGGGATCCTCCACCGAGTTTGTCGTTCAGTCTGACGGCCCTCTCAAGGAGTCTGGAGTGTAGATAGAAGATGTCCCCAGGATAAGCCTCTCTTCCCGGGGGCCTTCTCATGAGAAGTGAGAGCTGTCTGTAGGCGACGGCGTGCTTCGAAAGATCGTCATAGACCACGAGGGCATCCCTTCCGGAATATGCGAAGTACTCTCCCATGGCACAGCCCGCGTACGGTGCTATGTACTGGAGAGATGCCGGGTCGGAAGCGGAGGCCACAACCACCGTTGTGTACTCCATGGCTCCGTACTGTCTGAGTTTATCGATGATCCTTGCAATAGCGGACTTTTTCTGACCTATCGCCACGTAAATGCAGTACACACCCTGTCCTTTCTGGTTGATGATGGTGTCTATAGCGATGGCCGTTTTTCCCGTCTGCCTATCTCCTATGATCAGCTCTCTTTGGCCTCTCCCGATGGGAATCATGGAGTCGATCGCCTTTATTCCTGTCTGGAGAGGTGTATCGACGGGTTTCCTGTAGATGACACCGGGGGCTTTTATTTCTATCGGTCTGAAGTTCTTTGCGTTTATTGGGCCCTTTCCATCGAGCGGTTCTCCGAGCGGATTGACCACCCTACCGAGGAGCTCTTCTCCAACCGGTACTTCTATGATCCTTTTCAATCTTCTGACGGTGTGACCCTCTTTTATATCTTTGTATTCACCGAGTATGATGATACCAACGTTGTCCTCTTCCAGATTGAAGGCGACTCCTTTGACTCCAGTTTCGACGAATTCCACGAGCTCACTCACCATCACTTTATTCAACCCGTACGCACGGGCTATACCGTCTCCAACCTGGATGACCTTACCAGTGTCTTCGAGATCGATCTTCTCCTCGAAACTTTTTATCTTCTCTTCGAGAACCTTCGTGATTTCTCCAGGATTTATCCTCAACTCATCTCACCCCTTTTGAGGGCTTCTCGGGCGATTCTTTTCAGTCTGCCCTGAACCGTCGTGTCCAGTCTGAATCCTTCGAATTCAACGAGAGCACCCGCTATGAGAGATTCGTCGATGGAAATATCGAAAACAGGATCCTTGAGAGCGTACTTTCTGACGAACTTTCTGAGGAGAGAAAGTTCTTCATCTTCTGGGCTGTGGGCTATCGATAGATTTGCCGGAACTTTCTGCTCCGACAGGATCTTCTCGTACTCGAACAGATCCCTGATGTTTCTCAGAAGTTTCTGTCTTTTTCTCTCAAACACGAGCGTTAAAAATCGTTCCTGAAACTCATCCATTTCCTGGCCGAAACTTTTCATTATCTCTTTTATGAGAGAAATCTTCTTTTCTGGTTTCAAGATGGGATTGTCAAACAGTTCCCTGCTTGATTCGTAAATCTGGCACACAAGATCCAGGAATCTCAGGTATTCCTCTTCTTTTTCTTTTTCTATTGCAACGTTTAAAAGTGCTCTGGCGTACCTTCCCGCCACCGCAGAGAACCTCATGACTTTTCTATCTCCTCTTTGAGGATTTTGACGAGATACTCTCTTCTTGCTCTTTCATCCTGAAACACCTTTTGGAGAAGCTTGGTAGCGAGTATCACGGAGAGTTCCGCTGCTCTTTCCTGAACCTGTTCCAGAGCCTTTTTGTATTCAACTTCTATCTGTGTTTTTGCGGACTCTACGATGTTCTGCGCTTCTTTCTTTGCCTTTTCACGAGCTTCTTCAACAATCGCTTCGGCTTCTTTTCTGGCACTTTCTACGATTTCGTCTGCTCTCTGCCTTGCTTCGGAGAGAAATCTCTCGGCTTCAGATCTCATCTTTTCGGCTTCTTCCTTCAGTTGCTCAGCGCTTTTCAGGTCCTCTTCCACCTTTTTTCTTCTCTTCTCCGCCATCTCAATGAACGGTGTGTAGAGGAATTTGTTTAGAAAATACACCATGAGAACGAAGAGCATCAGCATTGCCGCTGAGGTCCAGTTTATCTCCAGAAAGCCCAAAGTTCTCCCCTCCTCACACCACGAGGAGGATCATGAAGGCTATGAGAAGAGAGTATATACCCGTTGTTTCGGCAACGGCGTCGGCAAGAAGCATCCTCGTGGTGATGGTACCGACCATTTCAGGTTGTCTCGCCATGGCGTCCATCGCGTGGGCTCCTATGTTACCTTCTCCTATTCCAGGACCGATGGCTCCTATTCCCATACATAGTCCTGCACCGAGATATTTTCCAAGAAGCGCCAGTCCCTGAGCGAGATCTCCAAGATTTTCCATCTTTGACCCCTCCTTACGAAAGTTGTGAACTGATGTATGCAACTGCGAGCATACTGAACACGAACGCCTGTACCAGACCAACGAAGATACCGAAGAATCCCCAGAAAATGATGGGAGCGAAGAAGTACTTCGTCATGTAAGAGAGGATGTAAACGAGTATTGCTCCACCTCCTATATTACCAAACAACCTCAGAGAATGGGAGATGGGTTTTGCCAGTTCGCCGATGAGGTTTATAGGGAACATAACCGGATTTGGATAGAACCAGGACTTCAGCCACTCTTTGAATCCCTTGGACTTTATGGCGAAAGCATGGCTGATGATGAGGACCATGACGGCGTAGGTGAGATTGGTGTTCAGGTCTCCTGTTGGTGCCGGCCAGGTGTCGTTGAAGAGTACTACTTTCTGAACAGCTCCAGTTTCATCGGCGACCACACTCACGCCCGGCACCGCTCCACCTATTATGTTCGAGATGGTGATGAAGAGGAAAAGTGTGGTTGCGACTACAAAAGTGGGTTTCACGAATCGCTTATCTGGGATCGATTCGTCAACGATCTCGTAAAACATCTCGAGGATCGACTCCATGAAAGCCTGCTTTCTGTTTGGAATCATTTCGAACTTTCTCAGTCTGTACGCGAGCACTATTAGAAAGATCGCTATAGCCGTTCCAACGATGATGGTCATGGGATTGATCCTGAAGCCGTTTATATCCACAATCCACCTTTTACCGAGACCACCGAAGATCTCTTCCATGGGTGTCCGTTTCAGCTGCTGGATGTTCAAGACGGCGACGAGAACGTAGAGGGAAATGAAGACAGCGAGAAATATTTTCTCTTTTTTTGAAAACGTGATCTTCAATCCGTCCACCTCCAGGCTATGAAAGAGACTATCTTCAAATTCATCAAACCAAAGAAAACTCCCAGAAGAGTTTCAAAAGACACAAGACCACCCAGAAGAAGAAGCGCCGCGCTGAAGGTGTATCTTCCCAAGTATCCAAAGACCCATCCCTTTGTGGTTCCCCTGGAAGCCATCTTTTCTATGTCGTTTTTCAAAGAAAAGAGATTCAGTACAGCTCCTGCACTTCCAAGGAGTGGGCTCCAGCTCTTTTCGAAGCCACTTATCAAGCCAAAAACGAGTGCTTCAACCATTCCCATTATCATTATCGTCACTGCCATCTTTTTCGTTAACCTTTTCACTTTTATCATACCTCTCAGTTTCTTTCAAAAGAATTTTGAAACCGTTATAGAAACCTGAAACAATTCCTAAAATTATGAAAATAAACAGTAAAATCCCATTTTTGAAGGTCCATTTGTCCAGATAATACCCGATCAAAGCACCGACAACGATGTTCGAAGCCAGAGTCGTTATGAACATAACGACTATGTTGTATTTTCCAAAGTCCCTGAAAAGATTTCTGGAAATAGGCATCACCCTCCGCTCTTCACTGAAAGATGAAGATCGAAATCCTCTTCCGAAAAGACAGAGATCGGAAGTTTCAAAATAACACCAAAACTCTTTATTTTGAGATCTCTTCCACTCACCACAGTTGGCGGGGTGATATCCACATGTTTTCCCAAGTGTTCGAGTTTCATCGCCAGCTTCCCGGCTGTCATGTTTCCAAGTTCTCCTATCGCGCTCAGAGCGAGTTCATCGAGTTGATTGTATTCCATTCCACCCATCATAGCGGAAACAACTTTCAGTGCCGTCTCCGACGAAAAAGAATAGATCAGACTGCCTTCTATTCCACCTGTTATTCCAATGACGGTTACCAGCGAGTGGGGAATCTCTATGTGTGATACGGTGCTGGGTTTTCCTGTTTTCGGCTCTATCCCCAGAACATCTCTGATGGTTTCATAAACCGATCCAATGAGGGCGTTCACGATTCTTGCATCCACAGATAACACCTCCTCACGACCATGTTTTGCCGATGGTTACATCCACTTCGAGCGGCACTGAAAGCTTTACCACATTCGTCATTCTGTCTTTCACCAGCTCGACGAGCGCGTCCTTTTCCTCATTGGGCACTTCAAAAACCAGTTCGTCGTGGACCTGTATGATCATCTTCGATCTCATTTTTCTTTCTTTCAGTTCCCTGTCTATTTCTATCATAGCCAGCTTTATTATATCCGCTGCTGTACCCTGTATGGGAGTGTTTATGGCAATTCGTTCTCCTTCAGCCTGTGTGTTCCTGTCCCGGGCCATGAGCTGTGGTATGTCTCTTTTTCTTCCAAACAGCGTTCTAACATAGCCTTTTTCTTTCGCTTCCGATACGACCCTCTGAATGTAATCGCGCACCTTTGGGTAGAGGACGAAGTAGTTGACGATCATCTTTTCTGCTTCTTTCACAGGTACTCCAAGCCTCACAGACAGACCGTAAGGTGTTACACCGTATATGATGGAAAAATTAACCATTTTACCAGCGCGGCGCATTTCTTCGGTTACTTCTTCGGGTTTCACGTTGAATATTCTGGAAGCTGTTAGAGTGTGGACGTCGATGCCCTCTTCGAATGCCCTCAAAAGATTCTCATCACCACTGAGATGGGCGAGGATCCTCAGTTCTATTTGGGAGTAGTCGGCACTGACGATCCACCAGTTTGGATCCTGAGGAACTATCGCTTTCCTGATTTCTTTTCCCTCTTCACTTTTCGTCGGGAGGTTCTGAAGATTGGGATCGCTGCTGCTAAGTCTTCCAGTGGCAGTCCCCGTTTGATTGAAAGAAGCATGAATCCTTCCGGTCTTTGGGTTGACCATCTTGGGAAGAGCGTCTATGTAGGTTGATTTCAATTTCTGTATCTTTCTGTATTCAAGAATCAGAGGAATGATTTCGTGTTCACCGGCAAGTTCCTCGAGGACTTCTATGCGTGTTGAATAGTCTCCCGTTTTCGTCGTTTTACCACGTGGTTTTATGCCGAGTTTTTCAAAAAGGATCCTTGAAACCTGCTTCGGTGAGTTTATGTTGAACGGCTCTCCAGCTATCCTGTATATTTCCTCTGCCAGTTCTTCGAGTTTTTTTCCGTACTCTTCTGAGAGTTTCTTCAGGAACTCTGTGTCCACATACACACCGTTCAGTTCCATCCGTGCAAGCACGTTCACAAGGGGCATTTCTATCTTGTAGAACACGTTTTCCAGATCTGCCTCGTGGAGTTTTAAGCTCAGGGTCTTGTAAAGTCTGTAGGTGATGTCTGCATCTTCACAGGAGTAGTTCGCTGCTTTTTCTACAGGAACATCGGCAAAACTGAAACCAAACAGCGGAAAAGAGAAGGACATGAGCTCTTGGTAAGATGTCATTTTGTATCCAAGAAATTTCAATGCGAGATCGTCCAGATTGAACTTCTTTTCGTTCGGCTCAAGAAGGTAAGCCGCTATCATCGTGTCGAAGTAAGGAGGAACAGGTTCAACACCCTTCACCATCAACACCTTGTAATCGAATTTCAAATTCTGACCAACGATCTTTGCTCCGGGGTCCTCCAGAATTTCTTTGAGCTTTTTCAGAACCTCTTTTTCGTCCAGGTTCTGGGCGTTTCTATGATGGAGTGGTATGTAGTACGCTTCCTTTGGTTTGAAAGACACAGAGATACCGACAATGTCGCAGTCGAAAGGATCGAGGGAAGACGTCTCAAGATCTATGGCGAACGAAGGGGATTCTCTCAGTTTCTCTATGAGTTTTTCAAATTCCACTAGGTCTTTCACTATTCTGTATCCAACGGGTTCGGACTCTTCGTACAGTTGAAGTTCCTTCATGATGGATGCGAATTCCAGTTCTTTCAAAAGTGGTAAGAGTTTCTCTCTGTCGTAGCCCTGGTAGCGAAGTTCTTCCCAGTTTATTTCAATGGGAACGTTTGTTTCCAGAATCGCCAGCTTTTTGCTGAGAATGGCGTTTTCTCTGTCTCGAAGCAGGGCTTTTCTCACCTTTTGAGGAAGTTCGCGAACATGATTCAGTATGTCTTCGAGGTCTTTGTACTTCTCTAGAAGCTGAACAGCAGTCTTTTCACCTATCCCAGTTACACCGGGGATGTTGTCTATTTCATCTCCGGTTAGAGCCAGAAGATCCGGGATCTGCTGGGGTTCAACACCGTATTTTTCCTTCACCTTCTGCGCATCGTAAAGTTCCAGATCGGATATCCCTTTTACGATTCGCCACACCTTGATCTTTTCGTTCACAAGCTGAAGCATGTCTTTATCTCCGGTCACTATGAATATTTCATCAAAAAGCGGAAGCCCCTTCACAGCCAGAGTGGCAATTATATCGTCCGCTTCGTATCCTTCTACCTCCAGCACTTTCATTCCAAGGGCTTCGACCAGCTTCTTTATGTACGGAAGCTGCTGAATCAGGAGATCCGGAGTCTTTGGTCTTTGAGCCTTGTAAGTCTCGAGGAGCTTGTGTCTGAAGGTGGCAGCTTTTTTGTCGAAAGCCACAGCAACGTAGTCTTTTCCGACAATGATATGGTCTTTGATGAATCTCACCAGCATCCTCGCCACACCGTATGTGGCGTTTGTGGGAATGCCGGTGGAAGTAGAAAGCGATCTATCGAGCGCATAGTACGCTCTGTAGGCCAGAGCAGTTCCATCAAAGAGAAATAGTCTCGCCATTTTTCTCCATCTCCCTCAGCTCTTCAAGGAATCCCACAGCTCTTCTCAAGTGCGGTATCACGATAGAGCCACCAACCACGAGGGCGATGTCAAGGGCTTCGAAGATCTCTTCGTCGCTCGCTCCTTCCTGAACACACCTTACAAGGTGGTACCTTATACAATCATCGCACCTGAGAACCGTGGATGCTACGAGCCCCATCAGTTCTTTGGTCTTTACATCGAGTTTCCCGGGCCTGTAAACGGCGGAGTCGAGATTGAAGAATCTCTTCGTGTTCAGAGTTCCACGGGATAACACCTTCTCGTTCAGCTCTCTTCTTGCTTCCACAAACTTTTTGTACTCCACGGCTTTTCACCTCAACTTCACGAAGAGTTCCACTTCGTCCGTGATAACCCCGTCTATTTCTCTGCGTATCTTTCTATAAATTTCCGGATCGTTCAGCGTCCAGACAAAGATCACGATTCCTTTTTTTCTGAAACTTCTCAAAACCTCTACTGCGTATTCTAATTCGAACGCCTGGTACGGTACGTGGAGCGAATAAGGACGTTCTTTTTCTACTCTCTCGACAAAGTTTTCTATACTTCCGTAGTTCTCTTCATCTATCAGATAGCCGTATTTTGTCCCCTTGAATTTCTCATCGAGCAGGTCCAGATCGAAAGAAGAGAATATCAGATTCTTTCTTTTTTTCGAAATTTCTAGAACAGCATCTGCCGCTTCTCTTTCTTTTATCTCGATGTTAATGATTTTATCATCAGAAACGTTTTCGAACACTTCTTTCAAAGTGGTTATCTTTCCATCTGTTAATTCTTTCAGCTCAGACACAGTGGCATCTCTTATCTTCACGTCCAGTCCAAACAGTCTTTTCAAATCTTCGTCGTGTGAGACAACAACTTTCCCGTCCTTCGACAGTCTCACGTCCAGTTCCACACCGTTTGCCCCCGCTTCTATCGCCTTCATAAACGCTTCGAGGGTGTTTTCAAGGTATTTCGCAGAGTACCCCCTGTGCCCCAGAACGATCACTGTTTCATCTCCTCATAGACTCTATAAACGTGCTTCACAAATTCTTCTACACCGTTTTTCCCTTCGACGATGAAAAGCCAGTTTTTTCTCCACCAGGCGACGATCTTCTTTCCGTTCGATACTGTGGAGAATTTTCCCATGTTGGGCAGGTCCAGAACACTTCTTATGGACACAAACCCGGCTCTGCCGTTCAATTTCTTCCAGATCTTCTTCGCTTCTTCGCCTTTGTAGACGTAGAGGAAAACAGGGCCATACTCCGTTTCAAAAACCGCAACTTTGCCCTTCATTTCCACGTCTCCATAACTGTCTATCTCCTTCACATCCGACAATCTGTAATCTCTGGTCTCCAGAACGAAGATGGCTGTATCCAGAGAATAGGCCTCCGGTGGTACCACTATTTTTATCAACGTGCATGAAGAAAGCATCAGGAGTACAACAACGAGAAACAAAGAACGCCTCACTTTTCATCCTCCCCTCCTATTTTGAGAAGAGCCAGGAACGCCTCCTGTGGAATGGTCACGCGCCCGATTTCCCTGAGTTTCTTTTTACCCTCCTTTTGTTTTTCGAGAAGTTTCATTTTCCTCGTCACATCTCCACCGTAACACTTTGCCAGAACGTCTTTTCTGAGGGCTTTTATGTCTGCTCTTGCTATTATCCTGCCTCCGGCTTTCGCTTGAATGGGAATCTGGAACTGGTGACGCGGGATCAGATCTTTCAGCTTTTCTACTATCTTTCGTGCCATCTGGTACGCTTTCGACCTGTGTACGATGAACGACAATGCGTCGACGGGTTCTTTGTTTACGAGTATGGTAACCTTCACCAGATCGCTTCTTCTGTACTCTTTGAACTCGTAATCCATGGAGGCATAACCTCTGCTCACCGCTTTCATTCTGTCAAAGAAGTCATAGATTATTTCGGCAAGTGGAGCGTCGAATCTGAGAATGACGCGATTTTTTCCTGCGTTCTCGGTTATTCTGAGTTCTCCTCTCTTTTCATTCTGAACGAGATTTATTATCGCTCCGATGTATTCGCTCGGTGTTATGATCGAAAGATCAACGTACGGTTCGTACGCTTCCAGTATCTCGCCTTCATCGGGAAATTTGGAAGGATCCGTGATCTCTATTTCCTCACCGTTTCTGAGCTTCACCCTGTATCTGACGTTCGGTGCGGTGAGAATGACAGCGAGATCGAACTCTCTCTCTATTCTTTCCCTCACCACTTCCATGTGGAGAGGTCCCAGAAAACCACATCGAAAGCCAAAACCCATAGCTGGGGACATCGTGGGCTCAAAGTACAGCGCAGAATCATTGAGTTTCAGCTTTTCGAGGGCTTTTCTGAGTTCTTCGTAGTATTCGGGAAGCCCTGGAAACATCCCGGCGAAGACCATCGGTTTTATCTCTCTGTATCCCGGAAGAGCTTCATCTACCGGATCGTTCGCCGATGTGATCGTGTCTCCCACCCGCGCGTCCGACACCTCTTTTATCCCTGCGATGATGTATCCCACTTCGCCCGCACTGAGTGAATCCACCGGTTCCATCTCCGGCAGAAACACTCCTACTTCCTGGACTTCGTAGACTTTTTTGTTGGAGAAAGTCATTATTTTATCACCTGGTTTCACCTGACCATCGAAGAGACGAACGTGTACGATCACACCTTTGTAATTGTCGTATTTCGCGTCGAATATAAGTGCCTTGAGTTTGCCGTTGATGTCTCCCTTCGGAGGAGGAACCCTTTTGACGATGGCTTCGAGGAGTTCTTTCACACCGGTTCCTTCCTTGGCGCTGACGAGCAAGATTTCGTTTTCGCTTACACCAAGAAGGTCCTTTATTTCAAGGGCAGTTTCCTCTATGTTTGCATTCGGAAGATCGATCTTGTTGATCACCGGAATTATCTCCAGATCATGTTCTATGGCAAGGTAGGTGTGGGCAACCGTCTGGGCTTCCACTCCCTGCGTTGCATCAACGAGCAGTATGGCACCTTCACAGGCCGCCATACTCCTTCCCACTTCGTAAGAGAAATCCACGTGTCCCGGCGTGTCTATTATGTTTATTTCATAGGTGTTTCCATCTTCTGCCGTGTACATGACCTTCACCGGCTGGGCCTTTATGGTGATTCCTCTTTCTCTCTCTATATCCATCATGTCCAGGTACTGCTCTCTCATTTTTCTTCTGTCCACCGTATTTGTGATTTCAAGAATCCTGTCCACCAGGGTTGTCTTTCCATGATCGATATGCGCTATTATGCATATATTCCTGATCAGGTCGGGTCTGTACACTCCTCGATCACCTCCGGAAAAATTAACCTCTCTTTTGAATTTTACCATTTCGTTTTTTCATAGAGAGTGTGATATACATTCATGAGGAGGTGATAACGTGAAAAGAATCGACCTGAATGGTTTCTGGAGCGTTAGGGATAACGAAGGGAGATTTTCGTTTGAAGGGACTGTGCCAGGGGTTGTCCAGGCAGATCTGGTCAGAAAAGGTCTTCTTCCACACCCGTACGTTGGGATGAACGAAGATCTCTTCAAGGAAATAGAAGACAGAGAGTGGATCTACGAGAGGGAGTTCGAGTTCAAAGAAGATGTGAAAGAGGGGGAACGTGTCGATCTCGTTTTTGAGGGCGTCGACACGCTGTCGGATGTTTATCTGAACGGTGTTTACCTTGGAAGCACCGAAGACATGTTCATCGAGTATCGCTTCGATGTCACGAACGTGTTGAAAGAAAAGAATCACCTGAAGGTGTACATAAAATCTCCCATCAGAGTTCCGAAAACTCTCGAGCAGAACTACGGGGTCCTCGGCGGTCCTGAAGATCCCATCAGAGGATACATAAGAAAAGCCCAGTATTCGTACGGATGGGACTGGGGTGCCAGAATCGTTACAAGCGGTATTTGGAAACCCGTCTACCTCGAGGTGTACAGGGCACGTCTTCAGGATTCAACGGCTTATCTGTTGGAACTTGAGGGGAAAGATGCCCTTGTGAGGGTGAACGGTTTCGTACACGGGGAAGGAAATCTCATTGTGGAAGTTTATGTAAACGGTGAAAAGATAGGGGAGTTTCCTGTTCTTGAAAAGAACGGAGAAAAGCTCTTCGATGGAGTGTTCCACCTGAAAGATGTGAAACTATGGTATCCGTGGAACGTGGGGAAACCGTACCTGTACGATTTCGTTTTCGTGTTGAAAGACTTAAACGGAGAGATCTACAGAGAAGAAAAGAAAATCGGTTTGAGAAGAGTCAGAATCGTTCAGGAGCCCGATGAAGAAGGAAAAACTTTCATATTCGAAATCAACGGTGAGAAAGTCTTCGCTAAGGGTGCTAACTGGATTCCCTCAGAAAACATCCTCACGTGGTTGAAGGAGGAAGATTACGAAAAGCTCGTCAAAATGGCAAGGAGTGCCAATATGAACATGCTCAGGGTCTGGGGAGGAGGAATCTACGAGAGAGAGATCTTCTACAGACTCTGTGATGAACTCGGTATCATGGTGTGGCAGGATTTCATGTACGCGTGTCTTGAATATCCGGATCATCTTCCGTGGTTCAGAAAACTCGCGAACGAAGAGGCAAGAAAGATTGTGAGAAAACTCAGATACCATCCCTCCATTGTTCTCTGGTGCGGAAACAACGAAAACAACTGGGGATTCGATGAATGGGGAAATATGGCCAGAAAAGTGGATGGTATCAACCTCGGAAACAGGCTCTACCTCTTCGATTTTCCTGAGATTTGTGCCGAAGAAGACCCGTCCACTCCCTATTGGCCATCCAGTCCATACGGCGGTGAAAAAGCGAACAGCGAAAAGGAAGGAGACAGGCACGTCTGGTACGTGTGGAGTGGCTGGATGAACTACGAAAACTACGAAAAAGACACCGGAAGGTTCATCAGCGAGTTTGGATTTCAGGGTGCTCCCCATCCAGAGACGATAGAGTTCTTTTCAAAACCCGAGGAAAGAGAGATATTCCATCCCGTCATGCTGAAGCACAACAAACAGGTGGAAGGACAGGAAAGATTGATCAGGTTCATATTCGGAAATTTTGGAAAGTGTAAAGATTTCGACAGTTTTGTGTATCTGTCCCAGCTCAACCAGGCGGAGGCGATCAAGTTCGGTGTTGAACACTGGCGAAGCAGGAAGTACAAAACGGCCGGCGCTCTCTTCTGGCAGTTCAACGACAGCTGGCCGGTCTTCAGCTGGTCCGCAGTCGATTACTTCAAAAGGCCCAAAGCTCTCTACTACTATGCGAGAAGATTCTTCGCTGAAGTTCTACCCGTTTTGAAGAAGAGAGACAACAAAATAGAACTGCTGGTGGTGAGCGATCTGAGGGAGACAAAAGAAGTCTCTCTCAGGCTTGCAGCCTACGAGAAGAAGGGAGAAAAGGTATTCGAAAAGACTTACAGAACGGTACTCCCAGCAGACGGTGTGAGTTTGGTTGATAGAGTAGAGCTACCCGATGATCTTTTCTTCTTCGTCGAGGCAGAAGTGGATGGGGTTAAATACAGGAACTACAGGGTTTTCAGAAAGTGGCGCGATCTGGAACTTCCAGATCCAGAGATTTCGCTCGAGGATATGGGAGAGCTCATAGAGCTGACAGCGCAGAGGCCAGCTTTTGGTGTAAAGATTCTCTCTGATGAAGTACCCGAGGATGATTTTCTGTTCCTTGAACCAGGAAGGAGCATCACGCTAAAGAAACCAGATGGAGTGAGAGGAGTGAAATCTCTGTTCGATTACCTGAGATGATGAAAAGCCCCTTCGGGGGCTTTTCATTTTACTGTTTTGTTTTTGATTTGAAGTATGAGTTGTTTTAAACGATTGGCCTTTCTGTAATCTTCGTTTTTTATTGCCTCTTTTAGCTTTCTTTCGAGGAAAGTGATTTTTCTTTCATTCTCAAAGTTTTCCTTCTCCTGATCTGACCAGAGCTTCCCGAACATTTCCTCCAGAATTCTCAAAGGTGTCTCCACAAAAATCACCATTTCTCCATCGAAGGAAAGATGCCTTTTTTTTTCCATCGAGTCCTCTGAGGGAGATGGAGTGTTTTTGAGTGGGACACTCTCTTTTAAAACATCCATCAAGCACTTTTGACAGTATGCGATCTCTTTTTCCACACCGTCGAAATCCACTTTATATGACTTTGAAGTTTCATGGCCACATCTCAAGCATTTCATGCTCTCACCTCTAAGGAATTGTAGATAGACATTGCTTTTTCTATTCCTTCGACGAGAATCACCTCAAGGGCTTCTTTCATTACTTCAAACACTTTGTTAAGTATAATCCACTCCTCGTCTGAGAATTCTCCCAGCACGAAATTTACAAGATCCATTCCTTCTGGTTTATCGCCTATTCCTACCCTTATACGTTTTATCTCCTGTGTTCCAAGCGCCTGTATAATGGATTTCATGCCGTTGTGCCCACCGTCGGAACCTTTCTTCCTGATGCGGATCTTCCCGAGTTTCAAACTCACGTCATCGTACACCACTATTATATCATCCAGACTGGCGCTGAAGAATTTCAAAACGTGGGGCATCGCCAAACCGCTGAGGTTCATATAGGTCAATGGTTTCACCAGAGCCACTTCATTTCCAGCCAGGTTAATTTTGTTCCACGCGAAATATTTTTCAGTTTTCCAGTCTTTGTTTTTCAAAAAGTCCAGAAACAGAAAACCCACGTTATGCCGGGTGAAGGCATAACGTGGGCCTGGATTCCCCAGACCAACAACAACCATGCGTTATTCCTCTTCCTCTTCCTTTCTCTTTATAACTTCAGGTTCTGCAGCTTCTTCCTCTTCTTCCGTGGCCTCTTCGATCGCCACTTCTTTCGGAACGAGTACGGAAACAACTGCCTCTTCTTCTTCGAGAAGGCACTTGACACCTTCTGGGAGTTTCAGATCTCTTGCATGAATCACGTCGCCGAGATCGAGAGAAGAAACGTCCACTTCTATTTCCTGTGGGACTTTGTCGGGATCGGTTTCAACAGGTATCTCTTCATGGAACACTTCGAGGAATCCGCCCTTTTCAACACCGACGGGTTTTCCAACAACTTTGAGAGGCACATTGATCCTCATTCTGTGGCCCTTTGTCGGTTCATAGAAGTCGAGGTGAACGACCGTTTCGGAGACTTTGTCCCTCTGAACCATCTTGAGAAACACGGTTTTTTCCGCCACCGTGTTTCCCTGATCGTCTTTGATTATCAATTGAATGGGAGTTGCTTCGGATATGGTGTGGAATATCTTCTCGAGGACCGATCTTTTGATTTTCACGGGTATAGGTTCAGTTGCTGGTCCGTACACTACCGCTGGTACTTCTCCTCTTCTTCTGAGACGCCTCGCTTCTCTTTTTCCCTTCACTTCTCTCACTCTTGCTTCCAGACTTACCATCTTTTCTCCCTCCCGTAGGTCTTCGCATTGTCATCTGAAGAGCGTGCTCACAGACAGATGTTTTCTTATTCGCATGATGGCTTCTCCTATGAGATTCGCTACCGAGATCACCTTAACCTTTTCTGGAAGATTCTCGTGATATATCGTGTCGGTTATGTATACGGTGTCTATCGAGGAATTTTCTATTCTTTCCAGAGCTCTATCGGAAAAGACACCGTGCGTTGCACAGGCTATGATCCTCTTTGCACCCGCGTTTTTCAGTGCTTCTGCACCCTTCACTATAGAGTGAGCAGTATCTATTATATCATCGAACATAATAACCACTTTATCTTCGACTTCTCCTATTATGTTGACCACTTCCGCGACGTTGTCACTTGGTCTTCTTTTATCGAGAATTGCAAGCGATGTCCCGAGTCTTTCGGCCATTCTCCTTGCCCTTCTCACACCACCAACATCTGGTGACACAACCACTGTTTCCTCAGGGACGATGTTTTCTCTTTTGAGGAGTTCCTCTGCGAAGACGGGGTAGCTCCAGAGATTGTCAACGGGAATGTCGAAGAACCCCTGTATCTGTTCCGCGTGGAGATCCACCGTCAGAACGCGGGTTGCTCCAGCCACGGTGATGAGGTTTGCAACCAGCTTGGCACTGATAGGATCCCTTCCCTTTGCCTTCCTATCCTGTCTCGCGTATCCGTAGTAGGGAATCACGACGGCGATGGTGTTGGCTGATGCCCGCTTGAACGCGTCGATCATTATGAGAAGTTCCATGAGGTTCTCGTTCACCGGAGGCGAGGTGGGCTGAATGAGAAAGATATCGTGTCCCCTCACTGTTTCGTTTATGCGGACGTTTATCTCTCCGTCGGCGAATCTTCCGACCTCACAGTCACCGAGTTGAAGGTTGAGGTAATTCGCTATCTTCTCAGCCAGAGGTCTGTTGGCGTTCCCAGAAAAAACTTTCATTTCGTTTGAGAAAGACATATCATTCCTCCTTTCTCTTTTTCAATACCCACCCTTCTTTCACAACCTGCCTCGCTCTACCCAGACCGAGGGAATACGGTGGAACGTCCTCTGTTATCACCGATCCCGCTCCTATCAGAGCTCCTTTCCCAATGCGAACGGGTGCCACCAGAGATGAGTTGCTTCCTATGAATGCTCCATCTTCAATGAAGGTGGGATTCTTTTTCTTACCATCGTAATTACAGGTGATTGTCCCTGCGCCTACGTTCACATTTTTTCCGACGAACGCGTCTCCTATGTAACTGAGGTGTTGAGCCTTGGTTCCCTCTCCAATTGTACTTTTTTTGATTTCAACGAAGTTTCCAATTTTTGAAGATTTCTTCAAAATCGTTCCTTCTCTCAGCCTCGCAAATGGACCAACGGAGACATCGTCTTCTATCACACTCTTGAAACATTCAGATCTTGTGATCTTCACGTTGTTTCCTATCTCACAGTCGACTATTCTCGTCATGGGTCCTATCTCGCAGTTTTCTCCCACACGGCTCTTGCCTTCTATGAAAGTCATGGGGTAAATAACCGTGTCCATGCCGATTTCGACGGAGTAGTGAATGTAGGTGGTGGCTGGATCTAAGATGGTAACACCGTTTTCCAAAAGCTCTTCTATTTTTCTCATTCTGAGCTGTTCCTCGAGCCAGACAAGAGTCTTTCTGGTGTTCACTCCCGTTATTTCGAGTAGATCGTCCGTTCTTACAACCCTCACTTTTTCGGCGAAATTGACCGCATCCGTGAGATAGTACTCTCCTTTCGCGTTCTCGTTCTTTATCTCCGGGAGTGCTCTTAAAAGAAAATCACCGGAGAACACGTAAAATCCGGTGTTGATTGTTGTTACACTCTTCAATTCTTCTGGCAGGTCTGTGTCCTCTATTATTCTGTATTTGTCTCCGTCTTGTATGACTCTACCGTACCCGGATGGGTCTTCGAGGTCAGCCACCAAGATGGTCACATCTGCACCTTTTCTGTGTTCTTCGATCATTCTTTTCAAGGTGTTTTCGCTTATGAGAGGAACGTCCCCGTAGAGGATCAAAACGTCATCTCCCGGTTCGATGAAGTCTTTTGCACACATCACAGCGTGTGCGGTGCCCAGCTGTTCTCCCTGAACGAAGACATCTACCCATTCCGGAAGAGCTTTTCTGACCAATTCCGCTTCAAAACCGAGGACAACACCAACTTTCTGCGCTACTTTCCCAGCTGTTTCGATCACCCACTCTATCATGGGCCTTCCAGAGAGTGGGTGTAACACTTTTGGAATCTTTGATTTCATCCTCGTACCCTTTCCCGCTGCGAGAACGAGGGCTCTCATACTTTCACCTCTTAAAACCAGTTTTTCTCTTCGAGATCGAGCTCGTTCATTTCCCCTTTCAGGAAGAGTTCCATTTCCTCTCTGGTCAGATCTTCCTCCACGAAAATCCTTTTTTCTCTCGGATAATCTTCAAAAACACGGTGGATTATGGGTTTCTGAGAAATCTCCATGGCAAACAGTATCATCCGGAGCGCTTCGTTTATTTCTGCGTCTGAATACTTCTTTCTGAGCTGGTGTATGTGTTTTCCGACAAGATCAAAGAGATCTTCTTGGGTTTCTTCGAGAACACTGAGAATCTCATCCAGAACGCTCACACTCTCTCCTCCAGCATCTTCTTGAACTGCAAGGCGTTTATTGCCGCCTGACCTTTGTAACAGTTGTTGAAGAAGACATAAGTTTCCTTCACTCTTCGTGAAAGTTCTACAACATCTTCAAAAAGAGTTTTCAGTTCTTCCTCGCTGTAGAGGTAATCGTACCTTTCTTCCCCTTCGGCCTCGAACCATCTTTCGTTCCTTCCATGAAATCTGAAGTAGGCGTAATCAGTTGTTGTTATGGGTCGATAAGGGAACAATCCGGGAAGCTTCGGTTCGTCCACCACTACAAAGGTTATACCATGATTTCTCAAGAATTCATATGTTTCTTCTCTGTCCCAGGAGTAGTGTCTGAACTCCACAGCGAGTTCGTACGGGTAGCTTTCTCTCAGTTTTTCAAGATACTCCACGTTTTTTCTGGAGAATTTGAAAGAAAATGGAAACTGTGCTAAAGTCATCTTTAGTCTTTGTTCTTCTATTAGAGGCTCTATTTGACGTGTGAAATTTTCCATGTCCTCTTTCGGATCTTTTCCCTCTTTCCAGAGAACGTGTGTGACGCTTCCTGGGGTCTTTACGGTAAAATAGAAATCGGGAGGGGTCTTTCTCAACATCTGAACAAAGGAGCGCCACGATGGTTGTGTGTAATAAGTGAAATTCAATTCCACGATTCTGAATCCAAGCACCGCCCAGTAGTACTTCAGAAACTGGGAAGGTTTCAAATGTTCGGGGTACACCACTCCCTTCCAATCTTCAAAGGAAAAACCGCTCGTTCCCACGTAAACCATTCGTTGTGTCTCCTTCCGGAGGGATTCAATATGTATTGTACAACACTGTGGAGGAACAGAAAATGAGACATTTACGGTTTGAAAATTTGACCGAAGAACAGTTGAAAAGACTCGCAAAAATTCTCACTGAGAATCTCAAGGGCGGAGAGGTGGTGATCCTCTCCGGAAATCTCGGAGCTGGAAAAACAACGTTTGTGAAGGGCATGATCAGAGCGATAGGTCTCGATGAAAAAATGGTGAAAAGTCCTACTTTCACCCTCATGAATGTTTATCCAGGTTTGAAAACAATATACCACCTCGATCTTTACAGACTTCAAGACACGGACTTTCTCAGTCTCGATGTTGAAGACATACTGGAGGACGAAGACGGAATCATGGTGGTAGAATGGGGAGATCTGTTCGATGGATTCTGGCCTGAGGACTCGATAAAGGTGAAGATAGAAATAGCGGACGAGAGTCACAGAAACGTGGAGATCCTTATACCCGAGGAGGTGAACTTTCTTGTCGAAAAAATCGAAAGATACCGAAAAGAGCTTCAAAATACTTGAGAAATACGCCAGTCAGCAGGAAAAAGAGCTGGAGATACCTGACAGCTTGCCGTGTATTCCTTTGAGAAACGGAATGGGAGTCTTTCCAAACACCGTTGTTCCTTTTTACGTGGGAAGGACCGGCTCTCTCATAGCGCTCGAAGAAGCCATGGAAAAGTACAACAGACTTCTTCTGGTGGTCAATCAGAAAGATCCATCCGTTGAGATACCAGAACCGGAAGATCTCTACAAAGTAGGAACGGTCGTGAAGGTGCTTCAGATAATGAAGCTTCCAGATGACACGTTCAAGGTGCTCGTGGAAGGGCTGGAGAGAGCTCAAATAGAGGAATTCGTCTCGACTGATCCTTTCTTCCTCACGAAGATAAAAATACTGAAGGTGAAATACAGAAAAACGAAGAAACTCGAAGCACTTATGAGAAGCGTCAAAGACAAGGCAGTCAGATATTTCAATCTGACCCACAGGTTCCCTCAGGAGACGCTCGTTACCCTTAAAGAAATGCAGGATCCGGACAAACTGGCAGACTTCGTTGCTTCGATTCTTCCTGTTCCTCTGGAGACGAAGCAGGAACTCCTCGAGACGGTTCATCCGCTTGAACGTCTCGAGAAGATACTCTCAATACTGGTGAAGGAAATCGAGATTCTCGAGATAGAAGAGGAAATTGAGAAAAAAGTGAAAGACAGAATAGAGAAGACCCAGAGAGAATACGTGCTCCGCGAAAAGCTCAGAGCTATAAAAGAAGAACTCGGAGTGGAAGAGGAGCTGGAGATCAAGGAACTCTACGAGAAGGTAGAAAAAGGTGATTACCCGGACTACGTGAAGGAAAAGGCCTACAAAGAGATTCAGAGGCTCGAGAAGATGTCGCCCTACAGCGCCGAGGCGACGGTTGTCAGGACCTATCTCGACTGGCTTCTGAACCTTCCCTGGAACGTTGCTACCGAGGATAGACTCGACATAAAAGAGGCGAGGAAGATCCTGGATAAGAACCATTACGGGCTCGGAGAAGTCAAGGAGAGAATACTGGAGTATCTCGTGGCCAGGAAGTTTTCAAAGAATCTCAAGGCTCCCATTCTCTGTCTTGTGGGGCCTCCAGGAGTGGGGAAGACGTCGCTAGGCAGAACCATAGCGGAAGCGATGGGAAGGAAGTTTGGAAGAATGTCCCTTGGAGGTCTCAGAGACGAGGCGGAAATAAAGGGACACAGACGCACTTATGTGGGTGCGCTTCCGGGAAGAATCATACAGATCATAAGAAGGCTGGGAACGAAGAATCCTGTTATTCTGCTCGACGAAGTGGACAAGATGGGGATCAGTTTTCAGGGTGATCCGGCGTCTGCTTTGCTCGAAGTTCTCGATCCCGAACAGAACAAGGATTTCGTCGATCACTATCTCGAAGTACCCTTCGATCTCTCTCAGGTGCTGTTCATTACAACTGCGAACGTGCTCCACACCATTCCTCCCGCACTGAGAGACAGAATGGAGATCATAGAGATACCCGGGTACTCGGATCCAGAGAAGTACCACATAGCCAGGGACTACATAATACCGAAGATTGCACGGTCTTATGGTCTGTCAAAGGTGATGTTTACTCCTGGAGCGATCAAAAAGATCATCAGGGAGTACACAAAAGAAGCGGGTGTGAGAAATCTCGAGAGAGTCATAGAAAAGGTGATAAGAAAAAGTCTTGTGAAGGGCGAGAAGAAGTCTTTCAAAATAACCACTAAAGATGTCGAAGAACTGCTCGGGCCTCCTGTTTTCAGGGAGGAGGAGATTTTGGAAGAAGACACAGTGGGAGCGGTCACAGGTCTTGCCTGGACTCCAGTTGGTGGAAGTGTTCTCATCGTAGAGAGTCTGCTGCTTCCAGGAAGAGGCAACCTCATTTTAACAGGAAACATGGGTGACGTGATGAAAGAATCTGCCAGAATAGCCCTCAGTGTGGTCAGGAAGATGTGTGGAGAAGAATGCAGAGAGGTCTTCGAGAAGAACGACATCCACATCCACGTTCCAGAAGGAGCCGTTCCAAAGGATGGCCCCTCCGCCGGCATAACGATCACAGTGGCCCTGTACTCTGCCGTCACCGGTAAAAAAGTCAGAAGGGATGTAGCCATGACGGGTGAGATCACGTTGAGGGGTAAAATACTCCCGGTGGGAGGGATAAAAGAGAAATTGCTCGCGGCAAAGAGAGCCGGCATAAAAAAAGTAATCCTTCCTTCGAGAAACAGACCAGACGTGGAAAAGATACCGAAGGAATATCTGAACGGGATGGAGATCGTTTACTGTAGTGAAATACAGGAAGTTCTCAAGGAGGCCATTGTGAGGTGAAGAGAGACATATTCTACGTGATCATTCTGACAGTCTTCGCGGTTCTTTTTATGCTCACATATTTTTCCTACAGAAATCTTGCCGTGAAGCTCACCCGTATGGAAAAAACGTTGAAAGCATACGAGCTTTACATTTTCTCCGATTATGAGAATTTTGAAAACTACGTGAAGAAAGAGGGATTGAAAATAGAAGGAATGGAACTTCTGAAAGAAAAGAAGGCCAGGTCTCTCATCGCTGAAGGAAAGGATCTGTTCGAGACTGCCAACTATGGAGAAGCCCTTGTTTTCTTTGAGAAAGCTTTGAATCTCTCTGACAACGAGGAGATAAAGAAAATAGCCAGTTTTTATCTGGAAGAATGCAGGAAAAAGCTGGCGGGTGATTAATTTGAAGGAGCTCAAAATACTCCACACATCCGACTGGCACCTCGGTGTCACCTCGTGGACCAGTTCGCGTCCAGTAGATAGACGTGAAGAACTGAAGAAAGCGCTCGATAAAGTAGTCGAAGAAGCCGAAAAGAGAGAGGTCGATCTGATTCTTTTAACGGGTGATCTTCTTCACTCGAGGAACAATCCCTCAGTCGTCGCTCTGCACGATCTTCTGGATTATCTGAAGAGGATGATGAGAACAGCTCCTGTGGTTGTACTTCCAGGAAACCACGATTGGAAGGGGTTGAAACTCTTCGGAAACTTCGTAACATCGATCTCAAGCGACATAACCTTTGTCATGTCTTTCGAACCTGTGGATGTAGAAGCCAAACGGGGCCAGAAGGTGAGAATTCTTCCCTTTCCATATCCTGACGAGTCGGAAGCTTTGAGAAAAAACGAGGGAGACTTCCGGTTCTTCCTCGAATCCAGACTCAATAAACTTTACGAAGAAGCGCTGAAGAAGGAAGATTTCGCTATCTTCATGGGTCACTTCACTGTTGAAGGGCTCGCGGGTTACGCTGGAATCGAGCAAGGAAGAGAGATCATCATAAACAGAGCGTTGATTCCGTCGGTGGTTGATTACGCTGCGCTCGGGCACATTCATAGTTTTCGAGAGATTCAGAAGCAACCTCTCACCATATACCCTGGCTCTCTCATAAGGATAGATTTCGGAGAAGAAGCGGACGAAAAGGGAGCGGTCTTTGTTGAGCTGAAAAGAGGAGAACCGCCCAGGTATGAAAGAATAGACGCCTCCCCTCTTCCGTTGAAAACTCTCTACTACAAAAAGATAGACACCTCTGCCTTGAAAAGCATAAGGGATTTCTGCAGGAATTTTCCTGGTTACGTGAGGGTGGTTTATGAAGAAGACTCCGGTATTCTTCCCGACCTGATGGGAGAGATAGATAATCTGGTGAAGATAGAGAGAAAGTCAAGAAGAGAGATAGAGGAGGTGCTTCGAGAAAGCCCGGAAGAGTTCAAAGAAGAACTGGACAAGCTTGATTATTTCGAACTCTTCAAGGAGTATTTGAAGAAGAGAGAAGAAAACCACGAAAAGCTGTTGAAAATCCTGGATGAGCTTCTCGATGAGGTGAAAAAGAGTGAGGCCTGAAAGACTCACCGTTAGAAACTTTCTCGGACTGAAAAACGTCGATATAGAGTTCCAGAGCGGAATAACGGTTGTAGAGGGTCCTAACGGTGCAGGGAAGTCGTCCCTCTTCGAAGCCATTTCTTTCGCACTTTTCGGGAACGGGATAAGGTATCCCAACTCGTACGATTACGTGAACAGGAACGCCGTCGATGGAACTGCCCGTCTCGTGTTTCAATTCGAACGTGGAGGGAAAAGATACGAAATCATAAGAGAGATAAATGCCCTGCAGAGAAAACACAACGCGAAGCTCTCCGAGATACTGGAAAACGGAAAGAAAGCGGCCATAGCTGCAAAACCTACCAGTGTTAAGCAGGAAGTGGAAAAAATTCTGGGAATAGAACACAGAACCTTCATAAGAACGGTTTTCCTCCCACAGGGGGAAATAGACAAGCTTTTGATTTCTCCTCCATCGGAGATCACCGAGATCATCTCCGATGTTTTCCAAAGCAAAGAAACACTCGAAAAGCTGGAAAAACTCCTCAAAGAGAAAATGAAAAAGCTGGAGAACGAGATATCCTCATTGCAAGCTCTCTACACCGCTATCTGGAAATATCTGGAAGAGAACGATCTGGAAGTTCTGAAGAGCGAGCTGAAAACCGTCTCGGAGAAAAAGAAAGAACTTCTCAAAAAAAGAGAAGAACTCCAGAAAGAAGAAGAGCAGCTCAAGAGGCTTCTTGAAAAATATCGGGAACTCGTGAAAAAGAAAGAGAGGCTCAGGGTGCTTTCTCTGAGAAGGAACGAATTGCAAAAAGAAGTGATCTACGAACAGAAGGTGAAAAAAGCGAAAGAACTGGAGCCGCTCTTTCGAGAAATCTATCTCAGGCAGAGGGAATTTGAGAGGTTCTCACAGGAGCTGAACAGCAGGGAAAAGAGATACAAAGAACTCGAAAGTGAGAAGGAAGCGATCTCAAAAGAAATCCCTGTTCACAGGGAAAGACTTTCCAAGCTGGAGGAGATAGGAGAGAAGATCAAAGAAGAGCTGGATCTTCTTGAAAAGGTCTTGAAGGCCTCTCGGCCGCTTCTTGAGCAAAGAATAAGATTGAAAGAAAATCTCACGAGGCTCGAGGAAGAGTTCAGAAGACTCGTTGGAGAAAAAGAAAAGAGGGAAAAAGAACTGCTTTCTATTGAAAAGACAGAGAATGAAACGAAGAATGAGCTGGAAAAACTACTCGATGAACTTTCGATTTTGAAGAAAGACCACATGAAATGGCTGGCCTATCAGATAGCTTCCAGTCTGAACGAAGGTGATACTTGTCCTGTATGCGGTGGAGTGTTCCATGGAAAAGTGGAAGCCGTCGAATTCAACATCGATGAATTCGAGAAGCTCGATCAAAAAAGAAGCGAACTGGAAAACACCTTGAACGTTCTGAAAGAGAGAAAGAAAAGCCTTTCCAGCCTCATAGAGGATCTTCTGATGAAAATCGAAGAGGGGAAGAAAAATCTGAAGAGCATTCGAAATCAGATCGAAAAAATCGAAGAAGAACTGCACAGATTGGGTTATTCGGAAGATCTGGAGGAAAAACTGGATGAAAAAAGAAAAAAGCTCAGAAAAATAGAAGAAGAGAGGCATTCTATTTCCCAAAAGATCACAGCGGCCGACGTTCAGATTTCACAGATCGAAAACCAGCTGAAAGAAATAAAAGGAGAGATCGAAGCCAAAAGGGAAACTCTGAAAGAACAGCGCGAAGAGATGGACCAGTTGAAAAGTGATTTCTTCGATCGTTTAAGGAAGATAGGGATCGGCTTCGAAGAGTTCAGGATCCTCGTCAAAGAGGAAGTAAAGGACGCGGAAAAAGAATTGGGAGTTGTAGAGACGGAGATCAGGCTTCTTGAGGAAAGCCTGAAGGAGCTCGAATCAGAGAATGTTCGAGATGTGAGTGAAGATTACGAAAAGGTTCGAAATCAACTGGAAGCTCTCTCACAGGAAATATCGGATCTTGAGAGAAAAGAAGGACGGCTCAATCATCTCATCGAAGAAACACTCAGAAGAGAGCGAGAGTTGAAGAGTCTGGAGAAGAAACTAAAAGAGATGAGCGATGAATACAACAATCTGGATCTTCTGAGGAAATATCTGTTCGATAAAAGCAACTTCTCGAGATACTTCACAGGGAGAGTTCTCGAAGCGGTCCTGAAAAGAACGAAGGCATATCTCGACATTCTGACGAACGGAAGGTTCGACATAGATTTTGACGACGAAAAAGGTGGTTTTATCATAAAAGATTGGGGTATCGAAAGACCAGCGAGGGGACTTTCCGGTGGGGAAAGAGCTCTCATTTCCATATCTCTTGCCATGTCCCTTGCGGAGGTGGCCTCCGGCAGACTGGACGCGTTCTTCATCGATGAAGGGTTTTCCAGTCTCGACACGGAGAACAAAGAGAAGATCGCTTCCGTTTTGAAGGAACTCGAAAGATTGAACAAGGTGATCGTTTTCATCACGCACGACAGGGAGTTCTCGGAGGCTTTCGACAGGAAGCTGAGAATAACGGGAGGAGTTGTGGTGAATGAGTGACGAAAAGAGAAAGAAAGAGGAACTGATAGAGAGAATCGTGAGTGAAAAGGGAGAGGAAGCGTTTCCGAAACTGCTGGAGCTTCTGGAGGACGAAGACCCGGAAGTGAAAGAAATCGTTTCTGAAGTTTTCTACAGACTCGGTGATCGGGCAAGGGAGTTTCTCTTCAACGAAATTCAAAAGAGAAGGGAAAGAGGTTTCGAGAAGAACGACATCACGAATCTCTACATAATCGATATACTCGGAGATCTCGGTGAGAAAAGAATGAAGAACGTTCTTTACGAACTCATGGAAAAGTACGACTCGGAAGAAGCACTTCTCATCATATACGAAGCACTCGCTAAAATAGGAGAGGGGGAAGTCTTCCTGCCGGAACTGGAATACCTGATGTTCGAAGATGCCTACAGAAAGGAACTTTGCGAACAGGTGGCGATGGTGCTTGCCAATATTCCAACGGAGAGATCCCTGAGAATCCTCCTGAAGGCTCTGAAGAGCAAAGAGTTTTCGGAAGATCAGAAGGAGTTTTTCAGAAGGGCAGTGGAGATGATTCTGTACAGAAAACCGGAGCTTTCTAAGTATGTGACCGATGAGGAAAGAAAGGAGCTGGGATTATAGTTGTAGTCGCGGAAAACTTGAAGAAATCCTACGGGAAGAAGAAGAAGGTTCTGGATGGAGTTTCGTTTTCTCTCGAGAAAGGAAAATCCCTCGGCATTGTTGGACAGAATTCCGCGGGGAAGACCACTCTTTTGAAGATACTCGCCACCATCCTGAAACCGGACGAAGGAAGACTCTTTCTCTTCGAAAAAAACGCGCTGAAGGACCTGTCGTACATTCGAAAGAGAATAGCCTTCGTTCCCGAGTTCCCTGCTCTGCTTGAAGAACTCACAGTTCGTGAGAACCTTCTTTTCTTTTCCAGACTCAGAGGGGTGAAGATGGAAAACTTCATTGTCTCTGAGCTCATGCTGGAGCCTTTCATGGGAACCCTTGTTCGAAACGCTTCAAAAGGTGTGAAACAGAGAACGGCTCTCGCAGTAGCTCTATTTGGAAACCCTGAACTTCTGATCCTCGACGAGCCGACCAGCGGTCTCGATGTTGAATCAGCCAGCATCGTCAGGAGTAAACTGAAACGACTTAAAGAAGAAGGAATCACGGTGATAATATCTTCTCACATAAGGGAGGACATCGAAGAACTCTGCGACGAAATTCTGGTGATCAACGGTGAGAATGGGGGGGACGGCTTTGAACGAGATCGTTAAGAAGGTGAAAATCGCAGAAGACGTGTTCGATTTCTGGATCCATTCACCCTCTGTTTCAAAAGAAGCAAGACCGGGCCAGTTCGTTGTGATAAGGCTCCACGAAAAGGGAGAGCGAATTCCTCTAACGGTGGCAGACACAAAGCCTGAAGAAGGGTTGTTCAGGATGGTCGTGAAAGTTGTTGGAAAAACCACTCATGAGCTTTCTCTGAAGAAAGAGGGGGACACCATTCTCGATGTGGTGGGGCCCCTCGGGAACCCGAGTGAGATCGAAAACTACGGAAACGTCCTGCTCGTGGGTGGGGGAGTGGGAATAGCAACGCTCTATCCCATAGCGAAAGCGCTGAAAGAAGCAGGGAACAACATCACAACCGTTCTCGGTGCAAGAACGAAAGACTACCTGATCATGGTGGATGAATTCAAAGAGATATCTGATGTTCTGCTTGTGACGGATGACGGAAGCGCCGGAATGAAAGGTGTCGTAACGGACGCGATGGATAAACTCTTCAGGGAAAGAAAGTTCGATATCTGCTGGGCTGTTGGGCCCACCATTATGATGAAATTCTGCACGCTGAAAGCAAGAGAATTTGGCGTTCCGATATGGGTCTCTCTGAACCCGATAATGGTGGACGGAACGGGAATGTGCGGTGCCTGCAGGGTCACGGTTTCTGGCCAGATAAAGTTCGCCTGTGTGGACGGCCCCGAGTTCAGAGGGGAAGAAGTGGACTGGGACGAACTTCTGAAAAGACTCGCACAGTACAGAGAGCAGGAAAAGATCTCGTACGAAAGATTTTTGAAAACGGCAGGTGAATCAGAATGAAAAACAGAAAAACTCCGATGAAGGAACAATCGCCGGAATCGAGGAGAAGGAACTTCGAGGAAGTGGCGCTCGGCTACACGCTCGAAGAGGCTTTGGAGGAGGCTCAGAGGTGTCTTCAGTGTCCCACACATCCGTGCGTCTCCGGCTGTCCTGTGGAAATCGACATTCCCGGCTTCATAAGGAAACTCAGAGATGGAAAACTCGAGGAATCTTACAGAATTCTCAAAAGCTACAACAACCTTCCCGCAGTCTGTGGAAGAGTCTGTCCCCAGGAAGTTCAGTGTGAGTCGAGGTGTGTCGTGGGAAAGATGAAAGACAGCGAACCCGTTGCGATCGGAAGACTGGAACGATTCGTTGCGGACTGGGCGGCTGAGAACCTCGAGGAGGATGTGAAACCTCTGGCCGGGTCAAAAAAGGAGAAAGTCGCCGTCGTTGGTTCAGGTCCCGCGGGACTGACAGCCGCAGCGGATCTCGCGAAGATGGGATACCACGTTGACATCTTCGAAGCTTTTCACAAACCGGGTGGTGTTCTCGTGTATGGAATTCCGGAGTTTCGTCTTCCAAAGAGGATCGTCGAAAGAGAAGTCAGCTACATAAGGAAACTCGGGGTTAACTTCCACCTCAACACGGTCGTTGGTAAGACCGTCAAGGTGAAAGAGCTCCTTTCGGAGTACGACGCCGTCTTCATAGGTACCGGTGCGGGGACACCGAAGTTCATGGGAATTCCGGGAACGAATCTGAACGGGGTATACTCCGCAAACGAGTTTCTCACGAGGGTCAATCTCATGAAAGCCTATCTCTTTCCTGAGTACGACACACCCATCCGTGTGGGAAAGAAGGTAGCTGTGATAGGAGCTGGAAACACTGCTATGGATGCGGCAAGAAGCGCTCTCAGATTGGGAGCCGAAAAGGTGTACATTGTCTACAGGAGAACGGAACGTGAGATGCCTGCCAGAAGAGAGGAATACCACCATGCACTTGAGGAAGGAATCGAGTTTCTGTGGCTCACCCTCCCGATACGGTACATCGGTGACGCCAACGGAAACGTGGAAGCCATGGAGTGCGTAAGGATGGAGCTGAAAGAAGCAGACGGTTCGGGAAGGCCAAGACCCGTTCCCATCGAGGGAAGCAATTTCGTTCTCGAGGTTGACATGGTGATAGAGGCCATAGGGCAGGGTCCAAACAGGGTGCTTCTCTCTGAGTTCCCAGGCTTGGAACTGAATGAGCGTGGATACATCAAAGCAGACGAGGACACAGGAGCAACGAGCGTGAAAGGCGTCTTCGCAGGTGGAGATATCGTGACGGGTGCAGCGACGGTGATAAAGGCTATGGGAGCTGGAAAGAAAGCGGCGCAGTTCATCCACTCTTACCTCACGGGGGAATGGAATCCGTGGCAAAAGTGATTTTCGTTCTTGCGATGGACGTCTCCGGAAAGATAGCCTCTTCTGTTGAGAGCTGGAGCTCATTTGAGGACAGAAAAAATTTCAGAAAAATCACCACAGAGATCGGAAACGTTGTGATGGGAAGAATCACCTTCGAGGAAATAGGAAGACCTCTTCCAGAGAGACTGAACGTTGTTTTGACAAGAAGACCCAAAACTTCCAACAATCCTTCACTCGTTTTTTTCAACGGTTCACCCGCGGATGTGGTAAAATTCCTCGAAGGAAAAGGCTACGAAAGGGTGGCTGTCATAGGAGGAAAGACCGTGTTCACGGAATTTCTGAGAGAAAAACTGGTAGATGAGCTTTTCGTCACTGTCGAACCGTACGTGTTCGGAAAGGGAATACCTTTTTTCGATGAGTTCGAAGGTTACTTTCCTTTGAAACTTCTGGAGATGAGGCGTTTGAACGAAAGAGGCACACTTTTTCTCAAATATTCTGTAGAAAAATCGCACCGTTAGGTGCGATATTTTTTTGTCTGAAGGGGGTATCGTGAATGAAACGGGATTTTCTCGGCAGAACCCTCGCAGTCATAGAAGATCTGAGCGTGGAGGAGCAGATGTTCCTCTATGAAAAAACCAGGGAGCTCAAACAGAGATGGTACAGCGGAGAGGATGTATCGGATTTCAGGATAAAGAAGAGAAACGTTGGAATATACATCGTTTTCGTTGAACCAAGCACGAGGACGAAAGAATCCTTCATAAACGCCGCGAAGTTTCACTCGGGCCCGAACGTGAAGGTGAACGTTTTCGATTCGGAACATTCCTCTTTCAACAAACAGGAGAGCTACACGGACACCTTCTCCATGCTCACAGGCTACAGCGACTACTCCATATTCGTTGTGAGAACAAGACTCGAGGGAGTCTGCAGACTCCTGGAAAGAAGAATATCAGAGTTCGCAAGCAGGAACGGTATAGAAGTACCCTCTTTTATAAACGCGGGTGACGGAAAGCACGAGCATCCAACACAGGAACTTCTGGATGAATACACCTTTCTCGAGCAGAACGGTTTTGACAACTCGTTCATACATGTGGCACTCGTTGGTGACCTGCTTCACGGCCGAACGGTTCATTCTAAAGTGAACGGCTTGAAGATATTCAAAAATGTGAAGGTGGATCTTGTGGCACCGGAAGAACTCATGATGCCTGAGCATTACGTAGAGAAGATGAAAAAGAACGGTTTTGAGGTCAGGATTTTCTCTTCGATCAGAGAGTATCTCGACCAGAAAGATGTGGCAAAGATCTGGTACTTTACACGGCTTCAACTCGAAAGAATGGGAGAAGACATTCTCGAGAAGGTTCATGTTCTGAGAGAAGCAGTCACTTTCAAAAAAGAGTATCTGGACGCACTGCCGGAAGGAGTGAAGTTCTATCATCCGCTTCCAAGGCACAAGGTTTATCCGACGATACCGAACTTTCTGGACACACTTCCTCTGAACGGATGGGAAACACAGGCTAGGAACGGTTACTGGGTGAGGATCGTGCTTCTTTCCATGTTTGGTGGAGCGCTGGAAGCACCTTTCGATACCTCGAAGAAAGAAGAAAAACCAGAAGAAGACTTCATAATCCCCGCTCCCATCACACACGGATCAAAGGGGGTTCAAAAGGAAGGAAAGAGAGGCATAAAACCCATCGAAAACGGAACGGTGATAGACCACATAGCCAAGGGAAAGACACCGGAGGAAATCTACTCAACAATTTTGAAAATAAGGAAAATTCTGAGACTCTACGATGTGGACAGTGCGGATGGTATTTTCCGGTCGAGCGATGGAAGCTTCAAGGGTTACATCAGCCTGCCGGATCGTTATCTCTCCAAGAAAGAAATAAAGAAACTCTCGGCGATTTCTCCGAACACCACGGTCAACATCATAAAAAACAGCACGGTTGTTGAAAAGTACAGAATAAAGCTTCCACCAACGATCTATGGATTCGAAGAGCTCCGATGCAAAAACGAGAACTGTATCACCAATCCCGCACACGGTGAAAATGCTTCACCTTCCTTTGTGAGAAACGAAAAAGGACAGTTCATATGCGAGTACTGTGAAACACCGCATTCTTTCGAAGAGATCTGGAGTATTTGAGAAATTTGCGAAAAAAGAAAGCAGGGGAATTTTCCCCTGCTTTTTTATTTTATAGCCAAGCTTATCTGGACTCGGTTGGTGTTTCCATACCTCTAAGGAAGTATTGAAACACAAGCGTTGTGCCATCACTACTTGTTCGAAGCCCAGTTTCCATACCTCTAAGGAAGTATTGAAACAGACGTTCCTGTCGCTGGTAGTGTCGAATATTCGTGTTTCCATACCTCTAAGGAAGTATTGAAACTTGTGTCTGAAGAATGAGCATCGAGTTCTACACGATGTTTCCATACCTCTAAGGAAGTATTGAAACCCGTTGAGTTCAGGAGAATTTATACCACAAACACACTCTGAAAGCAAGATGTTTTTTGAACTTCCATATTCTCTTTTTCCATAAACCATTCTAACATACAAGAGAGCACCTTCAAGTACTGTTTGGAAAAATGGAATAATTGCATAGTCCAACAACGAAAGAACACAAGCAAAAAAACAGAAAATAAATTATATCAACCTACGTCAGGGCATTTTGGGGTGTTTCTGGTAAAAATCGATTAGTTCTATATTTCACAAATAGATGAAAGAAGGTCTCCCTCAATGTGTTAGAAGTTAACTATTAACTTCCTGAATTCAAATCACTTACACGTCATCGATTACCACAAATTCTCTTCATATTGTCTCTTCATATCATCCATTATTCCCTTTTTAACGCATAGCTTCCGGTACCACAAACCCGCATGAAATTTTTCGTTACCGGTAATTGCATACTCTGTATCGACCTTCCAGTGCCAGATACACGTATCACCCACTTTGTGAATGATTGGAACTAATCTGGTTTGTATGCATAAAATAATGTTGTTGGATATTAATATTTTTCACACTAATATTACAGCGACTTTTGATCAAAACAACTTGTCTTTTGTTTACAGCAGGTGTAAACTTATTTCTGGGGGTGTTGAGCATGACTGTTCTGATCATCGGAATGGGAAATATTGGGAAAAAACTCGTAGAACTGGGAAATTTCGAGAAAATCTACGCTTACGACAGGATTTCAAAAGACATTCCGGGAGTCGTTCGCCTCGATGAATTCCAGGTTCCTTCAGACGTCAGCACGGTTGTCGAATGCGCTTCTCCAGAAGCCGTTAAAGAATACTCACTTCAGATCCTGAAAAACCCTGTGAACTACATCATAATCAGCACCAGCGCTTTCGCGGACGAAGTTTTCAGGGAAAGGTTCTTCAGCGAATTGAAAAATTCACCAGCCAGGGTCTTTTTCCCATCCGGTGCCATCGGCGGTCTCGATGTTCTCTCTTCCATCAAAGATTTCGTCAAAAACGTCCGCATAGAAACAATAAAACCTCCAAAGAGTCTCGGCCTGGATTTGAAAGGTAAAACAGTCGTGTTCGAAGGAAGTGTTGAGGAAGCGTCAAAACTATTTCCAAGAAACATCAACGTAGCGTCGACCATCGGCCTTATAGTGGGCTTTGAAAAGGTAAAGGTAACAATAGTGGCAGATCCCGCCATGGATCACAACATCCACATTGTAAGAATCTCCTCCGCTATCGGAAACTACGAATTCAAAATAGAGAATATTCCATCACCAGAAAACCCAAAAACAAGTATGCTAACAGTCTATTCGATTCTCAGAACCTTGAGAAATCTCGAATCAAAAATCATATTCGGATGAGGAGGAAAAAACATGGTGGATGAAATTCTCAAACTGAAAAAAGAAAAAGGCTACATCATTCTTGCGCACAATTATCAGATTCCAGAGCTTCAGGACATAGCCGATTTCGTCGGTGATTCCCTTCAGCTCGCAAGGAAGGCAATGGAGCTCTCAGAAAAGAAAATTCTGTTTCTTGGGGTAGATTTCATGGCGGAACTGGTCAAGATACTGAATCCAGACAAAAAAGTGATCGTCCCCGACAGAAGCGCGACCTGTCCCATGGCGAACCGTTTGACACCGGAGATCATCAGAGAGTACAGAGAAAAATTCCCAGATGCACCGGTGGTTCTCTACGTGAACAGTACGTCCGAATGCAAAACGCTCGCCGACGTTATCTGTACGTCTGCCAACGCCGTGGAAGTCGTGAAAAAACTGGATTCCAGTGTGGTCATCTTTGGTCCGGATAGAAATCTTGGAGAGTACGTCGCGGAAAAAACAGGAAAGAAGGTCATCACGATACCCGAGAATGGCCACTGCCCAGTCCATCAGTTCAACGCTGAATCCATCGACGCTGTAAGGAAGAAATATCCGGATGCCAAAGTAATCGTTCATCCAGAGTGTCCAAAACCGGTGAGAGACAAAGCCGATTACGTGGGAAGCACGGGACAAATGGAAAAGATCCCAGAGAAAGACCCTTCCAGGATCTTTGTGATTGGAACAGAGATAGGAATGATCCACAAACTGAAGAAAAAGTTTCCTGACAGAGAATTCGTGCCACTCGAGATGGCAGTGTGTGTGAACATGAAGAAAAACACACTGGAGAACACTCTCCACGCTCTGCAGACCGAATCTTTCGAGGTAATTCTCCCAAAAGAAGTGATCGAGAAGGCAAAGAAACCGATCCTTCGAATGTTCGAACTCATGGGGTGATATGATGGAGAAAATCCTCGACCTTTTGATGAGTTTTGTCAAAGAAGATGAGGGAAAACTCGATCTCGCCTCTTTCCCGCTTCGAAACACAACTGCCGGCGCTCATCTTCTTTTGAAAACGGAAAACGTGGTTGCCTCTGGTATAGAGGTTTCTCGAATGTTCCTGGAAAAAATGGGATTGCTTTCTAAATTTAACGTGGAAGACGGAGAGTACTTGGAAGGAACCGGGGTGATAGGAGAGATAGAAGGCAACACCTACAAGCTTTTGGTCGCGGAGAGAACTCTCCTCAACGTTCTCTCTGTTATGTTTTCTGTGGCTACAACAACAAGAAGGTTCGCCGAAAAACTTAAACACGCAAAGATAGCAGCGACGAGGAAGATCCTGCCCGGTCTGGGAGTTCTTCAAAAGATCGCTGTGGTGCACGGAGGAGGAGATCCCCACAGGCTCGATCTGAGCGGATGTGTGATGATAAAAGACAACCATCTGAAGATGTACGGCAGTGCCGAACGGGCTGTTCAGGAGGTCAGAAAGATAATACCCTTCACCACAAAAATAGAAGTCGAAGTGGAAAATCTGGAGGATGCACTGAGAGCGGTTGAAGCTGGAGCGGATATTGTCATGCTGGACAATCTCTCTCCCGAAGAAGTGAAGGACATATCCAGGAGAATAAAAGATATCAATCCTAACGTGATCGTGGAAGTGTCCGGTGGGATCACGGAAGAGAACGTTTCTCTCTACGACTTTGAAACAGTCGATGTGATCTCCTCGAGCAGACTGACACTCCAGGAAGTGTTTGTGGATCTCTCACTCGAGATTCAGCGGTAGAGGTTGAGGATCAGTCCGTTTATCTCTTCTATTCTGGCGGCCAAGTTTATGGTCTGCCACTCGTTTTTCATGATCTTCTCCGTGAGATCCATCAGTTTTTCGTTCACTTCTTCGACTACCAAGTGGAGCCTTGCACGGCCACTGTTCATATCGAAACTTCCAGCCAGTTTGTAGATTTTCTTCTCTATGAGTTTCAAGAACTCCTTTATAGCGTTTTTGTATCTCTTCAAGTTGGAAGGAGTGGGGGAGCGCACGAGCTCGTTTCCTGAGTCGATCACTTCTTCCACAGCTTCCTCGAGCAGTTTTTCGAAGTGGTCTTCTTTCACATCCTCCAGAATATCGAAAAACTCCTTTTTCTTCGACTCACCAACTCTGGAAGTCTTTCCGGATTTTTTACCCTTCACTTCCTGGTTCTTCAGAGACTCCCCACCGAGAGGATCTATCCTCACCTTTTCATCTCCTCGGAGATGGCTTTGAGTTTCTCCGAGTCCAGATACAGTCTCTCGTACTTCTTGCCTTGAACTTCTATCACAATGGGCTTTTCCGTCACCGTCGGCGCTTCGAAAACGTCTACGGCGTAGTTCGAAATCTTCTCAAAGAACTTGTAGAGAGAGAACCTGTTCAGGTTGTTGAAACCGAACTTTTTCAACCAGCTTCCAACAAAGAGAAAGTCGAAAAACTTCAGTTTTCTTTTAGAGAACTCTTTAACGAAGTTCGAAAAACTCTCACACTGCTTTCCGAGAAGATCCTGACAGAGTTTTAGAAACTCTTCCTCAGACATAACGGAGTAGAAGGCTCTTTCAGCCTTTACATCAAGAAGGTTCTCCATCTTTTCAAGATCGCTCAGAGGTCTTTCAGAAATGATCGTTTCTCTTCTTTCGGGATCAAAGGACTCCTTTGGAAAAGAAACGACGAAGACCATTCTCTTCGAATCGTCTATTCTCACGAAGTAGCTATTGTCTCCCACTCTGAAGAGATAGTGAACCTCTGCTGCTTTGTAATCCGGGGAGGTGAGGAACGATCTGTAGTAAAGGAACAAAACGGCAGAGAGAGCAACAGCGATCAGCACAATTACCAGTACGATTTTACTCGACCTCTTCATCGACAAGACCTCCTCTTCCCATAAGAATGCTGTTCCACAGTTCAACGGTTTCCGGGATCAACAGGTAGTTCTTCCCGACCGCGTAAAAGATCTTGTTTTTCAAAACCTGAAAGAATCCTTCCTCCAGGTTCCTGAAAGCGATCCTTCGAAGCTCATCCACCCCTGGAAAGTCACGCGTGAACTCCAGAGAATCGGCTATGAACAGAATCTTTCCTACGGTTTTGAAGCTCACATGCCCTGAGGTATGATAAGCTACCGCGTTGAGAACTTCTTCGTCTTCCACATTGAAGCGCCTTTTCAAAAATTCCGCCGCAACTTTTCCATGCAGAAGAACGGGGTGTGTTCTCTCCAGTTCCGAAATCTTCAGACCATAAGCTTGGGCCATTTTCAAAAGCTTCCTTGGTGGAACGTCTCTGAAGAGATCGTGAGAGATAGCTGCAAGTTCCAGTTTATTTGAATCCGCACCGTACATTTCTCCCAGTTTCCTTGAAAATTCCACCACCGATCGCACGTGGTTGATCCTTTTTCTCGAAAGAAGCCTCTCCATAATGCTTTCAAGCTCGTTCGTTATCACGACCATTCACCACACCTCTCTTTCGATCTCTTCCACTTCCATTCCCGGATAAAGATCCAGATAATCGATGATTGAATCGAAAACTCTCTCAATAACGGCTCTGTCAGTGTTCACCATGGCGATTCCTATTTCAAAGAAGCTCTTTGAATCGTGCGCTCCTACTTCAGAGATGGAGATGTTGTACTTTTTTCTCAAATCGTTCATCAGTCTCTTCAGGATTCCTCTTTTTTCTTTCAAAGATCTCACACCGAAAAGTCTCACTCTCAGACTCACAACACCTACACTCATTCTACCACCCGCTCTCAGTAGAGCACGAAAGAGAGTATCAGAGGTTCTTTTCCTATCTCAACAGTCGCGCGGGAATTTTTCACAGGAACTCGAACGATCTCATCGTTGAACACGTTCTTCGAATGTATACACGCGCTTTCCCAGATACCGGAGAAGTCGAGAGTTACTTTTGTGTTTTCAAGAAGGGGATTCAGCATACAGAGGATGTATCTGTTTTCGTATCTCCAGAGATAAGATATCACCTTCTCTGGTTGATCGTTTTTCACAAAAAGCATCTCTCCTTCACTGAAAACACTTGTTCCGTATCTGTAGTGTGCGAGTTTTCTGTGAAGAATCGAGATTCTGTTCTCTTCCATGGGAAACGGTAACGTGTACTCGTTGAATATGTCCACGTCTTCTTTGAGACCGTACTCCTGTCCGTTGTGAACGAGCGGAACTCCCTTGAAGGTGAAAAGAAACGCTATCCAGTGGACCAGCGAATCCTCTTCGATGAACTTTGCAATTCTCGGCTGGTCGTGGTTTTCCAGAAACCTCATCTTTATGTAACCTCTGGGATACATGTGATCCTGCATCCTCAAGAAATCCACATACTCCCTCAAACTGCCTCTTCCTTCTATGAAATCCCTGAACTTGTAGTAGCCATCGTAGTCGTAAGTGATATCGAACGCCTGGTACATATAGGGATCGTGTGTTTCAGAAAGCCAGATGAGTCTCTTCACAGGATCGAGTTCTTTCCTTGCCTGCAGCCAGAAGTCCAGTGGGACAAGTCCTGCTACATCGCATCTGAATCCATCGACGTCGAATTCTTCGACCCAGTACTTCATCATGTTGATCATGTACTTTCTCAGCTCTCCATTCGAATAATCGAAATCGACTATATCTGTCCAGTCCGGAACCTTCCTTGTGGGATTTCCCTTTTCATCCCTGAGGAACCACTCGGGGTGTTCCCTGACTAAGACGTTGTCAGCTGCCGCGTGGTTCAGGACCATGTCCATCAAAACGTACATGTTCAACTCGTGAGCTCTCTTCACGAATCTCTTGAAGTCATCTTTTGTTCCTATGAGGGGATCTATCTCGTAGTAATCGCGTATGGCGTATGGAGATCCTAGAGTGCCCTTTCTTCCTTCTATCCCGGTAGGATGAATGGGCATCAACCACACTGTGTTGATGCCCATTCCTTTTAGTCTTTCAAGATCTTTTATGAGAGAATCGAATTTCTTTCCTTTTTCTCCTGGATAAGCGCGTGCAAAGGCTTCGTATATTATCAGCCTTTTGAAGTTCATCTCACTTCTCCTGTTCCTGCATCTCTCTTCTTCTCTCTTCGATGATCTTCTCCTGTATGTTCGGAGGCACTATTTCGTACCTCTGGAACCTCATCGTGAAGTATCCTCTACCGCTTGTGATGGAAGAAAGTTTGCTGGAAAAGTCGAGCATCTCAGCGAGTGGAACCTCTGCCTTCACCTTTACCATGCCTTTTCCAGACGGCTCCATTCCAAGGGGTCTTCCCCTTCTACTGGAGATCTCTCCCATCACGTCTCCTGCGTTCTCTTCTGGGACAAAGACCTCAACTTCCATTATGGGTTCCAGGATGACGGGTTTTGCCGCTTCCATTCCTTTTTTGAAGGCCTGAATAGCGGCTATCTGGAACGAAATATCCGAAGAGTCCACTTCATGGTAAGAACCATCAAAGAGTATGACTCTGACATCCGTCACAGGGTATCCCGCCAGAACGCCCTTCTTCATGGCTTCCCTGATACCCTTATCGACAGATGGTATGAAGTTCCTCGGGATCACTCCACCAACGATCTTGTCAACGAATTCGTACCCTTGTCCCCTTGGAAGAGGCTCCAGCTGTATCTTCACGTGACCGTACTGACCGTGTCCACCCGTCTGTTTCTTGTGCTTGTGTTCGGCGACAGCGGTTGTCGTGATCGTCTCTCTGTAGGCGATCTTCGGCTTTCCAACTTCCACATCGACACCGAAGATCTTCTTCAATCTCTCTATCATGACGTCGAGGTGCATCGCACCAAGACCAGAAACGACGGTTTCTCCTGTTTCAGGATCGTATTCCCACACGAACGTTGGGTCGGAGTCCGAAAGCCTTGAAAGTCCACTGCTGATCTTGTCGATATCGGACTTCGATTTTGGATGAACTGATCTGGAGAACATGGGTTCCGGGAAGGCAGGAGGCACTATTTTCACCCTTCTGTCTCTGTGTGCGAGTGTTTCTCCAACGGCACCCTCCTTGAGTTTCAGAAGAACAACGATCTCACCGGGACCAGCGGATTCAACTTCCTTCTGCTGTTTGAGGATAGGAACATAAACGTGTCCAACCTTCTCTGTAACATCTTTCTGGACGTTCACGACGGTATCACCGGGCCTGAGAACACCAGCTATAACCTTGGCGAAAGTGATTCTTCCAACGAACTGGTCAACCACGGATTTGAAAATGTAGGCGCAGAACGGTTCTTCTTCAGAAAATTTCACTTCTATCTCCGTTCCATCTTCCAGGAGTGCCTTGTACGAAGGAGCTTCCTCGGGAGAAACGCCTATGTCTCCCAGATAATCGAGAAGAAGATCCAATCCTATTCCTTTCAACGCGGATCCCGAAAGTACAGGCACGATTTCTCCCTTTTTGTAACCTTCTTTGAGTACTCTCATGAGTTCGTCGTATCCGATATCTTCGCCGTCGAGATACCTCATCATCAATTCTTCATCTTGTTCCACGATATCTTCGAGAATTTCTGATCTCATATCGTTGAAGCTCTCTGGCATGTCTTCTTCTTGAACTTTATCTCCATCGTACCTGTAGGCCTTTTTCTTCAGAAGATCCACGACACCCTCGAAGTTTTCAGCCGCACCGATTGGAACAACTACCGGGACGATCTTTCTGGAGAACCTCTCTTTCAGTTCTGCCACCACATTCTCAAAATTGGCTCTCTCTTTATCCATCTGGTTGACGAAAACTATGATGGGTTTTTTCATCTCATCCGCCATGTTCCATGTTCTTTCGGTCTGTATCTCCACACCGGCAACGGCGTTCACCACGGAGATGATGTTTTCAGAAACGAAAATCCCGTTTATAACCTCCGATATGAAATCCGAGAATCCAGGGGTATCTATCAAATACACCTTTTTGCCTTTCCATTCAAGGGACGCCACGTGTGAGGAGAAACTGGCTCCTTTCTCCTCTTCTACAGGATCGTAATCCACGTACTTTGTATCTGCTTTGTCGATCAGACCTGATTTGTAAAGAATCTGTGCGAGAAGAAGAGATTTACCCGATCCGTTGTGCCCTATCAAAGCGGCCGAACGCACATTCTGAAGTCCTCCCATCACTTACCCACCTCCGTCTTCTTTTTCTCCCAGACTACGATTCCCACAGGTATCGCGGCTGTGCTGTTCTCCGTCCTGCCGAAGAGACTGCCAGCCACTGCCATTACAGAGGAGCTTCCCCCATCTACACACATGGCGTCTTCGAACCCCCTGGAAACAAGAAAGTCCACGAGTTCATCGTAAGTCAATCCCCTCGTTATATGATTATAACCTTCGAAGACGAGAAACCAAAGCTTTCCATCTTTTGTGGCAATAACCGTCCTTGGAGCCTTCGCGTACGCTATTCCACCACCGTACCTTGCCTTCTCTTCCCAGGCATCTGGGATCGGAGCACCGTTCTGGATGAGAAGAGGACCCCCTTCAACTGCCTGCTTTATGCGCAGCGGAATGTTTGGCTGAAGAGATATATACACTTCGTCTCCTTCTTTGAGATCAGAGAGGTATTCTTCGTACTTCTTGCTGATAGAAACAACATACTCAGAATCTTCCGCGTGGCTTTTGTATCCAATTTGCGATACTTTGCTGTCTTTCACCACGAAGTAGATTTTGTCGTCTTTCTTCGGTATCTCTTTGGAGAATTCCTTTGTGTAAACGAGGACTTCACCTTCTCCGAGGGTGTTTATTCCCTTCACGAGAAAGAGGACATCCTTCACCATGAGTGTGACATCCACTATAACCCTTCCTATGAACACCTCGTTGTCCTCGGTGATGGCAAAAACCGGTCTTCCGCTGAACATGGCAGAATACGGTTTCCCATCTATCACAACAAGACCGATGGGGAACTTTGTGACCGGGTCGAAGTAGTTGCCGTTTATCCCGGCGATGCCTCCCACTCTTTTCACCATTTCGTCGAGCCGCTCGATGGTCCCAAAACCGTTTTCCGACACAACCGGTTTTATCGTTACCTTCTCTGGATCCATTATGAGATAATTGACAACCGTCTTCTCACCCTCGTCGAATTCTTCGATTTTCCTTTCGAAGACTACTCCATCTGCGACCTCCAGCCTTCCAAAGAAACCTTCGACGAGGAGAAACCGGAAAAGCAGTTTCCCATCACCAATGGAGTACTCCACGTCTGGATAAAAGTTTCCCACATCTACAATAAACGAAAGACCATTTTTCTCAAGTTCAACCTTTATGTCTTCAGAAACATTTGGAAGACTCACCACAACAGGAGACAGATTTATTCTGACTCTTCCCATGCTTTTTTCCACACTCACCATATCAGGAACGATCGTTCCCGTGTATGTTATCGTAACTCCATTTTTTTCCTTCGCCGCTGAAAGCACGATCGGAAGGGAATCGTAGATCAGAACCTTCTCACCTTTCGTGTACATTTGATAGCCTTCCATCACCTTTTTTAAGGCATCGATAGGCACGAAAAGAAGGCCATCTACGAAGAGCGGAGGGGAGAGTTTTTCCACAAAATCAAAAATCGTCTCATGCTCTTTTATGAAGAGCACGTGGTTGTCGTAGACGATGTAGTGGTAGCCGTTCGAATGTATGTAACCAACTCCGGCAGGTGCGAGATCCTCAGCGCACACATAATAAATCCCTTCACTGAAGACGGTTCTCAACGGAAAAGCCTTTCCACCACTGATCAGGTAGGAACCAAAAACGACACTTGCGAAGATCAAAAGAACCAGAATTATTTGCTTCATTTGATCACCTCTTCAACAACTCTGGGTGGTTCTGAAGGAGAGTCAGAGATCACATACGCTTCTTTCAGAAGTTTCAGAGCGCTTTCAACATCACTCCTGTCTGACACGAAGAGTCTCGCTATCGCCTCTCCCTTTTTCACAGAGTCGCCGAGCTTTTTCTCAACGATGATTCCAACGCTGTGATCGATTCGATCTTCTTTCTTTTTCCTTCCCGCTCCAAGCATCATCGATGCAATACCCACTTTCTCCGCGTCTATCTTTGAAACAAAGCCCTCTCTCGCTGCAGAGAATTCCACCACCTGTTCTGCGACCGGGAGCACTCTCCACGGGTCATCCACCACTCTTTCGTTTCCTCCCTGAGCCTTGACGAGAAGCCGAAACTTATCCAGAGCCTCTCCTGTTTCGAGCTTTTCCTGCAAGATCTTCTTTCCTTCTTCAAAATCCGCCACTCCGGCAAGTTCCAGCATGAGAGCTCCCAGAGTAAGCGACAGTTCCTTCAAATCCTCAGGACCGTTTCCTTTCAGAGTTTCTATCGCTTCTATCACTTCCAAGGAATTTCCAACGGCTTTTCCGAGGGGTTGATCCATATTCGAGAGAACGGCGACCGCTTTTTTTCCATGCTGCTGGGCTATTCTGAGCATGAGAAAGGCGAGTTTTTTCGCGTCTTCGAATCCCTTCATGAAAGCACCTGTTCCGAATTTCACATCCAAAACGAAGGCATCGCTCCCACCGGCGAGTTTTTTGCTCATGATACTGGAAGCGATCAGAGAAATCTCGTCAACGGTTGCCGTTGCGTCGCGGAGTGCGTATATCTTCTTATCGGCGGGAACAAGATTCCCCGTCTGTCCTACAATCGCTATTCCATATTTTTTGACGTTTTTGATGAATTCTTCAAGGGAAAGTTCCGTCCGAAACCCAGGAATCGACTCCAATTTGTCGATGGTTCCTCCTGTGTGACCAAGGGCCCTTCCAGACATCTTGGCAACAGGTACCCCAGCAGAAGCCACAAGAGGTGCGACGACCAGGGTTGTTTTGTCACCGACTCCCCCCGTCGAGTGCTTGTCCACCTTCGTTCCCGGTATTTCCGATAGGTCGAGTACCTCTCCCGATCTCATCATCGTCTCCGTGAAGTAGTAAGTTTCCTCCTCGTCGAGATGGCGGAAGTAAACGGCCATCAAAAAAGCTGCCATCTGGTAGTCTGGAATCTCACCTTTCACGTATCCACCAACCATGAACTCTATTTCTTCTCTTGAAAGCTTCTCCCCGTTTCTCTTCTTGAGTATCACATCGTAAGCTCTCACTTTATTCACCTTCTTTTCGGCAGGAGCACCCTCATCAGCGTTCCCTGGTTGATCTCACTCTCAACCTCTATCTTTCCTCCGTGTTTGTCAACGATCGTTTTCACTATCGTGAGACCCAATCCCGTTCCGCCCATCTTTCTGGAACGCGCTTTATCCACCCTGTAGAACTTCTCGAAGATTCTGCTCTGGGCTTCCTTGGGTATTCCAGGTCCCGTGTCTTCTACCTCAACAACCACCCAGTCCGGTGTATCGTAGGCCCTCACCCAGACCTTCTTTTCTCCTTTTTCCTTCAAAGATGTGTATTTGACAGCGTTGTCCACAAGATTCAGGAGCATCTGGATCAGCCTTTCTTTGTTTCCCCTGACCACAACATCCTCACATTCAACGATGAGATCCACTTCGTTCTCCTCGGCTATCGGTTGTATGATTCTGTAAACGTATTCTATCACTTCACACAGATCCACATCTTTCATTTCAAAATTGGCTTCGCTTTCTTCTATTTTCTCAAGATCGAGAAGATCGTTGATGAGGCGTGTCATTCGAGCGGATTCTTCCTCTATGATCTTCAAAAACCTTTTAACCAGTTCCTTGTTCTCCAGATCATCTTCGAGGAGCGTTTCCGCATAACCGTGGATGGAGGTGAGGGGAGTTCTGAGTTCGTGTGAAACTGTGGCTATGAATTCTCTTCTCATCTCGTCGAGCTTTCTTTCCTTGGTCACGTCATGGAAGAGAATGACAAAGATTTTGTCGCCGCTTTTCAGCTCGACGGGTATCACCTTCACGTGGAAGTATTTCTTCTCGTTACCAACATAGGTAACGAGAGTTCCTTCCTGCGGTTCTTCGCTTTTGATTGTTTCTTCCACCATCTCGTTTATATAGTAATCTTCGAATATTTCATAATAAGGTCTTCCTTCGGGGTTGATTCTGCCTTGCACGAGTTCACGGGCAATTTCGTTCAAAAATGTGATCTTTCCCTCTCGATCCAGAATGAATATGGGTTCGCTGAGGCTGTTCAAAATCGTGAGAAAGTTATCTCTGCTCACTTCGACACGTGAAATTGTTTCTTTCAGATTGTCCACGTACTTTTTCAGTCTCTCGAAAAGATAAAGTGGGGGAACACCCTTTTCCCCCAGCATATCTGACAGCTTTTCGATGAGAATTTTGTACTCGGAGAGACGCTTCTTGAACACCAGAAAGAGCAGGACGAATAGAACGGCTACTATGACGAACAGGAACACACTCATAGATCAGTCTTCCTTTCCGGGGTCTCTGAATTTGTATCCCTTTCCTCTCACAGTGATTATGTATTTCGGATTCGAAGGATCTTCTTCTATCTTCGTTCTCAGCCTTCTTATGTGAACATCTACAGTTCTCGTATCTCCGTAGTAATCGTATCCCCAGAGTTTGTCCAGAAGAACATCCCTGCTGAAAACTTTTCCTTCGTTTTCCGCGAGGAATCGGAGCAGTTCAAATTCGAGAGGAGTGAGGTTCACTTTTTTCCCTCTCACTTTCACTTCGTACTTTTCCACATCGATTTCAAGATCCTTGGCTATGATCTTCTTAGGCCTTTCTTCCTTGCTCTGAGTAGCGGTGGAAAGCCTTCTGAATATAGCCTTCACCCTCGCAAGAAGCTCTCTCACGCTGAACGGCTTGGTGATGTAGTCGTCCGCACCGAGCTCCAGCCCAAGCACCTTGTCGAATTCTTCTCCCTTTGCGCTCAGGAAGATCACGGGGGTGTTCTTGTATTTCTCCATGGATCTGATCTTCCTGACCAGCTCGAAGCCGTCGATTCCAGGAAGCATGATATCCACTATGAACATGTCCACGTCTTCGTCGTTGGCAATTTTGAGTGCTTCCTCTCCATCATAAGCCTTGAGCACCTCGTATCCTTCCTTGGAAAGGTTATATCCTACCAGCTCAAGAATTGCCGGGTCGTCGTCAACCACCAGAATCTTCTTTTTCGCCATCTTCGATCCCCCGAGGGGGTACACCTCCTTTCAGATCTGGTTTCTATACTATTTTAACATTTACGAACTAGTTTTTTGATAGGATCTTTTCCTGAAAGTGAACCATGCAGAAAGAAACAGAAAGAGCAGAAAAAGAGACACGTAGAAGAAGATCATCATCTTGTTCGCAAAGAGAGATTCCGGTTTAAACTCCACACCAAAGAGTCCGGAAAGGTAGAACAAAACCAGCACTGAAAAAATCGCAGCACCCACCACAACTGAGAGGATTCTCGCAAATTCTTTTTCCTTGCGGTAAGCAGTCAATCCAGCTAAAAGTCCAATGAAAACGGAAAGTCCAAACGTTATCCAGTTCATGTACTGAACACTTTGAAGGTTAAAAGAACTCACCAGAAAGTTTATAACGTAGTAAGCGACGAAGGTCACGGTGACGAGAGCAGCGAGGAACACCAGGTATCTGTACAGAACGTAAAGCACAACTGCGGTTAAAACACCTGTTGCCACCAGTACAACAACCTTCACATTCTCATTCGTGAGATAGGATTTGAGAAATTCGATATTCGAAAGAAGAGGAAACACGAAGTTGATACCGATTACAAAACCGATCACCGCAAAAGCTATGTGTTCAACATACCTGGCAGCGAACATGAGAAAAAGAGCGGCGGGTAGAGAAAAATACCAGTTTTTAATAATCAACCTGAAGAAATCCCCTATCAACCCCTCCACGCACAATCCCTCCCTTTAAAATCAGAAATGCCCCGCAAGGGGGCCAGCTTTCAAAAACAGCAAGAAATTCACTCCTGAGTTGTTTCGAGAGTTCTCAGGTATTCGTTCACCTTCTCGAAAAGTCTCGCTTTTCTTCTCGCACCCTGATTCTTGTGGATGACTCCCTTGGAAACGGCTTTGTCTATGGCAGCCTGCGCTTTCCTGGTGAGTTCAAGAACGACTTCTTTCGGTTCTTTGTTCTCGATAGCTTTGAGAACCTCTTTTATTCTGTTCTTGAAGAAAGTCTTGTAAGCCTTGTTTCTGAGTCTTCTCTTTTCAGAAACTCTGACCCTTTTCTTTGCAGATTTGATATTCGGCACTACTTGATCCCTCCCTTACATATTGAAAGCTCTTTTCAACTCATCTACCATGTCGAGTTTCTCCCATGTGAATTCCTCTTCGTTCCTTCCAAAGTGACCGTAGGCGGCTGTTTTCCTGTAAATAGGTCTCAAAAGATTCAGTTTCTTTATGATCGCACCCGGTCTGAAATCGAACAGTTCAGTGATCACCTTGAGAAGTTTGTCTTCATCCACCTTCGCGGTTCCATACGTGTCGATCATTATGGAAACGGGTTTCGCGACACCTATAGCGTAAGAAAGCTGTATGAGGAACTTGTCCGCAAGACCTGCAGCCACAACGTTCTTCGCTACATATCTTGCCATATAGTGAGCCGATCTGTCAACCTTTGTGGGATCTTTTCCGCTGAACGCCCCTCCGCCGTGGGGTACCCAACCACCGTAAGTGTCAACGATGATCTTTCTCCCTGTGAGCCCCGTGTCGGCCATGGGACCTCCAAGAACAAATCTTCCCGTTGGATTCACCAGTATCTTCATTTTGTCGTCCCTGTACTGTTCTGGAATCACAGGATTTATGACGTGTTCTATTATCGCCTCTCTCAGATCTGCCTGGGAGATATCCGGATCGTGCTGAGTTGAAATAAGCACTGTGTCGACACGGACTGGTTTGTCGTCCTCGTATTCTATGGTCACCTGTGTCTTTCCATCTGGCCTGAGGAAAGGAAGAGTCCCGTTCTTTCTGACCTCAGCGAGTCTCATGGCGAGTTTGTGGGCGAGAGTTATGGGAAGGGGCATGTACTCAGGGGTTTCGTTGGTGGCGTAGCCGAACATGATTCCCTGGTCGCCAGCTCCGAGCGCCTCGAACTCGTCAGCCACTTCCTCTCCTGTTTTGACCTCGAGCGCCTTGTCTACACCGAGAGCTATGTCAGGAGACTGACTGTGGATGCTGGTGAGCACTCCGCAGGTTTCCCCATCGAATCCGTACTTCGCCCTCGTGTATCCTATCTCCAGAATGGTCTTTCTCGCTATATCGGGGATCTCAACATAAGCTCTGGTGGTAACCTCTCCCGCGATGATGACAAGCCCTGTTGTTACGAGTGTTTCAACGGCAACCCTGCTCCTTGGATCCTGCTCGAGCATGGCGTCGAGTATGGCGTCGGAAATCTGGTCGGCGATTTTGTCCGGATGCCCTTCTGTTACGCTCTCGCTGGTGAAAAGTCTTCTCATCTCCCATCCTCCTTTCGCTGATCTTATAACAGCCTTGATAGTTTATCACAATCTTTCTTAAAAAAAGGTTACATCATTGTTTTTGCGATTCTTCAAATTCTTCTCGGGTTATAAAAGTTCCACCCTCCAGAGAAACAGACACCGGTTTATAAGAAGACGTGAAGGTCGCAACAAGATGTATCTTGTTGGGACATTTTGAACCCACATAGAGCTTGTCTATCTTGTAAGGAACGCCCGGGTTATCGTAATCCACGATGAAATCGTACCCCGTTCTCAGATGACTTCTGAAGACTTCCCCACACCTGTCACATTTTATGTAAACTACAAGGGATCCCTTTTCCCTGTAAAACGGGTTTTTGTTCAGGTCTTTCTTTTTCTTTCCAAAAAACAGAAAGAGCATGATTTCACCTCCGCTGCAGGTAGAAAGAAAATTCCTTCTTCATGCCCCAGATATCTTCAATAACGACTGTGTATTTGGCAAAATCTGGGGCTTTTCCCAATTCGGGAAATTTGTTCACCTTTATCATCGAAGAAAACGTTTCGGGGAACAATTTGTACCAGAGCTCAAACCTGTACGCGGCCGAAACGGACTTCCTATCGTACACTCCCCAGACGTTTGTGAACTCGGACCAGGGAATCTGATCGAAAGAGATCTGATAGATCTCTTCACCTTCCAAAAGGAGTGAGATCTTCTTGAGTCCTAACGTGTTGTTGAACCCTTTCGAATAGGCTTTGATCGCAAGATCCGGGAAATTTCCACTGAACGGGTACGTCCTCCCCTCGACGAAATCGTACACACTGTCTCCTATCTTTATTTTTTCCAGAACAATATCCTCATCCACGGGTTTTGGAAGGTTCAAGAAAGTCGAAGGGTCGTAGGAAACTTCCTCGTTCCTGTCTCTTATCTCGAAGTGTGCGTGGGGAATGGGTGCCTCTCCTGTGGTTCCTGAGTATCCGACGACTTCACCTTTTTCGAACCAGATCTCTTTCTCAGGGAAGTTCACGACGATCCTCACATTCCCGAACTCTTGTTTCAAAGAACTCGCTACCGTTTCCAGTTTTTTCGAGAATCTGCTCAGATGGGCGTAGAGCGTTCTGTATCCATTCTCGTGTTCCAGAACCACTGTGTAGCCGTATATATCGTCCTCGTCTATTTCGATTCTGACGAGCCAGCCTCTCTCGGAGGCGTATATGGGAACTCCTTCTTTCAATCCCGTAGAAAAGTCGATTCCCATGTGAAAATGAGGTCCTCTGTTTCCACTCCCTCTGTACTCACCGAAAGTTGCCGAAACCCTTGGAGAATCAACGGGTGCGGAGAACGAAAACACAACCGCGGAGAACACCATCAAGGAAATCAAAAGCAACCACCTTTTCACGTCTCTTCCCTCCTCATCTCTTAACGGTTCTTGCTATGTCCATGAGTTTCTTTCTGAGCAAAAGGCGCTTTGCTGGACTGATTCGATCGATGATCAAAACTCCGTTCAGATGATCGAACTCGTGCTGAAAAACCCTTGCAGCGTAACCTTCCAGTTCTTCTTCCACGTATTCTCCCCTTGTGTTCTGGTATTTGACCTTTATTCTTTTGCTCCTTTCTATCTCGACGAAGATCTCGGGAAAGCTGAGGCACCCCTCTTCTGCTACTTCAGTTTCTGGATCGATTTCAAGAATCTCCGGATTTATCACGGCAACCGGACCATTTCCAACGTCCATGACGAAGAACCTCTGAGATATTCCAACCTGCGGTGCCGCGAGTCCCACACCGTCGTAGTGATACATCGTCTCTATCATTCTTTCTATGGTCTTTTTCAGGTTCTCGTCGAACTTTGTAACGGGTTTTGCCCTCTTTCTCAAGACGGGATCTCCAAAGACTCTTATTCTGTACATCAGTCGTACACCTCCCTTAACTTCTTCAGACACTGTTCGTTCGTGAGAAAGGGATGTATCGGAGTGATGGAGACGTACCCTTCTCTAACCGCCTTGTAGTCAACATCGTCTCTATCGTCGTCTTCGATGACCTCTCCCATCATCCAGTAGTACTTCTCCCCAAAGGGTGAGACTCTCTCTTCGAAGTAATCGTTCCACCTTCTTCTGCTCTGCCTTGTGAATCTCCATCCCTTTATCTCACCAGCAGGCACGTTTATGTTCAGCATGGTGAAAGGATCGAGGAGTGAGAAGTCGAATTCTTTCAGAAAGTCGATCAAAAAACGTGCCGCTCCTTCGAAATCGGGACTCTCGTAGTTAGCACTCGATATGGCAATCGAAGGAATGTTCATCATGGCACCTTCCATCGCACCCGAGACCGTCCCAGAGTGGAGAATATCCATGCCCATGTTGGGCCCCCTGTTCACACCACTCACGATGAGATCGACCCTTTTATCCATGACCACGTTGTAGGCGAGTTTCACACAGTCCGCGGGCGTTCCTGTAGTGGAGTACGCAACCACCCTCTCTGAGATGAAAACCTTCTTCATCCAGAGCGGAACGTGTATGGTGATGCTGTGACCAGTTGCGCTCCTCTCTTTATCGGGAGCCACCACGAACACCTCGTGTTCCTCGGAAAGAAGCTCTGCGAGGACGATGATCCCCTTAGACTGTATCCCGTCGTCGTTGGTTACCAGAATTCTCATACCGATCCTCCCACAGGTTTATCTTCCCACATTTCTTCCAGAGTTTCCACTTGAAAGGAATCTCCACATCGTCGAACTCTCTCTCCACGAATTCCTCCCAGCTTCCACAGAAATCGATTGTACCATTCGAGATGTGGAGTATGAAGTCCATATCATCCAGATACTCCAGCTCGTGTGTTACCAGTATTATTCCCTTTCCTTCATTCTTGAGGCTCTCGAGCACCTGAAATATCTCCCTCTGAGAGGGAGGGTCCAGCATGGAAACCGGTTCATCTAAAGCGAGAAAGCGTGTATCCCGAGCGAGCATCGAGGCAATCGCAAGCCTCTGTTTCTGGCCTCCTGAAAGGTTCAGCGGGTCTTCCTTTTCGAGACCGGAGAGTCCCACCAGTTCCAGGACCTTCTTTATTCTCTTTCTCATTTCGCTCTCGTCGAGCCCCATTATCTCCAGCGAAAAGGCCACGTCCTCCTCCACGGTGGCACCTATGATCTGTGAAGACGGATTCTGGAAGACGTAGCCCACGTTCTTTCTCAAAAGAAACGGATCCGCTGGTGAACCGTCCAGGAAAATCTCTCCCTCGGCTTCCAGGAGTCCTGCGAGGATCTTCAAAAGGGTGGTCTTCCCGGAGCCGTTTTTTCCCACCACAACGTAGATCTTCCCCGTTTCGAACTCGGCGTTCACGTCCTTCAAAACGTAGTCTCCGTTGTATCTGAAGGAAACGCTATTCAGCGTTATCTTCATCTTCTTTCAATCCTTTCACGGACCTGTAAACCCTTATTCCACCGGTTTTGCAGAGCTCCTCCACGTTCCCGAAAACCTCTTTCATGAAATCTCTGATCCTTCTGCCACCTTTGTTGTGGTAAGCGACGATCTGAAGGCTTCCGCCTTCTTCAAGGAACTCGGGGGCACTCTTCACTATTTCCATCCAGACTTTCTTTCCTGCAACGATCGGAGGATTACACACGATCATGTCGAACTTCATATCTTCCCACGGCTCGTAGAGATTCCCCCACCTTATATCGACTTCGACGTTGTGGTCCTTCGCGTTTATCTTGGCGAATTCCACTGCGCGCTTGTTTATGTCGCTCATGTAAACTTCAAGATCTGGATATTCTTTTTTCAAAACGATTCCTATCACACCGTAGCCGCATCCAAGATCGAGCACCTTCTTTCCGTGAACTTTCAGGTTTTCAAGGAGCACCTGCGTGGCTTTGTCTATTTTTCCGTAAGAATACACACCGGAAGGTGTTTTGAAAATGTATTCATGGCCGTTTTTCAAAACGAGTCTCGCTTCTCTGACCTTCAGCTTCGATGTGGGTTCCACCGTGTAGTAGTGTTCGAATTTTTCACTCATTGTTTTCACCTCCTTTCAATTCTCTCTCAAGACTCTCCAGAGTTTCGAAGAGAAAAACCGCAAAACTGGGGCTCTCCGGGTCCCAGAGTCCTTTCTCCCTCAGTTCGATGGTATTTATCTCATAACCGTCTCCATTCTTCTTTCTGATGATGTACCAGTTCACATCGGGATCAGAAAGAATGAGACTCGCGAGTGCTCCGGCTACGTCCCCAACCGGCTGGCAATCCACACTTTTCAGATTGAACCGCGCTTCTACTTTCGTTCCCTTTCCTCTTTCTGTGTGTAATTTAACGAATCCTCCCGTCTGTTCCGCGGCCTGTTTCAAAAATGGAAGACCGAGCCCCACTTTTCTCAGCCTAGGATCCCTTGTGGTGAAGAAGGGATCGAACACCCTCTCTGGATTCTCTATCCCCGGTCCGTCGTCTTCCACGACGAAACTGAACCATTCATCGGTCTCTTCTATCTCTATCTTTATGTTCTTCGCTCCTGCTTTCACGGCGTTTTGCGCTACATCCATGAGGTGATCAGCGATCGTTCTGAGCAATCGATTCACCTCTCGGTTCCGAGAAGTGCGAACACCTTCGCATCTTCCACCATGTGCGATATCCTTCGGTACTCGTTGGGCTGATGAGCAGTCTCGTCTATTGTGCTCCAGACGACCGCGGGCCAGCCTTTCTTTCTGAAGAACGCAGCGCAGGTGCCTCCACCTATACCTCCCACTTTCGCTTCCAGCCCTCTTAGACTTCTCAAAACATTGGAAAGTTTCACCACGAGTTCCGAATCGGGTGGAGTTGGCTCGGGCGCGGGCTGTTTCACGACGACCTCCAGCTCTGCACCTCTTCCATCGAGAATCGACTTGACGATGGACAGCACCTCGTCGAGATTGTAGCGAGGCAGGACCCTGCAGTCGAAGTAAAAGACGAATCTGCCGGGAACGGTGTTCACGTTGTCCACAGTTTTTTCAGCGCGAGTGGGCTCGAACGTGCTGAGCGGTTCATCGAAGAGTTCATCTCTATCGGAGTATTTCCTGTGGAGTGCTTCATCTATCTCTGTTATGAGATGTGCACCCTTTCTGAGAGCGTTCTCTGTTGTTTGCGGTCTTGAAGCGTGTCCCTGTTTTCCGTTCACCATCACTTTGAACCACAGGATGCTCTTCTCTGCGATCTCGATGAAGTCTCCCTTTTCGTTTCCAGCATCCGGGACCAGGAACATGTCTTCTGGGCTGAACAACCCTTTTTCTATCAGATATTGGATTCCATACTCACTTCCCGCCTCCTCATCGGCAACGAGTGCAAGACCGAAGTTGTACTCGGGAGTGATACCAAGGTCGATAAGGGCCTTCCCAGCGTATATGGAGGCTATCATGGAACCTCCGTTGTCTTCGGCTCCCCTACCGTAAACTTTCCCGTCCTTCACAACGGGCACGAAAGGATCCGTCTCCCACAAAGAGAGATCTCCCGGTGGTACCGTGTCGATGTGAGTCACGATCCAGAGCGTTTTTTCTCTATTTTTTCCCGGAATCTTTGCCACAATGTTCGATCGCCATATACCCCTATCGTCTCTCACATCGCAGCGGTCGACCTCGAAACCGAAATCCCTGAGGAGGCCTTCAAGCCAGTCGGCCTTTTCTTTCTCTCCCGGGCCTCCAAAAGCAGGATTCACCGAGTTGATGGAGATGAATTTCTTCAAGGATTCCACCATTTCCTCTCTGAGCTCTTCTATTCTTTTTGTGATCTCCATTGAAAACACCTCCCAGATTCAAGTATATCCTAAAAAAATATTTGAAATGATACCCCAAGATTTTATATAATTGATTGATAGAAAAAATTTAGGGAGGTGTTTACATGGCAGAATTTTTCCCAGAAATCCCAAAGATTCAGTTTGAAGGTAAGGAAAGCACGAACCCGCTGGCGTTCAGGTTCTACGATCCGAACGAGGTGATCGATGGGAAGCCCCTCAAGGATCATCTGAAGTTTTCCGTCGCCTTCTGGCACACTTTCGTGAACGAGGGAAGAGATCCGTTTGGAGATCCAACCGCTGAACGCCCATGGAACAGGTTCTCCGATCCCATGGACAAAGCTTTTGCAAGGGTGGACGCTCTCTTCGAGTTCTGCGAAAAGCTCAACATCGAGTACTTCTGTTTCCACGACAGAGACATCGCTCCCGAAGGAAAGACGCTCAGAGAGACAAACAAGATACTGGACAAAGTGGTGGAAAGAATTAAGGAAAGAATGAAGGACAGCAACGTGAAACTCCTCTGGGGAACGGCGAATCTGTTCTCCCACCCGAGGTACATGCACGGCGCCGCGACGACATGCAGTGCGGATGTCTTTGCCTACGCGGCGGCCCAGGTGAAGAAGGCCCTCGAGATCACAAAAGAACTAGGAGGAGAAGGCTACGTCTTCTGGGGTGGAAGAGAAGGCTATGAAACACTCCTCAACACAGATCTCGGGCTGGAACTCGAAAATCTCGCGAGATTTCTCAGAATGGCAGTGGAGTACGCAAAGAAGATCGGCTTCACCGGACAGTTCCTCATAGAACCCAAGCCGAAAGAACCCACCAAGCACCAGTACGATTTCGATGTGGCAACGGCCTACGCTTTCCTGAAGAACCACGGCCTTGATGAGTACTTCAAGTTCAACATTGAAGCGAACCACGCGACACTTGCCGGTCACACATTCCAGCACGAACTGAGGATGGCAAGGATCCTCGGAAAACTTGGAAGCATCGACGCCAACCAGGGAGATCTCCTGCTCGGCTGGGACACCGACCAGTTCCCAACGAACATCTACGACACAACACTTGCCATGTACGAAGTGATAAAAGCAGGAGGATTCACAAAGGGTGGCCTCAACTTCGACGCGAAGGTGAGGAGGGCTTCCTACAAGGTAGAAGATCTCTTCATCGGTCACATCGCAGGAATGGACACCTTCGCCCTCGGCTTCAAGATAGCGTACAAACTCGCGAAAGACGGAGTGTTCGACAAGTTCATCGAGGAAAAATACAGAAGCTTCAAAGAAGGTATCGGAAAAGAGATCGTAGAAGGAAAAACCGATTTCGAAAAACTCGAAGAGTATATAATAGACAAAGAAGATATCGAACTTCCATCTGGAAAGCAGGAGTACCTCGAAAGCCTGCTCAACAGCTACATAGTGAAGACAATAGCAGAACTGAGGTGATGTGGGGTTTGAGACCCCTTTTCTTGAGACTTCAAAAGTTTCTTCTGCCACTTCTGATCACGATCGGAATAATTGTTGTAGTCGTTGTATCCGGACAGAGCGACAGGGTGAAGTTCCCAAAAGGAAGGATTGTGATCACAGATGGTGAAAAGTCACTCAAACTGGATGTGGAAATAGCGAACACCCCCGCTCTTCGTTCCATTGGTCTGATGTACAGAAAGAGCATCCCGGACGATTTCGGGATGCTCTTTGTTTTTGAAGAGGACACCTGCTCGGGTTTCTGGATGAAGAACACGTACGTTCCCCTCGAGATCGCTTTCATAGACAAAAACGGTGTCATATTCTCCATTCAGGAGATGGAGCCATGCAAAGAGGAACCCTGCAAGATCTACTACGCACCAGGCCCTTTCAGGTACGCTCTCGAGGTGAAGAAAGGCTTCTTCGAAAGGCACAGATTCGGCGTGGGAAGCAGGGTTTCAATAGAGAAATGATCACAATATAGACTGCGGCTTTGGGTACAGTCTAACTTCGGTTCCTTCATCCTTTTGTACGATGTCCAGCGAGAAGGAGTAGTACTTTCCATCCACTGATATCATCGCCACTGAACCGCTGTGGTCGTTCCATCCACCGTTGTACACTTAAGAGAAAGGAAATAGGTCTTATCGACGAAATCTGGTTTGTTGTTAAGGAGAAATGGGATGAACTTTGTGGTATATTCCGTTATTCCCTCGATTTCGATCGATGTGACGGTTGCAGGCATGAAGAAACTTACCTGAAACACATAGTAGAGATACTGCCAGCCTTCTGCCCACACGAGTTGTTCGAAATCGCTTGGAATGTAGATCATAGAAGAGGCACCTTCCAGAAATCCCATCGCCCAATCCTCGTACTCGTCTGGAGAACTATCGGGATCTGGTATTTCAAACGAAGATGTGTTGCTCATCACCGCTTAAAGCTGATCGACGAGTCCCCTCGCTGCTTCTGAAAGCGTGTCAGCTTCCTGTGTTCCGCTGAGAAGATCAAACAGGCCAGAAAACACACTTTCTTTCCCATGATCATCCCCCCTATTATTGTTTGTATTATATTAAAATTTCGCCTGAAAAAGCAAAGTGTTTTTTGAAGAATCGCTGGAAAACAGAAAGATACCAGTTAAAACAAAAACAGGGATGCCTTTTGGCATCCCTTTACACTTCTGCTATTGCATCTGGCAGCCCCACGGGGAATCGAACCCCGACCTCCGGACTGAGAATCCGGCGGACTGGCCGTTATCCTATGGGGCCATCCAGGGGTAATTTTAAACCATATCGGAAAGAAAATCAAGTGGGGAGTTAAATTTTCCAGATACCAACACATTTAAGAGCTCTACGGAGGGCCGAACGAAAATCCATAAGGGTTGAAATCTTCACATCCTGTGATAAAATATAAAGACGGCGGGGCGTAGCGCAGGTGGCTAGCGCGCTTGCATGGGGCGCAAGAGGTCGCTGGTTCAAGTCCAGTCGCCCCGACCACGCAGAGGTCCCCACGTTTGGGGACCTCTTTTCATTTGTCGTATCTTTTCAGAAAGGCGTATATCTCAGCGATCACAAGGTACATCTCTTCAGGAATCTCTGAGAAAAGATCCAGTCTCAAAAGATCGTCTATGATATCCGGCCTTTCTTCTATTGGTATGCCATGCCTTCTGGCCATCTCGATTATCCTTTCTGCAACTTCACCCACACCCTTTGCCACAACCTCAGGTGCACTCGTTCTGGTGGGATCGTATTTCAAAGCCACTGCTTTCTTTATCTCATCCGTACGCATTGAATCCCTCCCAGTTCATGGGATCCTTTCTCAAAAAGAAGACGTGCGCGATCAATCCCAATCTTTCGAATTCCTTCTGAAGCTCTTCGCTGTGAGCGGACAATTCCTCCGAATTCTTCTCAGCGTAGAATCTCACCGAGAGAGATCTGCCCTCCAAAATCACGTCGGCAACGACCCTGCCGAACCGCACGGTGTTAACAACAAGGATCACTCTATTGTTGTCTTTCTCCCACCACATCTCCTGAACACCGAAAGAAGGCATCGAAGCGAACCTGACGTTTTCTTCCAGAAGGCTGTTCAAAAGAAAGACGGCATCTAAGAGGTCATCGTCCACCAGTTTTTCAGGTCTTGGGAGGAGTTCTTTGTCCGGAAGTTCAAACTCCATCATTTCTCTGTCTTTCCAGATGAGGACCCAGCCGTTTTCTCTTTTCTCAACCGCTACTTTGTCGTTCACAAAATCCTCAAAGAAGGTCAGATCCGGCTCCTCCTTGAGTTTGAATTCGACAAACGGAAAGTTTCTCCTTCTGAAAACAACAATCAGGTACTTTCCAGAGAGAGGTAATGCCATGTAGTTCTTCCCCGCGAATCCCTTAGAGAGCGGTTCATTCATCTGATAGACATCGTACTCTTCGGTGGAAAGGATGGGTCTTTTCAAAGTGACTGTTCTTCTGAGAGCCTCTTCATTTATATTCCGATTGATTGGAAAGTTCTTTTGAACGTACTCAAAGAAGCTCTTGACGGAAAACCTGATCCGAACGCTGGAAGGTCCTGACTCGAAAACCTCAGGGAAAGATTTCATTATGATCTTCTTTTCTTCATTGTTCATCTTGAGGAAGCGAGATGGAACGAGGTGTTTCACAAACAACTTCACAAAGTGAACGTACTTCTTATCGAACCCGCGGGAAATGTCGTGCAAGAATTCCAGAAGACCCGGCACTTTGAGAACCTTGAGGGAGAGTTCTTCATCGAAGTGTGCCAGGAGCTTCGCTTTGAGCTCCTTTCCGGTCATGACCCTGTTGTTCCAGACTCTCACGCTCTCTCCCGGCTTCGGTGCCTTGCCGTTTATCTCGAGGATGAGGATGCTGTTTTTCTTCGAGAGAACGAGCACGTTGCTGTACCTTCCCAGAACCTTCCAGACGTCCATTCTTCATCCTCCCCCTATGATTATCGACAGTCGTTTAAAATCATAAACGTGGAGGTGGAAGAATGTTCCTTCAAAAAATCCTCGGAGCGTTTCTGGTAACACCCGGTCTTTTCATACTCCTGTTGATCGTGGGGAGTTTCTTTTTCAAAAAAGCAAGATGGTTCCTCTTGGCTTTGGCAGCGATTGTGTATCTTTTCAGCAGTTACGTGGGGGAGTTTCTCTTTCTCTGGCCTCTCGAGAAAAACCTCGATGTTCCTGCAACGCTTCCAAACGACGCTGTGATCGTTGTTCTCGGTGGTGGTGTGGAAAGAAACACGAAGGCGGGTGACAACCTCAGCGATGCCACTCTGAGAAGGCTTCTGACAGGTGTACAGATCTACCAGAAGACAAAAATGCCTATACTCGTAACCGGTGGTAGTTTAACCGGGCTGAGGTCGGAAGCGATGATAATGAAAGACTACCTTGTTTCGCTGGGTGTTCCCGAAGAAAAGATCACCGTTGAAGACAGATCGAGAAACACGTACGAAAACGCCCTTTTCACGAGGGAAAAAATAGGAGATGTGCCCATCATTCTGGTAACCGATTCGATCCACATGAGAAGGGCTGTTTTCACTTTCAAGAGGTTTTTTCAGAGTGTGACACCGTACCCCGCTGGATTCTACTTTGGAGATCCGGAGTTCGTAGATTTCCTTCCGAATGCCACCTCTTTCTATCTGAATTCACGGGCCATCTACGAGTGGATCGGTCTTGTCTGGTACAATTTCAGGTGGAGGTGATACGATGAATCTTTCAACCGCGAAAACGTTGGCGGGGGTAGGGATGATACTCAAACTGTTTGGTGCGGTGCCGGTGGTAGGGTGGATCTTTTCTCTTGTGGGGCTCATACTGTTTCTCATTGGTATCTACAATATTTCACAGCAGGTGGGGGAAAGAAGAATCTTCAACTACCTCTTGATACCCGCTGTTTTGCTGTTGATCGTTTCTGTGATCTTCTCTGTTTCACTCGTTGCTTCACTCTTCGCGGGCGGTCTGTTCGCTGGTGGTGTGACCTTAGCCGGCTTCGTAACCATTGTTGTTCTTGGAATAATAGCCCTCGTTTACAAGGTGAAAGCCTACAGAATGATCGCCGAGAGTTTGAAAATCTCAGTCTTCAACACCGCCGCGTCTTTCTACAAATGGGGAGCGATCCTTCTTGTTGTTTTCGGGATGGGTTTCATACTCATGTTTGTGGGTGATATTCTCACGATAGTTGGCTTTTTCTCAAAACCATCCGAAGAAGCGGCTTGAAAAAACTCGGGGGGATGATTTTTGTATCTGAAACGTTACAAATGGATTTTCTTAGTCGTCGCAATGCTCATTTTCTTTGGAGTGGCTTTTGTTCAGATCCACTACCAGAAGAAACTGGAACGCTACCAGCTCGAAGTCTTCAAAATCATCGTTCAGCGATCTGTGGATCTCGTATCGAGTGGATACTTTCAGTGGACAGAACTGAAAGAAGCGATAGAAAAAAACGATGAAGAATTCATCGAAGAAGCCTTTGAGGAAATAAAATCTTTAGATCCATACATTAAGGAAATAAAGATCCTGAATCAACCTCCAGATTTCGAAGAGGAATACTACAGAGTGGAATCAGATGGGGAAAGACTCTGGGCACTGTTCAAAATATACGACAGCATGGGAGAAGAAATGATAGCTGACAGAACAGCGTATGTAGAATGGAACGTAGCTGGTATTTTGAACTCAATCGGTGCTTCTGTGGAGTTTCGAAAGGGAGGAAAGAAGACGTTCTGGGGTTTAGAGTACAGAAGCAAGTTCGGCAATAAATGGTTTGCAGTTTCTTTCTGGAGTTCACTTGGAGGGTTCTCAATCATACTCATCATTCACTCCATTTTTGTGAGGTCTATTTTGAAGTTTCACTATGAAACAGAAGGACTCGAAAGGATGATCAAAATTATCGACAAGAAAGATCACTACACAGCTCTTCACTCGGAATACACTTCGAGAATCGCTGTTCTCTTAGGAAAGAAATTGGGACTTAACAAGAAGGAACTGAAAGAGCTTGGAATAGCAGGCCGACTCCATGACAGAACCCCAACCACGCAAGCTATCCCCCTTCAGGGGGATAGTAAGTGGTTGTTGTAGTTCAACTGTGTTACAATTAGCACAGGGAGTGGGAAAATGCCCGGACGTGTGATACGAACCTACAAACTCGCCGTACCAGGACACCTGAGTCAAACATGCGAAGAACTCAACCGCACTGCAGCAAGAATCTACAACAAAACGATGTCTATTGTGCGAAAGATACACCGAAAGAAAGGCTTCTGGCTGTCCTGGCCCACCGCAGACAAATACATCCTCCGCTGGGCAGAAAACATCAAAATCCACGTCCATTCAAAGCAGGCATTTGTTCAGCTCTACTTTCAAGCCCTCAAAGGGTACTTCAAAGCAGCCAAAAAGAATCAAGATGCAAAACCTCCCCACAAGAAAAAACGCTATCTGCCGTTCATATGGAAAGAAAGCGCTGTAAAACTTCTGCCAGACGGTACCCTAAGACTGTCTTTGGGCAAAGAACGAGAATCATTTGTTGTACAAACACCTCTCAAACCTCCCCTTCGCATCAAACAGACAAGACTTGTCTTTGAAGATGGATACTATCTCCACCTTGCGATAGAGGTGGAGATTGAAGAGAAGAATGCTGGCTCTGGTGTTATGGCGGCCGACCTTGGAGTGCTCCGTCCCATCACGTGCTTTGATGGAAAAGAAGTCATCAGCTACCACGGAGGAGTCCTCAGCAGCACTCTTCGCTATCGAAACAAACGCCTTGCAAGTTTTCAGTCTGCCATAGCAGAGTGCAAGAAGGGATCAAGAAGGTACAACAAGCTTGTTCGTGCAAAGAAAAGAGTCCTGAGACGGCTCAGAAACCAGATCAACGACATCATGCACAAGATCACAAGCAGTTTCATCGGACTGTGCCTCAGAAAACAAATCAGAACCATCGTGATAGGAGACGTCACAGGGATCAGAGAAAGAGCGGACTACAGCGACAACGCGAACCAGAAGATCCACCAGTGGCAGTTCAGAAAACTCATCGAGATGATAAGGTACAAAGCAGAGCAGTTCGGAATCGAAGTGAAACTCATCTCAGAAGCGAATACAAGCAAGACGTGTCCTGTCTGTGGTGCAAAGAACAATCCGAACGGAAGAAGATACCACTGCAAAGCCTGCGGTTTTGAGTATCACAGGGACGGAGTTGGAGCAATCAACATCTGGAAAAGGTATCCTGGCACAGGCCAGGTAGTAGCGGGCTTGGCCCCCGTCAGAGGTGTGAGGTTTCATCCACACCTCTGTGGCCATGGAGCATCTTTGGCTCCATGGAAGGTGGCCTGAGAGCCACCAAGAATCCCATCCCCTTCAGGGGATTGGGAGGAGGTCAAATAGGAAAGATCGCTGTACCAGAACACATCTTGAACAAACCCGGAAAGCTCACAGATGAAGAATTCGAGGAAATCAAAAAACACTCCATCGTTGGTGCAGACATATTGAGGGAATATCCGGAGCTGTCCTTCGCTGTCCCTGTGGTTCTATACCATCACGAAAGGGTGGATGGTTCTGGATATCCTTTCGGTTTGAAAGATGGAGAGATACCGCTCCTTGCCAGGATTTTAGCGGTAGCGGATGTGTTCGACGCCCTTACCAGCGACAGACCCTACAGAAAAGCCATGAAGCCAGAAGACGCTGCAGCTCTCATGAAGAAAATGCCTCTCGATCAGGAGATCGTGGGAATCCTAGAAAAACATCTTTCGGAGTTCGTCAGTCTGAAACCTCAAGTTTCAAACCCGCGTAGCAATCCATGATTTTCCCGAGGAATTCTCTTTTGAAGATATCAACTGCTCTTTCACCCGTGCAGTGACAGGGAACCACGGTTTCAACTCCAAGCTCGTTGAAGGCCTTCACGATTTTCTCTATCTCATCATCGGAAGATTTCAGAAGATGGAAGCCTCCCACCACCATTTTGATGCGCTCGTTGAAGGTCTCCGCGATGTCAAGGAGAATGTTGTCGATCCCGCGGTGAGAACAACCGGTTATGACAACCAGACCTTCCTTTGTTCTCACAACCAGAGTCTGTTCGTCCTCGAAGAGATCTTTTCGCCTCTCACCGTTTCTCTCAACGAAGAAGTCTCCTGTGGGGACCTTTCCTCTCAGATTCGCTGGTCCCAGAAGGAACATGTTTTTCCCGATCTCAGTGATTCTTTCGATCACGAACTTTCCTGTGTTCTTCTTGAGTACTTCATTCCAATCGGCTCCTGCGTATCTTTCTCCAGAATACTTCTGATCTAGGGCTTCTTTTCTGAGCCACACTCTCTTTCCTGAAAGATACAAAAGACCCCCTGCGTGATCGTAGTGACCATGACTGATGAGCACGTCCTTTGGAAGATCAATTCCCAGTTTTCGCGCATTTTTGAGAAACACATCGGATTTCCCCGTATCGAAAAGAACGGAATCCACAAGAACAGAAAAACCGTGTTCGCTTTCAAATCCATTTTGAGATGAATCATCACACAGAACGTGTATTCGCATCTTTCTCCCTCCGCTCAAAAACTGAAGGGGGTTGATACCCCCTTCATATTACCACCAGCCTCTCCATCCCCATCCTCTTCTGTGTCTCCAAGCAAAGCCCATTCCAAATGGCCATCCTCTTCTCCATCCATAACCAAAACCTCTCCACCATCCCCAAGGTCTTGCCCAGCTACCACCGAACCTGCACCATCCAAGACCTCTGCCCGTCATCGGCCCAAGTCCCATCGGGCCCGTTCCGTCGAGCCTCGGCATACTGCTCACCTCCTGTTTTCAAGCTCTTTCAGTCTCTCTTCAACGTATCTGAGCTCCTCTTCCAGGTATCTTTTGTAATCTAGAAGCATTTCTTTTTCCTCTTCAGGAGAAGGTGGTACTGGAGGATAGTCGTAATAAGCCCACCATGGCCCTCTTCCAAAACCGAATCCTCCTCGCCAGCCCCAGCCTCTTCTCCATCCGTATCCTCTGCCCCACCACATATTCTCACCTCCCATATATGTATTTTACATATATATGAGAAAAAGTCAAGTCGCTCTAGACTTCCAACATCAATTATTCGCCGTGAGTTTTTTCCCAGATTTCTTTGATCTTTTCGTGTTTTTCCCTGAAAATCTCGATCAGCTTGGGGTGAAAATTGGACGGTGAGGTTCTTCCGTCTCCCTCGAGAATCACCCTGACGGCCTCTTCATGGGACAAGGCTTTTTTGTAGGGTCTTTCTGAGCGCAGGGCATCGTAAACATCGACTATCTTGACGATCTGCGCTTCTATGGGGATCTCGTCGTCTTTCAGACCGAATGGATAGCCCGTTCCGTCATAGCTTTCGTGGTGGTAGAGGGCTATGTTTCTTGCAACTTCCAGTTCTTTTCTGCCGGAGAGCAACTCCCCACCCCAGATGGTGTGCTTCTTCATGATTTCCCATTCTTCTGCTGTGAGCTTTCCTTTTTTGTTCAAGATCTCCTTGGGAACCTTTATCTTTCCAATGTCGTGGAGTGGAGCGTACAGATATATTTTGTGAACAAGATCTTCATCGAGGCCCATCTCTTCAGCGAAGAATTTCGACAGCTCCTGAACTCTTCTGACGTGGTTTCCAGTCGGCTCGTCGAAACCTTCCACGATATCCACCAGTTTGTAGGTGAAAAATTCGTACGCTTCTTCGACAGCTCGGCTTTTCTCCTCTATCTCCTGAGCCATCTTTTGAAGTTCAGAGTAAGACGCCTCGAGCTCCTCGTAGGATGCTTCGAGCTCTTCCCTCTGGGATTCAATTATGGTGATCATATCGGAAACTTCATCGATGAGCTGGTTGATCTCCAGAATGTTCGAAGATGTACCCCCAAGATCAAAGATCCTGGAACGCAGGTACTCCTTTGAAGCCTTCGAGAACACCTCGAGGGGAACTCTGAGTTCTCTGTCGATCAACTTAGATACTCTTCGAACGATCGGGAAAGAAATTATGAAGGCTAACCCGATCACATAACCCAAGTGGAGAAGAGAATTCCTCAGAAAAACAAGAAGCGGTACCTGGATCACAAAGACCGTGGATCCCGTTTTTCTGAAAAATGCAACACCGGACACGCTTATCTTCGCGCCGTAATCTCTTGATTCAAAGTCTTCGGGATCGAGTTTCACATGGATTTCACCGTTTTGAAGAAGAACCGTTCCGTCTTCTGAAAGAACGTACATGCCCGGTTGTAGAAGATCCTTCATCACCTTTGATGGAACAATATCGATTCCCAAAACACCGAGGAGGTTTCCTCGTTCGTCGAGTATCGCTCTCACTATACCAAAAGTGACAACACCGAGGATTCTGTGGGTGAAGGGAGGAGTAACCACAGCAGAGTCGGGGTTTTCAGCAGCAGCTTTGTACCAGGGTCTCTCCCTTGGGTCGAAATCGGGAGGAAACGTGTAAAGAGGATATATGTAGTAATTGCCATCCGGGGTGGCAAAGATGGGATAAGCTGAATAATCTCCGAAGTGTTCGCGGATCAGTTTCAAAACCTCGAGAATCGTTCCGGGATTTTCAAAATCCTTACTGCGATCTGCGAAGAAATCGAGGACATCCCGGTAGTGATCGATTGTCCTTTCCCACTCGTTCGAAACAAGGGTGAGCTTTTCGAACCAGTCTTTCTTGCCAATATAGTAGGTTACTATAAAAACAAAAACAGCTATCACGAGCGATAGAAGAAAAATGAAGATCAGATTTTTCTTGTAAACCAGATCTTTGATAACATCACTCAATTTTCTCGGTGCCACATCATCACCCCTCGGTGTTCTTATTTTACTACATTTTTACAAGGCGATCGTGATGTATGACTATTTGGCTTAGAAGTGCTAAAACTTTAGTAGGTCGCACAGAAATAAAGTATCTCCGAGCCCGAAGAGGGGAAGATTGGGAGGAGGTCAATACATCTTGACACATCCACCTACGAAGTGTTATGATTGAGGAGTACCATCTTTCGTTAAGGAGGCATGTGTTATGAGAGGAAAGGTTAAGTGGTTCGATTCCAAGAAGGGCTACGGATTCATCACAAAGGACGAAGGAGGAGACGTGTTCGTACACTGGTCAGCCATCGAAATGGAAGGTTTCAAAACTCTGAAGGAAGGCCAGGTCGTCGAGTTCGAGATTCAGGAAGGCAAGAAAGGTCCACAGGCAGCGCACGTGAAAGTAGTTGAGTAAAGAGACGAATCAGCCCCCGCCCGGGGGCTTAAATTTTCTTTCTCCACTTGATTTTTAGTCTCACATATGGTACCATTTGGCATGTGAGACGTAATAATATTCATGGAGAGGTGAGGACACGGTGAAAAAGGGAATACATCCAGAGATGAAGCTCGTAACTGTTAAGTGTGCGTGTGGTGCTGAGCACACTTTTTACACGACGGTTGACAATATAAGAATCGACGTGTGTTCTAACTGCCATCCGTTCTACACCTCCGGTGGAAAAGGTGGCGTTCTCATAGTGGATACGGAGGGTAGAGTGGAGAAGTTCAGAAGGAAGTACGGAGACAACTATTGAGAGGCAATATCACTTTTGTGAGGAGGGTTTTTTGTGAAAGTTGGTGAACTTGTGAAGGGAAAGGTTTCTAAGATCGTGAAGTACGGAGCCTTCGTGGATATCGAAGGGGGGGAAAGAGGATTCATCCACATTTCCAAGATCTCCAAAAACTATGTGAAGAGAATCGAAGATTACCTTCACGAGGGGCAGGAGATATCCGCGAAGGTGATAGGAAGAGCCAGAAACGGCGGCTGGGAACTTTCCCTGAAAGATCTTGAAGAAGAAACACCAAAGACAGGTGAGAAATCTGAAGAAAAGAAAAATATGGATTTCGAGAAAAAGCTATCCAGATTCTTGAAAGAAAGCAGTCAGAAGCTTTCCGAATACAAGAAGAGACTCGAGAAAAAAGGCAGAAGAAGCGCATGGTAAAAAAAGCGGGGGTAATCCCCGCTTTCATTTTTTTAATAGATCCTTTCTGGAAATTCTTTATCTTCCTTCACCACCACAACTTCCGTTCCAACACCAGCGAAAGCGTCGATTTCTTCCACATCTCTGTTGAACATCCTGATACAACCGTGCGAGATCCTTTTTCCTATTTCCCACGGTTTCGAGGTGCCGTGTATCGCATACGTGGGATCCGATAACTGCAGATACCTCGTTCCGAGTCCGTTGAGAGGGGTTCTGGGGGATATGTACTCCCCAAACCAGTAGAGGGCAGGATCTATCTCTTTTCTGAGAACCCAGTAACGTCCCGGAGGTGTGGCGTCACTCCTTCCAAGGGCCACGGGATAAACTTTGAGCAGAACCCCATCGTAGTAAAGAGCGAGCTTAGATGAAAACAGATTCACAACTATTGTGACTGGATTCTCCCGGAAATAGACCCTTCCGATCTTCAAAACCTGACCAGCCACTATCCTGTCGGGATCTTCCAGGCGGTTTATCAAAACGATGTCTCCAACTCTCACACCGTATTGATTGGCTATGCTCCAGAGTGTTTCTCCTCTCTTCACAACGTGCTCGGCAAACACAGTGTAGTCGAAAGCGCCATCTTCTCCCCTCATAGGTACCGCAACGCGTTTTATAACGTAGATTTCTTTCTTCAAGCTGAAGGTGTAACCGTATGGACCGTTGAAAGTAATTTCCAGTTCGTGCGCACCATCTTCGAGAAAGGACTTGAAGACGCAGATCCACTTCCCTTCCAGGTTGAAGAATCTGAATCTCTTTCCCTCCAGGTTTAACGAGACAGGTACCACACCTTCTGGAGACTGAATGAACACGTACACCAGAACTTCTCCGTTTTTTATGTCCGAGATCACTCTTGTTTCGGGTTTCTCCAGAGGTACCCTCAAAACCTGAGGTGCCACACGGTACATCCTCTTCCCGAAAGAATTCACACCTTCAACAATTGGAAAGAAGGGGCCTTCGAAATCCACCTCGAAGGTGTAATCGCTGTTTTTCACTTTTTCAGGAAACACAAATCCCGCCGGGGAGTAGAGAAGAAAGGTCGTTATTTCTCCTTCGTAGAGTTTTTTTACGGAGAGAGTCACGTGATCTTCAGAAACGCTCTTCAGTTCAAGAAGGTGATCCGCCAGCAAGGTTTGAAACAACATCAAGAATACCGCAAGCCACACGAATCTTGTCATCTTCATCAATCCTTTTGATGAAACCGTCTCTTCCGTATATGTAGACCTCCACTCTGTCGGAAGAGAACGCTTTCCGGGCATCGTTCAGCACGAGCAAATCCAGATTCTTCTCTCTCAGCTTTTTCACAGCGTTCTCCTCGAAATTTTCCACCTCAGCCGCGAATCCCACAAGAATCTGATTTGACTTTCTCTGTCCGAGTTCTTTGAGAATATCTTTTGTTCTTTCGAGATGGAGAACGAGATCGTTCTCTGTTTTCTTCAGCTTTCCTTCAAAGACCTTTTTCGGCCTGTAATCTCCCACGGCGGCGTTCATTATCACGATGTCTGTATCTTCGAATCTCTTCATCACCTCTTCGTACATCTCTTCAGCACTTTCTACTTTCACAAATTCATCCACATAGTAAGGTGGTTTCAAAGACGTTGGGCCGGATACAAGAGAAACACGAGCTCCCATCCTCTTTGCGACAGTTGCCAGCGCGTATCCCATCTTTCCTGAACTCGCGTTAGTGATGAACCTCACAGCGTCTATACGCTCTCTTGTTGGTCCCGCGGTGATAAGAACCTTTTTTCCGGCGAGCTTCTTTGGAAAAGTCAAAAGGTGTACCGCTTCGACTATCTTTTCGTTCTCCGGATATCTTCCCTTTCCGACCTCACCGCACGCGAGATGGCCTTCTTCGGGTTCCACAACGAACCAGCCGTTGTTTTTTAGCTTTTCAAGATTCTCTTGAAACAGTTTGTTGCTGTACATACGGTAATTCATCGTGGGAACGAGAATCTTCGCGTCTTTATCAAAAGCGAGAGCGACGAGTGTGAGAAGATTGTCCGCTATTCCGTTTGCGATCTTTGAAATGGTGTTCGCGGTTGCGGGGGCAACAACGAGCACGTCTGCCGTTCTGGAAATTTCGGTGTGCGGGATCCAGCCATTCCTGACATCCATCCAGTCGTGGTACACGGAACAGTTTCCAACAGCTGAAAACACCACCGGAGAAATCATTCTGGTGGCGTCCGGTGTCATCACCACGTGAAGTTCGTGACCTTCTTTTCTCAACTTACTTGCCAGGTCCACGGCTTTGTATATCGCTATGCCGCTGCTGACACCGAGTACTATCCTCATCCTCACTTCACCTTCGGAATGAGCGCTTTCAGTATCTCCTCGTTTTTGATCCTGATGTAGTTCAGGCTGAGCTCCATGAAGGCGATGCTAACATAATTTTCGTCGTCTGTAATCACAAACGGCCTGGCGTATTCTCTGATCGCTTCAGCACGCTTTGCCACAACAACAGGTATGGCGTACTTGTAGGGTATCTTCTTAAGCAGTTCATCGTACTTGAGGTCGAACTTCACAATTTTTTCCATCCTTTCACCTCCATCTTGAACCGTTCTATCTTGTCTTGATTTCTGGTGACTTTCGCTCTCTCGGACCTCACAATCGACACGACCATCTCTACAGCATCTTCGAGATTTTCGTTTACAACGATGTAATCGAACTCATCCATGAACATGAGCTCCCACTTGGCGTTTTCGAGTCTTACAAGCACGTCTGCTTCTTTCTCCGTTCCCCTTTTGAGGATACGTTCCCTCAGATCCGCATAGGATGGAGGAGCCACGTAAATGAACACCGTGTTTGAGTATTTCTTCTTTACCGAGAGCGCACCCTGAACGTCTATGTCGAGTACAACATCCTTTCCTTCGTTGATATGAGATTCCACAAAGGAGCGAAGGGTCCCATAGAGATGGCCGTGGACACGGGCCCACTCGAGGAATTCTCCTCTTTCGACACGCTTCAAAAACTCTTCTTCCGTGATGAAGAAATAATCCTTGCCATCCTCCTCGTGAGGGCGCTTCGGCCTTGTCGTGCAGGAAACGGAGAAAACTACGTTGTCCAGTCTTTTGAGAACTTCTTTGATTATACTGGTTTTCCCCGCACCGGAAGGACCACAGATGACGAAAAGCTGTCCTTTCATTGATCACACTCCTATTTTTTCGTTTCTCTCAACACTCTTTCTATCTCGTAGAAGTTCTCCATGAATCTCTGAGCGATCGTTTCCGGCTGAATGGCACTCAGAATGATATGGTTACTGTCCGTGATGATGATCGATCTTGTTTTTCTTCCATATGTAGCATCGATGAGCTTTCCTTCAAGCTTCGCCTCGTCTTTCATCCTCTTCAAAGGAGAGGACTCGGGGTTCACGATAGCGATCACACGGTCACCCGCTACCACGTTTCCAAAACCGATGTTGATCAGACCGTACATACTTTCTCCCCCTCACTCAACGTTCTGAATCTGCTCCCTGAACTGAGAAACCAGTACCTTCCCCTCGAGAGCAAGGCTGGTTATCTCACCGGAGATAGACTTGGAAAGGATTGTGTTCAACTCCCTCAACATCTCTTGACCGAGAAAATCCAGATTCATTCCGACCGGCTCGTCGCTTTCTATTAGCTCAAGAGCTCTTTTTATGTGACTTCTGAGCCGGGTGATCTCTTCTCTTATGTCGGCTTTGGTGGCCATGAAAGCCACGTGATTCTCCAGAATGTCTTCTTTCACAGAGACATCCTGTGGAAGGATCTTCTCCACTTCTTCCTTTATCTTTTCACGGTAAAGTGCAGGAAGCTGATCAGAGATTTTTTCTATTTCTTCAACTCGAGACGAAAGGTCTTCCAAAATCCTCTTCAGATCCGCACCTATTTTTTGACCCTCTTTTTTTCTTTCCTCAACGAGCTTTTCCAAGGCCTCTCTGAGAATGGGAACCAGATGGTTCCAGATATTTTCTATTTCCTCGTCTGAAAGCTCTATTCGAAAGACCTCTCTGAAGTTCAGAAGGTCCGAGAGTTTCACAGGTTCAGGAAGAGAAAGTTCCCCTACTATTTCATCGAGCATCGAATAATACGCCCTGACAACGTTTTTGTCTATCTCAAGCACCTTGGGAGGTTCCAGGAACTTCACCTGAACTCGAGTTTGGACTTTTCCTCTGCTCACGTACTCCTGAACAAGGTTGTTCAGCTCTATCTCTTTCATGGAAAGATACCCGGGCAGCTGGTTTATGATGTTAAGGCCTTTCGAATTCAAGGACTTCATCTCGACTCTGAACTGATAGGGACCAGACACCTTTTCGACTCTGCTGAAGCCGGTCATGCTTTTTATCACCAGATATTCCCCCTTCTGGTTGAAATTATATCATTATCGGCGATTATTTCCAGTTAAATCCAGAAAACTGAGAATTTCTTCGATTTTCTTTAGGAAGTAATCCACTTCTTCCTCTGTGTTGTATTTGCAGAGGCTGATTCTGATGGCTCCCTGGGCAATTCTCCTGTCTACCCCCATCGCATCCAGAACATGGCTCAATCTTTCATCCTTGCTGGTGCAGGCCGATGAGGTTGAAACGTAAATACCATAGCCGGAGAGTAGATTCTGAAGAGTGGAACCTCTGATGTTCGGAAAAGAGACGGAGAGGGTGTTGGGAAGGGATATCTCCAGGGGAGTTATGATGTGGGCTCCCAGGTTCATCAGACCCGATACGAGTTTGCTTCTGAGCTTTTCCATGTGTTTTGCTGCTTCGCTCAGCTCTTCAACGGCGATTTCCATAGCGCGGGCTGCCCCGACGATTCCCGGAACATTCTGCGTTCCAGATCTGAGCCCTCTTTCCTGTCCACCACCGTGTATGAGGGGTCTGATAGGAACTCCCTTCCTGATGTAGGTTATTCCAACGCCTTTCGGTCCGTGAAATTTGTGCGCGCTGAAACTCGCGTAGTCCACTTCCAGTTTCTCGAGGGAAAATGGAATTTTCCCTATCGTCTGAACGGCATCGACATGAACGAGGGTCTCTTTGTTCTTTTTCTTCACTATCCTAGTCACATCTTCAACGGGCTGGATAGTTCCCACTTCATTGTTCGCAGCCATGATGCTGACAAGGAACGTGTCCTCATCTACGAGTTTTTCCAGTTCTTCCAGTTTCACAACACCCCTGGAATCAACGGGAACGTACTTCACTTTGAAACCTTTCATCGATAGATATTTCATCGTTTCGAGAACGGCTTTGTGCTCTATGGGAGTGGTGATGATGGTTCTTTTTCTTTTTTCGAACGTCTCAGCGACCGTTTTGAGAATCCAGTTTATCGACTCCGTTGCACAGGAGGTGAAGAATATTTCTGAAGGTGAGACACCGAGTACCTTTGCCACCTTTTCTCTCGCTTTTTCCATGTGTAAATTCGCCTCTATACCCATGCCGTGAGCAGAATTGGGATTTCCATACTTTTCGCGGTAGAAAACGATCATCTCTTCGAGAACCCGATCGTCCACCCTCGTCGTTGCGTTGTTGTCAAAATAAACCCTCATTTCGACCACCTCGCTTTTAACTCTTCAACTCCCCTTTTCACGACCTCTTCCACGTATTTTCTGAGTTCCTCCTCGCTTGAAAATCCTTTCGGATCGACCGGCTCGTGTATCTTGAGAAAGACCTTCCCAGGAGTGAACGTCCATCTTCCCTTTGGAATCAGATGATAAGTTCCCCAGATGGAAACGGGCAGAACTGGAACACCAGTCTTCACAGCGATCATGAGGCTGTCTTTTTTGAAAGAAAGAACCTTTCCGTCTGGTGATCTCGTTCCCTCCGGAAAGACGATGAAGGTAACTCCGTTTTTGAGCTTTTCAATAGCTTCCCTGAGTGCTCTCACCGCTCTCCTCGGATTTTTCCTGTCAAGAAACACACCGTTCAGATATCTTATGTACCAGTTCACCCCTGGAATTTTTCTCAGTTCTTCCTTCGCTATGAACGCGCCTGTGGCAACGAAGCCGAGGATCAACGGGATATCCATGAGGCTCTGATGATTCGCAACCACTATGAAATTTCTGTCCTTCGGAATATTTTCGCTGCCTTCAACTACCACATCAGAAAAAAGCCATGTGAAGGCTCTTTTCCCGAATTTTTCTATCTCCTTCAAAACGTACTTTCTGGCTTTTTCACGGTCTCTCATTAAAAATGATCTGAAAAGCACAAACCCTCCGTAAAAAACAATGTATACGGTGGCTATGAAGTAGAAGTACAGCGTCAGCAGAAGATTTCTGATTTTTCTCACTCTATCACCTCGACTTTTCTGGAGGTGAACGCTTCTTCTTCGAGAACGGGAAGATCTGGAACCTGCTGTTCCAGCTTCTCGAGGATCGAGGGATGAGATCTCGTTGCAGGATTTTTCGGAGCGAAGAAAACACAGCTGTCCTGGTAAGGCTTTATAGAGATCTCGTAGGTTCCGATCTCTTTCGCCTTTTCGACGATCTCTGTTTTGTCGAAACCGGAAAGAGGCCTTATCACGGGTCTTGTAGTCACGCTCTCTATAGACCAGAGGTTTTCCAGCGTCTGGCTCGCCACCTGTCCTATGTTCTCTCCCGTGTAAAAAGCAACCGCACCGGTTTCCTCTGCTATTTTTTCCGCTATTCTGAACATGGACCTTCTGTACATGATCAGCGAGTATTTGTCCGGCACCCTCTTTTTGACCTCAAGCTGCAGCTTTGTGAGATTCACAATGTGCAATCTCAAGGGATGACCTCCACTGAATTCCCTGAGAACTCTCAATATGTCTCTCACTTTTTCCACGGCCCCCTCCGATGTAAACGGAGGAGACACGAACGTGACGGACTCTATGAGAACTCCTCTTTTCAGTGCGTACCAGCCTGCCACAGGACTGTCTATTCCTCCAGAGAGAAGAAGAACCGCTTTTCCTCCCGTTCCCACGGGAAGTCCACCGTAGCACTCCACCCTGTCTGTGAAAATCAGAACCCCTTCCGGTCTCACTTCCACCCCGAGAACAAAATCCGGATTGCGTACATCAACGGAAAGTTCCTTGAAGTTTTTGAGTATCAAAGCACCGAGTTCACTGTTTATTTCGTACACACCTTTTTTGTATTCCTTGTAGGCCTTTTTGGCCTGCACCTTGAAAGTTCTGTAATTTCCTTTTTCCAGCTTTTCTTTCACCGCGATCAGTGAATATTTCTTCACTTCCTCGAAATCGTGACTCACCAGAAATCCTTTGCTGAAATTTTGAATTCCAAAGATTTTCTTCAGCTTGTCATCGAGTGTTACGTTTTCATCTATTGGAATGAGAAATCTTCCCCACTGTCTCTTCACCTTCATTCCGGTTACTCTCTCGATGTTTCTTCTAAGAGCTTCTTCAAAATCTTTTCTGTTCTTTCCTTTGAGACCTATCTCGGAATATCTCACTATGTAAACTCTCAACTCTTTCACCTCCGGATAAGATTTTAGCAGAAGAAACACAGAATTTGCCGTTTCCTGGTTTATAATGTAAAATGAATATGAACCGCAAGTTTCAGGAGGGATGGCTGATGGCAGAACATATAATAACACTTGTCTTATCTGGAGAAAGGCTGGATGTTACCACTTCAACACCTTTCGTTGTGGCTCTCAGGGATCTCCTCTACGAAGGAGACTGGGAACTCCTAAAAGAAGATATGAAGAAAAAAGAAAACATAATGAAAGAAGTACAAACCTGCGAAAAACTGGAGAAGGTGGTTCATCTCGATGAGACCGTTTATGAACCTCTCATCTTTCCCGAATTTCAAGAATGGCTCAGAGAAGAGAACATAACCCCAAAAGATTTCAAAAATGTCTCTCTCAAGGGTCTGTACGATCTTGCGCTGGAGTACGCTGATCGAAACCTTTACGATATAGCGCATGATATCATAAAGTTCATGCTCGACATAGACGAAAACTACGCTCCAGCCTACGAGCTGAAAGGCTCTCTTCTCGTTGAGCAGGGCAAGATAGAAGAGGGAATAAAATTCCTCGACAAGGCCGTGGAGATAGATCCCTGGCTGGTTCAAGCGTACGCCTCTCTTGGGGAAGCCTACTACAACCTGGGTGATTATGAGAAGGCAATTCATTACTGGGAAAGAGAACTGGAATACAATCCGAACGACAAGATCACATACTTCATGATCACGGAAGCCTACTATGAAATGAACCGCAAAGACCTCGCTGTGAAAACACTGGAGCGCCTTTTAGAAATCGATCCAGATAATATACCTGCCCTGTACCAGCTTTCGCAGCTTTACAGAGAACTCGGCAACGAAGAAAAGGCACGGGAAATGGAAGAGAAGATCATGAACTGTAAACCCAAGTATCCCACAGAATTAGAACCATGGGCTCGCGTGATGCTGAAACACGGAAGATACAAAGAAGTTGCCGAAGAGCTTGAAAAGATCGTTGAATCTTCTCCGCTGAACACCCTGGCACGGCTGCTCCTCGTGGTTCCCTATGTGAAACTCGGTCAAATCGATAAGGCGAGAGAAATCCTCGATGATATTGGACAGAGCAATTTCTGGTATTATTATGGAAAAAAGGAGATACTGGACGAACTTCTCACGGAGGAGGAAAAACGGGCTTGTGGTATCTCCTGACGTTCGCAATAGGCACCATAGTTGGAAGTTTTCTGAACGTTGTCATATACAGATCTACGAAGGAGGATCTCAAGCTGTGGGATCCTCCTCATTCATTCTGTCCTAACTGTAAAAGGAAAATAGAGTGGTACGACAACATTCCCGTTATCAGCTATATTCTTTTGAGGGGAAAATGCCGGCACTGTGGATGGAGAATTCCGATCAGATACCCCATCGTGGAGATTTCAACGGGGACTTTGTTTCTGATGAATCGTGTTCTCATAAAAGATCCCCTGCTGTTTGTATCTTCGTGCGTGATTGCCTCTGCCCTCATCGCGATATCACTCATAGACCTTGAAACGTACCTGATTCCAGATTATCTGAATTTTACCGTTCTGATCTTTTCCTTCGTGGTAGCTTTGAGAACCTCCTTTCTGGAGCATCTGATTTCCTTTCTCATCGTGACGATCATGTTTTTGATTCTGAAAGCGATGTACAGAGACGGTCTGGGAGCAGGTGACGTGATCCTTGCAATGGGAATAGGCTTCCTCCTCTCTCCAGTTCCTTCCATTTTTGCCATCTTGATCGCTTCAATTTCTGGAATACTCTATGCACTGATCAAAGGAAAAGGTAAAATGGATATAAAAACGCGTATACCATTCGGCCCCTTCCTTGCCCTTGGAGGTTACACTCTCTTTCTCATATCGTACGGAATGGGGTGGTTGTAGTTGGCAAAGGTGTTTCTAAAGAGGATGAATCGAAGGATCTCAGGCGGTCATCTGTGGATCTTTTACAACGAGATTCTGAAAGTCGAAGGAGAGTATGAAAACGGAAGTGTCGTGGATGTTTTCAGACCCGACGGTTCTTTTTTCGGAAAAGGATACATAAACGACAACTCGAAGATCAGGGTGAGAATTCTCACCTGGAAAAACGAAGTCATCGATCGAAATTTCATAAAGAACAGGATAGAGAGCGCTCTGAAGAGGAAGAAAAAACTCGTGAAAGAAACGACGGCCTTCAGAGTCGTGCACAGCGAGGGGGACTTTCTGCCAGGTCTCATAGTTGACCTTTTTGGGGATTATCTTGTCTTTCAAATAACGACTCTGGGAATGGAAAAGATGAAAGATTGGATCCTGGATAGTCTCGTCGAGATATTCAAGCCGAAGGGAATATACGAGAAATCAGAGGGCACCTTCAGAGAGAAAGAAGGGCTTGATAATCGAGAAGAATGGGTCTACGGTAAGGGTCCTGAACTGATAGAGTTCGAGATGAACGGCTTCAAATTCCTTGCTGACACCAGAGGACAGAAAACGGGTTTCTTCCTGGACCAGAGGGAAAACGCCAGAATGGTGATGGATCTGGCCGAGGGAAAAGTCTGTTTGGACGTGTTTTCTTACACTGGAAACTTCGCAGTGCACCTCCTCAAGGGAGGAGCGAAACACGTTACCCTCGTCGACTATTCGGAGAGGGCTCTTGAGGTTGCCAGAGAGATCTTGAAACTGAACGGATTTGACAGCAGCAGGTACGATCTGCTTCCGGGAAACGCTTTCGATATCTTGAAAAGCTTCGACAGAGAAGGGCGAAAGTACGATCTCGTGGTTCTTGATCCTCCATCTTTTGCGAAGAGTTCAAGCAATCTGGAAAGTGCGAGGAGAGGATACAAGGAGATAAACCTGAGAGCGATGAGGATATTGAAAAAACCAGGTGTTCTCGTGACCTCTTCCTGCACTCAGATAGTTTCTGAAGAGCTGTTCAGAGAAATCCTTTTTGATGCGTCCTTCGACACGAAAACGAGTTTGACCGTTTTGAGAAGGGGAGGGCAACCTCCTGATCACCCAGTTCTCATGAACGTTCCAGAAACGCAGTACCTGAAGTTTTATATCCTTCAGGTTGACAAGAGGTGATGGATGTGTTCTCCGATCGTGTCCTGCTGACCGAGGAAAGCCCAATCAGAAAACTGGTTCCCTTCGCTGAAATGGCAAAGAAGCGAGGAGTAAGGATACACCACCTGAACATAGGACAGCCCGATCTGAAAACTCCCGAGGTGTTTTTTGAGCGCATCTACGAAAACAAGCCGGAAGTGGTGTACTACTCTCACTCTGCGGGTATCTGGGAATTGAGAGAGGCTTTCGCATCTTACTACAAAAGAAGACAGAGGGTAGATGTGAAACCGGAAAACGTTCTGGTGACGAACGGTGGAAGCGAAGCCATTCTTTTTTCATTCGCTGTGATAGCAAATCCTGGTGACGAGATCCTCGTTCTGGAACCGTTCTACGCGAATTACAACGCTTTCGCGAAGATCGCCGGTGTGAAATTGATTCCCGTAACGAGGAGAATGGAAGAAGGATTCGCCATCCCTCAGAACCTCGAAAGTTTCATAAACGAAAGAACGAAGGGAATAGTACTCTCAAATCCCTGCAATCCGACCGGGGTGGTTTATGGAAAAGACGAGATGAGATATCTCGTGGAAATAGCGGAAAGACACGGACTCTTTCTGATCGTCGACGAGGTGTACAGCGAAATCGTGTTTCGGGGAGAATTCGCAAGTGCCCTCAGCATTGAAAGTGACAAAGTCGTAGTGATAGACAGTGTATCGAAGAAGTTCAGCGCCTGTGGGGCGAGGGTAGGATGTCTGATCACGAGAAACGAAGAATTGATATCACACGCCATGAAACTGGCTCAGGGGAGGCTCGCTCCACCTCTGTTAGAACAAATCGGATCCGTTGGTTTGCTGAATCTCGACGATTCCTTTTTTGATTTCGTGAGGGAAACGTACAGAGAGAGAGTCGAAACAGTATTGAAGAAACTCGAAGAACACGGTTTGAAACGTTTCACAAAACCCTCAGGTGCCTTCTACATAACCGCGGAACTCCCCGTGGAGGACGCGGAAGAATTCGCAAGGTGGATGCTGACAGATTTCAACATGGATGGTGAAACAACCATGGTCGCTCCCCTGAGGGGATTCTATTTGACTCCAGGGCTTGGAAAAAAAGAGATAAGAATCGCGTGCGTGCTTGAGAAGGATCTCCTTTCCAGGGCCATTGACGTGTTGATGGAAGGTTTGAAGATGTTTTGCTCGAGCCGCATCTCCTGTTGAAAAAAATGTTCATCAAGTATCGCAGGAGGTTATTGAAAGTGACGGAAAAAATGGAAAAACTCATCAATCTCCTCGAGATTTCTCTGGTTGTTCTCCTTTCCAGCTTCTCTTTTTTAGAAATTCTCAAAGGCAACTTACTGTCCCTTGCCTACCCCTGCCTCGTTTTCGCCGTGTTTCTTTCCCTGTTTAGGCGAAGATGGTACAGAAATTTGAAGAATGAGATGAACGAGAAGAGTGAAGAGATGTCTGCAATGAATCAAGAACTCACAGCGTTAAACCAGCAACTCACAGCCGTGAATCAGGAGCTGGAAGCCTCTTACGAAAGCCTTCAGATCCTCTCCACCCAGCTGGCCAGAATCATGGAAACCATGGGAGAAATGGATCTTGAGGTCGATCCCGTTCCTACTCTTGAGAGGATTTTTTACGATGTGAAGAAGCTGGTAGAACCGCTGTCGGGACTCGAGTTGAAAAACTCACAAAGATCCATTGTTGTCGGTGAATTCACAGAAAATCTGCTCTACAAAGAAGCCGGAAAGACATCCGCCAAGATCTTTGTAAGCAGAGAACTCGAAAAGGATGAGGAGCTCTTCCTGAACTCCGTTCTGAACTTTTCCCTCTTCCTTCTGAACGCCCACGATTCGTATCTTGAGGTTATGAGGAACAGAGACACGCTCTCAAGGATGATCAGCTCTCTGGAAGAGGTTTTAGACGTTTCAAGAAGAGCAGAACTCATAGAGAAGACGCTGCATTATTTGAAAGACATGTTCCCCGGCATCGTGCTGTCGTCCGTTTCTCTTCTCGAAGATGGAAAAATAAAAACCTTCTTTTTGAAAAACGGCCAGATCGAGGTGGTCAATCTCAAAAGAGGTATCGTGGTAAAGGCTTTTGAAACAAAGAGAGATCTTTTCGTGAACGATGTAAGGGATTTCCCGGAGTTTTACGATGTCACGAATGGAAGAACAAGATCCGCAGCCGCCATCTTCTTCGAGTACGAAAACACTCCCCTCGTCCTCGAAATTGAAAAGGATTCGGAAATCACCGAATACGAACTCTCATCCCTCAAAATGATGGCGAGAATCCTGGCGATCTTCTTCTCACGTTTGAGCCTCTACAGGAAACTCCGAAAAACTTTTTTCCAAACAATAGAAGCGTTCTCGTACGCGGTGGAGTTAAAAGACCCCTACACCAGCGGGCACAGCCTGAGAGTCGCTGATTATTCACAGGAAATAGCCAGAAGAAAGGGGCTCCCAGATCAGGTGGTGGAGAGAATCAGGATAGCCGCTGTTCTCCACGACATAGGAAAGATAGGTGTCAAAGGTGCCATTCTCAACAAAACCTCTAAGCTCACAAAAGAAGAATACGAAGAAGTGAAGAAGCATCCAGAACTCGGTGAAAAACTGATCAGCAAAATCGAAGACTTCTCCGATATAGCGAAGATAGTGAGACACCATCACGAATGGTACAGCGGCCAGGGATACCCGGATGGACTTCGCGGGGAAGAAATACCGTTGGAATCGAGGATCATCGCCGTAGCTGACGCATTCGATGCGATGACCAGCGACAGACCGTACAGAAAAGCCATGGATAGAAAAACAGCCCTCGAAATTCTTCGCAGAAACGAGGGACCCCAGTGGGATCCTGAAATTCTGAAGATCGCCTTAGACTACTTCAGCGGACTCTGATGAACTTCATCCCTACCTTTTCACACTCCCCATCGTTCAATTCGTCGTCACCGTACATAACACAGTCTTCTGGAGAAACTCCCATCTTTTCACATATCTCGAGGTAGTACCTCGGGTCTGGCTTGCAAAAATGGAAGCTCTCCATGTCTGTTATCAAGTGGAAATCGTCTTCTGACAGTCCAATCCAGTTCAGTCGCTTCAAAATAGCGATTCTTGGAAAGACAGGGTTCGTTGCCAGAACAACCTTCCCTTCTTTTTTCTTCTCTTTCAAAAGGTCCACCGTCCCCTTCACGGGTTCGACCGTACCTTTGAGCGAATCGAAAAGCTCGCTTTCATAAAACTCCATGAAGAGTTCTTTCCATTTCTCTGCACACTGTGACGTTCTCTTTTCAAGGCATTTCATGTATCTCTCCAGATTGGTTGACCCATCCGGATTCCTGGTTATTTCCTCCACACAGCCAAGAACCAGCTCTGGAGAGATCGAAACACCTCTATCTCTGAAAAAAGAAGTGAGTTTCTTAAAATATTCCTCTGCGAATCCGTTGTCTTCGGCCAGTGTGCCGTCGTAATCGAAAAGGAAAATTCTCACACTCACCCCTCCTTTTTAACTATTCTAACACTGGTTCGATGATAGAATCTTTAACGGGAGGTGATTGGTTCTGGAGAGAGAAACCATCGGAATAAAACTTCTGAGAGGAGATCCCAGAAAAGCCATAGTGAAACTCTCAATTCCCATGATGCTCGCCATGCTGGTCCAGACGATTTACAACTTAGCTGATGGTATCTGGGTCGCGGGACTGGGACCTTACGCACTGGCAGCGATAGGATTGTTCTTCCCTGTTTTCATGGTGATCATCTCCCTCGCCGCAGGTATAGGGGTTGGGGCGAGTTCGGTGGTGTCCCAAAAGATTGGAGAAAGAGACAAGGAAGGAGCAGATACCGCGGCTTCTGTTTCCATCCTGCTTTCAATCGTCATTGGTTTTTTGAGCATTGCTGTTATTCTTCCCTTCATTTCTGACATCCTCATCTTCGCGGGAGCTCAGGGGGAAACTCTCAGACTGGCCCTCGAGTATTCGGTGATCCTCGTGTATTTCATTCCCCTTATCATGTTCAACAACGTAGCAAACGGTGTTTTCAGAGGTGAAGGAGACGCGAAAAGAGCGATGGTGGCCATAACGATAGGTTCCCTTCTGAACATAGGTCTGGATCCCGTGTTCATCTACGTCTTCGGTATGGGGATCAGAGGAGCAGCGTACGCCACCGTGGTATCAATCGCTGTTTCTTCCCTTCTGATCGCGTACTGGATGTTTTTCAAGAAGGACACGTACGTATCCTTCCGTTTGAAATGGGATGGAGAAATCCTGAAGAGAATATTGAAGATCGGTATTCCGGCTTCGCTGGCACAAATTTCAATGTCGGTGGCGATCTACGTGCTCAACGTCTTTGCGGTGAGGTCAGGAGGAGACTACGGAGTTGCGGTTTTCACGAGTGCGTGGCGTGTCATAAATTTCGGAACTGTCCCTCTCATTGGAATGGCCATGGCCGTGACATCCGTTACAGGTGCCGCTTTTGGTGAGAGAAACGGGGAGAAACTCGAAACGGCACATCTCTACGCCGTGAAACTCGGATTTTTCGTAGGGCTGGCAGTGATGTTCACAATCTTGATTTTTGCCCCATACATCGCTAGGTTGTTCACTTATTCTCAGGAAGGTGAAAAATTATACAGCGATCTGGTGAAAGCCCTCAGAATCCTGAGTCTTTTTCTTCCAGGTGTTCCATTTGGAATGTTCACTTCCTCCATGTTTCAGGGAGTGGGTCAGGGACTCAAAAGTCTGATTGTCACCATCATGAGAACTGTGATTATGCAGGTTGTTTTTTCGTGGCTGTTCGTCTTTGTTCTGAGAATAGGACTTGTAGGAGTCTGGTGGGGCATAGTCCTTGGAAACACCACATCGGCTTTCATCACTTTCAACTGGGGAAGGTTCACAGTGAAACACCTCAAAAGGGATTTTCAAAAAAACATCACATAGGAGGGGTTTGAATGCTCAAGTTGGAGGCCAATTACTCCACGATCGAGAAGATCGTTTTGAAAAGCACCGAAGGATTTTCTCAATTCTCACTTTCGAAGGAGGATGAAAACCTTAAGGTGAAACTGAAGCACGGTTCCTTTCCTTTTTCCCTGTCGGTGAAAGTCAAAGTAGTATCGACGCAGAAAACACCCGATGATCCCATCATCCTGAAAGTAGGTGTGCCCTCTTTCCTAATGGAAATGCTGAAAAGCAGAATAGAGCGAGAAGGACTGGAAGTTCACGGGAACGAGATTCACATCTACCCCAAAAAGATAGCAAGATTTTTCGAGGATCTGATCGTATCGAGATTGGAATTTGAAGACGACAGAGTGATACTTCACCTCGAGGAGGTCTGATCCTTGGCGACCTTCTGCAGAGGCTGACAGTTTCTGAGGATGAAGTATCTGGAAGCCTCTATTTGCTGTATGGCCTTTACATAGCCATCTAAAAACTCCACGTACCTTTGAGGAGTACCATTTTTTCTGTCGATAGCCGTACTCTTATCCAGTCTACCGTCCCATGAGACAATGAACACCCGGTTGTCGTCTATGAAAGATCCGTCCGGAACGTGATATCTCAAAGCAGCAAAACCATGTTTCGCGTTCAGAAGATCCTGCCCCATGAAGAAACCTTCTCTGTAATTTATTCCCATCACATTCAGGATCGTGGGAAGAAAGTCTATCTGTCCTCCAGGGACGTTGACTACTCTACGAATGTTCTCTCCAGGGATGTGGATAGCAAAGGGAATGTTGAGGGCGATTTCGAAAGAGAATTCTCTATCCAGGATCTCAGGTATCTTCGTTTTGACTTCCCTGTTGAATGGATACAGACCCGCGTGGTCACCGTAGAGAACGATCACGGAGTTTTCGTAGAGTTCAGCGCGTTTCAACTCATCAATAAAAACACCGAACGCTTCATCGGCGTAATGTATAGCCTGCAGATAGTGTCCAACGATGGTATCAGCTATGTCTTCAGGAAGTTCGAGTTTTCTGTGCTCTTCAGGAATAACAAAGGGAGTGTGACTGGATATAGTTATCAAAAAAGCGTAGAAGGGTTGTGGATAGTTTCGCAGTTTCTGAACAGCCTGCTTGAAGAAAGAAACATCAGCCAATCCCATTCCGAAAACCTCATCCTGCTGGAAATCCTCAAGACTCACGAATTCGTCGAAACCGATGTGTTTGTAAACCTCTTCTCTGTTCCAGAACCAGCCAACGTTTCCATGAAACGCTATTGTGTGATAGCCGTTTTGTTTCATAATTCTGGGCAAAGCAGGAAGGTTTATCACGGGGTACTCTTCATAGACCACACTGTCTCCCAGTGTGTGAAGAGAGGTGTTCACAATAAACTCGGCGTCCGCCGTGTTCCCGCTCCCCACTTGCTGGTAGCAGCTTGAGAAATAGACGGTTCCGGAATCTCTCAAAAATGAATTTATGTTCGGCGTGACTTCTTGCCCGTTCACCTCAAGACCGATCACGAAATTCTGCAGCGATTCCATCTGAACGACTATCACGTTTTTTCCTTTTCCTATTCCGAAAAAGCTTTTTTGAGAAGGTTTTGTCGTTTCATTTCTAACAGAAGAAACTGTCAGATCGTTGTTTTCTTCTTTCTTGTTCACAAAGAGATTGATGATGTCCTGAACGTGATAATCGAAAACACCGTATCTGTTGAAGACAAACTTCGATTGTAGATTCTGAGAGGTGTGGATGGCACCGAGAAAGGTGAAAGACAGAACCAGGACAAAAAGCGAAGACAGAGAATACGCTCGCTTCGTATTTTCTTTGAAGAAAAACCACACGAAAGGAAGATCCGCCACAAAGAGAAGAGAGTACAAATCGATGAAGTACTTGATTTCACCGCCGAGATCTCCCACCTGAGGAAGCAGAACTACTTCCTTAATGGATGGAAGGTTTCCAAAGTTCTGAAAGTACAGAAAATCAACGAACAACAGAAGGGAGAGCACCGTGTAAAGAAGCTTGTGCCCTCCCTTAAAAACCAGAATCAGCAACATCAACCATCCTGCGGTACTGAAAACAACGGAAACACTGAAAGAACTCAAAGTAGGCACGTAGAAAAGAACGATCTTTGCTGCCAAGAAAACAACCAGAAGATAGTCGCTCATTTTACTCCCCTGTCGCCGTGGAAGGTGTAGACTCTTCTGTTGTCTTCATCGCTTCGAGAATGGCTTCCACCTGATTGTAGGCAGATTCGTAATCCATGAAGTTTGGATCGATTTTTTTCATCTCATCAAGGTAATACTTCGCAGATGTGGGATCGTTCAGTGCAAGACTCATATCGTAAAGCATGTAATAAGAGTCGAGACGAATGCTGGTAGAAGCGTCCGTCGCTTCAGCCACTGTGTAAAGACCGAGAAGAACTCCAAATATCTGGTTTGGATCGTAGGTTCCAGTTGACAGATAAGGTTTGATTTGGTTGTAAAGATTGGAGTAATAGTTGTACTTGATGTTTATGTCGTTGGGGTGCAAGCGGTACGCGTACTCCAGTACATACGTGGAAGACGGGTAGTTCTCGTAAAGATAATCCACAACTGCTCTTTTTTTGTTTTCCAACTCTGCTTTTTTCTTTTCAAGCTCTTCTTTTCTTGCGTCGACTTCTTCGATGGAGAGTTTCCCGTACTTCTTTATAAGATCCTCATCTGGTTCCTGGGAGTTTTCAAGTGCTGTTCTGTACTGAGTCAATTCGGCTATCTGTTTGGTGAGTTCCTGGATCTTGCTGTCGGAAAGAAGGACGAAGAGAGATTTCAGCTCATCTGGTGTTTCTGCCGCCAGGTTTTCTCCCTGGAAGAGAAGGTTCGCCAGTTTTTCATAGAGATCTTCTTCGTTCTTGAGGTACTTCCACCAATACTCAAGAACCTGATCGTTGAACGCGTACGATAGATTTTCTTCCTTCATGAACTCTTCCAGCCACTTCTGGAATTTTTCCTGTTCCAGTTTCGTTTTCACATCACTGTACGCGTCGCTGTTCGAGAAAGCGTTGAAATCCGTTAGAACCGAAGAAGTTTTCACCCTGAACACGTACCATTGATCGAGGAAATAGAACGGTCCGACAATCGAACCTGGAGTGGCACTGAACAGAGCCGTGTCTATTTCATCCGGGAAAATCCCCCTTGTGGCGTTGGAAAAAGGTTGAACAGTAACATTCATACTGGAAGCTGCTTCATCGAAACCCATTTCACTTGCTTTTGCAATGAACTCCTGAGCCGTGGAACTGCTGTCAAACGACACGGCTTCTATGTCAACTCTGTCGTACTGCTTCTGAAGGTCTTCCTTGTTTTCCTCGAAATATTTCTTTATTTCGTCCTCGGTGACAACTCCCACTTTTTCCTGAACCTTTTTGATGGTGAGCTGAACTCGAATTTGAGGTTCCAGGTAGTTCTTCTCGTAGTTCGAAAGGCTTCCGTACATTCTCTCTATCCGGTTGAGCTGATTTTGATCGTTCTTTATTGTTTGGATAACGTTGTTCACTTCCTGTTCGATTTCTTTCTTGGAAGGCTTTATGTTGTTCTTTTCCGCATAGTAAAGAACCACTTTCTGCTGGAGAAAGACGTCCGCTATCAGAGCTTTGAGTCTGGGTTCTTCAAAAAGTGGATCGAGAGATGTGATCTGATAAGAACTCAACAGGTTGGAGTAGTAGTCATTCACTTCCCACGGCATGAGCCAGTAGATAGGATCGTTCAGAGCCGTTCCGTCTTTTGTGATGTAAGCGAGACTCTGTTCGAGGGTGTATTTAACGTTGTTCTGGGTGTTTCTGAGGTTGATCGACACCGACCACCAGATCATACCCGCCACGAACGCAATAGCAATCGTCCAGATAATGACCCCTTGCCACTTTTTCATCCATTTTCTCATTCTTCAAACCCTCCTTCGAATTCCGCCTCTTCTTCCTCGAACTTTTTGGGTTTCACAATTGGGAAGGGAATCACATCCCTTATTGTGGGGGAATCCGTGATGAACATGAAGAGCCTGTCAAGACCGATTCCCAGTCCTCCCGTGGGAGGCATACCATACTCGAGGGCCCTCACAAAATCGAGATCCATCATGTGTGCTTCTTCATCTCCCTCTTCTCTCATTTTCGCCTGTTCGAGAAATCTCTGGTATTGATCAACGGGATCGTTCAGCTCACTGAACGCGTTCGCGATCTCTCTTCCGAATATGATGAGTTCGAACCTTTCCGTGAGTCTAGGATCCTCTCGGTGTCTTTTGGCAAGAGGGGAAATCACCACAGGATGATCGATTATGAAGGTGGGGTTCACCAGCTCTTCTTCCACCAGATCTCTGAGTTTGTCTATGAGGTGTGCTCTGTTCTTTATTTCCAGTTCTACCCCATGTTCTTCGAGCTTCTTCAACAACACTTCATCGGGATCTTCGAGGATGTCCACCCCGAGTTTTTCTTTGAGAAAGTCTCTCATTCTCACTCTTTTCCAGGGTGGTGTGAAGTCTATCTCCTTGCCTTGGTAGGAGATTTTCAAGGTGCCACATGTTCTTTTCACAACTTCCACTATCAACTCTTCAGTGAGATCCATCATATCGTTGTAATCCGCGTAAGCCTGGTAGATCTCTATGCTGGTGAACTCGGGACTGTGTTTGTAAGATATTCCTTCGTTTCTGAAGTTCTTTCCTATCTCGTATATCTTTTCAAAACCGCCGACGATCAACCTTTTCAGGTAAAGCTCCGGTGCGATTCTCAAATACATATCGATATCAAAAACGTTGAGATGGGTCACAAAAGGCCTCGCTTCCGCACCACCCGTGACGTAATGAAGAATAGGTGTTTCCACTTCGATGAATCCCCTGCTGTTGAGAAATTCCCGTATCACACGGACGGCCTTGAATCGCTTTTTGAACCTCTCAATAGCCTCGTCGTTCACGATGAGTTCGAGGTACCTCTGCCTGTATATGATTTCCTTATCTTTTATGCCGTGCCACTTCTCGGGCAGAGGCCGCAGAGCCTTGCTCAGAAGCGTGTATTCTTGAACGTAAATGGTCAACTCTCCGGTTTTGCTTTTGAACGGAAAGCCTCTTACTCCTACAAAGTCACCTATTTTGACGTGTCTTTTGAAGAGATCCATCTTTTCCTTCCCAACAGAATCTGCTTTTATGTAAGCCTGGATCCGGCCCGTGTCATCTTTCATGTGAAAGAAGGCCGTCTTTCCGTGGTGACGTATCGACATGACTCTCCCTGCGAAAGAGAGCTTTTCAGATTCAAGAACTTCTCCAGCTTGAAGATAGTCGTACTTTTCCCTTATTTCTCTGGCCGTGAGTTCCTTTTCGAATTTGTAAGGATATGGCTCTATACCCATAGAACGAAGTTCCTGTATCTCTTTGAGTCGTTGTTCTTTGAACTCTTTCAGCACACAACCACCTCCGTTACTTGTTCATTACCGCTATCACCTGATAACGCTGAACACCACTGGGAGCTTTTACCTTTACCACATCTCCCACCTTTCTACCGAGAAGACTTTTGCCCAGTGGAGAATCGGAGCTCAGCTTCTGAGCGAAAAAGTCCGCTTCCTGAGGTGTGACGATTCGAAATTTGTGCTCTTCACCGGTATCCAGGTTCTTTATAACAACCCATTTCCCCAGTGTAACCTCGTCGCTTTCCTCAGAATCTTCTATGATCTCCGCGTTGCTCAGAATCTGTTCGATCTCCATGATCCTGCTTCCAACACGCCCCTGTTCGTTCTTCGCAGCTTCGTACTCCGAGTTTTCCGATAGGTCTCCGAGTTCCCTCGCTTCTTTTATTCTTTCAGAGATCTCGTACATGAATTTCCTTTTCAGATCTTCCAATTCCTTCTTCAGCTTCTCATAGCCTTCACGGGTGAGACGAACTTTCTTCATTGTTCTTCGCCCTCCTTCTCTCTTTTTAGTTCTTTCACAATTTCCAAAAATTGATCCACTTCCCTGAAATCACGATAGACTGAAGCCAATCGTACGTAAGCAACCTGGTCCAATTTCTTCAATTCCTCCATAACCAGTTCTCCTATTCGTTTCGTTTCAACTTCGAAGGATCCTTCTTCTCTGAGTTTCAAGCAGATTCTGTTCACAGCTTCCTCGATCTGCTCGTAGGTGACAGGTCTCTTCTCACAAGCTTTTATCATACCATTTTTTATCTTTTCCCTGTCAAACTTCTCCCGCCTGCCATCCTTTTTTACAACGAGAACAGGCGCTTCTTCGTATCTCTCGTAGGTGGTGAATCTTTTACCGCAAGAAGAACACTCCCTGCGTCTTCTGATAGCAGTTCCATCGAGGGTTGGCCTCGAATCGAGCACTCTCGTGTCCATCGAACCACAAAACGGGCACTTCATTTTACATCACCAAACCTTTCAGCTATTTTGATAATTCTTTTCAGTTTCGAGTATATTTGAGATTTTGTGAGATTTAACTTTTTCCCCAGCTCTCTGAGTGAGAGTTCTTTGTTTCTCAATCGAACCAGAGCGACTCTTCTCAAATCCTCGGGTAAGTTTTCGAGTCCCATGTTCTCTTTTATAAGCTCTATCGCACGTATCTGACGAGCCGTACTGTTTGCTGTTCTGATGGCGTTCGCCTCTATAAAGTTGACCGTTCTGTTCACATCACCGATCACTTTTCTTTCAGTGACGATTCGATCTATCTCTTCCAGCTTTCTCTGAACCCCTATGGCTTCAAGGAACACAAGAATGTCCTTTATAGACTTTATATAAAGTTTTCTTGTATTCCTGAGTTCTATGATGCCTGCGTTTATGTTGAAGAAATCTTTCAAGCTTTTTCTGGTGAGAGCGAGCGTTTCTTCCTCAAACAGATTGATTTCCAGATGATAATGATACCTTGGATTCGTCATGGATCCTCCGCTGAGAAACAGTCCTCTCAAAAATGAAACAAAGAGGGCTACGTCGAAGAACGGCTCTATCACCATGAAACTTTCTGAATACTCTGCGGTGATTTTTATGTACCTCTTCTTTATGTTGTGTGATTTCTCTACAATTATCTCCGAAACGGGTTTTGAGAGATACTTCATTAAATTCAAAAGCCGCCTCGAGGCGGCAAAAGAGTGCAAAGAAAAAACGATATGCCTGCTCTTAACATCCAGATCGCCCCGCGCTTTTATGAAACCTAAAAGTTCCGATATAACCTCTTCACGACTACCAAAAGGGACGTTCACGAGTTCTTCTTTTATCTCTTCAGAGAAAGTTCGCCTCAAGAGGCTCACCACCTCGAAATTCTCTCAATCACATCCGCCAGTTTCACAGAGTCGTGTCTTATCTTTCTTTGACCATCTGAGGGGTCAACTATCTCTACAAGAAAAGGCTCTGCCAGAATGGTGTTCTGTATGTTTTCAGCGTCGATCTCCACGAAATCACTGCCCTCTTTTCTATACCTTTCGAGCACCTCTTCAGAAGGTTTGCGGGTGTTCACCAGCACAAAATCGACGCTTTGCTCCAGGTACCTTTCGAGTTCTTTAACGTGGTCCGAGACCCTGTATCCTGTTGTTTCACCTGGCTGGGTCATGAGGTTACACACGTATATTTTCTTCGCCTTCGATTTTTTAATCGCATCCTTCACACCGTTTACGAGAACGTTTGTGATGATACTCGTGTAGAGACTCCCTGGGCCAAAGATGATGATATCGGCCCTTTCAATCGCCTCGAGGACTTCAGGAAGTGCATCGATCGGTCTATCCAGCCTGACTTCGACTATCTTTCCACCTTTTCTGACGATGTTCGTTTCACCGATCACCTCTTCTCCATCTTCGAACCTTGCCACAAGTCTTGCGTGATCTTCGCTTACGGGTAAGACTCTCCCTTTTATAGCGAGCACCCTCTCCAAGATCCTTATGGCCTCCGAAAAACTTCCTTCGATCTTGGTAAGAGCCGCTATTATCAGGTTTCCCAGACTGTGTCCCTTAAAAGACCCCTCACTGAAACGATAGCTCATCAGCTTCGCAAGAAGATCTTCATCTTTTGCCAGAGCCACGATGTTGTTTCTCACATCACCGGGAGGAGGTACGTTCAGCTCTTTTCTTAACTTTCCGGAGCTTCCCCCTTCGTCAGTGACTGAGACAACAGCGGTTATTTCAAAAGAATCGATGTTTTTCAAGCCTTTCAAAAGAGTGGAAAGTCCCGTCCCTCCACCTACAGCGACCACCTTCACCGCTCACACCTTCTCTATGTCCCTGTGTTTCTCAATGACCGTAAAACCTTCTTTTTCCAGCATTTCTTTCAGCCTGTGTGCGATATACACAGATCTATGCTTGCCGCCGGTACATCCTATTCCCACAGTGATTATCCTTCTTCCAGTTCTCTGGTACTCTTCTATCGCCACTTTGAGTACTTCATAGATCTTCTTCGATGAACTCTTCCACCACTGGATAATTTTTAAAGTACGCTTCTACCTCGCTATCCAAACCCGTCTTTGAAGAAAGTTCCGGTACGTAGTGTGGGTTCGGGAGAAAACGAGCATCAAAAACGAAATCCGCGTCCATTGGGATTCCGTGTTTGAATCCGAAACTCATTATTCTGACAGAGGTTCCACCGGCCTGGTTCACGAGAAAATGCGTCAGAGTTTCACGCAGTTGATGTGTGTTCATGCTGGTTGTATCTATCACAACGTCCGCGATTTCCCTTATACGAGACAGGATTTTCCTCTCCTTCTCTATGGCATCTTCCAGCCCTATTCCGTCCTTCTGAAGAGGATGCCTTCTTCTCGTTAGAGCGTATCTCCTCAGAAGTTCCTCCGTGGACGCCTCCAGAAAAATTACCAGAGCATTCGTCTTTTCTTTTATTCTCTCAACCGTCGATATGGGATCTCCAAGGTGTTCGCTTCGCACATCAATGGCCATCGCCATCTTTTCAAGATCGGAACTCATGAAGAGCTTCAAAAGTTCCTCCAGTATGTTACCGGGAACGTTATCAACACAAAAATACCCCAGATCCTCCAGAAAACCCATCGCGGTGGTTTTTCCCGCCCCCGAAAGCCCGGACACAACGACTATTCTCTTCAAGGTTCCTGATCACCTTCCCTGAGTGCCTGAGAAAGTTTTTTCTTCAGATTTCTAATTCTCTCACTCATTTTCACGTTTTCGAGCACGGTGTTGGCCAACATGACGAACAGGATGTTATCTATCCCCACTTCGTCGATGAATTCTTCGTACCGCTTGAAGTCTTTTTCTATTTTTTCTATGGTTTGATTGACTATCTCCAGATCCTCATCCGTAACGAGGTTGTACACTTTCTTTCCAAGTCTAACGCTTATTTTCTTCTTCATCCTGTATCATCCCCTGATCGGTTGTGAGGGAGAGAAAACGCTGAATTTTCTCCACGAGTGTGTTCAGAGACCTTTTATGTTGCTCGATGGTCTTTTCCAGCTGCTCCTTCTCCTTTTCTAAGTGAAGTATCCTTTCATTCAACTGTTTCACCTTCGACCACAGTTCCTTATTTTCCTCTTTCAACTTTTTGTAATCCTCTATCATTGAATCGAGAATCCTTTCGAGATCCTCCAGTTCTTTCATTCATTTTCCCTCCTTCGTGATTATATTAACACATCACGAATCGTTTTTATAACCAGGTTTTCAGGTACTTCAAGACCACGAAGCAGGATTTTTGCACCCCTCTCTGTGTAGTCCATCTCAACGAGCTCCAGCCCCATCATCTCCACAACTCTGAACACATTGTTCAGTTCCTGATAATCTACTTCCACTTCGAACTCTTTCATGAGCCTCAGCTTTCTCAATTCTGCTCCCTTGACCGCCATCTCAGCGGCCGAAGAGTAAGCTTCTATGAGTCCACGAACACCCAGTTTCACTCCACCAAAATATCTTGTGACAACGATCGCCGTGTTCATAAGATCGTATTTTTTTAGAGCCCCGAGGATTGGTCTGCCCGCCGTTCCACTCGGCTCACCGTCGTCCGAACTGTGTTCAAGAATACCGTTTGGAGAGAAGATCCTGTAAGCCCAGCAGTTGTGAGTTGCATCTCTCTTCGAAACTTCTTTCAGCTTCTCACGAAAGTCTTTTTCATCCTTTACTGGAAAGATCGTGGCATAGAACTCCGATCTTTTAACGTTGATTCTTTCTGTATGGGGTTTCACCACCGTCTTCCATTCCACCAGATTTCAACCTCCGTTTCCAGCTCCACACCGTATTTCTCCTTCACCTTTTTTCTCACAAAATCAATGAGTTTCATCACGTCATCAAAAGTAGCACTTCCTGCGTTCACAATGAATCCCGCATGTTTTTCCGATATCTGAGCCCCTCCAATTCTGTAACCTTTCAGACCCAGGGATTCTATGGCCTTTCCCACGTAGAAATCCTCTCTTGGCCTTTTGAAAACACTACCCGCACTCGGAAGGTCAAGGGGTTGTTTTTCCAGACGCCTCCTCATGTAATCGTCCATCTTCGCTTTTATGGTTTCCTTCTTTTCTTTTTTGAAACTCATCATCACACGTGTTATGATCAATTTCTCCCTTTTAAACGTACTGTCTCTGTAGCCGAAAAAAATCTCGTTCCTCGAAAGCCAGGTCTTTTCTCCATCTCTTAGAACCTCGACCGCTTCGACGAACTCTCCAATCTCTCCTCCGTACGCTCCCGCGTTCATATAGATGGCTCCCCCCACGCTCCCCGGTATCCCGTATGCGAACTCCAGTCCCCCGAGTTCCGCTTCCATCAAAAATAGACAGAGTCTCTTCAGGGGAGTTCCACTTTCTACCAGTACTTTTTCTCCCTTTATTTCAATTTGATTCAACCTTTCTGTTTTCAACACTGCGATATCCAGATCTTCATCTTGAACCAGAAGGTTCGTGCCAAGTCCCATTATTTGAAACGGAAGATCCTTCAGAACAGTGATGGCTCGTTCCAGAGAAAAAACATCGTTTGGAAGAACAAGATATTTCACTCTTCCACCGATTTTTATGCTGGTGTGACAGGAAAGTTTTTCGAACATTCGCACGTCACAGCCTGCTTTGTGAAGAGATCCAAAAATTTTGTCCAAAGATATCCCTCCTTAAACTCTATAGTATAATTTCAAACTGGGAGGTGTTGACTTGAAGAATCTACTCGATCTTTCTTACGAAGAACTGGTAACCGAGATCACTAACCTGGGTCTCGAGCGCTACAGGGCAGATCAGATTCTGGACTGGGTGTTCGATAAAAAGGTGAACAACTTCGACGAGATGACAAACCTTTCGAAAAAGCACCGTGCTCTTTTGAAAGAGCACTTCTCCATTTCTTTCTTGAAACTCCTCGACAAGAAGGTTTCCAGAATAGATGGTACCACCAAATTCCTCTGGGAACTCGAGGATGGAAACACAATAGAATCTGTGATGCTTTTCCATCCGGACAGAATAACGGCCTGCATTTCAACCCAGGTTGGATGTCCTGTGAAATGCATCTTCTGTGCCACAGGAATGAGCGGATTTGTCAGAAATCTGACCACAGGAGAAATCGTAGCACAGATCCTTTCCATGGAAAAAGAAGAGAAGAAAAAAATAGGAAACGTTGTGTACATGGGAATGGGAGAACCTCTTCTGAACTATGAAAACACAATAAAAAGTATAAGAATACTGAACCACAAAAAGATGGGAAACATAGGTATCAGGAGGATCACAATCTCAACAGTTGGAATCCCGGACAGAATAATTCAACTGGCTGAAGAAGGGCTCGATGTGAAGCTCGCTCTTTCACTCCACGCTCCAACGAACTTCAAGAGAGATCAGCTCGTTCCTTTGAACAAAAAGTACTCCATCGAAGAGATCCTGAATGCGGTGAAGATCTATCAGAGGAAGACAGGAAATCGTGTAACGATAGAGTACGTGCTCATAAGGGGTATAAACGATGAAATAAGCGACGCAAAGAAACTGGCCGAAATTTTGAGAAACATGAAGGTCTTCGTGAATCTGATCCCTGTTAATCCAACGGTGGAAGGCTTGAGAAGACCGTCGAGGGAACGGCTTTTGACCTTCAAGAGGATACTACTGGAAAACGGAATCGAAGCAGAAATCAGACGAGAAAAGGGTACCGACATCGAAGCGGCCTGTGGTCAGCTGAGGCTGAAGAGAATAAAATCAAGATCATGAGGGTGTTTCTCGGAATAATAATCGGCATCGTGGTTGGTGGCCTTTTCTTTTTGTTCACAATGAAGTTTTATCAGAGTCAGTACAGCACGGTACCGGACGTTGTCGGGCTTTCTGGAACAGAAGCGTGTGAAAGACTGAAAACGTCTGGTTTGTTTTGTGACAAGTCTTCTTCCGAAACGGTGGTGGACACTTATCCACGAGCCGGTTCAAGGGTGAAAAAGGGAAGAACGGTGAATCTCTACTACGAAAACCCCCAGAAAAAAATTGTGCCTCGTCTTTCACAGCTGAATTTCCCAGTCGCAGAAGAGATCCTGAAAAGGCTCGGGTGGAATTACGAAACCGTTTATTTTCCTTTTGGCACTGAAAAAGACAGGGTTCTCGCAACCTATCCGAAAGAGGGGCAGATCTACAATGGGAAATTAATTCTTCTTATTGATACAGGAGAAAAAGAAAGCTATTTTCTGGTAGAAAATTTTGTGGGCAAAAAAGTGGACGAACTGAAGGACGATCCCCGTGTTTTGCTACTTGGAACAGGTGATACGGTGGTGGCACAGTATCCCCCGGAAGGTTCTATAGCAACGAAAGTTATCCTCATCCTTGGGGAGGAATGAACTTGAGAAGAAGAGGAATAGTGGTGAGTTTTCACTCGAACATGGTCACGGTCGAAGACGAGGAAACTGGTGAAAGAATCCTCTGCAAACTGAGGGGGAAATTTCGCCTGCAGAATCTCAAGATATACGTTGGAGACAGGGTGGAGTACACACCGGATGAAACAGGATCCGGAGTCATAGAGAACGTGCTACACAGGAAAAATCTACTCACCAAACCTCACGTCGCCAATGTGGATCAAGTGATTCTCGTGGTAACGGTGAAAATGCCGGAAACTTCGACCTACATAATCGATAAATTTCTTGTTCTCGCTGAAAAGAACGAACTGGAAACGGTGATGGTCATCAACAAGATGGACCTCTACGATGAAGACGATCTGAGGAAGGTAAGAGAGCTGGAAGAGATCTATTCTGGACTCTATCCAATCGTGAAAACCAGTGCGAAAACCGGAATGGGAATCGAAGAGCTCAAGGAATATCTGAAGGGAAAGATCAGCACGATGGCCGGACTCTCCGGAGTTGGAAAAAGTAGCTTGCTCAACGCCATAAATCCCGGTTTGAAATTACGGGTGAGCGAAGTTTCAGAGAAACTCCAAAGGGGAAGGCATACTACAACAACTGCCCAGCTCTTGAAATTCGATTTCGGAGGTTACGTAGTCGATACTCCGGGTTTCGCAAATCTGGAGATCAACGACATAGAACCCGAGGAACTGAAACACTACTTCAAGGAATTTGGAGACAAACAGTGTTTCTTCTCGGACTGCAACCACGTGGATGAACCGGAGTGTGGAGTGAAAGAAGCCGTGGAGAACGGAGAAATCGCAGAAAGTCGATACGAAAACTACGTGAAGATGTTTTACGAGCTTCTGGGAAGGAGGAAAAAGTAATGGTGAAAATAGCAGCTTCAATTCTCGCGTGTGACCTTGCAAGACTGGCCGATGAAGTGAAAAGGGTGGAAGAGCACGTGGATATGATCCATTTCGATGTCATGGATGGTCATTTTGTTCCAAACATTTCCTTTGGACTTCCCGTTCTGAAAGCCCTCAGGAAAGAAACAAAACTTCCCATAAGTGTACACCTGATGATCACCAATCCCGAAGATTACATCGACCGCTTCATAGAAGAAGGAGCAGATATGGTCGCCATCCATTACGAATCGACCTTTCATCTCCACAGACTGGTCCATCGTGTTAAAGACCTTGGAGCACGGGCCTTTGTGGCCATAAACCCGCATACCCCCATCAATCTTCTTTCAGAGATCATAACCGACGTCGACGGTGTACTTGTGATGAGCGTCAATCCTGGTTTCTCTGGTCAGAGGTTCATAGCAAGGAGTCTTGAGAAAATAAGAAATCTGAGAAAGATGGTGAAGGAACTGGGATTGGAAACAGAAATCATGGTCGACGGCGGTGTAAACGAAGAGAACGCATCGATACTGGTTAAAAACGGTGCGACGATCCTTGTGATGGGATACGGTATCTTCAGAAACGACAATTACGTTGAACTGATAAAGAGCATCAAACAGGAAAGAGAGGAATTTGCTGACTGAATCTGTTCGATTTTCCGTTTTTCTTCGTGTTGTTTTTGAAATTCCTCTCCAGAATTTCATAGGCTCTGTTTATAACCCTGTCAGGAATACCCGCTATCTTTGCGACCTCTATTCCGTAACTTCTGTCTGCCACACCGTCCACCACCTTGTGGGTGAATATCACGTTTTTGCCTTCTTCTTTTACCAGAATGGTTTTGTTCTGAACCTGCGGAAAGTGTTTTTCGAGTTCCGTGAGTTCCGTGAAATGAGTGGCAAACAGCACCTTACATCCTCTCTTTATGAGTTCCTCTGAGATTGCCCAGGCTATGCTGACGCCGTCCTGGGTGCTTGTACCTCTTCCCACCTCGTCCAGGAGAACCAGACTCTTATTTGTTGATTTCAGAAGGATGAGCGCCATCTCGTTCATCTCGACAAGGAACGTACTTCTACCACCAGCGAGATCGTCTCTGGCACCCATTCGCGTGAAAATCCTGTCGAACACTGGAAGAATCGCCTTCTGCGCCGGCACAAACGATCCTATCTGCGCCATGAGGGATATGAGACCCACCTGTCTGATGAAAGTGGACTTCCCGCTCATGTTGGGACCCGTTATTACCACAAATCTCTTCTCGTTGTCCATGTAAATATCGTTTTCAACAAAATTCTGTGTGAACCTTTCAACGACCGGGTGTCTTCCACCTTTGATCTCCAGTCTGTCTTCTGAAAAGACGGGTTTTGTGTAGTTGTACATAATAGCGTCGTATGCTAACGTCGAAAGCGCATCTATCTTTGCCAGATCCTCCGAGATCTCAAGGAGAACTTCTTTGTGCTTTTTCACCTCTTCGCACACGCTTTTGAAGAGTTCCTTTTCCAGTTCTTCTATTCTCTCTTTAGCGGCCATTATCTTTGTCTCGAACTCCTTCAATTCGGGTGTGATGAATCTTTCAGAATTGACGAGTGTTTGTTTTCTTTCGTAATCGTCGGGAATCTTATCCAGATTCGCCTTCGTCACCTCTATGTAGTAACCAAAAACCTGGTTGTATCCAACCCGCAGTTTTTGGATGCCTGTTCTTTCTCTCTCCTTCTCCTCGAACTCTTTGAGCCTCTCTTCGGCATGTTCCAGAAGATCCCTGTATTCGTCGAGTTCAGATGAGAATCCTCTCTTTATAACTTTTCCCTCGCCGGGGCTTCCCACCGGATCATCTTCAATGGCTTTTCGAAGCAGATCAACCAGTCCTTCCGGGAAAGCGAGTTTCTTGAACACACCGAAGGTTGAAAGAACTTCGTTCAGTTTCGGGATGATCTCCAGTGTCTCTCTGAGTGCCACTAAGTCCCTGGGAACGGATCTGTTGTACTCCACCCGCGAAACGATCCGCTCCACATCCCTCACGTTCGAAAGAAGGTTCCTCATCTCCTCCAGGCTCACCCTGTCGTTCACCAGTCTTTCCACAGCCTTGAGCCTTTCTTCGATCTGTTTTCTGTCGACCAGAGGGTGGAGAATCCACTTTTTCAAAAGACGAGCCCCCATAGGAGTTTCCGTGTTGTTCAGCACATCGAAAAGATTCTTTCCCCTGTCACCGGGAATCAAAGAAAGATTTTCCACCGTTGCGGAATCGAGTATCATGTAGTCTCTCTGGGAGATGAGAAGAGGGGGTTTCAGATTCAGATCTTCCGCGATCATCGTGTACTTGACATACTTTATCAGCGCCGCAAGGGCTTTCAGCGCAAGGGGCGAAAGCTCGAAATGATGAATGTCTTTCAGATTGTAGGCTTTTTCCACTTCTTCCAGATCTGAGAAATACCACTCGCTTATGGTTTCTGTGTAAACACCTGGAAAGCGTTCCTTCAAAGAAGATTTCAGGTGCTCTGGACAGATGATCTGGGAAATGGAGTAATTCTTCAGCAGGTCCAAAGTTTCCTGTTCGTCTGAACTTTCATGAACCAGGACCTCACCTGTCGAGACATCACAGAAAACCGTACAGTACCGTCCTTTCTCTTCTGAGACAACGGCCATGTAGTTGTTCGTTTCGCTGAGAAACTCATCCTCTACGATGGAGCCGGGAGTGACAACGCGCGTGACTTCCCTTCTGATCAATTTCTTCGACTTCGAAGGTTCTTCCATTTGATCGCAGATTGCCACCTTGTAGCCCGCTTCGACGAGCTTTTTCAGGTAGGTGTTCAGCGCGTGGTACGGGATGCCCGCCATGGGAGCGTCCTGCCTTCTTGTGAGAACTATGTTCAGAACCTTCGAAACGATCTTTGCGTCTTCGAAAAACGCCTCGTAAAAATCTCCCAGTCGAAACAGCAGAATGGAATCTTTGTACTGTTCTTTTATTCTCAGGTACTGTTCCATGAGGGGAGTTACCTTCACCGTTTCACCACCTTCACCATCCTCACGTGTGGAATGTTCGCTTCGTAGAAGATCTCTCCTTCTGCCCTGTAACCGAGTCTCTCGTAGAACTCTCTCACCTGGATTTGAGCGTTCAAAACGATCTTCTGAACTCCTTTAGAGGAAAGCTCTCTTTCTATACTCTCCATGAGGAACCTTCCATGGCCCTTCCTTCTTTCTTCTTTCAGAATCGCCACACGTTCTATCTTGAACGTTCCATCATCGATCTTTCTTATCCTTGCGGTTCCTATGAACTTTCCTTCCTTTTCGAGAAGCACGTGAACACTCTCAGGATCTTTCCCATCGAGTTCTTCTTCCTCGGGAACTCCCTGCTCTTCGACGAAAACCTTCCTTCTAATGTTCAAAGCTTCTCTCAGGAGTTCTTCGTCGTTCTCAAAAAAGATCACCTTCATCTCGAATCACCTCTCAGGATATTTTAACCCCGGGTGATAGAATCTTCAGAAGGAGGTGAAAATTATGAGAAGCTTGTTGTTTCTTTTATTCGCATCGACAACGATCTTTGCAACACCCGTTCTCATTCTTTTTCAGGACAGTGCGATCCTCATGGAAAGTTTATCCGTGAGCGGTACAGAAACCGTCTCCGTTCCTCAGGACTGGAACGTGATGGATGTAATAGGAGCAAAAAGCTGGTACGTGGTTTCGGAAAAAGAACCTTCCTGGGAAGAAATTATAAAAGGAAAAACCGTCGAAGCGGTGGACGAACCTCCCTCACGGTTCGAAGTGATAAGTACTTCTCCTCTCGTTTTGAAAAAAGACACGAAGTACTACATCTACAACTCCACGTTGAAAAAGTGGCTTGTTCTGGAATACGAAGAACCTCAGAGCAGTCGGAAACTCGTGATGAACGGGCAGGGAAAGGTAACTTTGCTTCTGCGTTCCTCAGGAAGCTGGAACGTCAGGTACTATCTCTTCGAAGATACTCTCACGGGAAACGCCTTTCTATCAGTCTCCGGTGTGGAAAGCGCGGATGTTTTCTTAATTTCCAGGCCCGCTGGGGAAGCTTCCATTTGGAAAGGGATGTACCTCAGCGCTTCACCCTCAAGAGAAATGCCCGAAGAACACGAGTCTGAGGAAGTCAAGGTGTATCACCTCGGCAAAGTGAAAGATCTGGACAAATCTCCTGTTGTGAATCTCATAGAAACGAATCTGTTCAACGTAAATGAGTACTACTCGTACTCTTTTGCAGTGAACGATTCAATTTTCGATTATCAGAAAACCACCTTCACGAGAAGTTTCATGACTCCTGTGGATCTTCCGGGAGGCACGGTGAGCATATTCTCTAACATTTCCGGTGTGGATATAATGATTGGGGAAACAAGCATCCCCGACACTCCGAAAAACTCCCTTCTGGAGCTTCCCGTAACGGACTCCTGGGATGTTCGTGTGAAAGGGGAGATTCTGGACGAGAGGAACTACAAAGACACATACGAATACGAAAGGACCTGGAGAGTGACCGTTCAGAACCTGAACGAAACGGAATCGAAGGTGAGAATCAACATCTATGGAAACATGATGAGATTGCTACGATCTTCCATCAAACCGTTGAAAGAAACTTCGGACCAGATCGTTTTCGAATTGATCGTTCCGCCCAATTCAGAGAAAGAATTCGAATTCAAAGTGAGGAGCGGGTGGTGAAGATTGGTAAAGGCACTTTTCAGCTTACTCTTCGTTGCGTTCATCTGGGGATCGACATTTCCCATACAGAAGATCGTACTGGTGGGAGTCTCTCCCACCTTTTATATCGCCGTTAGATTCTTCATCGCAGCACTGGTTTCTTATTTTCTATTTGGAAAGGGGAACGTCAAGTACGGATCGATCCTTGGAACACTCCTGGGAATTGCCTACACCACACAAACGTGGGGACTCACAATCACCACCTCCACGAAGAGCGGTTTCATCACATCGATGTACATCGTTTTCGTTCCGGTCTTTGCGTATCTTCTGGAGAGAGAAATTCCAACGATATTCCAGATCGTTTCCTTTTTTGCTGCAAGTCTGGGACTTTACATGATCTCCGGTGGAATCAAAGATTTCAACTTCGGGGACTTTCTCACCCTGATCTGCGCTGTGAGCTTTGCTTTGCATGTTGTTCTGATAACGATGTTTTCAAAACGAGTCAAAGAAGTGGATCTCCTCTTTCCACAGTTTCTGGTGGTGGGAATTTTGAACCTGATACTGAACTTTTTCTGGAAGAACTGGAACTTCACACTCCCGGCTCTTGGGAGCGCAGTCTTCACCGCTCTTGCGGCCACCATTCTGGCCATCTACCTTCAGGCAAAATACCAGAAAGCGCTTGGAAACAACGTGTCTGCGATTGTTTTCCTGGGAGAACCTGTTTTCGCAGCAGTTGTTTCTTATTTCATGCTGGGCGAGACGATGGCAGGGAAACAGCTTTTAGGGGCAGCACTCCTTTTGATCTCCATGCTGTTTTCCAGTCTGGAACGTGTTAAAATAGTTCGTGATGCGAACCAAAAGGGGAGGGATGAGTGTGAAGATTCTCTTTAAAAACGCCACGGTCTTTCCCATAACCTCCAGACCTTTCAAAGGAGATGTGCTTGTCTCGAACGGAAAAGTGGAAAAGGTGGGAGAAAACATAGAAGATCCCGACGCGGAAATCGTTGATCTGACGGGAAAATTCCTGTTTCCCGGTTTCGTAGATGCGCACTCCCACATCGGACTCTTCGAGGAAGGAGTAGGGTACTACTACAGCGATGGAAACGAAGCCACGGATCCCGTCACACCGCACGTGAAAGCACTCGACGGTTTCAATCCGCAGGATCCGGCCATAGAACGAGCCCTTGCCGGTGGAGTCACGTCCGTGATGATCGTTCCTGGAAGCGCCAACCCGGTGGGTGGGCAGGGAAGCGTGATAAAGTTCAGATCCATAATTGTGGAAGAGTGCATTGTGAAGGATCCCGCAGGTTTGAAGATGGCGTTCGGAGAAAATCCAAAGAGGGTCTACGGTGAGAGGAAACAAACTCCTTCAACGAGAATGGGAACAGCTGGAGTGATCAGAGACTACTTCACTAAAGTGAAGAATTACATGAAGAAAAAGGAACTCGCCCAAAAAGAAGGAAAAGAATTCACCGAAACCGACCTGAAAATGGAAGTCGGTGAGATGGTCCTCAGAAAGAAGATTCCTGCCAGGATGCACGCCCACCGCGCAGACGATATTCTCACCGCCATCAGAATAGCAGAGGAGTTCGGTTTCAACCTCGTCATAGAACACGGAACGGAAGCGTACAAGATTTCTAAGGTGCTAGCGGAGAAAAAGATACCCGTCGTTGTGGGACCACTCCTCACCTTCAGAACAAAGCTGGAACTGAAAGATCTGACGATGGAAACTATCGCAAAACTCCTGAAAGATGGGGTTCTTATAGCCTTGATGTGTGATCACCCGGTGATTCCTCTCGAGTTTGCAACCGTTCAGGCGGCAACTGCCATGAGGTACGGTGCTAAGGAAGAAGATCTGCTGAAGATCCTGACGGTGAATCCTGCTAAGATCCTCGGACTCGAAGATAGAATCGGTTCCATCGAACCTGGAAAGGACGCGGATCTTGTGGTCTGGAGCGGACATCCGTTCGATATGAAATCCGTGGTGGAGAGGGTCTACATAGACGGAGTGGAAGTCTTCAGAAGATGAGGGGCCTCAGATCACGAGGCCCCCATCTATTCCTATCACCTGTCCGGTGACGTAACTCGACTCGTCCGATGCGAGGAAGAGTATAACCTGCGCCACCTCTTCTGGCTTCCCAAACCTTCCCAGCGGTATTCTGGAAAGGGCCGTTTCACGGGCTTTTTCTGGAAGTTTTTCGGTCATGGGGGTTTCTATGAATCCGGGTGCCACAGCGTTCACCCTGATGTTTCTTCCAGCGAGTTCCTTCGCCCACGTCTTGGTCATTCCTATGACTCCCGCCTTCGACGCCGCGTAATTCGTCTGACCAGGATTCCCGTATATTCCAACGACAGAGGAGACGTTCACGATCGAACCGTTCCTCTGTTTGATCATGTAGGGCACCACCATCTGAGTCACGTTGAAAACACCCTTCAGATTCACGTTTATTACCGCATCCCAGTCTTCTTCTTTCATCCTCACAAGAAGCGCATCCCTTGTTATTCCCGCGTTGTTCACCAGAACATCGATTCGACCGTACTTTTGAACGACTTTTTCCACAACTTCCTTTATCTGATCCCTGTCGGTCACGTTCAAAACGTAGGGATCAACCTTCCCCGGAAGTCCTTCTGCCTCTTTCACAAGAGAGTCGAGATTTTCTTTCGAGATATCGCCAGCGATCACCGTAGCTCCTTCCTGTGCGAAAAGAAGCGTGGTGGCTTTCCCTATCCCGCTTGCAGCCCCTGTGATCAGACACACTTTCCCTTCAAGCCTCATGAACGCACCTCCTCGCGTTTTTTTAAATTGTATCACGTGTTCTATTTAAGAAACCATTAAAGTTACCCCGGAAGGAGTATAATCCTCTCATAAGGAGGTGAAACAACGCGCTCCTTTTTGATAGGAATAGCAATTACCATGATCGGACTGTCCGTTTTGAAAGTTCTGGATACTTACCTGTTCGTTTTACCGGAGAAAGATCTGGTGTGCTAGAGCAACCAGAAGATCTATCGCTTCTATCGTAGGTAAAAGGAACTTGCCAAGCACCGACAGACTGTATCTCAGATTGAGATGAAAATAGAAAGTGAAGAAAAGGGTCAATGCTCTGGAGAACGTGGTGATCCCCCAGCTCAAAGAAACGATAAAATACATTCAGGATACCCTCGAAGAACAAGAAAGAGAAGAGTTCTTCAAGATCAAGCGATTGAAAGAAAGGGTGCAGGTTGGAAGAAGATGACTGCGGGTAGAATAAGAATAGACGAGGTTATAAAAGATGGTGAGAAAATCATCGCCGTTTCGAGAACAAGCCCTTTCTATCCAGACGGAAAGGGTGGACAGCTTGGTGATAGAGGAAAGATCGGTCCTGCAAATGTTCTGAAGGTGAAGGAAAAGAATGGATACATCCTTCATTATCTGGATGCTCATCTCGAACCGGGTGACTACGAGTGCGAAATAGACCCTGCCAGAAGAAAAGACATTGCCTGTCAGCACACCGCTCAGCACATCCTCTCAGCCGCTTTTCTGAAGGTGGCCGATCTTGAAACGGTGAGTTTCCACATGGGAGAGAGGGTCTCCACCATAGATCTGAACGCTCCGTTCGTTCTCGAAGATGTCCTGGAAGAAGCTGAGGATCTGGCCAACGAAGTAGTGAGAAGCTGTGAGAGAGTTGAAATTCTCGAGATAGAAAAAGAAGAAGCAGAGAAAATGAACCTCAGAAAACTGCCCAATGTGGAAGGAAAAGTCAGAGTGGTGAAGATAGGAGATTTCGATGTCACCGCCTGCGGAGGGTTTCATGTAGAAAACACTGGAGAAATCGGTCTGATAAAGATCGTGGACACGGAGAAGGTGAAGAAGGTACTAACAAGGATCTATTTCACTGCAGGCGATCGAGCCTTGAAAGATTACAGAGAAAAAGATAAACTCCTGAAGTCGCTCTCCAGAGTGCTGACCACATCCACAAAGGAACTCCTGAAGAGAGCAGAGAATCTTCTCGAAGAAGTCAAAGAAAAGAGTGCAAAGCTCGACAAACTGTCGGAAAAGTACGCCGAGATTCTCTCAAAAGTAGCAGAACCAGAAAAGGTCGGAAAGTACTATCTGTATCACTTCTCTGGAACTCCAGAGGAAATGAAATACCTGCCCAAGTTCCTCGCAGATCGCAAAGACACAATCGTTCTTTTAGAGCATCCTGACCGGATAGAGATCGTTTCGAACTGGATAGATTGCAGAAAGATCTTCGAGAAATTGAAAGACCAGTTGAACGTAGAAGGTGGGTCGAGCCAGAAGAGGGCTGTGATAACAGCGAACTCCGCTTCGAGAATCGTTGAAAAATTGAGGGAGATATTGAAATGGTTCTGAACTTTGTGGGTACCGGAACCCTCACGAGGTTTTTTCTTGAGTGTTTGAAAGATCGGTATGAAATAGGATACATCCTGTCCCGCAGTATAGATAGGGCTCGAAACCTTGCTGAAGTTTACGGGGGAAAAGCCGCCACGCTGGAAAAGCACCCTGAGTTGAACGGTGTGGTCTTCGTTATCGTCCCGGACAGATACATAAAAACGGTGGCGAACCACTTGAATCTTGGAGACGCTGTTTTGGTACATTGTTCTGGTTTTCTCTCGTCGGAGATTTTCAAAAAGAGTGGAAGAGCATCGATTCACCCGAACTTTTCTTTTTCCAGCCTCGAAAAAGCCCTTGAAATGAAAGACCAGATCGTCTTTGGATTGGAAGGAGACGAAAGAGGACTTCCGATTGTGAAAAAAATCGCAGAAGAGATCTCCGGAAAGTATTTCGTGATCCCTTCGGAAAAAAAGAAAGCTTACCATCTCGCCGCGGTCATTGCTTCAAACTTTCCGGTGGCACTTGCCTATCTTTCAAAGAGGATATACACTCTTCTTGGTCTGGATGAACCGGAACTCCTCATTCACACCCTGATGAAAGGTGTGGCGGACAACATAAAGAAGATGAGAGTGGAATGTTCTCTGACAGGCCCTGTGAAAAGAGGAGACTGGCAGGTGGTAGAGGAAGAGCGCAGGGAGTACGAAAAGATCTTCGGAAACACCGTGCTCTACGATGAGATTGTGAAGCTGCTCAGGGAGGTGGCAGAAAGTGAACGTCGAGAAGCTCAAGAAGATGAAAGGTAAGGAAAAGATCGTGATGGTCACCGCGTACGATGCTCCCAGCGCCAGAATCGCGAGAGATGCCGGCATAGATGTCATTCTCGTTGGAGACTCCCTTGGAAACAACGTTCTCGGGTACGAAAACACGATTCCCGTAACTATGGAAGAAATGCTGATACACGTGGCAGCCGTGAAAAGGGGAGCCCCAGACGCTTTCATAGTAGCAGACATGCCTTTCCTTTCCTACCAGACTTCCGTGGAAAAAGCCGTGGAGAACGCTGGGAAGTTCTTGAAGGTCGGTGCGAATGCCGTGAAAATAGAGGGTGGAGAGGAATTCGGTGAACTCGTTCAAAAACTGGTCGAAAGCGGTATTCCGGTGATGGGCCACATAGGCCTCACACCTCAGTTCGTGAACCGTTTCGGTGGTTACAGAGTCCAAGGAAAGACGGAAAAAAACAGAGAATACCTCTTGAGGAGCGCCAGGGAGCTTGAAAAGAGGGGGGCTTTTGCTATCGTTCTGGAGCTCGTTGTTGAGGAAGTCGCTAAGGAGATCACCGAAAGCGTCTCCATTCCAACCATTGGCATCGGTTCAGGCCGTTTCTGTGATGGTCAGGTTCTCGTCTGGCACGACCTTCTCGGTCTGAATCCGGACTTCGCACCTCGCTTTTCCAAGAAATACGCGAATCTGTACGAAGTCATATTGAAAGCTCTGCAAGAGTTCAGAAGAGAGGTAAAAAAGGGTCTGTTCCCCACCGAAGAACATTCATTCACAGATAAATCTAAAGGAGGTGTGTCTTCATGAAGAAGCTTCTGGTGTTCGTTCTGATGCTTGGAGCATTCGTCGGAATTTCACAGCAGTTCAAAGACGTCCCCGTCAACCACTGGGCCTACGAAGCGGTAATGGAAATGTCGAAACTCGGTGTTCTCACTGGAATGCCGGATGGAACGTTCCAGGGTAACTCCTACCTCACCAGGTATCAGGCAGCGGTGGCGTTCTACAGACTCTACAACATACTCAAACAACCTTCTGCGGACGTTTCCGGACTGATAAACAAAGTCTCTACTCTCGAGGATCTCGTCAGCACTGCCTTGATGAAGGTTCAGAACCTATCTGACAATTTTGGGGGAGTAACGTCCGATCTTGAAACTCTCAAGAACGATGTGGCGAACTTGAAAGCCACTCTCGTTGACCTCAAAAACCTCAGAGTCGAAGTCATGAGTCAGGTTCAGAGTCAGTCAGATGAACTCCAGAGCCTGGATGCTAAAGTGAACGAAGCGCTTTCGAAAATCGCCGCTCTCGAATCCAAACTTTCGGGGGACTTCGTGAACAAAGACTACGTCGACAGCAAGATCGCCCAGACCGTCTCGAAACTGAGCGATCTCGAAGGAAGGCTCTCCGCCGTTGAGACGAAAACGGCGAACCTTGAGGCACTCGTGAGAAATTCCGAAGCTTCTCTCAAAGATTACGTGGAAAAAACTCTCAAATCCTACACAGATACTCTCGATCAGAAACTCTCCGAACTCTCTGCCAGTGTCGAGAAAAACAACACCGCCCTGTCTGGAGAGATAGGAAACCTCAAGGTGCTCGTCTCCAAACTCCAGAGCGACCTTGAAACTCAGCAGAAGACGGCAAGAGCTCTCGATGCTCGTGTGAGCGTTCTTGAAGGTCAGATCACGACCGTGAACAGCCGTGTTGAGAGTCTGGAAAAGAGAGTTTCTCAGGTGGAGTCGGCAGTTGACAAGGTGAACTCACTCGAAAGAAGCATGGGAGCAGTCACAGCAAGAGTCACCAAAGTCGAAGAAGAAGTTAAGAATCTCAATCAGAGTAACGCAGAACTCTCCCAGAAAGTTGACGAGGTCGTCTCTTCGAAACCATGGATGGAAGATGTAAACAGCGTGAGCGCCACCCTCAGCAAGAAGATCTCCGATGTTCAGACCATGGCCCTTGCGGGTGTCGCCATCGGAATCGTCGGTGTGATAATCGGTTTTGTGATGGGAAGCGGTAAGTGATCTTCTTTTTCAGGAAAGAAAAGGGGGCGCAAGCCCCCTTTTTTGTTCGAGTGGTATAATTTTTTCGAGAAAAAGGAAATCAGAAGAGGTGGAAAGGTGAGTGAATTTCTCACACCTGAAAGGACCGTTTACGACTCTGGTGTACAGTTTCTAAGGCCCAAAAGCCTCGATGAATTCATTGGTCAGGAAAACGTGAAAAAGAAACTCTCCCTCGCTCTCGAAGCCGCGAAGATGAGGGGAGAAGTGCTCGATCATGTCCTCCTCGCAGGACCACCGGGACTCGGAAAGACGACCCTTGCACACATAATCGCCAGCGAACTCCAGACGAACATCCACGTTACGAGCGGACCGGTTCTTGTGAAACAGGGAGATATGGCCGCTATCCTCACAAGTCTGGAACGGGGAGACGTTCTTTTCATAGACGAAATACACCGATTGAACAAGGCAGTGGAAGAGCTTCTTTACTCTGCCATCGAAGACTTCCAGATAGACATCATGATCGGAAAGGGCCCGAGTGCAAAGTCCATTAGGATAGACATCCAGCCTTTTACGCTCGTTGGAGCCACGACGAGAAGTGGTCTTTTGAGTTCTCCTCTCAGAAGCAGGTTTGGTATCATCCTCGAACTGGACTTCTACACTGTGAAAGAACTGAAGGAAATCATAAAAAGAGCGGCCAGCTTGATGGACGTTGAGATAGAAGACGCAGCAGCAGAGATGATCGCGAAAAGATCGAGAGGCACACCGAGGATCGCTATAAGACTCACGAAGAGAGTGAGGGACATGCTCACGGTGGTAAAGGCAGACAGAATCAATACCGATATCGTTTTGAAGACCATGGAAGTTCTGAACATAGACGACGAGGGACTTGATGAGTTCGACAGGAAGATCCTGAAGACGATCATAGAGATTTACAGGGGAGGCCCCGTCGGATTGAACGCCCTCGCCGCTTCACTCGGTGTAGAAGCGGACACCCTGAGCGAAGTTTATGAACCTTACCTCCTCCAGGCAGGATTCCTCGCCAGAACTCCCAGAGGAAGGATCGTCACTGAAAAGGCTTACAAACACCTGAAGTACGAAGTCCCGGAAAACCGTCTTTTCTGAGGTGATCTCCCATGGGATTGAAAGAAAACCTCGAAAGGGTTCTCAACAGAATGAAAAACGCTGCTCTTCGAGCAAACAGGGATCCATCCGAAGTGAGGCTCGTAGTTGCTTCAAAATACGCCAGCGTCCAGCAAATGGAAGAACTCGTGTTCCTTGGTATCAGAGAGTTCGGAGAAAACAGAGCGCAGGATCTCGTCAAAAAGAGCGAATATTTCAAGGGCAAACCCATCATCTGGCACTTCATTGGAAGAATACAGACGAACAAGGTGAAATACATCGTACCGAGATGTGAACTGATCCACTCCGTCTGGAGGGAAGAGGAGCTGAAAGAAATAGAAAAAAGGGCAGAAAAACTTGGGAAAATCCAGAAGATTCTCCTTGAGGTGAACGTCTTCAAAGAAGAAACGAAGGCCGGACTTCTGGTCGAAGAAGTGGAAGGGTTCTTGAAGCTCTGTCAGGAATTCCCACATGTCGAAGTTCTCGGTTTTATGACCATGGCTCCCTACGTTGGAGATCCCGAAGAAGTTCGGTGGGGTTTCAGAACTCTCAGAGAGCTAAGGGACGAGCTCGCCAGCAGGTTCAACGGGAACGTGAAACTCAAGGAGCTTTCCATGGGCATGAGCAACGATTTCGAAGTAGCGATAGAAGAAGGAGCAACCATGGTGAGGATTGGAAGCGCCATATTCGAAGGAGGGAAGTGAATGTTCGTGATAGCCAATCTGCTCAGATCGATCGCGGTGGTTCTGAGAACGTTCATATACGTGGAGATTGTGTCCATCGTTGTCTCTGCGATCTTCAGCTGGACTACACCTTACTATTATCACCCTGTAAGAAGGTTTTTCGATGCTTTATCTTCGATCGTTTTGAATCCCATTCGACGTGTTGTACCTCCAATAGGTTCTGTTGACATATCTCCTATGATAGCCATCTTCATTCTCATGTTCCTGGACGGTTTCCTTGTACAAACCCTCTTCGATCTGGCGGTGAGACTTTCATGAAAATCGCCATTCTCTACAGAGAAGAGCGGGAAAAAGAGGGAGAGTTCTTGAAAGAAAAGATTTCAAAAGAACACGAAGTAATCGAGTTCGGTGAAGCGAACGCTCCAGGAAGGGTTACGGCAGATTTGATAGTGGTGGTTGGAGGAGACGGAACCGTGCTCAAGGCAGCGAAAAAAGCGGCCGATGGAACACCGATGGTGGGCTTCAAGGCAGGCAGACTGGGGTTCCTCACATCCTACACCCTCGATGAGATAGATCGATTTCTCGAGGATCTCAGAAACTGGAACTTCCGGGAAGAAACAAGATGGTTCATACAGATCGAAAGTGAACTCGGAAACCATCTCGCCCTGAACGATGTCACCCTCGAACGTGACCTGAGTGGAAAGATGGTCGAAATAGAGGTCGAGGTGGAGCACCACTCTTCCATGTGGTTCTTCGCAGACGGAGTGGTGATTTCCACACCGACAGGTTCCACGGCTTATTCTCTTTCCATAGGAGGTCCCATAATATTCCCGGAATGCGAGGTGCTGGAGATCTCTCCCATTGCACCACAATTCTTTCTCACCCGAAGCGTTGTGATACCCTCGAATTTCAAAGTGGTGGTTGAATCCCAGAGAGATATAAACATGCTGGTGGATGGAGTCCTGACGGGAAAAACAAAACGAATCGAAGTAAAGAAATCCAGAAGATACGTTAGAATTCTGAGACCTCCTGAGTACGATTACGTGACGGTGATAAGAGACAAACTCGGTTACGGGAGGCGTATCGAGTGAATAGACTCTTAAACGAAAAGGTGGAAGAATTCAAGAAAGGCGTTCTCAAAGCGGGATGGTTCATAGAAAAGATGTTCAGAAACTCCATATCCTCACTTGTCGAAAGAAACGAGTCCCTCGCCAGGGAAGTGATCGCAGATGAAGAGGTTGTCGATCAGATGGAAGTGGAGATTCAGGAAAAAGCAATGGAGGTGCTCGGCCTCTTTTCTCCCATAGGAAAGCCCCTTCTCACAGTAACAGCGGGTATAAGGGTGGCAGAGCTCATTGAAAATATAGCCGACAAATGCCATGACATCGCAAAGAACGTCCTTGAACTCATGGAAGAACCTCCCTTGAAACCTCTCGAAGACATTCCAGCCATGGCGAATCAAACTTCAGAAATGTTGAAGTTCGCTCTCAGGATGTTCGCCGATGTGAACGTAGAAAAGTCTTTCGAAGTTTGCAGGATGGATTCGAAGGTTGATGACCTGTACGAGAAGGTGCGTGAAGAACTCTTGCTCTACATGATGGAGTCACCCAAATATGTGAAAAGGGCTCTTCTCCTCTTAGAAATAGCCGGCAACATAGAGATCATAGCCGATTACGCCACCAACATCGTGGAAGTCTCCGTTTACATGGTTCAGGGAGAGGCCTACAAGTGCTACCACGATGAACTCCTTCTCTTCAAAAAATCCGGAGGGGTGCTCTTTGAAAGTTCTGATTAAGTATCTTCTGAAACTCTCCGTTGTCCCTTTCTTGATCGGTCTTGGTGGTTTCATCGTTTTCGTCAGTCTTGAGATTCTCTACCAGCTCTCCGATCTGATAGTGAGGCACAGGGTGGGAATCGAAAAACTCTTTCTCATGCTGTACTACTACCTTCCTTACTTCGTCGCAATGGGTGTTCCCGTTGGAGTACTCCTCGCCATCTTCTGGACGTTCTCACGACTCTCCGAAGAAAGAGAGCTCATGGCCATACAGGTTCACGGAATCTCCCAAAAGAATCTGATCGTTCCCTTTCTGATTCTTGGAGCCCTTCTCTCCATAGCCGTCTTCTTCCTCAGCGATCAAATCGTTCCCGAGTACCAATCAAAAGCAGAAGAAGCAATGTCGAAGTACGTTCTGAAAAAACCCGAGGTTTTTGTCGTTGAAAACGTCATCTCAAAGATAGGAGACGACCAGTATTTCTATGTGGAAAAATACGACGAAAGAACAAGCACGATGTGGAACGTGGTTATTTTCAGATACGGGCATGAAGAGACGATAGTCACCGCAAAAAGGGTGCAGAAAAAAGGTAACGACTGGTACCTCTTCGATGGAAATTACTACACCGTCGATAAAGATGGCTTCTTAAAACTCGACGTGCACTTTTCTGAGATGAAACTGGATATTACAGAGGACATAGAAAAACTCCTTCGTGTGGGAAAGACACCGAAAGAGATGACGGGAAAAGAACTCAAGGAAAAGATAGAATTCTTCAAAAAAGTGGGAGTGAAACCTTCTCCCTGGGTCGTAGAACTTCACAGCAGATACGCGAACTCTCTGACGCCGATAGTAATAGTGCTCGTTGGAGTGCCGCTCTCTCTTCTCTTTCAGCTGAGAAGCAAATCCTGGGGTGTGATCTTCACCTTCGTGCTCGTTGTCCTTTATCAGGGAAGCGGGGCATGGCTCAGCGCCATGGGAAAGGAAAATCTCCTCAATCCTGTACTCGCACCGTGGATTCCAAACATCGTGTTCACGATCGTTGGAACGCTCCTGTTTATCCTTCTCGACACCTTTTTTGCCTACAGAATCACGGAATTTCTCTCGAGACTGTTTTTCGTTGCCTTCATCTTCACCGTCTCTTCTCTTTTTTCATCACAGGTTGTCATAGTGTCCGATCGAATGGAGAAGTTTCCGGAGGAAATGGTCTTTCATGGAAGCGTTGAAATAGCGTACAAAGATATGACCGTCCAGGCGAGCGAAGCCACAATTCAGCTCACTGAAGAAGGAAAAGCGAAAAAACTCGAAGCTTCGGGTGGAGTGATATACAGAAAGGCCGACACGATCCTGATGGGTGAACATTTGATCTTCTATCTGGAAAATGAAAAAAGCGTTCTTACTCACATTCGGGGAAGCACTGTCCTCGAAATAGAAAAAGAAAAGAAAAAAATTTACCTGTCCGGTGAAGATCTCACCTCTGAAGGCTCGAGAACGATCGTGGACATGGGTTCCATCTCCACCTGCTCGGAAACTCCGCCCCATTACAAGCTCAAGGCCAGGTACATAGAAATAAAAGAGAACGACTACCTCCTGGCAAAGGATGTGGTTTTCTATCTTCTGGAGATACCGCTGTTTTATCAACCTATCTTTTTCACTTCACTATCCGATAAACCGCAACCGTTCTCCGTTGAAGTGGGTGTGGGAAATAACCCGCATCTGAAAACCTCCTACAACGTGTCTTACCCCTCTGGGCTCCTGTATTTCTCAACCAAAAGTGTACTGAGTGGAGGCCTATCTAAGGAACTCAACTGGAACCACAAGATGGGAAGCTGGTCCCTCAATCTAGACTACAAAGAATCGACATCCCACAGCGTTCTGGTGAAGATCTTCGACAGCAAAAATACCTTCCTTTTCTCACAGAAAAACGAAGAGAGAATCCATCAGTTCGAAAGAAAGGAGAAGATTCTGAACGGAAGCCTGAACGTGGTTCTCAGAAAAGAATCGGACGGCGAAGACAGTTACATACTCCCACGAGTAACTGTGAAAAAAGTGAGCGTCAAGACGGGTGTAGGAACTTTTTCTGTGGACAGTTTCAATCACGAAACCCGCATAGAAGATCAAGAAAAGAGGAACTCCGGGTCGGTGAGCCTTTCTTTTCGTTCTGTTCCCTTCTTGCTTTTTCAGTCCGTGAGCGTCAGTACCACTGGAAAGTACTTGTTTGAAAACCAAAACCTCGACGAACGAACGAGCTACCTCAAAACAGATTCCATATGGGATTTTCAGAACCTTTCCCTCGGGAAGTTTCTCGTACTGGATGATAAAATATACGCTGGCGTGTACAGATCGAACGAAGACGGCTACCGTGTTGGAAATCTGTTCACAACCACACTCAGAGTGCCTCTGGGGCCTTTTTCCTTCGAGAGTTACTACAAACTCTTCACGGTTTCCGGAGAAAACCTCAGAAAGTTTTCCCAGAATGAATCAAAAAACGAGGTGGATCTGAAAGTATCGTTCTCTTATGAAAATTTCAAATCTTCCTTAGAAACAACCTACGATTTCCTCGAAAAGGAGTTCTCGGATCCGTATCTCAAAACCTCTTACTCGTTCAAAACAGGAGATATCACTCACACTGTGGACTCCACTACCCGGTTCGTTCTGGACGAGATCAGCAGAAGTTACACCACCTGGAACTTCCAGCAGAGAATGGGAGCTTTCCTGAACAGATTCTACTTCACCTACTACTACAGAGAACCACACGTTAAGTACGTCGAGGATCAGATGAGGATATACGGAAAGAATTTCCTTTTCATGGAAAACCCGCGAATAACCACGTACACAAAGCTGAGCGTTGATCCCTTTGAACTGGATGAATTCTGGATACGCGGGACGTTTAAAAAAGGAGAGTCCACCCACTCTTTGAAAATGAGTTATTCCAGTGACAACCTGGAATTTTCTTATCAGACAAAGAACGGTGATCCGGCGCTGGAAATATCTTTTTCATTAAAGGACTGGAACGTGGAGAAGTTTTCTCTGTCTGTTGAAAAGGCTTTGCACTGTCTTGGAACGAAGATTTCAACTTCATTCGGCAGGAATTTCACTCTTGAGAGTTTCTCCATTCTTTTCTTCATAAGAGATTTTCCGAACAGCGGTATCGGTTTCGACACGGAAGAAGGGATAGGGCTCAACGTTTTTTGAGAGGTGAGAACATGCGTGTTCCCCCGCACAACTTAGAGGCCGAAGTTGCTGTGCTCGGAAGCATATTGATAGATCCGTCGGTAATAAACGACGTTCTTGAAATTTTGAGCCACGAAGATTTCTATCTGAAAAAACACCAACACATCTTCAGAGCGATGGAAGAGCTTTACGACGAAGGAAAACCGGTGGACGTGGTTTCCGTCTGTGACAAGCTTCAAAGCATGGGAAAACTCGAGGAAGTAGGTGGAGATCTGGAAGTGGCCCAGCTCGCTGAGGCTGTGCCCAGTTCTGCACACGCACTTCACTACGCGGAGATCGTCAAGGAAAAATCCATTCTGAGGAAACTCATTGAGATCTCCAGAAAAATCTCAGAAAGTGCCTACATGGAAGAAGATGTGGAGATCCTGCTCGACAACGCAGAAAAGATGATCTTCGAGATCTCAGAGATGAAAACGACAAAATCCTACGATCATCTGAGAGGCATCATGCACCGGGTGTTTGAAAACCTGGAGAACTTCAGGGAAAGAGCCAACCTTATAGAACCCGGTGTGCTCATAACGGGACTACCAACGGGATTCAAAAGTCTGGACAAACAGACCACAGGGTTCCACAGCTCCGATCTGGTGATAATAGCAGCGAGACCCTCCATGGGAAAAACCTCCTTCGCACTCTCAATAGCGAGGAACATGGCTGTCAATTTCGAAATCCCCGTCGGAATATTCAGTCTCGAGATGTCCAAGGAACAGCTCGCTCAAAGACTACTCAGCATGGAGTCCGGTGTGGATCTTTACAGCATCAGAACAGGATACCTGGATCAGGAGAAGTGGGAAAGACTCACAATAGCGGCTTCTAAACTCTACAAAGCACCCATAGTTGTGGACGATGAGTCACTCCTCGATCCGCGATCGTTGAGGGCAAAAGCGAGAAGGATGAAAAAAGAATACGATGTAAAAGCCATTTTTGTCGACTATCTCCAGCTCATGCACCTGAAAGGAAGAAAAGAAAGCAGACAGCAGGAGATATCCGAGATCTCGAGATCTCTGAAGCTCCTTGCGAGGGAACTCGACATAGTGGTGATAGCGCTTTCACAGCTTTCGAGGGCCGTAGAACAGAGAGAAGACAAAAGACCGAGGCTGAGTGACCTCAGGGAATCCGGTGCGATAGAACAGGACGCAGACACAGTCATCTTCATCTACAGGGAGGAATATTACAGGAGCAAAAAATCCAAAGAGGAAAGCAAGCTTCACGAACCTCACGAAGCTGAAATCATAATAGGTAAACAGAGAAACGGTCCCGTTGGAACGATCACTCTGATCTTCGACCCCAGAACGGTTACGTTCCATGAAGTCGATGTGGTGCATTCATGATAGAATTTTCTTGAAAAAGACCAGGGAGGTGTTCGACGTGGACATAAAGGCCTACAAAGAAAGAGTGGAAAAAGCGGTTGAATATCTGAAAGGTCAGATCGATGAAACACCCGAAATAGCGATAATACTGGGTTCTGGTCTTTCCGTCATAGCGGATGAGGTGGAAAAGGAGGGAACCTCCAAGAAGATACCCTACAGCGAGATACCAGGATTTCCCATTTCCACAGCTCCGGGTCACAAGGGTGAGCTGATCTTCGGAAAACTCTTTGGAAAGAACGTCATGCTGATGAACGGAAGGTTTCACTACTACGAGGGTTATTCAATGAAGGAAGTCACATTCCCCATCAGAGTGATGCAGCTTCTCGGTGTTGAAATTCTGATTGTTACCAACGCCGCTGGTGGGTTGAATCCGGATTTCGAAGTGGGAAGACCCATGATCATAACCGATCACATCAACTTCATGGGTGACAATCCTCTCATAGGCCCCAACGTGGATGAATGGGGTCCCAGGTTTCCGGACATGTCGGAGCCCTACGACAAGGAACTCATAGAACTCGCTTACAACAGTGCCAGAGAACTGGGAATTCCCGTCTATCAGGGTGTCTATGTGGCCGTTACGGGTCCATGCTTCGAAACACCCGCTGAGCTCAGGATGCTCAGAAAATTCGGAGCCGATGCAGTTGGAATGTCAACCGTTCCGGAAGTCATAGTGGCAAGGCACGGTCAGATAAGGGTCCTTGGAATCTCCGCCATCACCGACAGGGCCGTTCCTGAAGACCTCAAGCCGCTCACCGCAGAGGAGGTCCTGGAAGTCGCTGAGAAGACGGGAAGAAAGATCGCACAGATCATCTTCGAGGTCGTCAGAAAACTCTGAGGTGAAGGGATGGTTCTCAAGGGAATCCTCTACAGCACGATCGCGGGAATGGCAACCTCGCTCGGTGCGTTGCCGTTCCTTTTTTTAAAACCGCACCACACGAGTGACAAGGTGATCGACTCTTTCTTGGGGTTCGCTGCCGGTGTCATGCTGGCTGCGAGTGCTTTCAGCTTGGTCGCTCCCTCCCTCGAAATGGGAGGGATCGTCAGATTCCTGATAGGCTTCGTCCTGGGTGGTCTTTTCGTCAACCTCGCAGACAAACTCATCCCACACGAACATCTGCTCAAAGGTCACGAAGGACCTGACACCAAAAGACTGAAAGGTGTGTGGCTTTTCATCATCGCCATCACAATACACAATTTCCCTGAAGGAATGGCAGTGGGAGTTTCCGCCTTCACACCCCAGGCCCTCGCAATCGCCATCGCAATTGGGGTTCAGAACATTCCCGAAGGTGCCGCCGTGATGGCCTCTCTGATACCCATGAAGTACAAAAAAGGCAAAGCCTTTTTGATAACTTTCCTCACAGGACTCGTTGAAGCGATAGGTGGTCTTCTCGGTGCGGGAATCGTTTCGATCTCCCAACGACTTCTTCCTTACATGATGGCCTTCGCTGCCGGTGCAATGATATACGTCGTCAGCGACGAAGTGATTCCAGAAACCCATTCGAAGGGGAACGAACTGCTTTCCACGTGGTGGATCATGGTGGGATTCCTGGTGATGGCTTCCCTCGACGTGGCACTGGGGTGATGCAGGTGCGTATCGAAAGAGCGGAAAGAATTGAAAGCGAACTGGAAGAACACGTAGGAGATCAGACTTTCGTGGAAGAATCGAGATTCCTGGAGGAAGACGAGCAGAGAGAGGGAGAAATTCTCGATCAGATCATCTTCGTCGATGGCAAAAGAAGAAGCTTTGTGCGGATAACAACAGACGAAGGGATCACCGGTATATTCGCGGAACTCTGTGTTGGGGCGGTCATCTGGGATAGAGAAGGTGGAACGAAAACGCTCTTCTCTCCAGACAAACCACCAGTCAAAGAAAGAGTCCTTGGATTTTCCCAAAGCTTCCAGGAAGAAGGATACGAAGAAGTCGGAGGTATTCTCTTCAAAGTTGTAAAAGAAGGCAAAGACGCCATGCAATCGATAGATCTGTACATGAGGTCCTTGGAGATAGAAGAAGTGAGAAAGCACATGGACAAAAACATTCTCATCGTGAAGGATGGACCAGCTGCCCGGGAACTTCCGTTCGAGGAAAACGTGGGACCCATCGGTCTTGTGAAGAACATCGGTGTCACCGAGTTGAGCAAAGAGGACTTCAAGAAACTGCGCTTTCTCAAAAAGGGAAAGCGAAGCAAGATGTTCGTTTCATCGAGGGAAACACCTCTGAAAAAAGTGGGAGCGTACGTAAAACTGATCGATGGAGAAGGTATAAGGGGTCTTGTCAGGTTAGAAACCTACGTGAAAGACGATAATCAGATACCGTACATCAGAAAAGTGTTCGACGATCTTGCAAAGACGTTACCACATCTCACGGCAGACCTTCCCATCCCAAGACTTCCGGAAAATATTCTTCCGATACAGTTTCTGGAAGAGAACCTTTCGTACTATCTCACCGACAAGAACTACATGAACACGAGACTGTTTGCCTACATCGGGAGATGAAAGAGTGGAAAAACTCTTCAGATTCGAAGCAGAACCGGAGAAACTGCCACCGGCCGTTCTAGCGTATCTGGGAGATGCCGTTCTGGAGCTCATCTTCAGATCGAGATTCACAGGAGATTACAGAATGTCCGTCATACACGAGAGGGTCAAGGAACACACCTCGAAACACGGTCAGGCATGGATGCTGGAGAATATATGGAATCTCCTCGACGAAAGAGAGCAAGAAATAGTTAAAAGAGCGATGAATTCGAAGGCAGCGAAAAGACACGGGAACGACCCTACATACAGAAAGAGCACCGGTTTCGAAGCTTTGATCGGGTATCTATTCTTGAAAAGAGAATTCGACAGAATTGAAGAACTGCTTCGGGTGGTGATGGATCTTGAGAGTCTACGGAAGAAAAATCCTGGAGGAAGCGCTCAGGAATAACGTTCCGATAAAGAAAGTATTCTTCCAAAAAATGAAAAATCCTGGCAGTTACTTTCTTTCTCTTGTGAAAGAAGTCGAAAAGAGAGGTATCAAGTACTCTTTTGAATCAGAAGAAAGATTGAAGAATCTCTCGGGAACAAAGAAGCATCAGGGGGTTGTTTTCGATATAGGAGAGTACCGGTACAGTTCTGTAGAGGAAATTCTTGAAGCAAAGACTCCACCCTTGATAGTTCTTCTCGATCAGATTCAGGATCCACACAACCTCGGTGCAATCGTGAGAACGTCCGTGGGTGCGGGAGCGAACGGAATCATCATTCCGAAGGACAAGTCAGTAAAAGTAACAGAAACCGTCGTGAAGGTTTCGGCTGGAACGGTTTTCAGAGCCAGAATCGCCGTTGTGACCAATCTGGCAAGAACGATAGAAGAGTTGAAGGAAAAAGGTGTCTGGACTTACGCTTCAGACATAGACGGTACACCCATCTACGAGGAAGATTTCACCTTCCCCACCGCCTTCGTCTTCGGTAACGAGGGAGAAGGCATCAGAAGACTCGTGAGAGAGAAGTGCGACAGGGTGGTCACCATTCCGATGGAGAACGACATAGATTCTCTGAACGTTTCGGTGAGTGTGGGAGTAGTTCTCTTTGAAGCTGTGAGACAGAGGAGGATGAAAGGTGCTGGATAAAATAGAACTCTTCATTTTAGATATGGACGGGACTTTCTATCTGGACGATTCGCTTCTTCCCGGATCTCTGGAATTTCTGGAGACTTTGAAAGAGAAAAACAAAAGATTCGTCTTTTTCACCAACAACTCCTCGCTCGGCGCACAGGACTACGTGAGGAAGCTGAGAAACATGGGAGTGGACGTACCGGACGATGCTGTCGTAACCTCTGGAGAAATCACCGCGGAGCACATGCTGAAGCGGTTCGGAAGGTGCCGTATCTTTCTTCTGGGAACCCCTCAGCTGAAGAAGGTCTTCGAGGCTTACGGACACGTCATAGATGAGGAAAATCCGGATTTTGTGGTCCTGGGTTTCGACAAAACGCTAACGTATGAAAGACTGAAAAAAGCTTGTATTTTACTCAGAAAGGGAAAATTCTACATAGCCACCCATCCGGACATCAACTGTCCTTCGAAAGAAGGACCCGTTCCAGACGCTGGAAGCATCATGGCAGCGATAGAAGCCTCGACGGGAAGAAAGCCAGACTTGATCGCTGGGAAACCCAATCCACTGGTTGTGGATGTGATATCCGAGAAGTTCGGTGTTCCAAAAGAAAGAATGGCAATGGTAGGAGACAGGCTGTACACGGATGTGAAACTGGGAAAGAACGCCGGGATAGTCTCCATTCTCGTTCTCACCGGTGAGACTACCCCGGAAGACCTTGAAAGGGCTGAAACAAAACCGGACTTCGTCTTCAAAAACCTTGGAGAATTAGCCAAGGCTGTCCAGTAGCTTCATTTCCTCTTCGGAGAGTTTGATCTCCGTTGCTTTTAGATTCTCCCTGAGATGTTCTACTCTGCCGGCCTTTGGAATGGCAACAACATTTGGTTTTGCGAGAAGCCACGCGAGCATAATCTGATAGATAGTTGCTCCATGATTCTTCGCTATTTCTTCGAGTGTTCTCTTCGTTTTTTCTGAAAGAAGAGTTCTTCTCAGTGGAGAGTAGGCCACCAGGGTCACTCCGTTCTTTTGGCAGAACTCGAGAAGTCCATCTCTTTCTGGATCTCTGTCTTCTATGTTGTACTTGACCTGATCGCAGACTATGGGTTCTTGAGACTTGCTGATGGCCTCCTCGAGGAGTCTTCTGTCGAAATTCGAAACTCCTATGTACCTGATGAGCCCCTGCCTGACGCCCTCTGCCATTGCGGAAAGGGTCTCTTCGAGGGGAATCTCTGGATTCGGCCAGTGAATCAGGTAAAGATCCACGTAGTCCGTGTCGAGTCGTTTGAGGGTGTTCTCGAGGGAGCGCAAAAGATCGTCCCTTCTCAGATGCGTCGGCCACACCTTGGACACTATGAAAAGATCCTCACGCCTGAAATCCTTTATCGCCTTGCCGATGAGTTCCTCTGTGTGCCCTCCACCGTAGTACTCTGCCGTGTCTATGTGTGTGTATCCCATTTTGATCGCCGTCTTCAAAAGCTCAACCATCTCTTCGTCTCTGGAGTAATCGGGTGTTTCAAAACCGCCGATACCCCAGGTGCCCAGACCCAGAGCCGGAATTTCTTCTCCTGTTCTTCCAAGTTCTTTGTATAACATTCCAACCACCTCCTGAATTAGTCTAGTATTATTATTATAACCTGAGGTGTTAAAATTCAATCAAATCGTGTGGGAGGTGACAGGATGATCGATCTCAGGTCCGACACCGTTACAAAACCAACAGAAGAGATGAGAAAAGCCATGGCACAGGCTGAGGTGGGAGACGATGTGTACGGAGAAGATCCAACCATCAACGAACTCGAAAGGCTCGCCGCAGAGACCTTTGGAAAGGAAGCGGCTCTCTTTGTACCCTCCGGCACCATGGGAAATCAAGTGAGCATAATGGCTCACACCCAGAGGGGCGATGAAGTGATACTGGAGGCAGACAGCCACATCTTCTGGTACGAGGTCGGAGCCATGGCGGTTCTCTCCGGAGTCATGCCCCATCCTGTACCTGGAAAAAATGGAGCCATGGACCCCGATGATGTGAGGAAGGCCATAAGACCCAGAAACATACACTTCCCCAGAACTTCGCTCATTGCCATCGAAAACACACACAACCGTTCCGGTGGAAGAGTGGTCCCGCTTGAAAACATAAAAGAGATTTGCACGATAGCCAAAGAACACGGCATAAACGTTCACATAGATGGTGCGAGGATCTTCAACGCCTCAATCGCTTCAGGTGTTCCCGTGAAGGAGTACGCCGGGTACGCCGATTCCGTGATGTTCTGTCTTTCAAAAGGTCTCTGCGCACCCGTCGGTTCGGTGGTTGTAGGAGACAGGGACTTCATAGAAAGAGCGAGAAAGGCGAGAAAGATGCTCGGTGGAGGGATGAGACAGGCAGGTGTTCTCGCTGCCGCTGGAATAATCGCCTTGACAAAGATGGTAGATCGATTGAAAGAAGATCATGAAAACGCCAGATTTCTCGCCCTGAAGTTGAAAGAAATAGGGTACTCCGTGAATCCCGAAGATGTGAAAACCAACATGGTGATTCTGAGGACCGACAACCTGAAGGTGAACGCGCACGGGTTCATAGAAGCGCTCAGAAACAGCGGGGTGCTCGCGAACGCCGTATCCGACACGGAGATCAGACTGGTAACCCACAAAGACGTTTCAAGAAACGACATAGAAGAGGCTCTGAACATCTTCGAAAAACTCTTCAGAAAATTCTCCTGAAACAGGAAAAAATTTCACGTTTTTTTCACGGTCGAAGCATTAAGATGAAGCTGGAGACTCTGAAGAGGAGGTGGAAGTATGAAAAGGTTTTTTGTGGTGATGCTCGTACTGACAGTGGCACTAGGTGTGTTCGCGGCGGGCTACAGAGGTTTCGCAGAACGGCCAGCTTTTGAAAGACAGCCCATGGGTTACGCTCAGCAGTTCCCGGGTTGCGGAGGAGGTCTCGGCTACGGTCCTAACGCTCCCATGTATGAAAGGCCTCAGATGAGAGCCGAAAGAGGTTTTGGCTACGGTCTCAAGCTCCAGATCAGAGACGAAGAACAGCTGAAACTCGCTCTCAAGACAAGGATCGCAGAAGCACTGAACAATCTGGATCTGAACGACGATCAGTTGAAAGAGCTCTACAATGTCGCGAAAGAAACAAAAGAACAGCTCGATTCCCTGAAAGAAAAGTTCGTTCAGCTCCATGAGGAGTACTACAACGCTCTCGTAAAAAGGGATACAAAGACAGCAGAAGACCTGAAAGACCAGATAGACGACCTCAGAGATGAAGTGCAGGATATCTACAAAGATTTCGCTGACAAAGTAGACGACATCATCACCGTGGATCAGTACAGAAAATTCAGAGGCGACAAAAGAATGCTCTTTGTTCTCCTCACCGACGAAGGCTTTGAAGTGCTGGAAGAAATGGTTCAGGAATAACCCTCTTTCCCCACACCCCGGCGGGCCCGCAGTGGGCCCGTTTTTTTTTCAAAGATTCATCTTCCACCACGCACTTAACCCTGTCGCTTCGAAATGACAATAATTCAAAATAAATGGATATATCCCAAAATGATTTCTAATATTGCGGAATAATTACTCTTCACTTCGTTTGGAACTCAATATCACAGTCTGATAAAATATCCATAACATAATCTTTTTATTAGTAAGTGTTATTTATTAACATCCATTTAAAGGAGGGGATGTTGTATGAGAAAGTTCGTTGTGGGGTTCCTGATGGTTTTAGTCGCTGCATTTTATTTTAGTGAAGTCGAGGTACAGCTTCCATGGTTTGGTGTAACAAACTTCGATCCCTACTACTGGCAAGCCCAGCATATTCTGGCTCAAGGAACCATTTTCGAAGGTTTGTTTGGTTATGTTCCAGATCCCAAATCGCTTGGCGGTGTAAAGGTTGTACCAGCTGTCTGTGAAAGTTATACAGTATCTGAAGATGGTTTAACCTATACCTTCTACTTGAGAAAAGATAAAAGATGGTCAAATGGTGATCCCGTTACTGCCTATGATTTCGAATTTGCTTGGAAAAGGGCTGCCAGTCCCGAAACACCAACTCTTCCACTCTGGGCTTCTCCTGTTCAGTACATAAAAAATGTCTACGATTGTAAATCCGGTGCCAAACCTCTTGATGAACTTGGAGTAAAAGCCCTGGATGACTACACACTTCAAGTTACTCTCTCAAGACCAATGCCATCTTTCATTAATATGCTTGTTCTCGGTGGAGCAATGCCTCTGCATAGGAAAACTGTTCAGGAACACCCTGAAGACTGGTGGAAGCCCGAGTATTTTGTTGGAAATGGACCGTATGTTATTGAATCCTTTACACCTAATTACGAGATAGTCCTGGTCAGAAATAAATACTATGTGGGAGATTTTCCTGGCAATGTTGATAGAATTGTGCTCAAAGCAGGCGGGCTTGGATTGCAGCAGTATTTAGCTGGAGAGATAGATGCTGTTTTTATCACCGCAGTTGGAGATTATGTGTTTGCATTGAAAAACAAACAACTTTCCAAGGAACTTCATGAAGAATCTGGTGTTCAATGGGTGGGATACGAAATCACAAGAAGCCTAAGTCCTGTTTTTGACGATATACGAATAAGAAAAGCACTTGCAATGGCTATTGACAAGAAAGTCTTAACTGACATTGTTCTTGGTGGTATGGCCATTCCAACACACGCATATTGTTCTCCTGATAGTGAAATAGCGGAAGCTGTGAAGGGAATACCCTATGATCCAGAACAGGCAAAGAAGTTACTAGCGGAAGCAGGTTATCCAAACGGAAAAGGTTTTCCAAAAGTGAAGTTCTACATAACAGGAGCGTCTGATCCTGTAGCGGAAGCACTGGTTGACCAGTGGAAAAAAGTTCTTGGAATCACTTTTGAAATTGAAAATATAGAGTCCGGTCAATTTTCAACACTGCAATGGAGTGATTTTGTGCCTTGGGCAGAACCAGGTGTATGTACAATTGGTGGGCCCGTCAACTGGCAAGACAGTGGTTCTCTTATGCAAACTGCCGATCATACATTCTGGTTCTACGATTACCCCGCTGAGGTACGTCAAAAACTCTATGAATTAAGAGAGAAAAGAGAAAGTGTCCTCAGAGAAGAAGGTGGAAAAACAGAAGAAGAGTGGAAGGAGATACTAAACCGCGCCCAGGAACTCTGGGAGAAGTGGCAAGAAGTTGTTAACTCCGAACCAGATGAATTCTTGAAAAAATACTTCCTTCTTCCTGCCCCCGGAGAATTGACCTTCATAGAACAAATCAACAAGTTGTATGAAGAATGGAAAAAAGCCACAACCGACGAGCAAAAAATTCAGCTCTGGAGATTGGCAATGAGAGCTATATACAATCAGGAATATTCTCTGGTTGAATACACCGGAATGAACCCAACTAATAGGGAAGCCAGAAGACTATGGGCAAGAATTCTCTATTCACCCTACGATAAAGCCGTCGAATATGCAAAGAAACTCCAGCAATTGTGTGTAGATCTTGCCTACGAAGTTCCTCTGTACGTTCAGAAAGTTGTGTATCTTGCCAAACCATACCTCAAGGGAATAGTTCCTTACAAATTCTCGTGGGGTCCCACTTTCTTCCTCTTCAAATACTTAACTGTTGAGAAGTGAATTCTGAGCCCTGGGATTTCCCAGGGCTCCTGCTAAACATGTCGAATGGGGTGGTTGATATGAGATTTTTAAAATTTCTCTTAAAAAGACTTTTGACCATTGCTATTTCTATGGTAGTTGTTATTGTAATAACATATGTTCTAATGTGGCTTGCCCCTGGAAATTTCTTTGAACTTCAACGCGTACGAGATGCGATAGCGAGAGTCACAACACCCGACGATCCTGCTTATCAAGCTACCCTGAAAGGTTTTGAAGAGAGATATGGTTTGAATAATCCTCTGTGGAAACAGATCCTTATGTATTTAAAAGGAGCTGTGGTTTTCAAATTCGGTCCTTCTTTTTCTGATCCTGCAAGAAACATAGAAGATTTGATAAAGGAGAAATTTCCTATTACTTTCACCCTTGCCCTTTCAAGCATCCTTTTCGCACTCGTGGTGGGAGTTCCTCTAGGAATCTTAGCAGCTCTCAAAAAAAACACATGGATTGACTATACTGCAATGACCGTTTCTGTTATAGGAGTTGCCATCCCATCGTATGTAGTAGCAGTCTTTCTCATACTGATTTTTAGCATCTATTTGGGATGGCTTCCCACTTCCGGATGGGAAGGAATAAGAACTAAAATCCTTCCAACCATAGCTTTGGCACTCGGTCCACTCGCTTCTGTTGCCAGATTTACAAGAGTCAGTCTTCTAGACACATTGAACCAAGACTTCATAAGAACCGCTTATGCAAAAGGTGGCGATGACAGAACGGTAATTATGAAACATGCTCTAAGGCCATCCATGATTCCTCTAGTAACGATAGTAGGCCCTCAAATGGCTTATCTCATGGTTGGCACCGTTTGGGTCGAGAACATCTTCAGAATACCAGGTTTGGGACAACTCTTTGCTAATGCAGCAGTCACTAGAGACTATCCACTTTTAGTAACTTCCACATTTATACTTGCCCTTACCGTTATGATCATGAACCTTATAGTTGATGTTCTTTATGCAATTCTCGATCCCAGAATAAAACTGGATTAAGGAGGTAATAAATCGGCATGTTAAGAAAAAATAAAACGGAATCCATTGGTTACTGGAAAGCCTTCTGGTTAAGATTCAAAAAAAACAAAATGGCAGTAATAGGGGGAGTTTTTGTTTTAATCCTTATAGCACTTGCAATACTGGCTCCCTATATTGCTCCATATCCTTACGACGAGCCTCACTATATCAGGGCTTTCGAGGGACCAAGCAAGGATTTCATATTCGGAACTGACGCATTGGGAAGAGATCTTTTCAGTAGAATTCTGTATAGTTTGAGAAACGCATGTATTATAGGTTTCGGTTCTCAATTTGTTGTCCTGATCATAGGAGGCATTCTGGGTGCTGTCGCTGGTTTCAAGGGAGGCTGGATAGACAAATTTATTATGAGTATTGTAGATATTATGTTTGCTTTTCCAACTTTTCTCTTCAACGTGATACTGGTTACAGCCTTAGGCAGGGGGCTTTTCACCATCTTCTTAGCTATAGGATTGACCGGATGGGCGGGAATGGCCCGACTTGTAAGAGGGCAAGTGTTGTATCTGAAGAATAGCGAATTTGTTGAAGCTGCAAAAGCCGCTGGTGCCAGCACCTTCTATATCATCAGAAAACATATTCTTCCCAATATGATAGGACCCATTCTTGTGAATCTTGCATTCGGAGTACCTGGAGCAATGATGACTGAAAGTGGTTTAGCAGTGATAGGAATGGGGGTAAGGCCTCCGATGCCGAGCTGGGGAAATCTTATAGGTGAAGGGATCGGGATGATGATGGCGTTCCCTCATCTGCTAATATTTCCTGCTGTCACTTTTGCTTTTACCTTGATAAGTTTCACGTTTCTTGCAGATGGCTTAAGAGATGCCTTTAATCCAAGGAGTGAGATATCATGATGGAACTGCTAAACGTGAATAATCTCAAGGTAGAGTTTCATAGAGTTGAAGGTATTGTCAAAGCAGTGGATGGAATCAGCTACAAATTGAACAAAGGCGAGAGTCTTGGAATAGTTGGTGAAAGTGGTTCTGGGAAGTCTGTATCAGTCCTTTCTCTTTTGAGATTGATAAATCGGAACGGGCGAATCGTTGATGGTGAGGCTATATTCCTAGGAAAAGACCTTTTGAAATTGAATAAAGAAGAATTGAGAAACATAAGAGGGAAAGATATAAGCATCATTTTTCAAAATCCAATGACCTCTCTTAATCCAATAATAAGAGTAGGAATTCAAGTAATGGAACCCATCATCTGGCATCGACTTATGAAGAATGAAGAAGCCAGAGAAAGAGCTATAGAACTCCTGGAACGTGTTGGAATCCCTGAATCACCAAAAAGATTTCTGAACTATCCGTTCCAATTCTCTGGCGGAATGAGACAAAGAGTAATGATCGCAATGGCACTTGCATGCCATCCTAAACTCTTAATAGCTGATGAGCCAACAACTGCTTTAGATGTGACTATTCAGGCACAAATAATGGAACTACTTCAGGAATTGAAAGAAGAATACGGTATGAGTGTTATATTCATAACACACGATCTTTCTGTGGCAACGAATTTTTGCGATCGAATAATTACAATGTATGCCGGAAAAATTGTTGAAGAAGCACCAGTAGAAGAAATTTTAAAAACACCCCTACACCCTTATACCAAGGGTTTGTTGAACTCTACCCTTGAAATAGGCTCCCGCGGAAAAAAACTGGTACCAATACCGGGAAACCCACCAAACCCCACGAAACATCCTTCTGGTTGTAAATTTCACCCGAGATGTAGTTTTGCAATGGAAATTTGTCAAAGAGAAGAACCGCCCCTCGTAAATATTTCTGAAAATCATCGTGTTGCATGCCATTTGATCAAGGGGGAATCAAAATGAAGCCTCTTTTACAAACCGTAGATTTAAAAAAATATTTTCCTCAGGGGAAAAGAATACTTAAAGCAGTTGATGGAATATCAATAGAAATAAAAGAAGGAGAGACACTTGGGTTGGTCGGTGAAAGCGGCTGTGGAAAATCGACTCTGGGGAGAACGATTCTCAAACTCCTCAGACCTGATGGCGGTAAGATTTTCTTCGAAGGAAAAGATATAACAAACTTGAATGACAAGGAGATGAAACCTTATAGGAAAAAGATGCAAATAATCTTCCAGGATCCTTTAGGATCTTTGAATCCACAGATGACTGTTGGAAGAATTATAGAAGATCCTCTCATAATTCACAAAATTGGAACGAAAAAAGAGAGGAGAAAACGAGTAGAAGAACTTTTAGATATGGTGGGAATAGGTAGAGAATTCATTAACAGTTTTCCACACGAATTTTCCGGAGGGCAGCAGCAAAGAATAGGAATAGCTCGAGCTTTAGCTCTGAATCCGAAATTTATAGTCTGTGACGAGCCAGTATCTGCTTTGGACGTTTCGATTCAGGCACAAATAATAGATCTTCTTGAAGAAATACAGCAGAAAATGGGTATCTCATACCTTTTCATTGCACACAATCTTGCAGTAGTCGAACATATAAGCCATAAAGTAGCTGTTATGTATCTCGGGAAAATTGTTGAGTATGGAGATGTAGATAAAATCTTCTTAAATCCAATTCATCCGTACACTCGAGCACTTTTGAAGAGCGTTCCTAAGATTCCATGGGACGGTCAAAAACAAAGATTTTATTCATTGAAAGGTGAACTTCCTTCTCCAATTGATCTTCCTAAAGGATGCAGATTCCAAACTAGATGTACAGAAAAAAAGGCAATCTGCTTTGAAAAAGAACCTGAACTCACAGAAGTGGAAAAAAATCATTTTGTGTCTTGTCATTTAGTCAGAAGCTATAGGGGGTGATTTTCTTGAAAAATTTTTTATTGTTTTTGCTTATGATCTTGATAATGGGAGGTATTGTTATGGGTGTTGATCCTTTTGAAAGGAACAAAATATTGGGAAGAGGCATTAATATAGGAAATGCGCTTGAAGCACCAAATGAGGGAGACTGGGGAGTGGTGATAAAAGATGAGTTCTTCGACATTATAAAAGAAGCCGGTTTCTCTCATGTTCGAATTCCAATAAGATGGAGTACGCACGCTTACGCGTTTCCTCCTTATAAAATCATGGATCGCTTCTTCAAAAGAGTGGATGAAGTGATAAACGGAGCCCTGAAAAGAGGACTGGCTGTTGTTATAAATATTCATCACTACGAGGAGTTAATGAATGATCCAGAAGAACACAAGGAAAGATTTCTTGCTCTTTGGAAACAAATTGCTGATCGTTATAAAGACTATCCCGAAACTCTATTTTTTGAAATTCTGAATGAACCTCACGGAAATCTTACTCCGGAAAAATGGAATGAACTGCTTGAGGAAGCTCTAAAAGTTATAAGATCAATTGACAAAAAGCACACTATAATTATAGGCACAGCTGAATGGGGGGGTATATCTGCCCTTGAAAAACTGTCTGTCCCAAAATGGGAAAAAAATTCTATAGTTACAATTCACTACTACAATCCTTTCGAATTTACCCATCAAGGAGCTGAGTGGGTGGAAGGATCTGAGAAATGGTTGGGAAGAAAGTGGGGATCTCCAGATGATCAGAAACATTTGATAGAAGAATTCAATTTTATAGAAGAATGGTCAAAAAAGAACAAAAGACCAATTTACATAGGTGAGTTTGGTGCCTACAGAAAAGCTGACCTTGAATCAAGAATAAAATGGACCTCCTTTGTCGTTCGCGAAATGGAGAAAAGGAGATGGAGCTGGGCATACTGGGAATTTTGTTCCGGTTTTGGTGTTTATGATACTCTGAGAAAAACCTGGAATAAAGATCTTTTAGAAGCTTTAATAGGAGGAGATAGCATTGAATAACACCATTCCAAGATGGCGTGGTTTCAACCTTCTGGAGGCCTTTTCCATTAAAAGTACAGGAAATTTTAAAGAGGAAGATTTTTTGTGGATGGCTCAGTGGGACTTTAATTTTGTTAGAATCCCTATGTGTCATCTTCTCTGGTCAGACCGGGGCAACCCATTTATTATCAGAGAAGATTTTTTTGAGAAAATCGATCGTGTAATTTTCTGGGGAGAGAAATATGGAATACATATATGTATTTCTCTTCACAGGGCACCTGGCTATTCTGTTAACAAGGAAGTAGAAGAGAAAACCAATCTGTGGAAAGATGAAACAGCTCAAGAAGCGTTCATTCATCACTGGTCTTTTATCGCACGTCGTTACAAAGGAATTTCTTCCACACACCTGAGTTTTAACTTAATAAATGAGCCTCCATTTCCTGATCCACAAATCATGAGTGTTGAAGATCACAACTCTCTTATCAAGAGAACTATTACAGAAATTCGAAAAATAGATCCCGAAAGATTAATTATAATAGATGGATTAGGCTATGGGAATATTCCAGTGGATGATTTAACAATTGAGAATACAGTGCAATCATGCAGAGGGTACATTCCCTTCAGTGTTACTCATTACAAAGCGGAATGGGTGGATAGTAAGGACTTTCCTGTTCCTGAGTGGCCAAATGGATGGCATTTTGGGGAATACTGGAACAGAGAAAAGTTATTGGAACATTATTTAACGTGGATAAAACTCAGACAAAAAGGAATAGAAGTATTCTGTGGAGAAATGGGAGCTTACAACAAAACACCTCACGATGTGGTTTTAAAATGGCTTGAAGATCTTTTAGAAATTTTTAAAACTTTGAACATAGGGTTTGCCTTATGGAATTTTAGAGGTCCTTTTGGTATTTTAGATTCGGAAAGGAAAGACGTTGAATACGAAGAATGGTATGGACATAAACTGGATAGGAAAATGTTGGAACTATTGAGAAAATATTAGCAAGTTATGCCTTAAGACGAGGAAACGTAATCAAGCAATCTGAAGAGTGATACCGTGTTTTCTATTGTACTCGAGCTGAATTCTCCTTCTTCTGTTCGTTTCTTCGATGGCTCTCTTCATCGCGTTTGTTATCCTGTCGGCGTACATGATGACCTTCCCGTTGACGTTCCTTGCGGTTCTCCCTATAATCTGGATGAGCGTTGTTTCAGATCGCAGGAAGCCTTCCACGTCCGCGTCCATGATCGCCACCGGTGACACCTCGAGAAGATCGAGACCCTCCCTCAGAAGGTTCACACCCCTGTAATTAACCTGCTTTTCTTCTTCTCTCAAAATGTTGACAAATTTTGATCTTGATGTTTCTGTATGGTAATATTCTTATGGAACATTACATAAAACTTTGTGTAATCTTTTGTCAACATAAGAGGTGATCGGATGTACAGAATCCTCGTGATAAATCCAGGTTCCTCCTCCACAAAAGTAGCAGTTTTCGAAGATGAAAAAAAGATCGCTGAAAAGAACGTCTCCCACAGCGTTGAAGAGCTGAAGAAATTCAAAAGGTCTATGGATCAGGAACCTTTGAGAAGAAAAGCGGTGGAAGACTTCATAGACGAGGTCGGCTACAGGATAGAAGACTTCAGCGCGATCGCTGCCAGAGGTGGTGTACTCGAGCCGGTTCCGGGGGGAACTTATGTTGTAAATGAATACATGGTGGATTACCTCATCAATCGTTCTCCCGTTGATCATGTATCCAATCTGGCAGCCGTAATCGGCTACAAACTGGGAAAACCCCACGGGATACCCTGTTTTGTGGTAGATCCGGTTTCAGTGGATGAGATGTGTGATGAGGCGCGTTTCTCTGGCATCCCTGAAATCGAAAGAAAAAGCTATTCTCACGCTCTGAACATCAAAGCGGTATTGAGAAAGGTTTCCAGAGAGATGGGCAAAACACCAGAAGAAGTGAAGATCGTAGTGGCACATCTTGGAAGCGGAATCTCTGTTTGTGCCTGTAAAAACGGAAAGATAATAGACGTGAACAACGCCAACGACGAAGGACCCTTCAGTATAGAGCGAACGGGAGAGCTTCCCGTTGGAGACGTTGTGAAGACGGCCTACTCCAGTAAACACTCAGCCGCCGAACTGAAAGAAGAATTCACCAGAAAAGGAGGGCTCCTGGCGTACCTTGGAACAAAGAACCTCAAGAAAGCCCTCGATAGTATGGAAACCTCGAGGAAAGCGAAACTGGTCGTTGAAGCCATGGCCTATCAGATCGCTAAAGAAATCGGTGGAATGTGCGCTGTCCTTGGAGAAAAACCCGACGCCATAGTGATAACGGGTGGTATGGCCCACGAAATCAGATTCGTCCGGATGATCACAGATTACATCGAAAAGTTCGGAAAAGTAGAGGTGATTCCAGGAGAGCTGGAAATGGAAGCCCTCGCGCTCGGTGTTTTGAGGGTGCTCAGAGGAGAGGAAAAAGCGATGGACTATCGGAGTGTGGTCGAATGAAGAATCTTCTGGAGATGGTTGAACTGGTTCGGGGAAAAAGAATGAAGATCGCCGTTGGGGCAGCAGAGGATGAAGAGGTTTTGAAAGCCGTTGCAAGAGCTAAGGAGGAAGAAATCGTAGATCCGGTGCTCTTTGGAAAGAGAAAAGATATAGAGACACTCGTGGAACGAATGAACCTCGAACTGGAAGCAGAAATCGTTCACGTTGAGGATCCTTTCGAAGCGGTCAGGAAAGCTGTCGAAAGCGTATCAAGGAATGAAACGCAGATACTGATGAAAGGAAAAATCAAAACAAGCGATCTGTTCTCCGTGTTTCTCAAGAAAGAGTACGGTCTCAGAACGGGTAGAACTCTCTCTGCTGTCAGCGTCCATGAAGTCCCTGGATACCACAAAATTCTGATCATCTCGGATGGTGGACTCGTCATCTCACCAAATCTTCAGCAGAGAATGGACATCGTGGAAAACTCGATTCTGGTCGCCCGAGCCCTCGGCATAGAGAAACCAAAGATCGCACTCCTGGGAACGGGTGATCTGAAAAGTCCTCTAACTCTCGAGATTGCCGCACTGTCGAAAATATTCCAGCAAAGGAACGACTGCATCGTTGACGGACCTTTAACACTCGATCTGGCTATCAGTGAAGAGTTGGCTTCGAAAGCAGGGAACAGTCCAGTAGCGGGAGATGCCGATATACTGATAGTTCCCAGCATAGAAACAGGAAACATCCTCAGCAAATCGCTCGTATACATGGCTCGCGGGAGAGCGGCGATCGTTGTTGTCGGTGGCAGAGTACCAGTTGTCCTCACCTCCAGGGCAGACGACGAGGAAACGAGATTCCTTTCCATCGCTTTGAGCGTACTGGTCGCACAGAAAAAGGGGTGATCGTGTGTTCAGAATCCTCACCATAAATCCCGGTTCTACATCCACAAAGCTGTCCATATTCGAAGACGAAAGAATGGTGAAGATGCAAAATTTCAGTCATTCACCGGATGAACTCGGCAGATTCCAGAAAATCCTGGATCAGCTTGAATTCAGGGAAAAGATAGCGAGACAGTTCGTCGAAGAAACTGGATACAGTCTGAGTTCTTTTTCCGCTTTTGTCAGCCGAGGAGGACTCCTCGATCCCATACCCGGGGGAGTGTATCTGGTGGACGGCCTAATGATAAAAACCCTGAAATCAGGAAAAAACGGAGAACACGCTTCGAATCTGGGAGCGATCATAGCCCACAGATTCTCGTCTGAAACGGGTGTTCCAGCCTACGTGGTGGATCCCGTCGTTGTCGATGAAATGGAAGATGTTGCACGTGTCAGCGGACATCCAAACTATCAGAGAAAATCTATATTTCACGCTTTGAACCAGAAGACCGTTGCAAAAGAAGTTGCCAGGATGATGAATAAAAGATACGAAGAGATGAACCTCGTTGTGGCTCACATGGGTGGGGGCATATCAATCGCCGCACACAGAAAGGGAAGAGTGATCGACGTGAACAACGCTCTGGACGGGGACGGACCGTTCACACCTGAAAGAAGCGGAACGCTACCTCTGACACAGCTTGTTGACCTTTGTTTCAGCGGGAAATTCACTTACGAAGAGATGAAGAAACGTATCGTGGGAAACGGTGGACTCGTGGCGTATCTTGGAACCAGCGATGCCAGAGAGGTGGTCAGAAGAATCAAACAGGGTGATGAGTGGGCGAAGAGGGTTTACAGAGCGATGGCCTATCAGATAGCCAAGTGGATAGGTAAGATGGCAGCCGTTTTGAAAGGTGAGGTTGATTTCATAGTTCTCACAGGTGGTCTGGCTCATGAAAAAGAGTTTCTGGTTCCATGGATCACCAAAAGGGTGAGTTTCATAGCACCGGTACTTGTCTTTCCAGGAAGCAACGAGGAAAAAGCACTTGCCCTTTCGGCACTGCGGGTGCTGAGAGGTGAAGAAAAGCCAAAAAATTATTCTGAAGAATCTCGAAGGTGGAGAGAAAGGTATGATTCGTATCTTGATGGGATCTTACGGTAGCGGAAAAACAGAAATATCGATCAATCTGGCCTTAAAACTGAAGAGTTCGGGGAAGGACGTATCACTGGTCGATCTGGATGTGGTAACACCTTATTTCAGATTGAGAGACCTGAAGAAAAAGTTAGAAGAACTCGGAATCCACGTTGTGACAGTGGGAGACAACCTCAGATACAGCGACTTGCCGATCATACCAAAGAACACAGACTGGCTGTCCAGTGAAGAAGCCGTCATCGACACGGGAGGAGAAGACGGAGCAAAAGCGGTAGGAGCCCTAAGACATCTCATGAATGGAAAAAACACTCACACTTATTTTGTCGTAAATGCCTTCAGACCGTTCTGTGAACGTCCGGAAGATATCATCGAAAACTTGAAGAAGATATCCACTCTTTCCAAGATGAAGATCGATTTCCTGATAAACAATTCCAATCTTGGAGACATGACCACAGCGGAAGTTGTTCTTGAGGGAGAACGAATAGTTTCAGAAGTTTCCAGGAAAACAGGGATAAAGGTTCTTTTCACCGTGGTTCCAGAAGAGCTGATCGATCCTCCTGAGACTGACTATCCTCTTTTCAGCATCAGAAGGTTCATGAAAAGAAAACTGGGAATCGGGGGGATGAGAACATGAGAGGCTACATAACGATCGATTCAGAAAGGTGCAAGGGTTGCGGTCTATGCATCTCCGTGTGTCCTGCAAAGGTGATCGAGTTCTCCCACAGATACAACTCGAAAGGCTATCACCCCGCGGTGTACAGGGGAGATGACTGCATAGCCTGCGGTTTCTGTTATCTCACGTGCCCGGATGTTTGTATAACCGTGTTCAGAGAGGTTCAGAAGAAAACCAACGTAAAGGTTTGAGGAGTGGTGCTTATGAAAAAACTCATGATGAAAGGAAACGAAGCGATAGCGGAATCTGCGATAAGAGCGGGTTGCAGATTGTACTTTGCTTATCCAATCACTCCCCAGAGCGAAATAGCAGAATACATGGCAAGAAGACTTCCTGAAGTAGGAGGTGTTTTCCTTCAGACCGAAAGTGAAATAGCAACGGTCAACATGGTTTATGGAGCCGCTTGCACCGGAAAACGTGTTATGACATCGACATCGTCTCCTGGTTTCAGCCTGATGCAGGAGGGGATCTCCTACATTGCAGGCGCAGAACTTCCCTGCGTTTTCGTCGACGTGGTGCGTGGAGGTCCCGGACTTGGAAACATCCAGCCTTCTCAGGGTGATTATTTTCAAGCCGTGAAAGGAGGAGGCCACGGGGATTACAGACTGATCGTTCTTGCACCATCAACACTTCAGGAAGCCGTGGATCTGACCCAGCTGGCTTTTGATCTCGCTGACAGATACAGAAATCCCGTTCTCATACTGGCGGATGGAATGATCGGCCAGATGATGGAACCTGTTGAGCTGCCGGAGATGAGAGATTTGTCCACCCTTCCAGATCATTCGGATTGGGCACTTCGAGGTGCCAGAAACAGAGAGCCGCACAGAATAGCCGCTTTCAACATAGATCCTGTCGGTCTTGAGAAAATGAACAAGCGCTTACAGGAAAAGTACAGGCTGATAGAAGCGTCAGAACAGCGATGGGAAGAGTACAGAGTGGATGGTGCAGAGTATCTGATGGTTGGCTACGGTACGATGGGAAGAATCCTCAAGAGCGTTGTGGACTCTCTGAGAGAAGAAGGAATACCGGCTGGCCTGTTCAGACCTGTGACACTCTGGCCTTTCCCGAAAAGAAGGCTCAAAGAACTGGCCAAAAAAGTGCAACTCATCTTCGTTGTGGAAATGAGTTCCGGACAGATGGTCGAAGACGTTCAGATTTCGGTAGAAGGGAAAGTGCCGGTACACTTCTACGGACGCATGGGAGGAGTTGTTCCAACACCCGAAGAAATACTGTTTGCTTTCAAGGAGGTGAGGAAATGGAAGTGATATTCAAAAGACCGAAAGCCTTGAGTGATAGAGAATTCACTTACTGTCCAGGATGCCACCATGGAATAATACACAGGCTGATAGCAGAAGTGATAGATGAGCTGGACATTCAGGAAAAAACCATAATGGTTGCCCCCGTCGGATGCTCTGTTTTCGCTTACGAGTTTTTCGATGTGGATGGGACGGTAGCCCCGCACGGAAGAGCACTCGCAGTGGCAACCGGTATAAAAAGAGCACTCCCGGACATGATAGTCTTCACCTATCAGGGAGATGGGGATCTCGCGGCCATCGGAATCGCAGAGACAATCCACGCGGCGAACCGAGGAGAAAAATTGACAACGATATTTGTCAACAACGCGGTGTACGGTATGACGGGTGGACAGATGGCACCCACCACCCTTTTGGGGCAGAAAACCACCACGACCCCATACGGTAGAACCGCAGCAAATGACGGATATCCTCTTCACGTTTCTGAAGCTCTGAGTACGATCGATGGAGTCGCTTACCTTGAACGTACAACGGTGAGTACCACAAAGGATATTCTGAACACAAAAAAAGCCATAAAGAAAGCTTTCCTCGCACAGATAAAGGGATTGGGATTCGGAATGGTGGAAGTGCTCAGCACCTGCCCTACAAACTGGGGGATGAGTCCAGTGGAAGCTCAAAACTGGCTTCTAGAGAACATGGTAAAGGAATTTCCTCCGAAAGTTTTTGTTGACAAGGTGGGCGATTGATATGGCGTATCACGCGATAATAATAGCCGGCTTTGGTGGTCAGGGAATCATGCTCACAGGACAGATAATTGCCGCAGCTGCTGTTAAAGAAGGGAAAAACGCCACCTGGCTTCCTTCGTACGGTCCCGAAATGAGAGGAGGAACCGCCAACTGCACCGTGATCGTGGATGAAAAACCAATCACTTCCCCCGTGGTTGATCATCCCACGGAAGTGATAGTAATGAACTTTCCCTCCATGATGAAATTTGGAGCAAAACTCAGATCCGGTGGTCTGCTCTTGGTCAATTCTTCTGTTGTTGAACAAATCGTAGAAAGGGACGATATAGAAACGATCGAAATACCAGCGAACGAAATGGCGGAAGAAGCGGGAAGCGTGAAAGCCGCGAACATGGTGATGCTCGGAGCCTTTCTGGAACTAACAAGAACAGTGAGCTTTGAAGCTGTAGAAGAAGTACTCAGAGAGAAACTTTCAAAAACCAAGGAAGATCTTCTCAAAATCGATCTGATCGCTATAAAAAAAGGCAGGGAGTTCATCGGTAGTTTGCACCACAAATCCTCTTGACAACCCGTGACTTTTCTGAGAAAATAGTATTCGGTTCAGGGGACGTGGTGCAGCCTGGTTAGCATGCCGGTCTGTCACACCGGTGGTCGCGGGTTCAAATCCCGTCGTCCCCGCCAGAAAGAAGAAAGGGGCTCAGAGCCCCTTTTTCTTTTTTATCTCTTCCCTGATTCTGAACAGCTCATCCCTCAAGGCCGCTGCATCTTCGTACCTGAGCTCACTTGCAGCCCGATACATTTCCTCTTCGAGAACGGCCATGTACTCCTCTGGGGAGAGCGTTTTCTTCATCTCAAAGATGTTTTTCACAGTGTCTCCGTACCTCTCAGGCTCTTCTTTCACCATGAACTGTTCGAATACTTCTATCTCCAGAGGCTTTATCACGGAACGTGGAGTGATACCGTGTTTTCTATTGTACTCGAGCTGAATTCTCCTTCTTCTGTTCGTTTCTTCGATGGCTCTCTTCATCGCGTTTGTTATCCTGTCGGCGTACATGATGACCTTCCCGTTGACGTTCCTTGCGGTTCTCCCTATAATCTGGATGAGCGTTGTTTCAGATCGCAGGAAGCCTTCCACGTCCGCGTCCATGATCGCTACCAGTGACACCTCGGGAAGATCGAGACCCTCCCTCAGAAGGTTCACACCAACGACCACGTCTACGTCTCCTCGCCTCAGTTTCTTCAGGACCTCAACCCTTTCTATGGCGTCCAGTTCGGAGTGAAGATAGAGCGATCTTATTCCAAGTTCCGTCAGATGTTCACTCAAAAGCTCTGCCGTTTTTTTGGTGAGCACCGTAACGAGGGCCCTCTCCCCTCTTTCTTTCACTTTCACGATCTCGTTCACAAGATCATCCACTTGCCCCGCGGTGGGACGTACCTCCACCTCTGGATCCACGAGTCCTGTGGGTCTAATGATCTGCTCGACGACCTGTTCAGAGATCGAGAGTTCGAAGTCTCCCGGCGTAGCGGAAACGAAGATGATCTGGCCTGTTTTTTTCAAAAATTCTTCGAAAGTCAGCGGTCTGTTGTCGTAAGCGGAAGGCAGACGAAAACCGTATTCGACCAGATTTTTCTTTCTGGATCTGTCTCCGTTGTACATGGCCCTGAGTTGAGGAACCGTGATGTGTGACTCGTCTATGAAAACGATGAAATCTTTATCGAAATAATCGAGAAGAGTGTACGGAGGCTCTCCCGGCTTTCTTCCATCGAAGTGCCTGGAGTAGTTCTCTATTCCAGGACAGTATCCCATGGTCTCCAGCAGCTCTATGTCGTTCAGAGTTCTCTGCTTCAAGCGTTCGTACTCGAGGATCTTTCCCTGTTTTTTGAGCTCTGAGAGTCTTTCGTTAAGCTCCTCCCTTATTGATTCGACGGCTCTTTTGAGTTTCTCCTCCGTTGTGATAAATTCAACGGCGGGATAGATGATGATCTTGTCAAGGTGCTCCAGTGTGGTGCGATTGAATCTGTCTATCAACGTTATCGAGTCCACTTCGTCTCCGAAGAATTCGATCCTGATCCCTTCATCCTGATACGTCGGGTAGATCTCCACCGTGTCTCCCTTCAGCCTGAAACATCCAGAAAGAGACACATCCTCCGTTCTCTGATAGCCTATCCTTGCCAGTCTTTCCGCGAGTTCCAGAACGTCTATTCTATCTCCAACAGCGAGATTTATGTTCATCCTATCGAAATCGTTCGGGTCTCCCGTGGCGTAAATACACGAAACACTCGCAACTACCACCACATCGCGACGAGTTCTCACAGATTTCAACGTGGACATTCTCATTCGCACGATCACATCGTTGATGTCAGCGTTCTTCTCTATGTAAAGATCCTTCGTTGGAATATAGGCCTCCGGTTGATAGTAATCGTAGTAACTTATGAAGAACTCCACTCGATTTTCCGGGAAGAACGTTTTGAACTCCTGATAAAGCTGGGCGGCAAGCGTCTTGTTCGGTGAGATCACAAGGGCGGGTCTGTTCACACGCGCTATCACGTTGGCCATGGTGAAAGTCTTTCCGCTCCCCGTAACACCGAGGAGCGTTTGAAATCTCATTCCCCTGTTCAAACCTTCTACAAGTTTTTCTATGGCCTGTGGCTGGTCACCCGTTGGCTCAAATTCACTCACCAGCTTGAACACAATTTTTTCCTCCTGGAAAACTTTTTAACATATCTATAATGGTAGAATCTCAAAGGACAGATACAACTATCTCTTGATCAATATTATGACCCAGTTGTGGGAGGTGAGGTTTAACGATGGAAAGGTTTCCCTATGAAAAACTTCCAGAAAGCGAACTCAAAGAGTTGAAAGAACTCGGAAGGCTCTGCCGTGGCGACATACTGAAAATGACCTACATAGCTAACTCAGGCCATCCTGGAGGATCCATGTCTTCGATCGATCTTTATCTTACCGTCTTCAAGTACGCAAAACTCAGACCCGTCGATGATCCTGCAAGAGACAGAATCGTGATCAGCCATGGACACACTTCTCCGGGTGTCTACGCAGCTATGGCTCGTTTGGGGTTTGTCGATCTCGATGAAGTCCTCGCAGGATTCAGACACCCCGCTTCCGTTTTTGAAGGACACGTGACCCGAGGTGTTGGGATCATCGACTGGACAACCGGAAACCTCGGTCAGGGTCTTTCAGCCGGACTCGGTTTTGCCCTCGCATCCAGGTTCACAGGAAAAGATTACCACGTCTTTGTTCTCATGAGTGACGCAGAACAGGCAAAAGGACAGGTGGCGGAGGCAAGAAGAGTGGCGAAAAAGTACGGTGTCACGAATCTCACAGTGATCATCGACTACAACGACGCCCAGATCAGTGGCCGTGCCAGAGACGTCATGCCCGTGAACATAAAGGAAAACTACTTAGCGGACGGCTGGAGGGTCATCGAGATCGATGGGCACGACTACGAACAGATCTATCTCGCACTGAAAGAAGCGGTAGAAGACGAACTGAATCCCGTTGCCATAATCGCCAAAACGGTCATGGGAAAAGGCGTATCTTTCATGGAAAACGAGGTGAAATACCACGGAAAGCCTTTGAACAGAGAAGAACTCGAAAAAGCCCTCGCGGAACTCGGAATTGAAAACGATGTTGATGTGTACATCGAAAAAAGAAAACAACTTCCAGTGGAAAAACACAAGAAAGTCTACAAAACTTACCCGATCAAGATCGACACGGGAGAGCCCATCACCTACACCTCACCCACTGACAACAGAAGCGCATTCGGAAAAGCTATTCTGGATCTGGTGAAGAAGAACGTAAACAATCCAGAAACCACACCCATCGTCGCTGTGGACTGCGACCTGAAGGGATCGGTCAAACTCGACCTGCTCGACAAAGAGTTCCCTGAGAGACTCCTGGAAGTGGGCGTTCAGGAACACAACGCTGCCGCTATGGCGGGGGCACTCTCCGCAGAGGGTGTGATCACGTTCTTCGCTGATTTTGGTGTTTTTGGAATTTCTGAAACCTACAACCAGCACAGGCTGAACGCCATCAATGGAACGAACCTCAAAGTCGTTGTCACACACTGCGGACTCAACGTGGGAGAGGACGGAAAAACTCATCACGGACTCGACTACGTTTCCGGGCCGATGAACTGGTACGGTTTCAAAGTGATCGTCCCTGGTGATCCCAACCAGACGGATAGAGTTGTCAGATACGCCGCGAAGGAATACGGGAACTTCGTAATCGCCATGGGAAGATCTAAGCTTCCCATCATCCTCGATGAAAACGGGAAACCTTTCTTCGGAGAGGGTTACACCTTCGAATATGGGAAGATCGATGTCGTTAGAAAAGGTGACGACGCGGTGATCATAACTTACGGTTCTACACTCTGTGAAGCCGTAAATGCCGCAGACGAACTCAAGAAAGAAGGAGTAAACGTAGCCGTTCTGAATGTCTCCTGTCCGGTGGATCTCGATATAGAGACCTTGAAGATGGTCGATGGAAAACCCGTTCTCGTTGTGGAGGATCACAACGTTTTCACAGGACTTGGAAGCTTCCTTGGAACCACCCTTCTTGAAAACGGCATCATCCCGAAGAAATACGTGAGAGTAGGTGTTCCAGAATTCGCCGTGTCCGGCAGTTACACGATGCTCTACAAACTCTACGGCCTGGATAAAGATGGAATAATTTCCAGACTCAGAGAGATGCTCTAAAAAATCGTTCATGATAAAATTCTACGAGGGGAGGAAATCCCCTCGTAGATTTTGTTGTGAGGAGGTGCTCAGATGATCGAAGTAGGTGATCTGAAGAAGGGTATGTTCATCATCTACGATGGAGAAATATACAGAGTCCTCGAGGCGAGCAAACACTTCATGGGAAGAGGAAGCGGACTCATCAGAACAAAACTCAAGAATGTAAAAACAGGATTCGTCAGGGAAGTGAATTTCCCAAGCGGTGAAAAGGTACAGGAAGCAGAGCTCTCTTTTAGAAAAGCCCAGTATCTTTACAGAGACGGAGATCACTATTATTTCATGACTCTCGATGACTACGAGCAGTATGCTCTCAGTGAAGAGGAAATAGGTGATGCAAAATACTACCTGGTCGAAAATATGGAAGTGGATCTTGTGTTTCACGAAGGAACACCTATAGGAATCGAGCTTCCAACCACTGTCGAACTGACAGTGGTAGAGACAGAACCATCCTTTAAAGGCGACACCGTTTCCGGGGGAGGAAAACCAGCGGTCCTTGAAACTGGGCTGAAGATCACTGTGCCATACTTTATCGAAGTTGGTGATAAAATAAAAGTTGATACGAGAACAGGGGAGTACGTTGGAAGAGCATAAAAGGGGGGATCTTTATGGCGGAAGAATACAAGAACATCGAAATATCCGACGGAGTGATAAAAGAAATCGCAATCAGAAGCATCGAAGAGTTTTTGGGAGATGTGAGCTCAAAGGTTATCAAGAAGATCAGAAAGAGCCTCGATGTTACCAGAAACCCCGATGACAGCCTTGTGATCGAGTTCAAAATCGATGTGCCCTACGGCGAACCGATTCCGGAATACGTTTCCAAACTCACTGAAAAAGTCAAACACGACGTCGAAATGATGACATCCATGAAAGTGGAATCCATCAACGTCACGGTGGAGAACGTTTTTGAGAAAGAAGAGGAGCTGGAAGAAGAACCAGAAGAAATCAAGGAGGATGAAGAAAAGAAAGAATAAATCTGGAAAGGAGATCCAGACATGAAAACACCGAGGCGAAGAATGAGGCTTGCTGTCTTCAAAGCCCTGTTTCAGCATGAATTCAGAAGAGACGAAGATCTTGAACAAATTCTCGAGGAAATTCTGGACGAAACCTACGATAAAAAGGCAAAGGAAGACGCCCGGCGCTACATAAGAGGTATAAAAGAGAACCTTTCCATGATAGACGATCTCATTTCCCGATACCTAGAAAAGTGGTCTCTGAACCGATTATCCGTTGTGGACAGAAACGTTCTGAGACTCGCCACTTATGAACTTCTCTTCGAAAAGGACATCCCCATAGAAGTGACCATCGATGAAGCCATAGAAATAGCCAAGAGATACGGCACGGAAAACAGTGGAAAATTCGTCAACGGAATACTGGACAGAATCGCCAAAGAACACGCTCCAAAAGAAAAATTCGAACTTTGAAGGTGATAATTTTGAAACCGATCAAAGAGATCGCCGATCAGTTGGAATTGAAAGATGACATTCTCTATCCTTACGGCCACTACATAGCGAAGATCGACCACAGATTCTTGAAAAGCCTTGAAAATCATGAAGATGGGAAACTGATCCTCGTAACGGCAGTTACCCCCACCCCTGCAGGTGAAGGAAAAACTACCACCAGCATAGGACTTTCCATGTCTCTGAACAGAATCGGTAAGAAATCGATAGTTACTCTGAGAGAGCCTTCCCTCGGCCCCACCCTTGGATTGAAAGGCGGTGCAACAGGAGGTGGCAGGTCGAGGGTTCTTCCTTCTGATGAGATAAACCTTCATTTCACCGGAGATATGCACGCCGTGGCCTCCGCCCACAATCTGCTGGCGGCCGTTCTGGACTCGCACATAAAACACGGCAACGAGCTCAAAATAGACATAACAAGAGTATTCTGGAAGCGAACCATGGACATGAACGACCGTGCTTTGAGAAGCATAGTGATCGGTCTTGGAGGCTCAGCGAACGGATTTCCAAGAGAGGACAGTTTCATCATCACGGCCGCTTCCGAAGTGATGGCCATTCTTGCTCTGTCCGAGAACATGAAGGACCTGAAAGAAAGACTTGGGAAAATAATCGTGGCGCTCGACGCTGACAGAAAAATCGTCAGGATCTCTGATCTTGGAATCCAGGGTGCCATGGCCGTTCTTTTGAAAGATGCCATAAATCCCAACCTCGTTCAGACAACCGAAGGAACTCCAGCGCTCATACATTGCGGACCTTTCGCCAACATCGCGCACGGCACCAATTCCATCATAGCGACGAAGATGGCCATGAAGCTCTCCGAATACACGGTCACGGAGGCGGGTTTTGGAGCAGACCTCGGTGCTGAGAAATTCATCGACTTTGTTTCCCGTGTTGGTGGTTTTTATCCGAACGCAGCCGTTCTGGTGGCCACAGTGCGAGCTTTGAAGTACCATGGTGGTGCAAACCTCAAAAACATCCACGAGGAAAACCTGGAAGCCCTCAAAGAAGGATTCAAAAATCTCAGGGTACACGTGGAAAACCTGAGGAAATTCAATCTGCCCGTCGTGGTAGCGCTGAACAGATTCAGCACGGACACAGAAAAGGAAATAGCCTACGTGGTGAAAGAGTGCGAAAAACTCGGTGTGAGGGTAGCAGTCAGTGAGGTTTTTAAAAAGGGCAGCGAAGGCGGTGTCGAACTCGCAAAAGCCGTAGCAGAAGCTGCGAAGGACGTAGAACCGGCTTACCTCTACGAGATGAACGATCCTGTGGAAAAGAAGATAGAGATTCTCGCAAAAGAAATCTACAGAGCGGGAAGAGTGGAGTTTTCCGATACTGCAAAAAATGCCCTCAAATTCATTAAAAAACACGGTTTTGATGAGCTTCCCGTGATCGTTGCCAAAACTCCAAAGTCCATTTCCCACGATCCGTCTCTCAGAGGTGCACCTGAAGGATACACGTTCGTTGTCAGCGACCTCTTCGTTTCCGCCGGGGCAGGCTTTGTTGTTGCGCTTTCAGGAGACATAAATCTGATGCCTGGTCTTCCAAAAAAACCAAATGCTTTGAACATGGACGTAGACGACAGCGGTAACATAGTAGGTGTTTCGTGAAGGAGGTCACACCGTGTGGATCGACTGTAAGACAATAGCTCGAAGTATCGAGGAAAGAACGAAAGAGAGAGTAGAAAAGCTCGGTTTCACTCCTAAACTGGTCAGCGTTGCGTGTACAGATGATCCATCGGCCCTTTCTTATCTGAAATCTCAGAGAAAAAAAGCTGAGAAACTCGGAATAGCCTTTGAAATAATGAACGTTTCTCCAGAGGAGATAGTTTCCACGCTGAAGAAACTCGGATCGGATGAAAGTGTAAACGGAGTTTTCGTTGCAAGGCCTTTTCCTCTGGGGCTCGACGAGAAAGAAATCCTTTCCTCAGTTCCCGTTGAAAAAGACGTCGAAGGTGTGAATCCTGCGAACCTCGGACTTCTTCTTTACGACGAAGAGATCTTTCCTCCATGCACGGCTGAAGCCGCTGTGAGAATACTCGAAAGAGAGACAAACCTCTCTGGAAAAAGAGTCACCGTTGTTGGAAGAAGTGTCACCGTGGGAAAGCCGCTCGCTCTGATGCTCTTGAAGAAAGGAAGGGACGCGACCGTCACGGTTTGTCACTCCAGAACGGTGAACCTCGAAGAGATAACAAAAAACAGCGACATCGTGGTGGTAGCCGTCGGTAGAGCACACTTTTTGAAGAAGAACATGGTAAAAGAAGGAGCGATCGTGATAGACGTGGGGATAAATTACGTAGACGGAAAACTCCAGGGAGATGTCGATCCATCGGTTGAAGAAATCGCCAGAGTGACTCCCGTTCCAGGGGGTGTGGGACAGGTAACGACCGCACTCCTGTTCGAACACGTTGTTAGAGCGGCGGAGAGACAAAGGAAATGAAGGATTACACCTATTCCGTTACAGAGATAAACGAGTACATAAAAGACCTGATAGAAGGAGATCCTTACCTCACCAACGTGAGTGTTTACGGTGAGATCTCTGGTGTTCGCCCCAGGAAGGGGCATATTTTTTTCTCCTTAGTTGAGGAAAACGCTAGGCTGGAGTGTGTGATATTCGGCGGAGACAACATGGGAATTCGCCTTCAGGAGGGCAGAATGGCCCTTGTTGAGGGAAGTGTCAGCGTTTACATTCCTCATGGAACCTACAGATTCATCTGCTCGAACGTTCGATATCTGGATCAAGCTGGCATGTATCAGATAAAGTTCGAAACCACCCTGAAGAAGCTCCTTGAGGAAGGTCTCCTCTCCAGACCAAAGAAAACCGTTCCCAGATTTCCCAGAAAAATCGGCATCATCACCTCTCGAGACTCCGCCGCCCTGCAGGATGTGATAAGAACTGCCAGAGAAAGAAAGGCCCCAATCGAAATCTATGTCTTCCACACCTCCGTTCAAGGTGACTCTGCAAGAGAAGAGCTCATAAAAGCTTTGCGAAAAGCGAACGAATACGATCTCGATCTTGTTATGATTGTGAGAGGCGGTGGTTCCAAGGAGGACCTCTGGGTCTTCAACGAAGAAGACGTGATCCGTGAGATCCTCAGGCTTCGACATCCTGTTGTAACGGGGATAGGACACGAGATAGACCGTGTGATAGCGGATTTCGTGGCAGATGTATCGATGCACACCCCAACGGGTGCCGCCGAGTATGTGATACCAGACGCGAGTGAAATACACGAAGACCTTGATTCATTCTTCGAAAAGTTGATAACTTCCCTGTCAAACAGATTCGATATGGAAGAGAGAAGATTGGAAACTCTTTATTTTCGCCTCAGAATGATCGGCCGGAGAAAACTCGAGCTAAACGAATTTAAAATAGAAAGGGTCAAAGAATTGGCCGCAAAGTTGAGAAAGAAACTCATGGATTATTTTGAACACAATCAAAAGAAACTCGACAGTCTCGGCAGAATGCTCGAAAGTTTGAACCCGTTGAGACCTCTCGAAAGAGGGTTCGTCCTGGTGAAAAAAGATGAAAAGATCGTCAAAGAATCTACCGATCTGAAACGAGGAGATGTAGTGTCACTCGTTTTCAAGGATGGAACGAAGAAAGCGCAGGTGATAGGGTGAATTTCGAGGAGATGATGAAAGAACTGGAGGAAATCGTAAACAGACTGGAAAACGAAGATCTTCCTCTCGAAGAATCCATCAAACTCTTCGAACGCGGAGTGGAACTTTACAGAAAGTGCAAAGAGATCCTTCAGCAAAACAGACTGAAGATCATAGACGTGATGAAAGAGCTGGAAGGTGAGATAGATGCTTCTGGACGAGATCAAGAGAATGAGCTACGATGAGCTGAAAAGACTGGCAGAAGACATCCGAAAAAGGATCACAGAAGTTGTCTTGAAGAACGGGGGGCACCTCGCATCGAATCTCGGAACAATAGAATTGACACTTGCCCTCTACAGGGTCTTCGACCCGAGGGAAGATGCTATTATCTGGGACACTGGCCACCAGGCTTACACACACAAAATTCTCACCGGTCGTGACGATCTGTTTCACACGATAAGAACCTTCGGCGGTCTCAGCGGTTTTGTGACGAGAAGAGAGTCTCCACTCGACTGGTTCGGGACGGGCCACGCCGGAACTTCCATAGCCGCGGGCCTTGGTTTCGAAAAAGCATTCGAGCTGCTCGGAGAGAAAAGGCACGTTGTGGTCGTCATCGGTGATGGTGCACTCACCTCCGGAATGGCACTCGAAGCACTGAACCAGCTGAAGAATCTCAACTCAAAGATGAAGATCATACTGAACGACAACGGCATGTCCATCTCACCAAACGTAGGAGGGCTCGCCTATCACCTCTCAAAATTGAGAACCAGTCCAATCTACCTGAAAGGAAAAAAAGTCCTGAAGAAAGTCCTCGAAAAAACAGAGATCGGATTCGAAGTCGAGGAAGAGATGAAGTATCTGAGAGACAGTCTCAAAGGAATGATACAGGGAACCAACTTTTTTGAATCCCTCGGTTTGAAATACTTCGGTCCTTTCGACGGTCACAACATAGAGCTACTGGAGAAAGTTTTCAAGCGGATCAGAGACTACGATTATTCATCGGTCGTCCACGTGGTAACCAAAAAAGGAAAAGGGTTCACCGCCGCGGAAGAAAATCCCACGAAGTACCACAGCGCTTCACCATCTGGAAAACCGAAAATGCTCTCCTACAGTGAGCTGCTGGGACACACCCTCTCAAGAGTAGCGAGAGAAGACAAAAAAATCGTCGCCATAACGGCTGCGATGGCCGACGGAACAGGACTTTCCATATTCCAGAAAGAACATCCCGATCGCTTCTTCGATCTCGGGATAACGGAACAGACCTGCGTAACCTTTGGAGCCGCTCTCGGTCTTCACGGAATGAAGCCTGTGGTCGCCATATACTCTACCTTCTTACAGAGAGCGTACGATCAGATCATTCACGATGTGGCTTTGCAGAACGCTCCCGTTCTCTTTGCGATCGACAGATCCGGTGTGGTGGGAGAAGACGGTCCCACCCATCACGGCCTGTTCGACATAAATTATCTGCTTCCTGTCCCGAACATGAAGATCATCTCTCCGTCTTCTCCTGAGGAGTTCGTGAATTCACTGTACACCGTTCTAAAGCACCTCGATGGCCCTGTTGCCATTCGATACCCCAAAGAGTCCTTCTACGGTGAAGTCGAATCCCTCCTGGAGAACATGAAAGAGATCGACCTTGGCTGGAAGATATTGAAGAGAGGAAGGGAAGCCGCGATAATAGCGACCGGTACCATTTTGAACGAAGTTTTGAAGATACCGCTGGATGTAACTGTGGTTAATGCTCTCACGGTGAAACCGCTGGACACAGCTGTTCTGAAAGAAATCGCCAGGGATCACGATCTCATTATCACCGTTGAAGAGGCCATGAAAATCGGTGGTTTTGGATCTTTCGTTGCTCAGAGACTTCAAGAAATGGGATGGCAGGGAAAGATCGTTAATTTAGGTGTCGAAGATCTTTTCGTTCCTCATGGGGGTAGAAAAGAACTTCTTAGCATGCTGGGGCTGGATTCGGAGGGGCTCACCAAAACTGTGCTAACATATATTAAGGCCAGAAGTAGGGAGGGGAAAGTATGAGGATCATGCTGGAAAACGGGGAACTCGAAATTACACTCAACGCACTGAAAAAAATCGTGTACTTTGCGACTCTGGAGAGCTATGGAACGGTAGGGCTGGGAGATTCTCGTTCCTTCTTTGAGAGAATCTTTGGAGGAGACAGAGGCATTAAGATCGAAGAACTGGAAGATTCTTCCCTCAACGTTGATGTGTACATCGAGGTGGAATACGGAGTGAACATCAGAGAAGTCGCCAAGAACATTGCGGACAACGTTGCTCACAAGCTGAAAACCCTCGCTGGGTGTGAAAAGCTGAACATAACAGTCCATGTGGTAGGTATCAGGTGAAACGGAGGTAGAGACCTTGGAAAAAGATCACAGGCAGATTTCTCAAAATCATCATAAAGAAGGCAACTGAAAATCTATTAAAACACAGAGATGAAATAAACGCCCTGAACGTGTTTCCCGTTCCAGACGGAGACACGGGGTCCAACATGTGTTCCACCATGCTGGAGGCGTGCAAGTACATAGACAACGTTAAAAGCGACGATCTCATTGAGGTGTGGAAAGCCGTAAAAGAAGGCGCACTGATGGGAGCCCGGGGAAACTCCGGGGTGATACTGTCCCAGATTCTGAGGGGAATGGCGGACGCTTCTCCTAGAGAGTACATCACACCAGCGGATTTCGTAAAAATGATCTCAAACGCCAGAAAAGTCGCTTACAGCGCCGTCATGAGACCCGTTGAAGGAACGATGTTAACGGTCGTGAGGGTTCTGGATGAACGGCTACAAGGCAAGAATTTTGAAACTTTCGAGGAACTCTTCGACTGGATTGTCGAAATAGCGAGAGACACTGTGAACAGAACTCCACACATGCTTCAAAAACTCAGAGAAGCCGGTGTAGTGGATGCCGGTGCAAAGGGCCTCTATTATATATTCGAAGGCATGAGGGACGCCGTAAAGGGAAACATACAGGTTAATCTGGAAGAGGTGGAACAGGCTTCCGTTGAAGAGCTCCAGAGAATGGCCTTTGAAGAGATAACGAACCGCTACTGCACGGAAGTGGCCGTCAGGAGGAACCAGGTGGTTGAAAAAAGCGAACTCGAAGCTTTCCTCAACGAGATCGGTGACTCTGTTGTCCTCGTCGAGCAGGATGACCTGATAAAACTGCATGTTCACACGAATCATCCGGGTCAGGTACTGGAAAAAGTCATCGAATTCGGAGAAATAGTAAAGGTGAAAATAGACAACATGAAGCTTCAACACGAGCATGTGATTTCTACACAGCCCACAAAGGAAATCGGGGTTGTCGCTGTTTCCCCTGGAAAGGGTATCTCAGATATACTGAAGAGCCTCGGAGTGGACGTGATAGTGCCCGGCGGTCAGACTATGAATCCCAGCTTTGCCGATCTGAAAGCAGCCGTGGAACAGACACATGCCAAGAATGTCTTTTTGTTCCCAAACAACGCAAACGTCCTTCTCACAGCAAAACAAATAGCGGAAGCGTTCGACGATAGAAGAGTGATCGTTGTTCCAACTTCCTTCGTTCAAGAGTGTGTGGCTGCCATGGTGGAGTACGATCCCGACGCGGAACCTGAAGACCTTCTAAAGAGGTTTGAAGAAGCCATCTCCCAGTGTGTTCCCATCTCCGTTACAAGGGCAGTGAGAGATTCCAGGTACGGAAACAGACGAATAAGGAAAGGCGAGTATCTGCTGTTTGTCAGAAAGGAACTCGTGTCTCACGGGTTCAGCCTCGTGAAGGTCTTGAAAGAAGCTCTGGAAAAGGAAAACGCACACGAAAAAGAGATACTGACGGTTTTTCTGGGAGATAACTACAGAAAACCAGAACTTGAAAAGATTCAAAAACTCATAGGAGAAGAATTCCCAAATCTCGATCTTGAAATCTACGAAGGAGGACAGCCTCACTATCCTTATTTGATGCTTTTACAATGAGAGGTGGAAATATAAAGGCAATCGTTTATCTCCCGCTGGATCCAGAAAAAGCGAAACAGAATAATCTTCCAGTGAAACTCCCTGTCCTCGCTGAAGATCTCCCGAAGGTACTGGAAGAAGATAGGATACCCCTCGATGTCATATTGAGGGGTCTGGAAGCCCAGTACGAGATCACAAAGGATGAATACTACAGATCCTATTATGTGTTCTTCCTCTACGAGAAATTCAAACAGCTCCTGCGCGAAGGAAAGCTCGACGAAGCCGAGAAAATTCTGGAAAAAGCCAAGGAAGTTCAGTACGACTACCGCTATCATTTCTACCGTGGACTTCTCCTGAAACACAGAGGAGAGCTTGGAGAAGCAGAAATCGAAATGAGGCTCGCCATTTCGATGAACGACCGTTTCGCACCAGCATATTTTGAACTTGCCGGTATACTCAAAGAGAAAAACGAGATCGAAGACAGTCTTCTCTTCTACGAAAAAGCCTACGAAGTCAACAAAGAGTTTCTCTTACCACTCCTCAAGAAAGGAGATCTCCTTCTGGAAGAAGGAAGGCTCGAAGAAGCGATCGAAGAATACAGGAGAATCCTCGAGAAAGACTCCAATTTTGTCGAAGTCTACGAAAGACTGGGAGTTATCTACAATCAGCTCCAACGATTCAAAGAAGCAGAGAAGTTCTTCAAAAAGGCTCTGGAAATAGAACGAAAAGATCATGTGGAGTACAATCTCTCTTACACTCTCATAAAACTCGGAAAACTCTTCGAAGCTCTCGAAATCCTAAAGAGACTTTATGAAAAAAACCCCGATGATCCCATGGTAGCCAACGAATACGGACTCCTTCTCAAGACACTCGGGCTGTACGAAGAAGCCCTCGAGGTCTTTGAGGATGCTTACCGCAGGCATAAAGAAGAGGAGATTCTGAAGTACAACTACGGAACGATCCTGCTTCACTTTGAGAAGGAGAAAGCCGTATCCATCCTCTCGGAAATCTCTGGTGAGCTGAAAGATAGAGCCGAGTTCATGATCTCACTCGCAGAAAAGGATGTGGTGATCCCCTCTTACGAGGAATTCGAATGGCTGAAAGATTACTTTTTCGAGGGCACCATCGATGTTGTTGCCCTTTCGGAAGAAATCGATTCAGAAGACGAGGATGCGAAAAGACGAATAGAGAGACTCAGAGAAGGGGAATTTCCGTTTTACGATACAACACTGGACTCTTCAGAAATGCTCGAAGTGATCCTCGGTATCATGTTCGAATCCCCCGATATCTTCAAAATGGAAGAAAACGCCGTGAAATTCGTCTCCGCGTTCTACGGTAGCTCTGTGATGATCGCCTCCACAATCGTTTTGACGAGAACTTTCCAGTATTTTCTCGCTGAAGAAGAACCTACCATGGAGGAACTTTTGAGAGAACTGGTCGCGGAGACCCAGGATGTGAACTGGAAATTTTCTCTGAGGCTCGCCAGATTCAGGCACGCAGACAGGTTTGATTTCAACAGACTCTCGGATCTTGTTATCGCGTTTCTACAATCCATAGAGCAGGGAACACCTGTATCAGATGACGAAAGGTTAAAATATCTACTGGAGAAACTGACTTTTCAGAAGGAGGGATAGAGATGTTCGATAAACAGGAGTTCGTATCGAAACTCGTCACAGAAGAAAAAGCAAAGATTGTTCTCCTCGTAATGGATGGTCTTGGGGACATTCCCGTGAACGGAAAAACACCTCTTCAGGCTGCGAACACTCCGAATCTGGACAATCTGGCAAAAGAAAGTGATCTCGGACAGACGATACCCGTTCTTCCCGGAATCACCCCGGGAAGCGGACCAGGACACCTTTCGCTCTTCGGATACGATCCCATAAAGTACCAGATTGGAAGAGGGATCCTCGAAGCTCTCGGTATAGGTGTTGAAGTGGGAGAAAAAGACGTCGTTGCAAGGGCGAATTTCGCCACCTGGGATGGAAAAGTGGTCCTCGACAGAAGAGCCGGAAGGCCTGCCACAGAAGAATCCGCCAAGGTGGTTCAGCTGCTCTCGGAAAAGATAAAGAAGATCGAAGACGTTGAGATCACTTTTTATCCTGGAAAAGAACACAGGTTCGTCGTGAAATTCACGGGGGAAGGACTCGGAGATAAAGTGACGGACGCAGATCCCCAAAAAGAAGGACATCCCATGGTTTGGGCTGAAGGTCTGGACGAACCTTCGAAAAAGACGGCAAGGATCGTCAACGAACTGATCAAAAAGATAGCGGAAGTCCTGAAAGACAACCCGAAGATAAACTTCGCTCTCATCAGAGGCTTCTCCAAATACCCGGATCTTCCGAAATTCCCTCAAGTTTACAAGATGAAAGCGGGAGCCATAGCAACGTACCCGATGTACAGGGGACTTGCAAAACTCGTGGGAATGGAAATAATAGAAACGGGCCAAACTGTAGCAGATGAGATAAAAACGCTGAAGGAAAAATGGAACGACTACGACTTCTTCTACGTCCACGTGAAGAAAACCGACTCTTACGGTGAAGATGGAAAATTCGAAGAAAAGGTGAAGGTGATAGAAGAAGTCGATGCAATCATTCCAGAGATAGTCTCTCTGAATCCCGACGTTCTTGTGATCACAGGTGATCACTCCACTCCCGTTCCGCTGAAAGCGCACAGCTGGCATCCCGTACCTCTTCTCATCTGGTCCAAATATACAAGAAGAGGTCTCTCTCAGGCTTTCAACGAGTTCGAATGTGCGAGGGGCACACTCGGAACGATCCATGCGAGCGACGTCATGACCCTGGCGCTCGCGTACGCCGGAAAGCTGGAAAAATTCGGAGCATGATACTCGTTTTCTTCTCCCTGTGTCTTGGGGCGCTGATCGGCGCCCTTTTTCGTTTTCCGTGGTACATGCTTTTTCTACTGGCAGCTATTTTCTGGAAAAGAAACAAAGATATCTCTGTGGTGATATTTTTCACTCTTCTGAGCGCTTCCCTCTACCAGATTGGAACCCTTCCCGCTGGAAACTACGAACTGGTAGGATATGCGGAAAGGGGAAGGTTGAAACAGGTGAAAGTGTTTCAAGAAGAGTGGAAGAGGATACACCCTGTGAGAATAGAAACCTCAGAAGAGGGATACGTCTACGCAATCGGATACTTCGATGGAAAGGCCTTTCATCCTTCGTACTTAAAAAAAGTCGAAAAGCCTTCCCTCAAGACCCTGAAAGAGTCTTTCTCCGGAATGGCGAACGGAACAGTTCTTTCCGTACTTTTCGGAGAGAAAAACGGAGATATTTACAGAAGTGGTCTGGGACACTTCTTTGCAGTTTCAGGACTGCACGTGGGAATAGCTTTCTCACTCTACACAACGCTGTTGTCTTTCCTGACATGGAGAAGAACTTACCAGGAACTTACCGCGCTTTTGTTACTTGTTCCCTACGTGATCGCAGTGGGCACGCCTTCTGTGATCAGGGCTTACCTGACTATTTTTCTCTGGGTCGCGTTCAAAATCTTCGGTTTCAGGACGACTCCCCTTCATACAACGGCAACGGTGGGATCCTTTATGATGATCGTGGATCCCACCGTTGTTTTCACTCCCTCTTTCCTGTTGTCCTTCTTTGTCACCCTTTGCATACTGGAGTCAAAAAACATTTTCGAATTGACAGTGAAGGCTTATCTGTCGGCTCTACCGTTTCTCTGCCTTTTCTTTGGAGGAACCAATATGTCGGCTCTGGTTCTCTCCATTCCTGTATCCCTTCTCATGATACCAGTAACGTGGCTCGCTCACCTTTCGTTTCTTCTTTTCCTCCTGGGTCTCAAAACATCCGCTCTGATCGCAGCAAAGATAACGAACATCGTATCGCTTCCTCTGAACGGGTTCATAAAACTGGCGAATCTGCTCCCTGAAGTTCCTCTTCCACAGTATCTTTACTTCATTTTGATCTTTTTTCCTCTTCTTTTTCTTTCGCCTGACATTCGGGACATATTCCGTAAAATTTCAGGTCGTGCCATTTTATAACGTAACCCGTTTTTTTAGAGATGTCTGATATTATCTTATTCACCTGTTCCGAGTTTATCTCCACGATCCTCCCGCATTTCTGGCAAATCACGTGCTGATGCGATTCCCTGTTAGATCGATCGGCCAGCTCGTACCTGTAAAGCCCTTCTCCGAAGTTCAGCTTTCTCAAAAATCCAAGCTCCACAAGAAGTTCCACCGACCTATAAACCGTGGCTTTGCTTATTCGAACGTTCCTGTTCAGAAGTTCCCGATAAACCTCTTCTACTCCCAGATGCCTTCCTCGAGACTCCAGGAAGATCTTGAGAATCATTTCCCTCTGTGCCGTGATTCTGTATTTTCTCTTCTTCAATTCGTTTCGAAGTTCTTCGTACATCTGAGCACCTCCTTCTGCTTCACAGGTTCATGATCGGTTTTATGTCTATTTTCCATCCTGTGAGCTTTGCAGCGAGTCTCGCGTTCTGCCCTCCTTTTCCTATGGCGAGGGAAAGCTGTGTCGGAGGAACTAGAACGCGTGCGGCCTTGTTCTCTTTGTCGAGTATCTCCACTTCTATGACGGTAGCCGGCGCAAGGGCGTTCGCTATGAGCTGTTTGGGATCGTCCGACCACTTCAGAACGTCGAGTTTTTCACCCTTGAGCTCCTTCAGTATGGCGGCTATCCTCGATCCTCCTTCACCGATGCAGGCACCTATGGGATCCACGTTCGGATCGTTCGATGCAACTGCCACCTTTGTTCGAACACCGGGTTCTCTGGCGATAGCCTTTATTTCCACGATTCCATTCTCCACTTCCGGAATTTCGAGTTTCATCAGGCCAATTACGAACTCCGGTACTCTCCTGCTCACGAGTATCTTCGGCCCCTTGGTTGTTTTAACCACATCGATGATGTAGACCTTCACCAGATCACCGGCTTTGATTTCCTCACCGGGGATCCACTCTTTCTTTGGAAGCCTTGTCTCGAGCTTTCCTATTCTGATGTCTGCCCACTCGCCCATGACTCTTATGACTTCAGCGGTTGTAACCGTTCCTTTGAGTTCGGAATACTTCTCGAACTGTTTCTCCTTCTCGAGTTCTCTGATTCTCTGAATGAGAACCTGCTTCGCCGTCTGCGCGGCTATTCTTCCAAAATTCTTAACGTTCAGTTCCTTCTTCACAATAGACCCAACTTCCGCGAGGGGGTCGATCTTTTTCGCCTCCTCGAGAGATATCTGTGTTGCTGGATCTTCCACTTCTTCCACAACTTCGAGGAGCTGATACACTTTTATGTTTCCCGTGTTCCTATCTATAACAACCTCCACGTTCTTGGAATTTCCAAAGTTCTTCCTGTAAGCGCTCACCAGTGCTTTTTCAAGGATAGGAATGACCTCTTCTTTGGAAATTCCTTTTTCTTCCTCCAGCTGGTCGAGGGCTTCCAGCAAGCCTATGTTCATAATGCCACCTCCTTAAAATTCCACTTCCAGATTCGCTCTCTTCACATCATCGATGTTTATTTCGTATTTCCTCTTCTCGTCCGAGATCGTGATCGTTCCGTCGACAAAGGATTCGATTCTTCCTATGAAGGTCTTTCCATCCTTTGTTACTATTTTTGCGAGCTTTCCGGTGAAACGAACGTAATCTCTCGGACCCCTCAACGGTCTGTCGAGTCCCGGCGAAGAGACTTCGAGTGTGTAGGAGTGTTCTATGAAGTCTTCACGATCGAGGAATCGTTCCATCTCCCTCGAAAAGAGCTCACAGTCCCTCACACTCACATAACCCACGGGATTGTCTATGATGATTCTGAGGACCCATCCTCTGCTCTCACGTCTGTATTGAACATCGAATATTTCCAGCCCTTGCTCTTCTGCTATCCTTTCCGCTTCTTTTCTTACCTTCTCGAGGATCATTTCTTCAAACATGCTCTCACCCACCCCGTATGATGAATGAAAAACCGGGACCTGAAAAGTCCCGGTCTTTCTCTGGCGGAGAGGGTGGGATTTGAACCCACGGGTGGCTTTTGGCCACCACACGCTCTCCAGGCGTGCGCCTTAGACCCCTCGGCCACCTCTCCTCTCCACACCAGAAAAATATTATACACTCAATCGTTTCCTTGTTCAAGTTTTCATTTTTCTTCCTTCTTTTTCATTCTGAAATATTTCCATACCCCCACGGCGAAAACGAAAAGTGCAAAGATGGAAAGGATCTTTGTTATCATTGATTTCTCACCTCACATTTATTATTTTACTATCTCACGGAAAGGACTTTCAATATTGACGGAGATTGTCTTTTCCGTAATTGATATTCATAAACACGAAAATAATATGTGGATTTCATCCTTTACAAAACTGAAAATAACAGTGAAAAAACACTTCATATAAATCATTTCAAATAATCCTATAATTATGCTATCAAGAACAAAGAGGAGGGTTCATCATGAAAGAGAAAGTCGTTCTTGCATACAGTGGTGGTCTCGATACTTCCGTCATTTTGAAGTGGCTCTGCGAAAAGGGCTTCGACGTGATAGCTTACGTTGCAAACGTTGGACAGAAGGACGATTTCGTTGCAATAAAAGAAAAGGCCTTGAAAACAGGCGCTTCAAAAGTCTACGTGGAAGACCTCAGAAGGGAATTCGTCACAGATTACATATTCACCGCACTCCTTGGAAACGCCATGTACGAAGGAAGGTACCTTCTTGGAACCGCTATCGCAAGACCTCTCATAGCCAAAAGACAGGTGGAGATAGCCGAGAAAGAAGGAGCACAGTACGTTGCGCACGGTGCGACCGGGAAAGGAAACGACCAGGTGAGGTTCGAGCTCACCTACGCCGCTTTGAATCCAAATCTCAAAGTTATCTCACCCTGGAAAGACCCTGAATTTCTCGCCAAATTCAAGGGCAGAACAGATCTCATAAACTACGCCATGGAGAAAGGGATTCCAATCAAAGTCTCCAAAAAAAGACCCTACAGCGAAGACGAAAACCTCATGCACATTTCCCACGAAGCGGGCAAACTGGAGGATCCCGCACACATACCTGACGAAGACGTGTTCACATGGACAGTCTCCCCAAAGGACGCTCCGGATGAAGAAACCTTGCTCGAGATCCATTTCGAAAACGGCATTCCGGTGAAAGTTGTGAACCTCAAAGATGGAACAGAAAAGACAGATCCCCTCGAACTCTTCGAATATCTGAACGAAGTAGGTGCGAAAAATGGAGTGGGAAGACTCGACATGGTCGAAAACAGATTCATAGGTATAAAATCAAGAGGGGTGTACGAAACTCCGGGCGCGACGATCCTGTGGATCGCACACAGAGATCTCGAAGGAATCACCATGGACAAAGAAGTCATGCACCTGAGAGACATGCTCGCTCCGAAGTTCGCGGAGCTCATATACAACGGTTTCTGGTTTTCTCCAGAAATGGAGTTCCTCCTCGCAGCGTTCAGAAAAGCACAGGAGAACGTGACCGGAAAGGTGACGGTATCCATATACAAAGGAAACGTCATGCCCGTTGCGAGGTATTCACCGTATTCACTGTACAATCCGGAACTTTCGAGCATGGACGTCGAAGGAGGATTCGATGCCACTGACTCGAAGGGCTTCATCAACATTCACGCCCTGAGGTTGAAGGTCCACCAGCTCGTGAAAAAGGGGTATCAGAGATGAGTGAAAAACTCTGGGAGAAAGGCTACAAAGTCAACGAAGAAGTAGAAAAATTCACTGTCGGAGACGATTACATAACGGACATGAAGATCATAGAATACGACATAAAGGCCTCCATAGTACACTCCAGGATGCTACACAAAATAGGCCTTCTGAGCGCGGAAGAACAAAAGAAAAAGAAGAAGCGCTCAGTGAACTCCTCAATCTTGTAAAAGAGGGAAAGTTCCAGATAAAACCGGAGGAGGAAGACTGCCACACCGCCATCGAGAACTTTCTCGTGAAAAAACTTGGAGAGATCGGAAAAAAGATCCACACCGCTCGCTCAAGGAACGATCAGGTCTTAACCGCGCTGAGACTCATGTACAAGGAAGAATTGAAAGAGATAGAAAACCTCATTAGAGAACTTCAAAAAAGCCTGGAAAGATTCATAGAAAAGTTCGGTGACGTGAAATTTCCAGGATACACCCACACCAGAAAAGCGATGCCAACCGATTTTGCAACGTGGGCAGGAGCGCTGAAAGACGCCCTCGAAGACGATCTGAAACTTCTCAAAACGGCTTACGAAATCGTAGATCAATCGCCTCTGGGGACGGGAGCTGGCTACGGTGTTCCCATCGACATAGACAGAGAGTTTACAGCGAAGGAACTCGGATTCTCGAAGGTCCAGTGGAATCCCATCTACACCCAGAACAGCAGGGGAAAGTTCGAATATCTGATTCTTCACACGCTCTCTCAGATATCTTACGATCTGAACCGGTTCGCCTCCGATATCATATTCTTTTCTCTTCCAGAGATAGGTTATCTCAAACTGCCAAAAGAGCTCTGCACGGGAAGTTCCATCATGCCACACAAGATAAATCCGGATCCACTGGAACTCGTAAGGGCCCATCACCACACGATAGTTTCGAAGATGCTGATGGCAGTCACTCTGCCGTCAAATCTCATCTTCGGTTACCACAGAGACTTCCAGCTTTTGAAGAAGCCGGTGATAGAGGCTTTCGAAGTTGTTAAGAATATCGTAAGAATAATGAAAATAATTTTTGACCATCTTGAAGTTGATAAAGAAAGATCTGAGTCTAGTATTACTGAGGAAGTACTGGCCACACACAGAGTCTATGAACTGGTGAAACAAGGAGTACCGTTCCGCGACGCTTACAGGATGGTAGCGGAAAAGTACGGGAGGGAAAAAGATTGATCAGAGCTGGAATAATAGGTGCGACAGGTTACACAGGACTGGAGCTCGTCAGACTTTTGAAAAACCACCCCGAAGCGAAGATAACCTATCTGTCCTCGAGGACCTACGCCGGAAAGAAACTTGAAGAAATCTTCCCTTCGACACTGGAGAACAGTATTCTCAGCGAGTTCGATCCAGAGAAGGTCTCAAAAAACTGCGATGTTCTTTTCACGGCGCTTCCAGCCGGTGCGAGTTACGATCTCGTCAGGGAGCTCAAAGGTGTGAAGATAATAGATCTTGGCGCGGATTTTCGTTTCGACGACCCGGGAGTGTACAGAGAGTGGTACGGAAAAGAGTTGTCGGGATACGAGAACATAAAAAGAGTTTACGGACTTCCAGAACTCCATCGTGAGGAGATAAAGAATGCTCAGGTGGTGGGAAATCCCGGATGTTATCCAACGAGCGTCATCCTCGCTCTCGCTCCCGCACTGAAACACAATCTTGTGGATCCGGAAACGATACTGGTCGACGCGAAATCTGGAGTTTCCGGGGCGGGAAGAAAAGAGAAGGTAGATTATCTCTTCTCCGAGGTGAACGAAAGTCTCAGACCGTACAACGTGGCAAAACACAGACACGTTCCTGAAATGGAGCAGGAACTCGGGAAGATCTCGGGGAAGAAAGTGAACGTGGTGTTCACACCTCATCTCGTTCCTATGACGCGTGGAATCCTCTCGACGATATACGTAAAAACAGACAAATCCCTCGAAGAGATACACGAAGCGTACCTCGAATTCTACAAGAATGAACCGTTCGTTCATGTTCTTCCCATGGGAATTTATCCTTCGACGAAGTGGTGCTATGGATCCAACCACGTCTTCATCGGTATGCAGATGGAAGAAAGAACAAACACGCTCATACTGATGAGCGCAATAGACAACCTCGTGAAGGGGGCGTCGGGACAGGCAGTTCAGAACATGAACATCATGTTCGGTCTGGACGAGACGAAGGGACTCGAATTCACTCCAATATATCCGTGAAAGGGGTTGGAAAAGAGTGTTCACTCCCAGGGGTTTCAAGTTCGCAGGAGTACACTGCAAGATAAAGAGAAAAAGAAAAGACCTAGGAATCATTTTCTCTGAAGTTCCGTGCGTTGCCGCGGGAGTCTTCACCACCAACGTTGTCAAAGCAGCACCGGTGATTTACGACATGGAGATCCTGAAAAAGAATCCAAACGGTATCAAAGCGGTCGTTGTGAACAGCGGTGTGGCCAACGCATGTACCGGTGAACAGGGAATGATCAACGCAAGGAGGATGGCAGAAAAAACGGCTGAAGAGCTCGGTGTTCCCGTTGAAAGTGTCCTCGTTTCCTCCACAGGGGTAATAGGGGTTCAGCTTCCCATGGATAAGGTGGAAAACGGCATAGAAGAAGCGGCGAGGGTGCTTTCAAACGATCCTCTTCCGTTTGCCGAGGCGATCATGACAACCGACACAAAGGTGAAGATGCACAGCACCAAGGTGATGATCGATGGAAAAGAAATCACCGTTCTGGGAATCGCCAAGGGATCCGGCATGATCCACCCCAACATGGCAACCATGCTCTCGTTCATAACGACAGACGCAAAAATTTCTGAAGAAGCCCTGAAAAAACTCTTAAAGCTCTCAGTCGATGATTCCTACAACATGATAGACGTCGATGGAGACACGAGCACGAACGACATGGTGATCGTTCTCGCAAACGGTCTTGCGGGCAACACAACGATCCAGCCCGAAACGGATGGTTTCTGGAAACTCTACGAAGCCGTTCACGAGGTGAATCAGGTTCTCGCGGAGAAGATAGTGGAAGACGGTGAGGGAGCAACGAAAGTCATGGAAGTCCATGTAATCAACGCCCCCGATATAAAGTCAGCGAGACTGATCGCCAGATCGATCGTTTCCTCAAACCTTGTGAAGACAGCCATATATGGGGAGGACGCGAACTGGGGAAGGGTCATCGCCGCGGCGGGGTACTCCGGTGCAACCTTTGATCCTGAGAAACTCGACCTGTTCTTCGAAAGCGAGGCGGGAAGGATAAAGGTGGCGGAAAACGGGCAGGGAGTATCTTTCGACGAGGAAGAAGCGAAGAAGATTCTCAGCGAAAAGAAGATAAGAATAATCCTCGACATGAAACAGGGAAAAGAGACCGCAAAAGCGTGGGGATGTGATCTCACGGAGAAGTACGTTGAGATAAACGGGAGGTACAGAACATGAGGATCGACACGGTCAACGTTCTCCTCGAAGCCCTTCCATACATAAAGGAATTCTATGGGAAAACCTTCGTCATAAAGTTCGGCGGCAGTGCGATGAAGCAGGAGAACGCAAAGAAAGCCTTCATCCAGGATATAATTCTCCTGAAGTACACTGGAATAAAACCGATCATCGTTCACGGTGGAGGGCCTGCCATCTCCCAGATGATGAAGGACCTCGGTATAGAACCTGTTTTCAAGAACGGGCACAGGGTGACCGACGAGAAAACCATGGAGATCGTTGAGATGGTCCTCGTTGGAAAGATCAACAAAGAAATCGTGATGAACCTGAACCTGCACGGTGGACGGGCCGTTGGAATCTGCGGAAAAGATTCAAAACTCATAGTGGCAGAAAAGGAGACGAAACACGGAGACATAGGTTACGTTGGAAAAGTGAAGAAGGTCAATCCAGAAATTCTTCATGCACTGATAGAAAACGATTATATCCCGGTGATTGCCCCTGTGGGAATAGGAGAAGACGGTCACTCCTACAACATAAACGCCGATACCGCAGCTGCAGAGATAGCGAAAAGCCTGATGGCAGAGAAGCTCATCCTCCTCACGGACGTGGACGGTGTTCTGAAGGATGGCAAACTCATCTCCACTTTGACACCGGACGAGGCAGAGGAACTGATCAGAGACGGCACAGTGACGGGGGGAATGATTCCGAAGGTTGAATGCGCCGTGTCTGCAGTGAGGGGGGGAGTGGGAGCCGTTCACATCATAAACGGGGGATTGGAACACGCGATCCTGCTGGAGATATTCAGCAGGAAGGGTATCGGAACCATGATAAAAGAACTGGAGGGGTAAAGATGTATCTGATGAACACTTACAGCAGGTTTCCAGCAACGTTTGTCTACGGTAAAGGCTCCTGGATCTACGACGAAAAAGGAAACGCGTATCTCGATTTCACTTCAGGAATAGCGGTGAACGTCCTCGGACACTCTCATCCTCGACTGGTGGAGGCCATAAAGGATCAGGCAGAGAAGCTCATTCACTGTTCAAATCTTTTCTGGAACCGACCGCAGATGGAACTGGCAGAGCTTCTGTCGAAGAACACGTTCGGTGGCAAGGTTTTCTTCGCGAACACGGGAACCGAAGCGAACGAAGCCGCCATAAAGATAGCGAGAAAATACGGAAAGAAAAAGAGCGAAAAAAAATACAGAATCCTCTCCGCCCACAATTCTTTCCACGGAAGAACTCTGGGCTCCCTCACAGCGACGGGACAGCCGAAATATCAGAAACCTTTCGAACCACTCGTTCCCGGTTTTGAATACTTCGAGTTCAACAACGTAGAAGATCTGAGAAGAAAGATGTCAGAAGACGTGTGTGCTGTGTTCCTCGAACCGATTCAGGGAGAAAGCGGAATAGTACCAGCCACCAAAGAATTCCTTGAAGAGGCTAGAAAACTATGCGACGAGTACGATGCACTTCTTGTGTTCGATGAGGTTCAGTGTGGAATGGGAAGGACAGGAAAACTCTTCGCGTATCAAAAGTACGGAGTCGTTCCGGACGTTCTCACAACCGCCAAGGGACTCGGTGGGGGAGTCCCCATTGGAGCTGTCATCGTGAACGAAAGAGCAAATGTTCTGGAGCCGGGAGATCACGGCACCACGTTCGGAGGAAACCCGCTCGCCTGCAGGGCCGGGGTGACCGTGATCAAAGAGTTGACGAAGGAAGGCTTCCTCGAAGAAGTGGAAGAGAAGGGAAACTACCTCATGAAAAAGCTCCAGGAAATGAAAGAAGAATACGACGTGGTAGCCGACGTGAGGGGAATGGGACTCATGATAGGGATTCAGTTTAGAGAGGAAGTGAGCAACAGAGAGGTCGCCACGAAATGCTTTGAAAATAAACTGCTCGTCGTTCCAGCAGGTAACAACACAATCAGATTCTTACCACCGCTCACGGTAGAGTACGGAGAGATCGATCTGGCAGTTGAAACGCTCAAAAAAGTCCTGCAAGGAATTTAAAAGGGAGGCTTTGCCTCCCTTATTCTTTCTTCTTTTTCTCGCTTTTTTTCTCCTCTTCTTTTTCCATCACTTCTCCTTCTTCACCCAGCTGTTCGAGCTCCCCGCCGCATTTTTCGCAGTACTTGTTCAGCTGATATTCGATAGACGTTGCGGAGTAGTAGATTGCTCCACATTTTTTGCATCTGTATATGTAAGGCATGAAAACACCCCCTTGTGAGTATTACCGCGTCTTATGAGCCTTCGCTTCGCTCCTGTGATATATTCTAATACTTTATTTGGTCAGTTTCAAGTTTTTAGAATGAATAATACGAGTCCTATCATTGCAACTATAAAACCGATGATTTCAAAAAATGTTACAGTTTCACCCAAAAGAAGAAAAGACCACAGAATAGAAAGAACCGGCTCTCCAACCAGAACAACACCCACTACACTTGAAGGTAAATATTTGAGCGAGAGATTGATGAGGAGATACCCCAGAAACGAACATCCCACCCCCAGACCGATGAGAATGAACCACTCCCTCGCTTCAACGACCCTGAACGATGGCACGAGGAAAGCCAGAACAGTCGAAGCTAAGGCGTGTGTTTTCAGGCTGAAGTTCATACTTCCCATGGCCCTGTTCAGGTATCTTCCAAGAACAAGGTATCCACAAAAGAACACCACACCGATAACTGCGAGCAAATCACCCCTCGAAATACCTGAAAAACCCTCTTTTCCAGCAAGAGCCAGTACCACCCCCGCAACGACCATGCTTCCCGTGACGATTCTGAAAGGACTGAGCCTCTCACCGTAGACCAGCCACGAGAGCAATCCCGTTAAAACAGGCTGAAGCGTCAAAGGTATAACGGCTCCGGCAACGGTGGTGTGGTTGAAGGCAGAAACCCAGAAGAAAAAGTGCATCGCAAGGAAAAATCCAGTAGCCAAAGAGAGAACTTCCTTCTTCAAAGAAAAAAGCTCAACTCTTCTCTTTACCAGAAAGAAAAACAGTGAAGCGATGAAAACCCTGTAGAAAGCGATGGTCGCAGGTGGAAGAGAAGAAAGTTTTATGAGTATCCCCGAAAAGGACGCCACTAAAACACTGAGTAAAGGATAGAAAACGGGTTTCAAGTGCTTCACATCCCCTGGAAGCGTTTTGAATGAACACCAGAAGTTATTAAATCGTACTGGTAAACCGGTTGCTATACTGAACAAATGAACTACGAGTGTGATTCTGGGATCAAAAAGATAGAAGACAGTAATTCACATGAAGCATTATCCCGTAACGATTTATTTACATCCTCGACCACTTGAACAATTCCGTATTTTATAGTATATTTCTTTCTGGTGCACGCTTCATGCCCCCATCGTCTAGCGGCCTAGGACACTGGCCTTTCAAGCCAGAGGCAGGGGTTCGAATCCCCTTGGGGGCGCCAGATATTAAAGGGATGTCGAAAAGACATCCCTTTTGTTTTTCAAAAGCGCTTTTTCGCATCTCTGCAATCACTATAAGTAAGTCCAAGCAAAAGGTTCACGAGATATTTTGAAGTACCAGATTATGAGAGACTGAAATAAGGCACTTTCATTTCCTTTGCTTTGTACATCCTCATATCCGCTACTTTCAGAAGTTCTTCAAGATTTTCCCCATCTTCAGGGAATCTGGCAACTCCTATGTTCGGTGTGACAGATAAGTGTTTATTTTCCACTCTGACGGGTTCTCTGAAGGTGGAAAGAATCCTTTCCAGGAGGGATTTCAGATACTCTTCTTTCATATCGTAGAGGAGAATGGTAAACTCATCACCGCCGTATCGAGCCACCACATCGCTTCTTCTAACCCTGTCCAGAATCCTTTTTGAAACTGTCTTCAATACCTCATCACCTGACAGATGGCCGTATGTGTCATTTATCGCCTTAAACCCAGCAAGATCTACGAAAAGAACGAATACCTTTTTTCCCTCGCGCTTTGCTAAGTCCAGATATCTGTTTCCCAGTTCAAAGAAATAACGCCTGTTTGGAAGCCCTGTCAGTGGATCGTGATAGGCCATGTATTCCAGTTCTTTTACACCAAACGAAAGATCTTCCCTTTCAAGGGTAGTTAGCAGAGTCTGAATCAAAAGAAGAGCATCTTTGCTCAAAGGCCTTTTTAGATATAAGACCAAAGACCTTCTATACTTACTGTCTTTCAATACTGAGATAATTGCAGATGTGCTACTACATACATTGATAAGATGAGTCAGTTCCTCTGAAGTAAAGAAAAACCCCTCCTTGAAAAAGGGAGGAACTTCCCCCCCGGAAACTTTCACAAATAGTTTCTCATTTTCACTGTCGCTTTCCAGGAGAACAAAACCAATTACAGGTCGTAAAGAATAAAGCACTTTTTTCAATAATTCAGAATGACCGTTATTCACGGCTATCACCCTTTGAGATTCAACTTTTTATTGTCTGAATTTTATCACAGTATTCTTTCAAAAATGACCAAATAATTTTCGATGGTGTGATATCAGAGGGAAAATCACCTTTACTGAGATGTAGAAGGTTCAGATCTTTTAATAGGTTTCTTTTCTGCTTCGATGTGAAAAACGAGCCATTTGTTATCTATCAAAATCCAGAGATCAGATGGTGTTTTGAGTTCTGTCTTGACCCTTTTTGCCGCGGGTACTGCCAAACCTGCTATAGTCGCTGGTACCTCGTACAGGTACCACCATCTTAGCTTCTGAAGACGTTGCAATCCCTCGTTCTTGGTCAGGACATCTTTGAGCTTAATTTCTCCTGCATGGTCACGCCTGCACATATCCAGCGTGCTGACATCTCCCACAAAAATCATCGTACCAAACACCTCCTTAAAGAACTCTCAAAAACGCATCTCGAAGGGTCATAGAAGGTTCAGCTGTTCTTTTTATGATTTTGAAACTTTTCGGATTTTCAACGCCGTAGTTGTAGCGCGGGTGAAGGATGTCGTCTTTCGTTTTGAAGTCGGGAAGTAGTTTGTATTTAACTACATCAGCTTCGAAAGATACAACGTCTCCTACAGCAATATCCATATTTTCAGGGATCCTTTTGATCGCAACCCACAGATGATCCACCTTGACCTTCTTATCCAAATACCTCACAGTAACGTTTGTTATGAGAATTGTTGGCTTTTTCGAGAAAGGACTTCTTGTGGTACCAAACGCTTTGATTTTCCCCCTGACAGAAACTCTCTTTCCAACAAAAGGCAAAAGTTCGTTTCTAATTCTTCTCCTTGTCTTGTTTGATATCACATCCATCCCCCCTTGAATACAAATTTCATAAAATGTATAAGAAAAAGCCCCGCTTGATGCGGGGCTCACTGATATCTTTTGAATTTCAAGACTCTACAGCTCAGCTGGGCTCTTCGAAACGACCGTAACCATAACTTGTTTTTGCGCCTAAGCCATAAGCTTTTAGCATCTCCACGAATCTCTGTTTTATTAGTTCCTTTTCCGAATTTCCAATAACTCCGGAACGACTCTCAAGAACGGTAAACCAGAACACACCACTGCTCACCACCAAGTATTTTATTGGAACAGGGTCGTACCAATCATTCGGAGGAAGTTTTTCTTTCATATAATACGGCTGGAAGTGTGGATTGACGATATCCAGCGAAAATTTCAAATCCGAAACAGGTATTGCATCAAGAAAAATGAGGTCACCCTCTCTTTCGGTGTCTCCAAAAATATGAGCGAGTGATTCGTATTTATCCCTTTCGAATTCGAATAAAAAACTGGCAAACGCCCCCTTGACAGCGGTGCCAGGAATTATGGGAAGTCCGTAATTTCTGGAAAGAGTTATGCCCACCTCGATAGAAGAAGGATTCCCAGCCCCAAGCAAGAGTTTTCCTTTCACTCTCATCTTCAAGTTGATAAACGGTTTTCTTTTCTTGATCAGCTGTTCCCTTCTTTCTTTGAGAATACTGCTGATCTTTCCAAAATCGGATTGCAATTTCTCAACGGTCTGGAAGATTTTGCTTACTATCTCTTTATCTTTTGAGTTTGAACCCTCAAGCAAAAGAAAGCTGTACTTTTCCCAGTAAAGACTGAGATTTTTGCTTTCAGGTAGTTTCATTCTCTTCACCACCCAGGAGAACCTCTCCGCATCTTTTGAGCCATTTTGCACACTCAAGAGCAGCGATCTGTGCTTTCAAGTATGTCCTGGCATCCAAAAACTCGTTTTCCATCAGTCTTTCGACGATACCATCTTCCAGTGTCAGGTGTTCGATCATCTTTCCAAGGTGATCCACCACCTTGTTTTTTCCTTTCTTTTTCAGAAAGAGAATTGTTCCCATCAAACCGTTTTGAACGATCATACTTCCAAGACCCTTCACATCCCTGAGGTAATCATCTCTTTTGTCTTTCTCAACTTCCTCAACCAAATTCATCGCCAGTTTTGCCAGTTCAAGGCTGAGCGTCTTCATCTTCATCACCTCCAGGCATGTACCCACATCATGCCTTTTCCAACAGTTTCTTTTCCTCCGATGTTGATCAATTCTCCATTTACTTCGTTTTCGAAAACTTCCATCAAAGAATCTTTCCCGGAATCTTCTTTGTTACCGTAGTACGTCTTCCTCACCACAAAGTACATCACCGTATCCTGAGGCAGATATTCCTCGTACCACAAACCACCTTCTTCAACGGTTTTCTTCTCTCTGTTTATTCTCACTCTCGGTACAACTTCTGTCATAGCCTGAACGATTTCTGAGAAGAGAACATCATTCACAACAACCACATCGCTTTCCATTTTCTTTTTCAGGTAGTCAACTGGAGCACAATTGGAAATCTTCGATATCAATTCCCTTGTCCTTGGAAGTTCACCAACAAATGGTTCTAATTTTACTTCCTCAAGGAACACCTCACCAGATCCATAGAAGGAGACTGCCTTTCCATAATCAATATTCGCCTCTTCTAGTTCTTTAACAACATCGTTATCCCCTACAGATTTCGCAAATTTTATCAGTACAAGAGGACACGTAACCCACACAAAAAGCCTATCCGGGTTTCTCACAGGGAAAAGGAGAATTCTCGCTTCAGAAAAGCTCAAACTACCAGGAACCGTTCCTTTGTCGCTTTTCGGTTCACTTCCAAATATCTCTTCTATCTTTTTTTCATCTATCTTGTCCTCTTTGATGAGAGACCTGAAGTAGGCCCTCAAAGCACCTTTTATACCATGTATAATGGGAAATTTTGTGGTTCTCTCCCTCTGAATAGGCAGGTCAACAACTCCTATTTCGAAACCAGTTCCAGCATGAACCTGAGTTTCCGCGTAAAGAAGGAAGACTCTTCCTTCCATCTTCCTATCCCTCCTCAAAGTTTTTCGTACTTCATGAAGATACATCTTCCAAAACCAAAATCCGTGAATTTACTTTCATTCAGCACATGTCCATTGACCTTACCTTCCAGATAGTAAACAGCTCCCGGAGAGACAGCATGATAGATCTTCTTTGGTTTATTTTCGCGTAGGTCCCATCCGGAAACAACCTGCTTTCTAATCCCTGCGGTTGTGAGAACTCTCTTTCCAAGAATAGTTTTATCCTTCGGCATCCCTCCTCCATCGAAAACAGCCGGTGTTATGAGAGCAACCGCTACATTCTTATAGTCTGGAGGATCAAAAGCGGTGGTGTTCAGTTCTTCAACCTCGACCGCCGACCATTTGCTCTTCATTCCGAGAAACACACCGTCGAGTTTTGAAACAAGCTCGACCGTTCTTTCATCGTCTGTGAACATGAAAAATCCTCCATCGTAAAATCTGTAGTAGGAGATCGAATATATCATTCTTTCTTTCACTTTTTTTCTGTTTTCTTCAAAAGCTACTCCTATGTGGGTTTCCTTCTTAAAGATTTTTTCCGCGGAAACAAGATCGAATTTACACACACCCTGAGTGTTACTCCTGAGAAGTTCGAGATCACTCAGTTCTATGAGCCCTCCAGACGTAGATTCTTTACTATCCATCTTGTACTCAGGTTTCCAGGGAAGGTAAACTCCATCAATCTCGACAATGGGGGTGACTCTGTAGCCAGAATCCGTTTTATATATGTTTCTTGGAAGTGGAAAGTAGTGCTTCCTTCCTTCAGGGGTATTTTCAAAAACAAAAGGGCCGAACATCCTTACGTCTCCTGCTCTTTCAACATCTCCGGGATCGAATTTCTGATTTTTCATCAAAAGAGCCGTTCTCACAGCACCGTAAAAAGGAAAAGAAGATGGAAAAACACTCTCCACCCTATCAGAAAAAGAAAATCTTCTAGTCTCTCTGAAACCAACCCAGTCTTCAGGCTCAAAGTATATCGCCCACAGCTTCATTGAGACTCACCTCTCTTCATCGAGTACACCATTATGAGAAGTTCCAGTGCTTCTCTCATTGCTTCATCGAAGGAGGACTTCTTCGTGTTTTTGTAGTAAGCTAACAGTCGACTAAGAAAATTCTTGAAATTTCCAATAAACTCATTCTTCGATTTCTCTGAATGGATCGATCTTCTCAAAGTGAACTCTACAAACTTTTCCATTTTGTCCTCGTAGAGCGAGAAGTCCGGAGAGAGAAGTTTGTAAAGACTGCGGTGTGAAACATTGTAATTTTTCATCTCCTCAAGGATTTTCAACGATCTCTTGACAACGTCTTCTTCTTCAATTTCCCATGTTGATCCAGCAAAAATCATTTGCCCTGATCTCTTCACCTGCGTCACACAGAACGCGTTTCTTCCGTAAACGTTCTTTGCTCTCTTCTCTGCTTCCCTTGCTATCTTCAGAGCTACCTGAAGAGGAAACTTGTGATGGACAATAGCGATTCCAGCGCTCATAGTAGCGGCTCTTCCCATCAGAGGAGCGAAAGGCTTGTCGTTGTGGTACAGAACACCGTTTTCTGATCTGAATCTTTCCACATCAGAGCCGCTTTCAATCTCTATTTCGTACTCCAAGTGCCCCGAAAAGAATTTTCTGATGTCGTTTGCACATTCCAGTACGCTGTCTGCTGGAAGAAGTGCCAGAACATCGTCTCCACCGCTGTAAACGAGCATCCCGTTGTGTCTATCAACAATTTTCCCGACAAGTTGAGAGAAGATACCGAGTGTCCTCGAAACACCCCTGTGATAGGCTGGCTGAATGGTTTTGAATTCCTTCAGTTTTTCCCATGCATATTTGAGATCATCTGTTTCTTGAAACATCTCAATCACTTTCGGATTTATTACTTTTTCCAGGAAAGGTGCGTTCTCTCCAAGCATCCAATCACCCATTCGATCTCCATCCATGAGGAGAACAGCTATGTATCCATTCTTGAATTTTTCGGGATCCTCGATTTCCTTATTTGCCTGATTGTTTCTTGCAACATCCGTTGTTGAGTCGAATTTTATCCTGATATTGAGGATTTCCGGAAGAAATCTCTTCACAGTGTTCAGAGTTCCGAGCCTGTCCTCTTTTTCTATGTCTTTTTCTATATCTTTATCTTTGAACACAGCACAGGCTCTGACTCCAGCCCCAAAATCGTCCGCGTCAGTGAAGTGGTCGGGATAAACATCCTCTTCGTATCCCGGAAAGAGTCTGGCCATCTTTCTCGCAGCGAGTTTTGAGGTCAGAAGACGATGGAGGTACCTGTAAAACGTCCCAGGATTCTCTTTGTAACCAGCGTGTTCCGATACTTTCTTCAGAACTTCCTTGAAATCTTCAATTCCCGATCCCGTGAACAAGTTTCTCACCGTTTCAACTATCCTTTCAGGTTCATCGAAAGACACCTTTGATGTCTGAATGTCCGGAAAGAGAGACGATTGGTAATCGAACGAATGCTCGTTGAAAAGAAATTCGCTTTTACTGAGCTTTTCTTTTGTTTCATCAACTATTGTTTTCCATCTGTTTCTTATCGCTTCCTCACATTCTTTGAGTATTTCTTCGTCCGAGGATGGAACTATCGCAACAAAGAGATTTGGAAGAGAAGCGACTTCCCTCCGAGGAGGAACAGGACAGAGGTCTTCAAGATCTACGCCCATTGATTCGAGTGTTTCCTTGACGAAATAGTTTCCTCTCAAATACGGTGAGATGATGGAATCGAAGCCGTACTTTTTGCCAACAACTTCTATGGCACCGTAGATGAGATAAGAAAGAAGATAACTTCCAGCCCAAAGGTCTTTCACTTTTCTTGCCTGGGCTATCACTTCTTGAACAGGACCTATCGCTACCGCTACTAGAGATGCCTTCACCTGTTTCCCCTCTACACATCCCTTGAGAGCCGATGTTACGTCGAGATGGTCTATGATCGAGTGATTGGCTATTCTGGTATCAGCAGGAAGAAACTGACTTCCTTCCAGAATGTAAGGCAGATTCCACCAGATGGAATGAAAGAGCTTTTCATACGTGTCGTTTTTCTCTTTCAGCTTTGTCAATGCGTTTATCAGACGGCTCTTCATTTCTTCAACTTTTTGATTTTGAAAGAAACTCTTCACTTCCGGTAACCCTTCACCAGAAAATGGATGAACAAAGAGAGTCTCATCGAACGAAACATGAATTTGTTTTTTTGCATCCTTTTCGTAGGGGATTGGAAACCTGTCCATTGCGCTTGCAAGACGGTCTTCTTCACCTCTTGTTTTTTTGATGCCAAGGGTCTTTAGAATCTCGCCAGCTATGTTTTCATGATTTTTCACATCGAATGCCTTCACCAGCGGATCATGAAGAAGAGCGGTTATCTTAGATTTCCAGAATTCTTCTCTTTTGCTCACGATTATCCCCCCTGGATTTCTTTTCCGCCGAGTTTTTTGATCCATTCGAGGAGATTCTTGTAGTCTTTTTCTTCTTTCACTATCGTTTTGATGCCACTGGAAGGTGTTTTTCCACCTTTGACTTCTGTTATCAACTCACCATCATTAGTTACCCTGCTTCTCATCAGCAAAACAACTAATTTCCATTTTCCTCTCTCACCTTCGTGAACTGAAAGGAAAAGCGGAGAAGCTTTTCTCCCATCGATATCATCAATGCCCAATCCTCTCAGAGAAGAAGAGACAATGACTTTCAGTCTTCTTATCTCTCCTCTTCCTAAGTTCTGATATTGAATGGGAAGGCCGACGACAGCAGTTGGAATCTCGATCTTTTTCTCTGTTTTTCTACCTTTCAACAATCCTTCTAAAGCCTCAACCAAATCTTTAACACAATCGCCCTCAGAAAATCTCATTTTTTGTTTTAAAGATGGATACCACCCCTTGAAATTTCTCCCTACTTTGAAAACCTCTCTTAGGACTTCTAAAGGAGAATTCCCGCTAAATTTTGTTATTTCAAAAATTTTGTAATCGCAAAAACAGGGAAAATCCGGTATGCCGTTGAAATTGGTTCTTCCCAACTTGATTTTTACTTTTGATGACGAATTGTGATGATTCACAAATTCTCTGATGTGCTCTTGACACTCACTGATCACCAGATTGTAGTCATTTCTAGTAAGTTTTGGATCCACAATCTCGAATTCTCCAAAACCTTTCCTCGTCTTCGCTCCAAAACCGGAAAAAGTGGAAACGAGTTTGAGCAAACTCAGAATTATTCCTTTAATACTATCGTTTGCCGTCTGGAGAATTATGATAAAATTTTTTCCTTCTTGGAGATATTCATAAATTCCACTTTTGTCGTACAAACCGTACAAAGCATATTTTGTATCTTTTAAGCGGTCATCGGTAAAAGAAAACCTGTTATTCATGTATTTTCCCAAAGCTTGCGATTCTCCTTCCACCTTAACCTCCAAACTAAAAGAAGATTTTCTTTCCTGAGATCCGAAGATCAATCCCTCAAGATATTTCAAGCCCTTGTATTTCTCTTTTTCCCATCTCTCTTTCTCTTTCTTACTGAGATTTTCTAAACCTTCGAGTGAGTATATGTCTATCACCGTTGGAGCGATGGCACGAAACCAGAATCTGAGGACCCCTTTGATGCTTTGCGGCCTCAGCTCGAAGGGATATACTCTGTTTCCGTTCTCCCACTTCGGCTCAGCTGCGCCTCTTGAAAACATAGGAGTTACAACCTTACATTCGATCTCCAAAACACTCACCCCCTCAGAAGATGAAGCCATCTTCTCCTTTCTCCACTCCCAGAGTTTCCAGGTTGAACACCTTTTGAGAGTCCATAACGTAAAATCTAACTGAGTCTTCTTTCTCGTCTATCAGTCTTGAAACCTCCAATTTCAGCTTTTCATATTTTCCGGGGGAAAGTTCCCCCTCCAGAACGGAGTTTTGAACCCATTTGAGGTATTTTCTGGCTATTTTCAAAATTTTTGCTACTCTTTTTTCGTTCACGTCGTAAACCATTATGACGTACATTCCAATCATTCCTCGGATCCGAAAACCTGTTCACCTATGAGGTGCTTCTCCAGTTTATGAAGTTCCATCTTTATCAGAGATCTCATGGAAACGTACCGGTTCAACTTTTTGTGGAAAACTGTTTCCCTCAAAGCCTGTTCGTAATTTTTGACAAACAGACTTTTTCCCTCGTCGTTGAGCATTAGACCCTCTGAAATTTCATCGAAATGTTTTTCGTTTATCTGACGAGTGTTGACGAGATTCAAAAACAACCTGTCCACTACAGCTGGTTTGAATAGCTCTGCTATATCGAGATTGAGTGAGAACCTTCTGAAGTTCGTCTCATGGAGATAACCTATCCTCGGGTCCAGATGTGTCTGATAGATGAGGCTCAAAACAGTCGTATAAAGGAGCGAATTTCCGAAACTGATAAGCGTGTTGGCAAAATTCTTGGGAGGTCTTCGTGTTCTCTTCTCTATACGGAATCTTTCATCTGACACGAGACTGTCTATCATCGAGTAGTACTCTTCTCTCGCGTTTCCTTCTATTCCCATCAACTCTGATACATTGCTCGCCTCTTCTGCTTTCTTTTTATATCTCGTTAGTGAATCAGCCCGAACTTTTCGTTTTTTCAAAAAGTCGACCATGTTTTGAAACGATCTTGAAACTATTTCTCTTGCTATGAGCATTCTCTTTTCTTGGTTAATGTAGTGTTCAGCCTGTTTCAGTATCAGAAAACCGCTGTTTAAATACTCTCTGGGATAAAAAGTGCCTACATAATACCCCTCTCTGTTGAAAAAGTGAATAGGAATTCTTTTCTGAGAAAGAAACTCGAGGAATCTTTTGTTGAGATCTACCTCCCCAAAAACCTTTATATCCATCACGTTTTCAACGGGTATGTACTTTCGGCCCGATTCTGTTTCGAGGCAAATGGTATTCGCTTTTCTTTTCAACGTTCCGCTTGAAAAGAGATAGACGCTCTCCATCCTTCCACCTCACGAAAAACAGAAAAGTTCATAACCACACTTTCGGCAAATTCCTTTTCTCTTGGGTGGTGGAGGAGTTTCTTCTTCAAGGAGGGAAGATACTTCCTCGAGGACCTTTTTGATTTTCTCTCTGTTTTCTTCTGTGAGCTCAACCGGTATTCTTTTGTTCTCTTTTGGTACTATGATCTCTCCCCTCGCTTTCACACCTTTTTCCTCGAGCCTGTAAAGATAGTAAAGGAGCTGGTACTCAGCTCCCCTTTTTGAAGCGGATGATTTTTTCACTTCGCCAACCACTCTCACTCCTTCTCTTTCAAACATGGTATCGATCTTCATACCAGGAAGCATGACAGAATCGCTGTAGTCTTCGTGGATGAACCTTCCTATCTCTATGTGCATGTTTCCCTGATCTGGAAGAACCCCATGCGCCATCAGCCATGCTTCCCTTTTGCAGTTTATATAGCTCAAAACAACAGATCCAGAAATCATCATATGATGATCACCTCATCGGATCCTTCCACTCTCAAACCTTTCACGGGGTGGTACCATTTGTCGAGAACGTTCCTGTGAATAACCATCATGCCGGCAATCGTGTGTGGGAATGGAAGATCCCTCTTTATCCTCGCGCTCACGATGTAGGGGGAAAGTTCCCTGAACAAACTTTTCACGAGAGAGAAGTTTTCTCTTGATCTTTTCCCACTGAAGATCTCTGCAAATTCTTCGAATACTCTTTGAGCCTCTTCATCAACAAGAACGATGAACGGCACCGTTGGCTCTGGTTCAATGAGACTGAATTCTCCTATTTTTTTGAAATTCAAATTCTCGAGCGCCTTGCCGATTCCTTTCTTGTCCGGATTGCCGTACGTTTTCACGTAGCTGAAGAAATCCTCCACGAGCATGAAAAACTCGCTTTCCTCCAGAAATTTGTGGTTTTTCAACACGTTCATGGAAGTTTCTGTGAGAAAGCTCCCGTAAACATATGAGGAAAAGAGGGTGTTTTTTCTCTCATTCCTGACGGGTACGACTATCACTTCTCCCTTTTCCAACTCGAAGTGCCTGTTGCACCTCCCCGCTGCCTGAACAATACTGTCAACAGGTGCTATGTCTCTTATCACCCTCTCGAATGAGATATCAACACCTGCTTCCACCACCTGAGTGGAGACACACAGATCGTACTCATTTATCTTCGAAACGATCTCCAGTCTGTGCTTTGGTATCACCCTGGAGGAAAGGAAACAGGTTTTTCCCATGCCTTCAACAACGTCGTATATCTCCTCGGCTTCTCTTATCGTGTTTGTTATGATGAGCGTTCTTTTTCCATCCTTCAAGGTCTCTCTTACGAATTCCTTGTATTCTTCAAAGCTCATTTCTTTTTCTACTTTCAGAACAGTTCTGTTCAAGGCTGTGAAATAAACATTCTTGTTAGACACCACTTCCAGAGCCTCTTTCAAAAGAGCGGGCTTTGTCGCTGTGGAGAGCAAAACGGTGGTGCCCATTTTCGAGAGGAATTCAACGGTTTTTTCAACAGGGGTCCAGTATTCGTGAGGTATTGCCTGGACCTCATCAAGTATGAGAACAGCTTTTGGGAATTTGTAGAAGAACGGAATCTTTCTGAAAGTGATGAGAGACTCCAGAAGCGACACGAATGTTGTGACTACCACCCTGGAGTGCCAGAGGTTCATCAGGAGATCTTCGTATTTATCAGGTTCCTCATAAGCTGGATTTGCAAGGTGATGAAAGGGAAGGACGAAGAATGGGCTTTCTGTTTCAAATATTTCCTTTATCTTATCGACGGTCTGCTCAATTATGTTTATGAAGGGAAGAGCGTATATTACGATCGTGTCTTCATCAGCGAGATGGCTGGCAAAAAGGAGATTTGCAATAGTTTTTCCTATTCCCGTCGGTGCGGTTATGGAGTATATCTTTCCTCTTTCGGGTTTGAAGCTCAAGATTTCCTCCTGAAATTTCCACCTCAGAGAATCGATCTGGTTTTTTCTGCCAAGCTTTTCTCTGTAGGAGAGAATCTTCTCCTTTTCATAAGAAGGAAGGGAGGGAAGCGGTTCGCTCTTGAAAACCACATCCTCCCTATCCGAAGAAACGAGTATGGACATAAAAAGGTGGATCAAAAAGTAGTCAGATAGGTCTTTTTTTCCAAGGATAGAGAACTTACTGATCGATCTTTTTATCCTTTCTATTGTTTCTGATAGCTTAAGATCATGAAGATCATATCTTCTCAGGAAATCCTCTGGAATGGCTGAGAACTGCTTTTCCAGGACTTTCTCATCTATTTCTATATCCAGAAAGTTCCTGAAATCTCCGTGGTGTCTTCTTATTATTTCGAAGCCGAATATTCTGAGTTTGTCCGGCAAGTTTTTTGACCTGTGAAAGAAAGCAACCGCGGAGAAAAGAGCGTGCGCACTCAAAGATCTTTCGACTCTTTCACCGCTCAAATGCTTCTGAAAGTAGATTGTACTCTTTCCAACATCGTGCGATTCAGAGAGCAGGGAAACGAATTCTTCCAGAACATTTTCATCGTATCCGAAAAGTTCTTCCCAGGAAAGATCAAGCGACCTGAATTTTTCCAGAGAGCGTCTTTTAACACCCTCAAGATGATCAATCAGTCTTCTGTCAGGATGAGATTTCATCACATCCACACTATGTTCTGCTCTCCCACCCTCCACACTTCTCCCCCTTCCACCTTCACAGGAGATAAGTCCCTCTTGAAAATGTAAACCGCAGATTCAAGCATGTTTCGCTCTTTGTCCATTTTTCTTGTGACCCTCTCGAATATGAGATAGTGTGAAGGCTCCGGCAAAAGCTTTACTGTGTTCGGAACAACCGTGTGGACCTCGCAGGGAAAATCTGCTACACGGGTTGCTTCGTACTTTCCCACGTAATTCAGTCTGGCAATAAAGCTTGCCACACCAAGGTAAGGTGTGAAGATGGTTTCGCTGTGTTCGAGAAGGTTCTTCAACCTCTCAAAATCTTCGTCTTCCCAGCTGAAAAACACCCTGTAAGCAGGATTCTTCAGAAGTTGAAGACTTATTCTTGTTCTTTTTGAAGCTTTTTTGTCTTTCTTTGTTTCCACAAAGTTCGTTCCCGTTCGCAGAAACTTCAAAGGATTTTTTATCTGAACCGCCACTTTTGCACTGTCGAGTCTTTCGGGTGTGGAATATCCCAGAACACACCCCACAAGCCCCAAAAGAGTGGTTCTTGGTGGAAAGGGAAGGGTGTACGATGATGTCGTTGTGTAAGGTCTTCTGAAGAGAGCGTAGGGAGCAGAAACATCAAAGACCAGAACTTTCATTCTCACCACTCCAGTTTTACAAGCTGGAAACCTCCGAATATCTCCTCAAAAGGCTTCTCTTCTCCGTTCTCCGCGAGTTTTAAGCGGTTGTCAACAGAGTATTCTATTCTTTCGATCTTGTCCTTAAGGGATTCCAGAACCTGCTTGAGTTCGGTAACGTCGAGTTTCAACTCGGAGATGTCTCTTATTTCTTCATCTTCTTTCTCGGACACGACCTTCACAAGGTAATCGAGTTCTCCGGAGTGGTAGTTCACACCTTCCTTGTAAACAACTCTCATCAGGAGTCTGGGATTGTGCTCCATTTTCGATCTTGTGATGAGGTTCTTCGTACCCATCCAGATTCCTTCAAGAAGCTTGGAAACATCTTCTTCGGTGAGTCCTGTAAACTTTGCAGAATTCTGATTTATCACACCGTAGAATGCTATGAGGGCATAGGGTACAACCTGATCCTCACGAAAACTCCTCTGTTTTGAATTCTCGGTTGCGAACGCAGCAGTTCCCTGGATAGTCATGAGTTTGACTCTGTGAAGACTCGTTCCGTATCTGAACTGAACAGGACCAGTTATGGAAGATTCCATAGCTCCTTTTTTCGACTGAGGAATAACGGCACCGAAGAGTCTGATATCGATGCACTTCTGGCATGCGTCGTTTACGTCCTTGATTCCAAGCTCTTTGACTCTGTCTTCCGGTACCACCGCTTCACCGGTCACCCAGAGCGTTTCGTCGTAGCACTCCGCAAGATAATCCCTCACAGTTCTTTTGAGTCTCACGTCTGTGACAAAGAGTCTGGATGTTTCTTCATCAAAGCGCGGTCTGTTCTCATCGAGTGGATCACCGTTCGGATTTGCCCACTTCACATCGTAGATGAAAAGCACTTCACTCCTGTTCTTCACTGGATTCATCGACCCCTACCTCCCTGAAGAAAGTTTTCCCGAGAGAAAGTCCCGAGACGAAGACAAAACTGATCTCGTCGGGTGATGCTGACCAGTTCCCAGCTTCGAGGAAAGCTTCAGCAGTCTCCCTGAAAAGCTCTGCCACACTTTCACTCATTCCACCGTAGGCTTCGATCTTGGCTCTGATTTCCGGAAGAAGCCCCTCCACATCTCTCTTTGTCAGTCTGAGTCCTTTCAGTTTCTTCGTGAAAGCCTTCGAGTTTCTTTTAACGTACTGCAGATAAAGAAGGTAATTTGCCAGAACTCCTTCTAAAAAGACTGCTTTCTTCCACGGTTCATCGAAAAACTCCGGATACCTGGAGAAGAAATCTTCACCCTTCAAAACGGAAGCACCCCCCTTTAAGACGTTCAAGCGTCTCAGATAAACATACGTGGCAAAAGCTTCACGTGCAGAAAGTAAAGTATCATTTCCAAAGAAATCGCTTCTTATTTTCGAAAGAAAGAGAGTCAGCAGCAGTTTTTTATCAAACGTTCCCTCAGAGAATACAGCACTAAACAGGGAGTTGAAGTATCTGTCCAGATCCTCGAAGAATTTGTGAATCACTGAGAAGTTCACAGAAACTTTGAAACCGTCTTCTTTGAGTTGAGATTCTATCTTCTTTGATTCTTCAAGGATCCGTCTTACTCTGGTAGGCGAGACTTCCTCAACGTGAAGAACTATTCTTTCTGCCTGTTGTTCTTTTTCTATCAGTACAAAATCGTAAACAGCTCTTTCGTTTTCCGAAAGAACTTTTTCAATCTCTTCTTCGAGCCTAGCGAAACTGCGAAACTTTGAGTTTTTGTCGGTGTCTTTTATTTCATATATTTTTTCAATCACTGATTCCAGAATATCCTGATCGGGTACGGAGGGGATTATCCAGAGAATTCTGTTGTTGCTGAAGAAGGAAAAAGAAAGCTTTTCATCAATTGCTCTTCTGGCTTTTTCCAGAACACTCCTGCAATCATCACAAATCTGGATCGGATGTTTCTTGGAAAGAAAAGGTGTGAAGCCAGGCTTGTCAAAGGTGGCAAATTTGAACACATCACTCAGTCTGGAATTTGCTTCTTTTCCACACAGAAAACATTTTGCCTCTCCCTTAGTTTTCTTCTGTGTGACTTTATCTTCAAACGCCTGGAGAATTTCTGGAACTTCTGCGGGAAATTTTCCATCGATGGATATCGTGAGGAATCTGTTTTTTACATCGTAATTTCTTAGCTTGTCAATAATCTCTTCTTTATTTCTCTCGAGGACATCTTTGATGTGAGATATCTTCGGATGGTCGAAAAAGCCTAAGAAGACATCAAAGGTCCTTTCCAGAGGGTCTCTTGAACCACTAGATTTGTCGAGAAATTTCATGGTGGGGGAAACAGAAGAGGAGAAATTCCCGCGCTGTTTTCTGTAGAGGAAGATTTTCGAGTTCTTACCCCCTGGTTTTTTCTCGATAGAAACAACATCCTTGAAAACCAAACCCTCTGAATTACTCTCAAGAAAGATAGCTATTCCTTCATCAGAAGGAACTTCTTCAGCGAAGTTTGAAAAAGAATCACCACCAATTTTCCCAAGATTGTATATCTTTTCAAGCACCCCTATCCCCCCTGCGGTGTTATCATTCACATTTTAACGTACACTTTCTGACAACAATCTAAATCCATAGTCATTGCACCTGAAAGGAAGTATTGAAACAGTATCGAAGATGAAGAAATCATACGGTTTGTGGGCTTTTCATACCTCTAAGGAAGGATTGAATCTCTTCTTGATAGCCTTGTAGTTGTCTGTGGTCATGGTTTCCATACCTCTAAGGAAGTATTGAAACTTGTTTTTGGCATGCTGGCGCTGGCGCTGGCGGGCGCGTTTCCATACCTCTAAGGAAGTATTGAAACCAAGCCGAATTGGAAATGGAACGATGAAACAGAAGCTGTTTCCATACCTCTAAGGAATTATTGAAACGTTCTCTCAATGTCACGTCTCATCACCTCTTCTTCGGTTTCCATACCTCTAAGGAATTATTGAAACAGAAAGTAGTCGACAAGTTCGTTGATTGTCTCGTCGCGTTTCCATACCTCTAAGGAATTATTGAAACAGAGCTCTCCCGGGCCGTACCATCCAGGCCACCCCAGTTTCCATACCTCTAAGGAATTATTGAAACTACAGAACATTGCACTGGAAGAGAAGAAGCAGGAGAGTTTCCATACCTCTAAGGAATTATTGAAACAGACATCTCGATCCTGATGAAGTAGGAGGGATACTTAGTTTCCATACCTCTAAGGAATTATTGAAACAAATCAGGATTGAACCTGACGTAGAAGCTTTGTACAAGTTTCCATACCTCTAAGGAATTATTGAAACACTTAAAGGAGGCAAAAAGACAGGAAAGAAGGGACGGGTTTCCATACCTCTAAGGAATTATTGAAACAGGCAGATCTGAGGATCATTGCAGAGCGAGGAAACAGTTTCCATACCTCTAAGGAATTATTGAAACAAGGAACTCAGGACGATTCTCTGGATCGGTCTCAAGGTTTCCATACCTCTAAGGAATTATTGAAACCCGTTGAGTTCAAGAGAAATTATATCACAAACACACTCTGAAAGCAAGATGTTTTTTGAACTTCCATATTCTCCTTTTCCATAAACCATTCTAACACACAAGAGAGCACCTTCAAGTACTGTTTGGAAAAATGGAATAATTGCATAGTTCAACAATGAAAGAACACAAGCAAAAAACAGAAGATAAATTATATCAACCTACGTCAGGGCATTTTGGGGTGTTTTTGGTAAAAATCGATTAGTTCCATGTTTCACAAATAGATGAAAGAAGGTATTCCTCAGTGTGTTAGAAGTTAACTGTTAACTTCTCGAATTTAAAGCACTTACACGTAATCTATCTCCACAAATTCTCTTCATATTGTCTCTTCATATCATCCATTATTCCCTTTTTAACGCATAGCTTCCGGTACCACAAATCCGCATGAAATTTTTCGTTACCGGTAATTGCATACTCTGTATCGATCTTCCAGTGCCATGTACACGCATCACCCACTTTGTGAATGATTGGAACTAACCTGGTTTGTATGAATAAAACATATTAAGATTTAGTTAATAAAGATTTTTCTAACATCACCTTCTGAAATACTTCCAGATGTTAAAATATCAGAGAAGCTTTCGCCGTGGAGGTGATCTTTGTGAATCCCTACGAAGTCCTTGGTGTTCCACCTGGTGCTTCAAAGGAAGAGATAGAGAAAGCTTACAGAGAGCTGGTGAAAAAGTACCATCCGGACCGATACAAGGATCATCCTCTCAAAGATCTTGCGGAAGAAAAAATGAAGCAGATCAACGAAGCGTACGCTGTATTGATGAGTGGTGAGTTTTCAGAAACACCCGGACAGGAAAATGTACATAACACGTTCTATTCCATGGGATACAGATACAGGGGGAACGACGGCTGTCGCGATATTCTCGCCTGCCTTGGATGTGCATGGTGCACAGATACCTGTTGTGAAGCATGCGGGGGTGACTGCATTCCTTGCATGTGAAGAAAGTCACTTATGGAGGGCTCGTTTCCGCTCTCGTTGTCCTTCTACTCTACATTGGGAACTTCACGAAGAGCAAGATATTTTTCGCCGCTTTGAGCAGTGTTTTCACAGGGGTTCTTGTGGAACTCTTCGGGATCGGATCTGTTCCAATCATAATCGCTGTGAATGTTCTTGTGTTTCTTCTTGTTCCTAATCCAGGCTATGTTTTGCTCTTTTTCGTGCTTTCTTTTTACGGTTTTCTCAGAAAGAAACCGATTCTCATCAGGTTTCTCTACTTGAACGCTTCTACTCTGCTTTTGGTGTTTGTGGCTTCAAAATTCTTCAATGCTGAACTGCCTGATGTTTCCTTTTCTCTCTACGTGCTCGGCTTTCTTGGTGTTCAGGTTGCGTTCTTTGTCTACGACTACCTGTACAACAGGATCCTTCAAGAACTTCTCAGAATCATCAGGAGGAAAAATTGATGTTTGGATATATCAAACCCTTGAAGTGCGAACTGAAAGTGAAGGAGTACGAAGAATTCAGAGGGTACTACTGCGGTGTCTGCAAAGCTTTGAAAAAGTATTCAATCATTCCGCGTTTCCTCCTCACCTACGAAGCCGCATCACTTGGACTTCTTCTTTCAAGTCTGAACAACAGCGATTTGAAAAGAAAAAAAGAACTCTGTATCTTCACCCTCAAAAAGGTGGATTTTTACTCCTCAAGCGAAATAGACGAGGTGGCTCGTGTTTTCACTGCCCTTCTTCGTGAAAAGCTGAAAGACAACTACATAGACAGAAAAAATCCCGTTTACCTATTTGCGAGCGCTTTTTTGAAGAAAGATCCCGAAATATCCAGTCTTTTTGAGAACTTCTACGAAATGGAAAAAAAGGAACAAGATTTCAAAATCCTCGCAGAAGAACAGGGCAAAATAGTTGGAACAATCCTCAGCAAAATGGTTAAAGAAGAAACCCAGAGAAAAATTCTTTACTACCTTGGTCTGTCCCTTGGAAAATGGCTCTATATCGTAGACGCACTGGATGACTTTGAAAAGGATAAGAGAAAAAACGTGTTCAACCCGCTCGTCAAGAAATACAACGGTGACCTTGAAAAGGCACGATCCGAACTGAGACCCCACCTGAAGAAATGTATTGATGAGATGTGGAAGGCTTACGACCTTCTCGACATAAAGAGGAACAAGACTATACTTGATAACATCGTATACCTCGGGATACCATTCATCACAGAAAACGTTTTGGTAGGTAAAACCTGTAACTTAAATCACTCAACAATCCTGTAGATCTCTACATCTCCATGTCCGTACTTTCTGCTCTCACCGGTGCCACAAAGCCTCGAGAGTTTCACCAGAGCGGTCGTTTCAGGGGTGAGGGTTTTCAAGGTCACGATAACACCGTTCTTTGTGTTTCTCAGAGAAACCGGCTGGAAGGCGGGTTCAACCTCGACACCGAGGAAGAGTTTCATGTCTTCTTTCAACTGCTTCAGTGAGAAACCCTTTGCTCCTTTCACCTTCAAAGTGAACACCCCGGGTGAATCGAAAAGATCTCTCTTTTCGTATATTTCGACGTAGGCTCTTCCGGGTTTCACGACTGCGTTCAAAACACGGGGAACGTTGAGAACCAAGAAATGAAAGAGCGAAGAAAGAGGCGAGGAGATAACAAGAGCGTAACCACTCCTCGCCCGAAACGGACCGATCACTCTCATTGTTCCATCCGGTGCTTCTTCCACGAAGGAAGCCACTGCCGGATCGATGGACTCGATTTTCGAGAGGACAAACTCCCACTTCTTTTCATCCGATGTGAACTCCTCTTCTACGTAGATTGGGAATCTTCCAACCACAACGCACACCATCCTATCGGAGATATCACTCTGTAACTGTTGTTTTCACTCTGAACGAGGTATCTCCTCGTGAGAGGAGCTTCGTCATCTTTATGGTACTTTATAATGTTTCTCACCTGTTTTCTTGTCTCTTCGTCAAGGAGAATGAAGAGCGAATTTGCCATGAGTCCTCCACCGTATCCTATGTGTATGAGTACGTACTTCTTGCTTTGAAGCACTTTCTCTATCTTTTGGAATCTTTCTTCGATTTTACTGGTGTCGAGCTTTTCAAAATTCTCCTTTGCTTTTTTAAAGCGTTCTCTTTCGAATTTGAAGACTTCGGAGTAGAACTCGTTCACGATCGAAAAGATCTCTTCAATGCTTCCAGGAAGTTCTACTCCGTAGCGTTTTCTCACGTGTGTGAGAAAGTAATCGTATTCTTCTTTCACAAACCTCACATCAAAGACGAAATCTCTGTTGATAGGAACAAACTCCAGAGGGAAAGTTCTGGGGTGAGTGTTGGGACGAGCTACGTAGAAAATCCCGACATCGTGCACAACCAGCTGGGTCCTCAGTGTTTGAGAATCAGAAACTCTTAGGAAGCGGAAGTAATCGGTGTTGATCTCTTTTGGAGCAAATCTGAACAATCCATTCAGGAATTCATTGGTCTGATAGAATGCCCTTTTGTGATTTTGAAGATCCTTTTGTACATTCCTGCGGAATTCTTCAAGAAGATTCCTGTTGTTCCTCAAAACGTGCCAGGTGAGTGCAAGTCTTACAGCGCCTTTCAGCGAACTTCCCGGGACATAAACGCTTCCGTCGGGATGGTGAACAACTTCAGGAATCTCCGGATTTTTCTTCCCACTGGAGAAATCTGAGTAGAGGCTCACCTCATAGAAAACACCATCTTCCACGTTTTCTACTTCTTTAAAACTGAGGGGTTTAGAGATATTTTCAGAGATGTTTTGCTTGATTTCAGGGTGTTTCCTCAAAACTTCAAGAAATTTTCTTGTGATAAGCCTCACAGCTGTTTTTTTGTTTTCTTCCTCTTTCAGAACAACGAGGTTGCAAGGAGGATACTTTTCGCCGCTTCCTATGTGAAGGGGAGTCAGTGTTTTGAGAGTCACCTTCATTTCCCATCACCACCGAAAGCCACGCAGAGTGGAGACGTCTGGACAAAATAGTCTTCTATCTTCAACACCCCACGGCCCTCTGGCTTGAAAGGAAACACAGAACCTTCCTGAACATAAGAAATCTCCTTCTTTACCTTCATTTCATCCCTTTTTACTCCGCGCCTTTTTACTACCCTGTAGTATCCTTCGTTCATCTTTGATCTCTCTTCTGCAGAAGGTACAAAAAGCGACAGGGTGAGATAGTACTCACCCTCTTCCGGGAAATCTGGAGCAGATTCGAACTCGGCATTGAAAAGTCCGTATCCGTAAGTTGAGTCAGCGCCTATTCCACTATCTCCAAGAGACTTGACAGCTGTTTTGAAAAGCCCCTCGTATTCATCGGGAAATTCTGCCAGAAATGCCGGAGTGAACCCCTCTTTTACGAAAGCAACTTCCACAAAGTAGAGATTGGAGGAACTCGTTATCCTGTCGAGGGAATTTCTTGGAATCCTCACTATCTCCACCGGATTTTCCTTGCAGACAGCACCGCTTGCTTCCTTTATCGACCGATAGTCAGCGAGCTTGTCCAGGAAAACATAACTTGCTTTCTTCAGCTCCTTTGGACTTTCCTCATCATCTTCTTCCAACGAATAGGTGTTGTAAAGAAAAGGTTTTGGAACAAGAAGGCGATCACCGCGAACGAACAGAAGAGAAGAGACCTTCAACTTCTTTGCGAAGTCTTCGGCTTTCTCAGACCACTTGAAAGCGTGGTACACAACAGCACCGTAGATGGTATCGGAATGGATGGTGGGGAGGGTGGAATCGGTCTCGTTCCCCCTACCCACCCTGAAACCACTTCTGAAACTCATCTTCACCAGAAGGCGCACTCCTATCACCCTTTCACGATTTCGGGGATGGCTTTCTTAAAGCCCTCAACACCACCTTTGACCTCTTTTTCTACGGGTGTTCCCTCTCCTTTGTAGTAATCGGCGCTCTTGAAGATCACTTTTTCTATACTGAACTTCACTTTTCCGTATCCTCTGCTTCCGTTTCCACCGAGATAGTCGTCTTCGAGAAGCTCCAGAGCTGTGGCTATATTTTCGAGGTCTTCCTTTATGTGCTTTTCGTTCTCTGCTGTGTAGATGATCTCGAATTCAAATTCCGCACCTGCGGGAATTCTTTCAAAGCTTCTCGGATCGGCTTTACAGGTGACTCTGTCCAGTGCGTTCTCTGTTTTCCATTCCGTGTATGGAAGGTCGGTTTCCATGCTGAGGAGTTTCGTTTTCGAATCTTCCGTGAGGAACGCATCTCTGACAAGAAGGCGTGAAGGGATGTTATTTCCTTCTTTCGAGGTCGAACCAAACACCCTGCAGACTTTGCATTCCCTTTCTTCGCATTCGTGTCTTCTTACCTTGTTCCCAGATATATCCAGATTCAACAACCTTTCCATCAGGCTTCTCATCTTTCCTTTCACAGAGCTTCCGGGGATGTAGGGTTCTCCCGTGAGAGGATTTCTGATAACGGGATTGTCTATACCACCGATGTTCACACCGAGCTCCTGACCTCCGATCCTAAGACCTGTTTCCAGAATGATCTTTCCCTTTATGATGTACTTTCCGAGTATCGGCCTTTCCACCGCTCATCCCTCCTTATCTTCTGGCTGTCCTTCTGTTGCTTTTTTCGGATTCAGAATGGAATTTGTGATACGCAAGGATTGCATCGTAGAACTTTTTGAATTTCTCAAACTCGTCAGGAGTCTTTATCTCGTCTATGAGAGGTTCAAGTATCTCCTTCAATTCACTGATACCTTCGATATCCCTTCCAACCTGATATGCGAGAAATATCTTCATGAAGTGAAGCTCGTTAAGGATCTCTTCGTTGAACTTCTCCGGGTTATCCCTGTAGTCCTTCTTTTTGTAGATGTAGTTGCTCCAGATTTTGGTTAAGTGACCATGAAACTTTCTGAGCTGGTTTGTCTTCAGCTTTCCAGAAAGTTCCCTTCCGATTTCCTCTGCCTTTCTCACAAGGTCCTTCAAATCTTCTTTGAGAGAAACACCCTGAGAAACTGCCACCGCTCATCCCTCCTTCAGCTTTTTCTTGAGAGAAGATCCACAAACTGGAGGATTACATTCAAGGCGTTTTCACCGAGGTGATCTATGTTCTCTCTCATGAGATTTGCCACTCTTTTGTCTTCGTCTTTGTTCTCCCTTGCTTCTATGTAGGCGAGGAAGGCTTTGTTCAGAGGAGACTCTTCTCTTGTGAGATTCAAAGCCTTTCTAATGACACTTCTGTCCACTTTGTCTGCTATTTCCTTCAACTCTTGATAAAAGTTGTACATTTCGAAGAAGGTGTTCCACTTTACCGCATAGTAGTTTCTGTTCGAAAATGCTATGCTGTTCTTCCCGGATTTCTTGGCAGCGCTTTCGGCTCTTTCAGACATTTCTCTTATGAGGCTCATACTCGTTTTCTCATCGGTGATCACGTATCCCGCGGAGAACGTCATGAAGTCGTTCGTTGTGAATCTTCCAAACGCCTCTCTCAACTCTTTTGCCACATCCAGAACATCGTTCCATCCGCCAACCAGATAGAGATCGTCTCCGCCGGAATAAATCACCATAACGTTCTTTCCTTCAACAATACTCTCTACTCTTTCTTTGAAGAAAAAGCTCATGAGCCTTGAGAGGGTGCTGTATCTGGAAAGGGTCTTTTTCTTTAAACCTTTGAGAAAGATCTTTCCAAGGTTGTCAACGTCAACAAGGAGGCTCGCTATTTTTTTGCCAGGTGCTTTTTCTGCGATTTTCTCGAACTCCTGTTCTTTGAAATACGTCACCACCTGTATTCTTCTGACGTTCTTTTCTTTTTCCGAGAATTCGTATATCCTTCTCAACTTGTAGCTGAAACCCTCTCCCGGTTCTCTCGAGAAATCGAATTTTCTCTTAAAAATCTCGAACTTTCCATTCTTCCTTTCAGCAAGATACACGTGAGACTCTTCAAGAAGTTCTCTTCCAAGCTCGTACATTTCCTTGCAGAAGTCACAGGCGATTTCTTCTTCTCCTTCTCGAATGGAAAAGAGCTTGTCTACTCTGTTTCCACAGATTTTGCAGGTGTGGTTTCCCTTCTCCTGGATCAGATTCAAATCATCGGGGAAGATCGCTTCGAGGTCTTTTTCTGTGTACATTCTGTATTTTCTTTCGTTCAACTTTTCACCGATCTTCTTGAAAACCTTGGACATGTCTTCCACGTCTTTCACCGAAAATTCAACAGATTCGATCACAAGGTGGAGTGAAAGACCCCTATTTCTGAACCATTCGTTCAGCTCGTTTCTGATCTCTTCGAGGGCTTTCTTCACCTTCTCTGTGTTGGAAAGGACAAGGTAGAAATGTCCTCCTCCTATGAAGTGAACGTTTGTCCTGTAAAAGCCTGTTTTATCAAGAATCTCATCCACAACGACTTCCTGGAGAATTTCTATGAAGAAACTCCTTCCTCTGTAGGATCTGAGAGCTCCTTTTGAAGAGACGTTGGCAATAAAATTCTGTATCCCGGAGACATCTCCCCCAACAAGTAGGAAGGGTTTCACGTTGGAATTCTCAAAGTGTGATTTCATCTCCTGGTAGGATTCAAATTTGAGGTCGTTTTCCTTTGCGTAGTCATAGAGCGAGAGAGCAAGCATAGCCGTGACCTTCAGATGGTCGTAGAGCGATATATCCATGTCTCCTTCCACTCTTGTTTCCTGAGGAATGAACGAGAAGTACTTGTAAGTGAGAAAATTCACATCATCTGGTGTGGGAGAAATCTTCTGAGCGTCTTCGACAAATCTCCTGTAGAGATCCTCGTAGGTTTTCTGATCTTCTTTCATATCCTTTACCGCTTCCACCACTTCGTTGGCTGGTTTTGCAGGAAAGTAAGTGACGTTTCTGGAAGATTCCCCCTCCGGGATCTTTGAGAGGAGGTTGACCATTCTTCGAAGTTCTTCAAACTTCTGATCTTCGGTCATTCTTTCTTTGCTCGAGAGGTTGTCTGCGAAGCACACGTACCAAACCTTTTCGTTTTCCAAACTTTTTTTCAGAAGATCCTTTTCATGATGGTAGTGAATGTAATCCTGAATTACAGCGAATTTCTTCACTTTGTTTGTAAAATCGTATCCGGCAATCTGATGTCTTCTGTCATCCCCCGCCCTTCTTACGACCTTTCCTATGTCGTGCAGGAGAGCCCCAACAACAAGCTCTTCTCTGTCTTTCAAGGAAGATTCACCTCCTTTTCTCAATCAAGCTCCAGAATTTCACCCACCACAAAAGGATTCTGCTTTTGTTCTTCGTAAGTTCTCTTGTCCACAGCCAGGATAGTTTTTACTTTTCTTCCGTATCTAATTTGATTTTTGGCACGCTCGATAACGTACGTAAGAAAAGTGGTTCCACCTGTGAGATTGACGATCACTTCATCCACGTCAGAAAGATGTTCTTTGATTTCGGATACTACTCGATCTATTTCACTTACACCCATAAAAGGGTCTTCGAGAAGGATTACCCTAAATTCACCCTTGAATTCAGCTTTCTCCAGAATTTCTGAAAGAATAGCTTTTCCCTGTTTTGAAGTTATAACCAGGAGTAGATCAGGTGAAATTTTTTTCAGAACGGTGTATAAAGCACCTTTTGTCGTACCGAGAGGAGTGAGAAGAGCTCTTTTTCTGTTTCGCTGAGTTTTTCTCGCAGACTCCAGAAGTTGTTCCGGTGGGGTTTGAACAAGCACTTTCAGGTGATCTTCTATCTTTTTCAAGGAGGGAAGCTGGAGTTTGTTGAATCCGAAATGAGCAACATGATTTCTTGCCTGAAGGATGGTATCATAACCAAACGTTGAAATGCTCACAGACTCTCTAACATTTCTATCCAAGAAATCACTCTTCTCCCCTCCAGACATCAAATAGACATTTATAAGATATTCTCTTGCCAAACGAAGAGCCATACCTAAATCTCCTGTTTGAAGATAGAAATCCAGTAACTCTTTTTCAGATTCCAATTCTTTTTCGCTCAGTTCAAAATTCTCCGATTTCACATGTATAACCCTGTATCTTTTTTCGATCCCATCTAAGAGAGCCGCAATCTCTGGAACAAAAACCTCCGTCTCCTCTCTTATTCTTGCTTTATTTCTATCAATAAAATTGAAGAAATTGGTTAAATTCTTCCTTATGGCTACTATGGATCCAAGACGTATAGAAGACGAAAGATCCTGAAGTTTTTGAGACATAGAACCAAGTAGCTTTGGTTTTTTCGAACTTTGACTTCTCCTGTATATTTCTTCATTTCTCTTTTTTATCAAATCAGCGAGTTCTTTCGCATATCCATACTCTTTGAACAATCGAACAGCATATATCCATGATGTAGCTTTAGTTAGTGGGGTCAAATCTTCGCACTCTGTTACTTTTGTTTCTTTATTGTACTTGCCGTAAACTACACTCACATTAACATCTTTGGCCTCTTTAAGGTACAGGGCTACTACACTTGCCATCAATGGAATACTTCTGAACGAATGAGTAACATCCAGTATAACTCTGTCCCCTTCTTCCAAATTTTCCACAAGGTTTCTTACAAGGAAATTCATCAAGTTACTTGAAGATTCTCCTCTCCGGTATTTCAAAATCTTTAATATTTGATCTCAAAAATCTTCTACACTCATCCCATGTTTTGCTTTCTTTCACGGTTTTTGTTAGGAAGAATATTGTTTCAACTTGTTTTCCTATATGATTCAGATATTCAATTAATGCTAGTGGGAAAATCGATTGTCGAACACAAAAAATATCCTGGGAGTCATCATTTTTTACACACCCATCTAAAAGATTCCCATTAATTTTAATTTCGCTTTCTTCATACTTACCCAGGCCAAGAAATGTAACCAGTTTTACAACTTCGCCCATCTTTTCACCTCTCATATTTTTTCAAGGCTACCATTCCGAATCCCATGCTGTTTTTCTCTCCAAAACCCGCTTCATAGCCGATCTCTACAAGCTTTTTCTCGCCCCTGATTTTGAACGGGAAAACCACGGCTCTGACGAACGCGTTTTTCAATTTGATCCTCTTGGTTATCCGATGACGTGATTTGATGTAATCCCAATCGGGGATGACTTCAACAGTGCCTTCTGGATCTTTTCCGTAAAAAGCTCTGTACTTCTTCATAAGATTTTTTCTGAAAACTTCGTAGAACTCTTCCTCTCCCGGATGAAGATACCTGTGGTAAAGCTTTCCATTGTTTTCTTCAGGTACACTGACCACAAGCGGTGACAGCATGACAAAGTGGTACTCCGACTGGTCAGGAAGAGAATTTTCGATGTCAATGGATTTCACGATGAACTCTGTTTTTCCTACCCTGATCACGGGATCTTCGGAGAGAGAAGAAAACATGTACCTGACGAATTCAACTACTGGGGATGAGATGTACCACCATCCTTTTCCTGGAAATATGAAGATTCTCTCACCGCTGACTCTGGAATTTTCAAAGAAAAGTTGTGAAAAAGTGAAAAACTTGAACCTCTTCCCATAACCCTTCTCGTGAAGGAATCTGGCAAAGTTTTCATTCTGTGAAGCCAATCTCTTGTAGATGAAAGAAGAAAGAAAATAGTTGTAATTCAATGGAACAGTGCTTTCCATCGCCTGAAAAGAAACTTTCAATCTCATACTGTTTCCCCCTTGGATGTCTTTGTGATAATTTTATCATTAAAATTTTCTTTGCATACTATCCTTTTTTTCTTTGAATAGTCATTATCGATGATCTTTCTGATTTAATGGTCAAGAAAAATTCCCCAAACTCTGCAATTTTTTGTTTGACCAAATATATGCAAAAAGTATATAATTTCCCTGAGGTGAGAGTCGTGAGAAAGGTCTGTCAGTGCTGGTGGTGCGGGTATTGATACTCCCTCCCCTTACCACGAAGAAGAACAAAACGGGGAGGGAAGACTATGGCAGAGGCAAAGAACGCTCCGTTGATTGGAAAGGATGCCCTTGGTCGAGAAGTTCGTGATCTTTCTAAAGTCCCATGGTGGGGCGTGGACAGGAAAGAAATAGAGTGGTACCCAACCATCGATTACGATAAATGTGTGACATGTGGAATCTGCTTTGTAACCTGCGGAAGACGAGTGTTCGACTTCGACAAAAAAGAGGGAAAAGTGATAGTGGCGCGTCCTTACAACTGTATGGTTGCGTGTCAGACGTGCATGAACCTTTGTCCAACAGGAGCGATAAGTTTCCCCGATGCTTCCTATATAAAAAAGCTGGTTGCGCAGAACAAAATTGTGAAGAAAGCCTTTGAGATAATAAAGCCTCTCCTGGCCGAAGATCATCTGTCACCAAAGGAAACGGAAACCAAACCCGAACCCTGAGAGGAGGTGAAACAATGATCATAGCCATTCCCGTCTCCGAAAACAGAGGAAAAGATTCTCCCATATCGGAACACTTCGGTAGGGCACCGTATTTCGCATTCGTGAAGGTGAAGAACAACGCGATAGCGGATATCAGTGTTGAAGAAAACCCTCTTGCACAGGATCATGTTCACGGTGCTGTCCCAAATTTTGTGAAAGAAAAAGGAGCGGAGCTGGTGATAGTGAGAGGTATCGGAAGAAGAGCCATCGCTGCCTTCGAAGCCATGGGTGTAAAAGTGATAAAGGGCGCATCAGGAACAGTGGAAGAAGTGGTGAACCAGTATCTCTCAGGACAACTGAAAGATTCAGACTACGAAGTTCACGATCATCACCACCACGAACATCACTGAAAAACAAAGAGGGGCTTTGGCCCCTCTTTTTCATTCTAGATCTCTGAGGATGGATTCGAGCCTTGCGAGACGTTCCCTGTTGGTGTTGAGTTTTTCTTTCGTTTCTTCGACCACTTCCTCAGGTGCCTTTTCGACAAAGTCTTTGTTTGCGAGTTTCTTCTCCAGACGATCTATTTCTTTCTGGATCTTCTCCATGATCTGTTTCAATCTCTCTTTTTCCTTTTCGAAATCTATGAGCCCTCCAAGGTCCACATAGGCCTCTATTTCCTCTTCAACGTAGGCTGTTGCAGTCTTCGGCGGTTTTTCGTTCACGAAACTGACTTCTTCTATGTTTCCGAGAGTCTTGAGAAGGAGCTCTTCTTCTTCCGTGACTTCGTAGCCCTTGATGTACACCTTCACTCTCTGAGACTGCGGCAGATTCATCTCGGCTCTCACGTTCCTGACGCCGCGCACCATGTTCATGAGCCTGGTGAATTCCTTCTCCGCGGTTTCATCGATGAGTTCTCTTTCGATCTCTGGCCACTTCGCAATCGTTATGGATTCACCGGCCACGGGGAGTTTCTGCCAGAGCTCTTCTGTGAGGAACGGCATGAACGGGTGAAGGAGTCTCAAGGACGCATCCAGCACCTTCACAAGCACCGTCTGAACAAGGTTCCTCTCTTCAGTCTTCAACCTCGGCTTTGAAGCCTCTATGTACCAATCACAGAAATCATCCCAGAAGAAGTTGTAAATGGTCCTTGCTGCAATGTTGAAATCGTAGTTCTCGAGAGCGTTTGTGACCTCTTCCACCGTTTTGTTGAGTCTCGTGAGAATCCATTTGTCAACCGTCTTGAGGTTTTCGAGAGGTACCTCTTTGTAATCTTCAAGGTTCATCAAAACAAACCTCGTGGCGTTCCATATCTTGTTCGCGAACTTCTTGTAGGCGTCGAAGTACCTCGGATCGAGTTTTATGTCCCTTCCCTGAGCGGCGAGTATTGCGAGGGTGAACCTCATCGGATCGGCACCGTACTCGTCTATCACCTCGAGAGGATCGATGCCGTTTCCGAGGGATTTGCTCATCTTCCTTCCGTATTTGTCCCTGACGAGCTGGTGAATGTAGACATGGCTGAAAGGTTTGTCGTTCATGAACTCGTATCCCATCATGATCATTCTCGCGACCCAGAAGAAGATTATGTCAAAGCCTGTGACGAGAAGGTCTGTTGGATAGTACCTCTTTAGGTCTTCGGTTTCTTCGGGCCAACCGAGAGTCGAAAACGGCCAGAGTGCAGAGGAGAACCAGGTGTCGAGCACGTCTTCGTCCTGTTTCAGATTCGTGGAGCCGCACTTTTCACACTTTTCCACGTCTTCTTCGGAGACGTTCAGATGGCCGCAGTCCTGACAGTACCAGACGGGAATCCTGTGGCCCCACCAGAGCTGTCTGGAGATACACCAGTCCCTGATTTCGTACATCCAGTTCAGATAGACCTTCGTCCATCTCTCCGGGAAGAACCTTATCTCTCCATTTTCTACGGCCTCAATAGCTCTTTTGGCAAGCGGTTTTGTGGAAACGAACCACTGGTCGGAAAGCTTCGGTTCTATCACCGTGTCACATCTGTAGCAGTGCCCAACAGAATGAGTGTAATCCTCTATCTTGACGAGAAAGCCCTGTTCTTCAAGATCCTTCACTATTTTCTCTCTCGCCTCGTACCTGTCCAGTCCTTTGTATTTTCCACCGTTTTCGTTTATCCTCGCGTTGTCATCGAAGATTTCTATCATTGGAAGGTTGTGTCTTTGAGCTATGAGATAGTCGTTCGGGTCGTGCGCAGGGGTTACCTTCACCGCACCCGTTCCGAACTTCGGGTCAACGTACTTGTCCGCGACAACGGGTATTTCTCTTCCAACGAGCGGAAGAATGAGCGTCTTACCGACGAAGTTTTTGTACCTTTCATCCTCCGGGTGAACGGCGACGGCCGTGTCACCGAGCATCGTCTCGGGTCTTGTGGTTGCCACAACGATGTACTCATCGGAATCTTTGACGGGATACTTCACGTAGTAGAGTTTGGACTTGTGTTCCTTGTGTTCGACTTCCTCGTCCGAGAGCACCGTTTTACACCTTGGACACCAGTTCACTATGTACTTTCCTCTGTATATCAGACCCTTCCTGTAGAGCTCAACAAACACCTTCCTTACGGCTCTGCTAAGCCCCTCGTCCAGTGTGAACCTCTCCCTTGTCCAGTCCACCGAGGCTCCAAGAGCCTTTATCTGTTCTCTTATTTCCCTCCTGTATTTGTTAGCCCACTCCCAGGTGATCTCAAGGAACTTTTCTCTTCCGATTTCCTCCCTCGTCTTTCCCTGTGTTTGAAGAAGGAACTTTTCCACCGCGTTCTGCGTAGCGATACCCGCGTGGTCTTCTCCGGGTACCCAGAGGACATCGTACCCTTTCATTCTCTTGTATCTGACCACGATATCCTGGAGAGTTATGTTCAGAGCGTGCCCCATGTGGATCCTTCCGGTGATGTTTGGAGGCGGTATCACAATGGAGAATTTCTCTCCGACACCTTTCGGTGTGAAGTAGCCTTTTTCTTCCCAGTATCTGTACCATTTGGTCTCTATCTCAGCTGGATTGTATCTCGTCGAGAGTTCTGCCACTCTCAGCACCTCCTTTTCCTGTGATATTTTATCAGAAACCGAGGATCGCTCCGATCACTCCACACCCAAAAATGATGAAAAGAGGGTGCACCTTGAAGAAAGAACACACAAAAGCGGCAGCAGAAAGCAGGATCAACACAGGATTCTGAACGGAACTGAGAAGCGAAAGGAGCGTCACGATCAAAAGGGTTGTGGTGGCCCCTTCGAGCGCTTTCATCAACCTCACTCTCTGAAGCTTCACGTATTTTCTGAGGAAAATAGCAGTGGTGATAACCAGAATGGGAGCCCCAAGGAAAGCGAGTGTGTTCAACACAGCACCTATCAGACCAAAGAATTTGTATCCCGTGTAAGTTGCCAGGTTTATCGCAACGGGACCTGGAGTCATTTGAGCGATCGAAACCGCCTGAGAGAACTCCTCAGGAGAGAGAAAGCCACCGGTGACGAGTTCGTTCTTGAGTATTCCAACGATCGCCCATCCACCGCCAAAAGAAAGAAAACCGATCTTCAGAAAAATGAAGGCGAGTTTCAGCAAGGTTCATACCTCCTTCAGATACAGAAGCAGAACGAGCAAAATGACCACCGGAATCACGAGGGATCCATTGAGAAGCAGAACGAAAACCGCTACTCCTATCATAATGGCTCTGTAGAGATTCCAGCGCTGGTTTCTCACAAGCCGGTACAGAACACTCCCTACAAGTCCGATTATGGAAGCGTAAGCACCTCTCAGAAAACTCCGAACGTAGCTGATTCCTGAAAGAGTGCGTATCACTTCCGCAACCGCAACTATGGCGAAAAACGGTGGTAGCACAACGGCCAATCCAGAGGCGATCGCACCGTAGATACCTGCGAGTCTCCTTCCCACAAGCACCGCAGTGTTGAAGGCGATAGGACCCGGTACCACCTGAGCTGTGCTCATGATACGAAAGAATTCTTTCTCCGTCAAAAGACCGGATCTTTCCAGTTCCCATTTCATCACAGGAATCATGGCGTATCCTCCACCTATGGTGAGGGCGGAGATCCTCAAGAAAAGGAAGAACAGTCTTCCAATCAAATTCGATCCCTCCTGAACTTCGATTTTAGAACTTTTTCCTTCAACACAAATTTCCATTGAGTTAAATCTGAATATGATTTAATAGTATCAAAAGAAACCGGGAGGGATCGAGTTGGTACTCGTCGTGGATTACGGCTCTCAGTATTCCAGACTCATAACGAGAAGGATCAGAGAAAACGAGGTCTATTCCGAAGTGGTTTTCCCCGATGACAAGGTGGACCTTTCAAAAGTAGACGCCGTGATCCTCTCCGGTGGTCCAAGAAGCGTTTATGAAGAGGACGCCCCAAAGCTTCCAGAGTGGTTCCAAGAATACAAAGGCCCAGTACTCGCTATTTGTTATGGAATGCAGCTGATCGTGAAAGAACTAGGAGGAGAGGTCAGGAGAGGACGAGGGGAGTACGGAAGAACCCTCGTGGAGCTCTCGAGGGATCCGATATTCGAAGGAATTCCGGAGAAGGTTCACGTCTGGATGAGCCACGGCGATGAGGTGGTTAGGCTTCCGGAAGGGTTCCACCCGATCGCTGTGTCCGAAACGGGTGTGATCGCCGCTGCCACAGATGGAAAAAGGTTCTGGCTGCTCCAGTTCCACCCGGAAGTGCACCACACCGAGTACGGTGATCGTATGATTTCCAACTTCCTCTTCAATGTGTGTAAGCTTGAGAAAAACTGGAAGATAGGAGACCTCGTGGAAGAGAAAATAAGACACATCAAAGAGACCATAGGGAACAAAAAAGCGATCCTCGCGCTTTCTGGAGGGGTAGATTCTTCCGTTGCAGCGGTCCTCGTGCACAGAGCGATAGGAAAGAACCTCGTGTGTGTCTTCGTGGACCACGGCCTTCTCAGAAAGAACGAGCGAGAAGAAGTGGAGAGAGTCTTCAAGGAACACTTCGACATGAATCTGGTTGTTGTGGATGCCAGGAAGAGATTTCTCGAAAAACTCAGAGGAGTCACGGATCCGGAGAAGAAGAGGAAGATCATAGGAGAAGAATTCATACGAGTGTTCGAAGAGGAAGCGAAAAAACACGATGTGGAATTTCTTGTTCAGGGAACGATCTATTCAGACGTCATAGAAAGCGCCGCATCCGGAAAGACGACTGCGAAGATAAAGAGCCACCACAACGTGGGCGGTCTTCCAGAGAAGATGAACCTGAAACTGGTAGAACCCCTCAGAGACCTCTTCAAAGACGAGGTGAGAAAAGTAGGAAAGTATCTCGGCATACCGGACAGGATCATAAACAGGCATCCGTTCCCTGGCCCTGGACTCGCCGTGAGGGTGCTGGGAGAGGTCACGGAAGAAAAGCTCGAAATCCTGAGAGAAGCGGACTACATATTCATAGAAACTCTCAGAAAGCATGACTACTACGATAAAGTGTGGCAGGCGTTTGCGGTTCTTCTTCCTATAAAAAGCGTAGGCGTGAAGGGTGACGCGAGGGCGTATGAGTACGTGGTGGCGCTTCGAGCCGTGAACAGCGTGGAGGGGATGACCGCAGACTGGTCCAGAATTCCGCATGATATACTGGACGAGGCAGCAAGAAGGATCACAAGAGAAGTGAAAGGTGTCGGCAGAGTGGTCTACGATATAACTTCAAAACCGCCTGCAACCATAGAGTGGGAGTGAGAACTTGGAAGAACTGCTGAAAGAACTCGAAAGGATACGAGAAGAAGCAAAACCGCTCGTTGAACAGCGGTTCGAAGAGTTCAAAAGATTGGGCGAAGAAGGAACAGAAGAGGATCTCTTCTGTGAACTCTCTTTCTGTGTTCTCACAGCCAACTGGAGTGCGGAAGGTGGAATTAGAGCGCAGAAAGAAATCGGAAAGGGTTTTGTGCATCTTCCCCTTGAGGAACTCGCGGAAAAACTGAGAGAGGTTGGACACAGGTATCCTCAAAAGAGAGCCGAGTTCATAGTAGAAAACAGAAAACTGCTGGGAAAGTTGAAGAACCTTGTGAAGGGTGATCCTTTTCAATCCAGAGAGTTCCTAGTAAGAAACGCAAAGGGGATCGGCTGGAAAGAGGCGAGCCACTTTCTCAGAAACACCGGTGTGGAAGACCTCGCCATTTTGGATAAACACGTTCTGAGACTCATGAAAAGACACGGCCTGATTCAGGAGATACCAAAAGGATGGAGTAAGAAAAGATATCTCTACGTGGAAGAGATCCTCAGAAAAGTCGCCGAAGCGTTTGGAGAATCTCCCGGGAAGTTCGATCTCTACCTGTGGTACCTTGTGAAGGGGAAGGTGGATAAATAGGAGGTGATGGAGTGCGAAAATACGTGTGGATAGTCGTTTTCATCGTGCTGGGAATCTACTTTCTCACCGGTGTGTATCAGGTAGGACCCTCCGAAGTCGCCCTCCTCAAGACTTTTGGAAGATTCACCTCGGTCGTTCCTTCAGGAATCCACTACCACCTGCCGTATCCGATTCAGTCTCATGTGACCGTCGACGTCACAACTGTGAGAAAGATCGAAATAGGATTCAGAAGCATTCAACGAGGGGAGAGGATCTCTTACCAGTCGGTTCCTCAAGAAGCCATAATGATCACAGGAGACAACAACCTCGTGAGTGTGGAAGCGGTGGTTCAGTACAGGGTGAAAGACCCCGTCGCTTACGCCTTCAACATCACAGAAGCGGATTCCATCGTGAGATTCACAACAGAATCTGTTCTTCGTGAGAAGGTAGCGATGAGAAGCATCGACGACGTTCTCACCTCAGGAAGAGATGAAATAGGATTCAAAACTGCCCAAATGCTCCAGGAGATTCTCGATTCCTACAACTGCGGTATAAAGGTGGAAAACGTTTATCTCCAGGAAGTGGTCCCGCCAGATCCCGTTGTTGACGCCTTCGACGATGTGAACAACGCTCGTCAGGACAAAGAACGTCTCATAAACGAGGCAAGAAAATACGCCAACGACGTTGTTCCAAAAGCCCAGGGACAGGCACAAGAGATACTGAGACAGGCAGAGGCCTACGCTCAGGAAGTTTATCTGAAAGCACTCGGCGAAGCGAAAAGATTCGAAGAGGTGCTGGAAGAATACTCAAAGGCTCCTGATATCACGAGAAAACGAATGCTCCTCGACGCTCTCCAATCTTTGCTTGAAAAATCCGAAAACAAGGTTTTCTTCGTGGGAAACGGTGATTCTCTGAACATTCTCAACATTTCCGACCTTCTGAAGGGGATGGGAAAATGAAAATCTGGATGATTTCTCTTCTGATCATTCTGATCGTGGTGGGTGCGATCCTTCTTTTCTCTTCTTTCTACGTCCTGGATCAGACACAGCAAGCGGTGGTTCTGAGGTTCGGAAAGATCGTCGCGGTGGAAACAGAACCTGGGCTTCACTTCAAGCAGCCGTTCGTTGATAATGTGGTGAGATTCGATAAAAGAATCCTCCTCTACGATATAGAACCAGAAAAGATCATAGCCGCCGACAAGAAAACGCTCGTGATAGACACGTACGTTCTCTGGAGGATAAAAGATGCGGAAGCGTTCATAAAATCACTGAAGAGCGTGAAGCTCGCTCTTCCAAGAATCGACGATGTGGTTTACTCACACGTGAGGAACATCTTCGCAAAAGCGAACTTCGACGAGATCATCTCCGAGAAGAGAGAAGACCTTTTGAGGGAAGTCACGGCTCTTTCAAGAGAAGATCTGAAGGACTTCGGCATAGAAGTGGTCGATGTGAGGGTGAAGCACGCCGACCTCCCCGCTGAGAACGAAAAGGCCGTGTACGAAAGAATGAAAGCGGAAAGATACAGCATCGCTGCACAGATCAGGGCTGAAGGTGAGAAAGAGGCAAGAAAGATACGTGCGGAAGCCGACAAAACAGCGAAGGTTCTGATCGCGGAAGCTCAAAGCAAAGCAGAGCAAATCAAGGGAACCGGAGAAGCAAGCGCGGTGAAGATCTACGCGGAGGTGTTTTCAAAAGACAAGGACTTCTACGAATTCTGGAGAACGATGGAGGTTTACAGATCCATCGAGAAAGGAATTCTCATAATTGGAGACGAACTCGATGCACTGAAATACCTCAAAACGAAGTAAGGGAGAGTTCCCTCACTTCATTTTCAGAAAGTTACTCACGCTGAAGAGCATTCTGAACATCCATATGTTGAACTTGTTTACCCTGTTCTTTCCGGGGCCGTAACCGAAATCTTTCACCGGTCTGAGAAATCTGTACCTCCCAGCGTTGTGAACGATGGGAATGAGCTCACCATTTTCGAGATAGAACTTCGAATCTTTCACGTAGAATTTTTCTCGGGCCGTTGAAGGAATGAAGTTGTACTTCGAAGGAAGTTCCACATGAGGGTTCTTGTAGATCACGTAGTTTCCAATGACAGTATCTCCACCCCAGACGTTTATGTTTTTCAGACGTCTCTCCATTGTTCTTGCGAGCTCGAGGAAACCTTCCCTTGGTGCTATTATCACACCCACGTTGAAGAGCTTTTTGTTTGAAAGAAAAGACTTTATCTCCTTTCCATTCACAAGGTCTTCTTCCTTCACCACGAGATCAATGGGTGGACTCAACTGCTCCACAACCGCTCGAAAAGCATCTCTGTGTTCCTCGAATAGGTGCGAGATGTCACTCTGGAAGATGATGTCTCCGCCATCACAAAACAGGATCTGATCGTACTCAGGATGATTCTCAAGAAAAATGGCAAGATTGATGAAACGCGTGTTGTTTATGAGTCCAGAACGCTCCACAGCCGGAAAGTTGATAACCTCTTTAGGAAGTCCTGTGAGACCGTAGTTTATGACGAGAACGTCCGTTTTGCTCAGATCCACATTTTCCTTCAGAGATCTGTACCAGTCGTTCACAAGAAAGTCCCTTATTCTGTCGTTACCTGCCGTTGCTATCAGATTCAAAAACATCCCTCCTGAGTCTCTTTCTGAGATTTGCCATTTCGATCGCTACCATCGCTGCTTCAAAACCTTTGTTTCCACTCTTTGCTCCGGCTCTGTTGAGGGCCTGTTCAAGGGTGTCCGTGGTGAGAACGCCGAAAACAATAGGAATATCAGAGGTCATGTTGAACTGCGCCACTGCTTTACCTATCTCGTTCGCCACCACGTTGAAGTGGTACGTCTCTCCCCTTATCACAGCACCGAGAACGATTATAGCATCATGCACACCGAGATCGAGGAGTCTCTTGAGCGTGTATATCGCTTCCATACTTCCCGGAATTCTCACAACCGTTATGTTCTCGTCTGAGACACCGTGTCTTTTCAGCCCGTCGAGCGCTCCCTCGAGGAGTTTCGAAGTGACAAGGTCGTTGAACCTAGGAACGACTACGGCTATCTTCAAACCTTCTCCTCTGTAGTCTCCCTGAACAACCTTCATGAATTCACCTCCCTGAAGATTTCTTCGAGTTCGTGTCCGAGCTTTTTCATTTTTGTCGAAAGATAGAACCTGTTGTGAGGTGTTACTCTTCCGTACAGTCTCTTCGTTTCGACAACTTCGATCCCGTATTTTTCAAGACCAACCGTCTTTCTTTGGTTGTTGGTGAAGAGAAGAACCCTTTCGATGCCAAGGGCTTTCAAGATCTGCGCTGCCGGTGCGTAATCTCTTTCGTCTTCAGAAAAACCAAGAACTCTGTTTGCCTCCACCGTGTCCAAACCTTTGTCCTGAAGAGAATAGGCTGCAATTTTGTTCGAAAGGCCGATTCCTCTCCCTTCCTGTCTCAAATAGATCAGGATACCTCCGTGAGCTGACATGTATCTGAGAAAATTCGCCAGCTGTGAACCGCAGTCACACCTCAAAGAAGAGAGAACATCCCCGGTCACGCATTCGGAGTGTATTCTCACAGCAACGGGATCTTCGAGGGGTTCCTTAACGATTGCGAAGTGTTCTTTGCCATCGAGGTGGTTTTCGAAAGAAACAACCTTGAAGACACCGAAATCCGTTGGAAGTGTTGCTTCTGCTTTTTTCTTCATGAGAAGCTTTCTCTTCACAAATTCACGCCAGACATCGTCCATCTCCAGAACGGGGAGGGAAAATTTTTCTGAGAGCTTCAAAACATAATCCAAATTGTGAGAATTTCCCTTCTCATCCAGAATTTCCACGATCACGGCGTGACGGCTGAAGCCCGCGAGCTCAGAAATTTCCAGAGATGCCTCCGTGTGTCCTTTTCGTCTCTGGAAACCGATTCCTCCTATCACCGTGACGTGACCCGGGTATCTGAACTCATGAAAATACCTGCCTTCTGCAAGCTTTCTGCACGTTTCTGCCCTCTCCAACGCTGAAATCCCCGTGCCAGTGCCCCAGTCCACCGGCACGAAGTAGTTCGCTCCGTAGTTCGAGGAAAGTTTTACGAACCCTCTCTTCAAAAGATCTTCCTCGTCGGCTGTAACACAGAAGAGTCCCTTTCCATATGTAACGAAAAAGCTCACAACGTCTTCGGTGATCAGTTGAGCGGGAAAAACGAAATCTGCTTCGTTCTCTCTATTTCTGTCGATCAAAATGACGGGCTTTCCTTCCTCAAAAGCCTCTCTCAGTTCTTCCACGGTCTATCACCCCTTTCAGGTAGCGAGCGATGATATCGATCTCGTAGTTAACGGGATCTCCGGGCACCAGATACTGGAGGTTCGTGTTCTCGAACGTGTGTGGGATCACCTGAACACTGAACGTGTCCAGAGAAGTTTCAACGACGGTGAGGCTGATACCGTTCAACGTGATAGAACCTTTTGGAACGATCGCCCATCTTTCCGACGGCATCGAAAAGAACATGAAATAGCTGTTTCCGCGCCTTTCCATTCCGACAAACCTGACGGTACCGTCCACATGGCCTGTTACCAGGTGTCCTTCAACTCTGCTGCCGAGAGCCAGAGATTTTTCAAGATTGTAAAAACGAGAAACGAAAAGATTGGTTCTCCTCCTCGTTTCCTCACCCACATCGAACCAGTACTCTTCTTCTGAAAGCCCGGAGACAGTCAGACACACACCGTTCACCGCTATACTCTCTCCCAGTTTCACTTCCCACGTTCTTTTGAAGAAGATCCTCTCTCCTCTGATGTGCCCTCTTTCCACCTTCTGAACTATTCCCGTGAACACGGTCTCATCTCCACCAGAAACTCCGAATCGGAAAACTCCACGTTCACCACTTTGAACTTCGGAGGAACCGAAACATCTGACAGATAACCGGAGAAGACATCAAGCCCCTTTCCGAAAATCTTCGTCGAATAAAAACCAAAAACCACATCTGCGTGATCCAAAAATTCACTGAACACCTTCGATCCGCCTTCCACCAAGACAGAATCGATATCCCTTTCATACAGATTTCTCAATATACTCTCCACAGAACAATCGCTCAGGGCCTTCTCCACGTGTGGTGGATATTCCGCCTCTTCACTTTCTGTGAAAACGATCACCCGAGCGTTTTCTTCGAACACTCTGAACACTTTCCCACTCAAAACACCCTTTCTGTCGAGGATCACCCTCACAGGATTTCTGCCTTCTTTCAGTCTGCAGGTTAGCTGAGGATTGTCCTTCAAAACCGTTCCAGCACCGACGAGAACAGCAGAGTAGATGTTTCTCATCTCGTGAACCTTGAATCTGAGTTTGTCTGTGATCCACTTGGAATCTCCTCTGTGATCAGCTATTTTCCCATCTAAGGTGGACGCGTACTTCAGCGCAACGAACGGCCTTTTCTTTGTCACATAAGTGATGAAAAACTCACACAGCTTTTTCACCTCTTCTTCCAAAACACCTTCTATCACTTCAATACCGTGATTTCTGAATTTTTCCACACCGTTTCCCGAAACAGGATTTGGATCCCTTGTTCCAATCACAACGGTTTTTATTCCACTTTCTATGATCAGATCCGTGCATGGAGGTGTCTTTCCATGATGATCACAGGGTTCAAGGGTAACTATGAGAGTTGCACCTCGTAAATCTTCTCCTTTCTTTCTTGCACTTTCTATTGCCATCCTTTCAGCGTGCGGACCTCCAAAATAGGGATGAAAACCCTCCGCGATTATCCTGCCGTCTTTCACAACGACCGCACCAACTGGTGGGTTGGGATTCACCCTTCCAAGTCCTTTCTTTGCAAGCTCTATCGCTCTTTTCATGAAAGTTTCATACATACAACACCCTCCCTGTGTAAAAGAAAAGGGACCCTCTCGGGTCCCATATAACCTCCACATCACGCTCTCTCCCATCCGGACTTTCACCGTCGGCCCCGGAATTCCACCGGGTCAACCCTCCTGAGAGGGCTCGCGGGCTTTCACCGCCGGTCGGGAATTCCACCCTGCCCCGAGAGCGTTTCTTTTGTATTCAGTTTTCTCCATTCTATCAAGGATTTATTTCCAGAAGGTGAACAGATCTTTTAACTTCATCTGCCGATCACTCTGTTTTTTCCACGCTGTTTTGCCAGATAGAGGTTATCGTCTGCTTCTTTGAGAAGATCGTCTATTGTCTCATGATCTTTCATTTCGCAAACACCGATACTCACGGTTACATTCAAGCCGTTTTCAAAGACTTCTTTCTCGATCTTAGTCCTGATTCTCTCAGCGAGGCTCACCGCTTCGTTCAACTTCGTTTCAGGACAGAGGATCAAAAACTCTTCTCCACCCCACCTCGCAATCACTTGACCTCCTCCCAATCCCCTGAAGGGGATGGGATTCTTGGTGGCTCTCAGGCCACCTTCCATGGAGCCAAAGATGCTCCATGGCCACAGAGGTGCGGATGAAACCTCACACCTCTGACGGGGGCCAAACCCGCTACTACCTGGCCTGTGCCAGGATACCTTTTCCAGATGTTGATTGCTCCAACTCCGTCCCTGTGATACTCAAAACCACAGGTTTTGCAGTGGTATCTTCTTCCGTTCGGCTTGTTCTTTGCACCACAGACAGGACACGTCTTGCTCGTGTTCGCTTCTGAAATGAGTTCCACTTCGATTCCGAACTGCTCTGCTTTGTACCTTATCATCTCGATGAGTTTTCTGAACTGCCACTGGTGGATCTTCTGGTTCGCATTGTCGCTATAGTCCGCTCTTTCTCTGATCCCTGTGACGTCTCCTATCACGATGGTTCCGATTTGTTTTCTGAGGCACAGTCCGATGAAACTGCTTGTGATCTTGTGCATGATGTCGTTGATCTGGTTTCTGAGCCGTCTCAGGACTCTTTTCTTTGCACGAACAAGCTTGTTGTACCTTCTTGATCCCTTCTTGCACTCTGCTATGGCAGACTGAAAACTTGCGAGGCGTTTGTTTCGGTAGCGAAGGATGCTGCTAAGAACCCCTCCGTGGTAGCTGATGACTTCTTTTCCATCAAAGCACGTGATGGGACGGAGCACTCCAGGGTCGACTGCCATAACACCAGAATTAGCACTCTTTTCTTCAATCTCCACCTCTATCGCAAGGTGGAGATAGTATCCATCTTCAAAGACAAGTCTTGTCTGTTTGATGCGAAGGGGAGGTTTGAGAGGTGTTTGTACAACAAATGGTTCTCGTTCTTTGCCCAAAGACAATCTCAGGGTGCCGTCTGGCAGAAGTTTTACAGCGCTTTCTTTCCATATGAACGGCAGATAGCGTTTTTTCTTGTAGGGAGGTTTTGCATCTGGATTCTTTTTGGTTGCTTTGAAGTACCCTTTGAGGGCTTGAAAGTAGAGCTGAACAAATGCCTGCTTTGAGTGGACGTGGATTTTGATGTTTTCTGCCCAGCGGAGGATGTATTTGTCTGCGGTGGGCCAGGACAGCCAGAAGCCTTTCTTTTGGTGTATCTTTCGCACAAGAGACATCGTTTTGTTGTAGATTCTTGCTGCTGTGCGGTTGAGTTCTTCGCATGTTTGACTCAGGTGTCCTGGTACGGCGAGTTTGTAGGTTCGTATCACACGTCTTGACATTCCTCGATGTACCTCCTGATAGTTTCTTCAGAAACATTACCGGCTGTTCCAACGTAGTAACTTCGAGCCCAAAGGCCCTCTTTGGTTCTAAGCTCTGGAAATTTCTCCAGCAGTTTCCTCGCTGAAACGCCCTTGAACAGGTTTGCTATCTCAGCCGGTGAAAATCTTGGAGGCGCCGATACAAACAAATGAACATGATCAGGCTGAATAGAGAGGGCCAGTATTTCTATTCCGTGTTGTTTTGCTGTGTTGCGGAGTATTCGTTCAAGTTCTTCAGCTATGGAGCCGACCAGGATTTTTCTGCGGTATTTAGGTATCCACGCAAAATGATAGTTCAGATTATAATGACTCCACCTTGTCTTCTTGATATGCATACCTATCACCCCATTCAATTATATCATAAGATAATTAACACCACAACAAACCTATCCCCCTGAAGGAGGATAGTAAGTGGTTGGGGTTCTGTCACAGTTTCATGGTTATCAAAAGAATGAGGAAAATTACTCAAAAGTCTCTCCAGGAGTGTTTCAACAGATATCACACCGGTCACGTTTCCCTCGTCGTCCGTGATCACCTTGCTCACGGAAAACAAAAGCTCTTTTGTTTTGAACTCCCTGTAGGGAATCCCACCGGTGGGTTTAGGTCGGGATTCGAGGGCGGCTCTGTACCAGGGTCTTACTCTTGGATCGTATCCTTCTGCGGGTTCGTAATCGTTGATCAGAAGAAGTCCATTCTCGTATCCCGAGTACAGATAGTATATATCTCTGTCTGCCTCCTGGAAAATTCTGTAGATTTCCAACACTTTTCGTCTTTCCTCATCGGTCAGATAAGGTGCATATCGTACTTCAGGAATGCGGCTCAAAACATCAACAACATAGAATTTTCTGAAATATCCGTTTATGAAGGACGTCACAGTATTGTTCACGTTTCTTATGAAATCACGGGCAGTTTTTATTCCGGAAAAGTAAAGCTGAAAGATACTCAGAACACATATCACAACAAATGCAACGATAAGAGCTATTGTTATCTTCCAGAAAAGTTCTTTTTTAAGAGAACTCATCTTTTCCCCCACTATCTTCTTTGGATTTTCCAACACATTATATTATACATAAAGGGGCCTTTCAGGCCCCTTTCAGATCCTTTCATCTCTTCAGATAATGTTTCCGCATCTCTTCGTTTTCTGGAAGTGCGAGGATCTCCTCGATCACCTTTTCTACCTGTTCATCGCTCTTTGTCCTTGGATCTCTGTAGAGAAGTTCTTTTATGATCCTTATGTCACCCGTTAGAAACGCCTCCAGAGCCATTTCCATCCTCATGATTCTGGGTCTCAGGTAGTACTTGACCACGCGATCTGGAAGCGGTGGTTCGATCTTCTCGGGATGGATTCCGTTCTTGTCCACAAGGGCTGGGACTTCAACAACCACGTCATCGTCTATTCCGTGAATGATACCTTTATTTGGTATGTTCACCACGAATCTTGCCTTGTTATCGTTCAGCAGCGCATCGATGAATGGGATGTGCTGCTCTCCACTCTTTCTTTCTGGATCGAGAATTTTCTCCACTTCGAGCACAAACTGCTTTTCTGAGAGGTCTTTCCCCAGAACACTTCCAAGGTCGGAGAGCCTCACGGACGGATTTTCTTTGATGAACTTTGCCACCTTCTTTGTGATCTCCGTGACCTTTCCAAGCGTGTCTTGGTACCATTTCCAGCCTATTTCAGAATCTGCTCCTCCCCAGGGTTCACCGTACCACTTCTTCTTGGTTTCAAGATCCCTGTGGTACCTCCACGAAGAGTTTCTCACGGTGTCACCGATGGGCATCACACCGTAGAATCTGTACATGTCTATCGCGGCGGGAGAGAGCTGGTCGTTGAAGGGGTTCTCTGGTTTCCAATCTTTTGATTTTTCCTCGATCCACTTGTCAAGGAGGGGATACGCGTTCCCCCCGTTGTATCTGAACCTATTCAGCCAGATACCGTGGTTCACTCCTGCGACCTGCCAATCTACTTTTTCTTCTTCCAGCCCCAGTTTCTCTACGATCTCCATCACGCCGTAGTGTCCATGGCAGAATCCCACTGCCTTTATGGGAACCGTTCTTGTCACAAGGGTTGTTCCCTCGAAAATGGGGTTCGCTGCCTGCAAGTACCAGGCTTTTGGGGAGAGCTTCTCTATCTTCCTTGCTATGTCAACGAAGTACTTGAGCTGGTTGTAGTTGGAGAAGGTGTAGTAGTCGGAGACCATGTTAAACTCCTGAGCGTCTATTCCTCTGTAGTAGCCGTATTTCTCACCGATCTGTCTGACCTTCTCCAAGTAGGTATGGCCACCCACCATCGCTGTGTTTATCACAAAATCCGCGTCGATGATGACGTCATCTAAATTCATGGTTTTTTCGAATTTCAGATCCGCTCCCACTTCTTCAACGTATTTTTTCGCGATGGTCAGAATAGCGTCGAGTCTTTCTTCGTCGATATCCATGAGGGTGACCGTGCTGCCAGAGAGTCCCGGCGTTTTGCAAAGATCACTCACAAGCCTCAGAGAAAACACCGCGCTCCCCGCACCGATGATACCGATCTTCACAGATGGCATAAAAACACCTCCCTGTATTTCGTATCCACCAGTTACAACTATATACTTTCCGAACGTTTTTTCCATGAATTCAAACGCTTCTTAAAAAATTAAAAGGCTGGCCGGAAGCCAGCCGGAATCTTCAATGAATTTTTTCAAACTCTCTTGTACAATCTGTACTTACCCACTCTCAGATCCTCGGGCTTGAGAATTCTGAAAGATCTCGCTAGAAGGGGAAGCTTCACAACCCCGCCGTCAACGTGGAATCTTTCTCCGCTGAACACATCGACAAGGGGAGTGGTGTTCATAATTTTCCCGTCGGGAATGGAGAGAACCAGCACCTTCTCTTCTCCTGGGTTCACCACCACGATGGTGTTTTGAAGAGGATGAGGAGCCTTTCTGAGAAACGCGAGAGGTGAGTCGTTCAGCAAGACAAACTCTCCAAAGCGCAAACCTGGATCCGTCCTTCTCAGTCTGATCATCTTCTTGTAGAACTCGAACAGATCAACATCCCATTTCTCTCTGTTCCATTCCATGGTGGCACGACACTCTGGATCTTCTCCACCTGTGAGACCTATCTCTGTTCCATAGTAAACGAGCGGAACACCGGGATAAGTGAACTGAAGAACTACAGCGAGTTTTCTCAGGTCTCTGTCGGGAACCATTGTGGCGAGTCTCGGGGTGTCGTGACTGTCAAGCATGTTCCAGCAACCGAATATGTTCTTCGTCTCCCTGTAAGCTCTTTCCAGGTGAAAACCTATGGAATCCGTCTCGCCGTTCACATAACTAAGCACAAGGTTTCTGAAGTTGTAATTCATCAGACCATCAACCATATCCCATCCTGCCGGGTAAGTCCATATCTCACTCACGAGGTACTTTTCCGCTGAGAACTCTTTCACTTTCATGTTGATCCACAGGTTGACGGTAGGTCCAAGATCGTGGCCACAATCCAGCCTCCAACCGTCTATCCCCAGTTTCAGGTAGTGCTCGACAACTTTCAAAATGTATTCCTTCACTTCTTCGACTTCCACGTTCAGCTCGGGAAGGCTTCCAACGTCGAACCACGATCTGTGCCTATCTTTGTAAAGGAAAAATCTGTTCACGTACTCTGGATCGTTTTTCTTCGCTTTTTTGAACCACGGATGCTGACTCCCAACGTGGTTGAACACACCATCGAGAATGAGTTTCATACTCCTCTCATGGAGAACCCTCAAAAGGTGCAGAAAAGCCCTCTTTCCGCCGAACTGTGGATCCACCCTGAAGTAATCGATCGTGTCGTACTTGTGATTGGTATCGGACAAAAAGATAGGAGTGAGGTACAGAACGTTGATTCCAAGTTCTTCAAAATAATCGACCTTCTCGGCTATTCCCCACAGATCTCCTCCGTAGAAGATCTTCACGTGCTGAGCACCGGGAAGTTTGCGGGGAGGAACTCCCCATTTCTCTATGACTCCTCCCCGCTTCAGGTACAGATCCTTTTTGTCTTCCACCGTTTTTCCCTTTCCGATGAAAAATCTATCTGGAAAGATCTGATACACGACACTGTCGTAAACCCAAGACGGCATCGGGTACATCATCCTTTCACCGATCCTTTCGTGAGTCCACCCACTATGTACTTCTGGAGGGACAGGAAGAGTATCACCATCGGTGTCATACCGAGGAGAGCGGCAGCCGTGAAAAGGCCCCACTCTGTTTCATAAGCACCCGTTGAGAACGTCCAGAGGCCGAGAGCGTAAGTGTAGTTTTTCACGTCCTGAAGAATGATCCTTGCAAGGACGAACTCGTTGAACGTCCCGATGAAGGTGAGTATCACTATGACCGTGAGGATCGGAAGAGCGAGTGGAACGACTATCTTGTAGAAGGTCTGGAATCTGGTTGCACCGTCGATCATAGCGGCCTCTTCGAGAGACGAAGGAATGGTGTCGTAGAATCCCTTTATGAGGTACATGTTGTAAGCTATGTTACCGAGATAAGCGAATATCAAGCCTCCGAGAGAATCCAGTCCCAAGAATGGAAGGAACTGACCGATGAGCTTCAAAAGACCGTATATTGCAACCATGTACATGATGGCTGGGAACATCTGAATGAGAAGAAGAGCCATGATTCCGTACTGCCTTCCCCAGAATCTCATTCTGCTGAACGGATAGGCCGCCAGGGCACAAACAGCCGTGGTGATGAGTGAAACAAGGCCTGCAACGATCACCGAGTTCATGACCCATCTGAGGAAGTAATGCTTTGTCTTCTGCTCCCATATCTGTGCGAGCCTGTAGAGATCTCCATCGATCTTTTTGAGATCGGACTTCAATTCCTTCAAAGGAATGGTGTCCATCAGAGTTCCTGCCTTTCTCGAAGCCACTGCTGTGTTCGTGAGAACTTCTTGAACGAAGTTCATCTTCACAAGGTCGTACAGCATTTCAAGGTGCTCAGAGGAAACGTAAAGTCCTTTGAAGGAAAGATCGAGAAGATTCGAATAACTTCCCTTGAAGTCATCGAGGATATTCTGAGCTTTTTCAACGATTTCCACAGCGTTTTTGTAACCCGTTTCTATCCTTCTGTTCAGATCTCTGTAGTCTTCTATCCAGGAGAGCTTCGCTGCCAGTTTTCTTATCTTTCCGATGAAATCGTCTCCTCCGTATTCCGACACATAGCTACTCACAAAGTTCTTGAGAGTCTTGTATATCGAAAGAAGCTTTATCTGCGCGGCGTTGTTGAAAGATTTCATGCTTTCAAGAGAATCGATTCTGCTCTGGATCTGATGGTTGAAGATCTTGAGATCCAGATACATCTTCGCCGAAGAAATTTCTTTCTCTTTCTCAGAGAGGGAGGATCTCACATTGTTCAAGCTTTTCTCTAGGCCATCGAGTTTTGCTGTTAGTACCATGATTTCGTTTTCTATATCTTTCAAATCCTTTATCTTCTGAACGAAATCGTCGATTCCGTCGCTCACTTTCTCTACAATTCCTTCAATAATAGGAACCGTCTCTTCAAAGGATTGAACAAAGCTTCCATAGAGGGCTTTTTTGGAAATGTCACCATCTTCGCTTACCACATTGTTTATCTCTTCTAAAGAACTCTTCATGGCAAATATCTTTTCTGAGAGATCCGAAAGATCAGAAAAAGCAGAGATCTTGTCGTAGAGAGTGTTGAGTTCAGACAGAAGTTTTTCGAGTGAAGATTTCAATCTTGAGTCTTCATAAGGGAAAGCAGTTTCCACTTTACTGTTTCTGACACTGTGCACCATTTCCTTGAGTTTGACGAGAACTTCGCTCACGGAATCGATATCAGGCTTCAAAACCTCGAGTACTTTTTGTTTTTCCAAGATTTCTTTTTCAAGGGTTTCCTTCTGCTTCTCAAGGACGGCTATTTCTCTCTGAAGGATTTCAATTTCACCTTCGAGTTTTTCAATTTCTTTCATGAGCGTTCCTACTTCTTTCTCATAAACCAGTCCAAGTTCAGAAAGGGCATCGTTCAGAGTGTCCTGATTCTCAACGCTGTAACCCACTACTTTCTCGATCACGTCCTTCAAAGCCTGAAATTCAGCACTTCTAAAGTTTTTCCCTTTCAATTTTTCATAGAGTGCAACAGCGATCCTCTGTGAATCGGGCAATGGGGTTTTATCCATCTGCTCCTGAGTCAATTTCTTTGCCTCTTCCAGAACATCTTTTGTGTAAGACAACACATCGGAGAACCTCTGGGAAAGCGTCTCTTCTATTTTCGAATTTCTCGCGTTGACGTCCTCCAAAAGCTTCTTCGTTTCAGCGAGGTAATTTTCAAATCTTCTGATTCGATCTTCGATGAGACGGTCTGCTTTCTCTCTGGAAACGTTATCAAAAGGTTCAACCCTGGAAACAAGGCTCTGCATCTCCTGTATGAGAACGGGAAGGTTTTTCTCAGGTGCCACCAGATCTTTGTAGTGCTGAAGGGTGAGACGAGACGAGAAGAGTTTCGGGGAGAAAGCCGCCTCATCCCTCCTAAAAGAGGTAGAAACAACCCAAACGATGGGGAAGAGAACCACAACAACAAGAAGTGTTAGAAGAACATGCGTGAGCCATCTATTCTTTTTTCTCACCATCATTCACTCACCTCTTCAAACGCACCAGAGAGTTTGAAGTTCACAAAGCTGATTCCTCCAACGAGGAAGAATATGATGATGGATATGGCACTGGCAAAACCGAAGTCCTGTCCTCTTCCTCCTTCGAACGCGAGTTTGTAAACGTAGGAGACCAAAATGTCCGTGTGTCCAACAGGAGTTGTGGTTCCAGCCATTGCGGGACCTCCACCGGTGAGCAGATATATGTTCACAAAGTTGTTGAAGTTGAAAGCGAAACTTCCGACCAACAGAGGAGCCACAGTGGTCATCAGAAGCGGAAACGTGATAGTCCAGAACCTTCTCCACCTTCCAGCTCCATCGATCGCAGCGGCTTCGTAGAGCTCCTCTGGAATGCTCTGCAAAGCTCCGAGTGAGACGGCCATCATGTACGGAAATCCCAGCCACGTGTTGACGGTGAGAACTGCGACCTTCGCCCAGAACGGATCGTTGAACCACTTCACCGGATCCAATCCCAAGAACGGAAGAACAAATCGGTTGAGAATTCCATAAGTCTCGTTGAACATCCCGTTTCTCCAGACGAGAACGGAAATGAAAGCTGGCACAGCCCATGGAATAATGAGTAACGTCCTGTACACGTTCTTTCCCTTCAGTGTTTTATCGTTCAGAACAAGAGCGAGGGAAAGACCTATCGCGAACGTTAAAAGAACGCTGAGGGCTGCCCAGGTGAACGTCCAGGTGAAAACCTTGAAAAAAGGACCAGCGATCTTCGGATCGGTGAATATCCTGGAGAAGTTCTTGAAACCAATGTATTCCATGTATCCAATCACGAAAAATTCTCTTCCATTTTCGTCGTAATCGTAGAAAGCACCTTCCCTTTCAACGAGATGCCTTCCAGTGAGATTGTTTTTCACCACAAGTTTCGTTGTTATCCTTCCGTTTTCGAGGGATTCTTCGAAAGACAGAGAATAAAGCCTCTTCACTGGATAAAAGTTCCACTCACCGTTTTCACCTATTCTGAACATGTAACTCTGATCCTCGAGCCAAAACTCTGCCCTGTTGAGATACTTCTGAACCACATTTACCTTGAAGAAAGGTTCGTACCTCTTCAGGGAAACCTCTTCAGGTGAGTAAAGCGGTTTGTAAATTTTACCGTCTGAATAGACGGCGTTCACCTCTTTTATGGAAGCGGGCCAGGGGACTATCTCATAAACCTTCCCATTCACTTCGGCGGTTCCATCCTTCACGGGAAAGAGAGTTGACTCTCTCAAAAGGACCTCTTTCCCACTCCTCTTTGTGACAACGGGGCGTCCGCAATGTAGATGTTCCCATCTTTCTCGAAGAGAACAACAAAATCCTCGGTAGGATTCAAACCGTTGAACACGGAGAAAACCATGTATTCAACAGGTTCAGCGCTCTCTGGAACATAAGTGTAATTCGGGTCGAAAAGAATTCTCTCGATGGCCTCTTGTTTCGTCATGAGGTGTCCTGTTCCATAATTGGTGAACGCAACTTTCACCGTGAAGTATATGGGATAGAGAACGAGCACAAAAAGTAATATCAAAGCGGGAATGGTGTATCTGTAAGGATAAGCTTCGGGTTGAAGATGAAGTAATCTATGAGTACGAGAAGCGTGAGAAGAACGATTCCAAGTTCATAATAAGAATTTTGAAGCAGGAAAATTCCTGCCCAGACCATTCCTGCGTTGAATACGGCAAGAAACAATATCAGAAAGATTTTGAGAAGCCCTTTCACAGCGATCAGACCTCCCTCCCTGAATTTTTAAAAGAGGGGGAAAAGTCCCCCTCTTCTTTGACTAATGATAGCACTTCGAATTATTTTTCTATCTGTGCCTTGATTTTTTCCACAGCCTCTTTGAGAGCATCTTCGACACTGGCCTGTCCGTTGATAATGATGCTGAGAGCGTCTCCCATGGCAGACCAGACAGGAGCCATTTCCGGCACGTTTGGCATCGGTGTTCCCATGGAAGCACTCTGGGTGAACGCAACAACATCGGGATTGTCTTTGACGAGTTCAAGAACATCTTTTCTCGCAGGAAGCCTTGGATCTGCGAGGTATATCTTGTACATGGTTTCTTTTCTCGCAATGAAGTTCGTGAGAAATTCCATAGCGATCACTTTGTTTGGAGACTTGGCATTGATCATGAATCCCTGAACACCAACAAACGGTTTGGCAGGAACACCCGGCTCGAGCTCAGGAATAGGAGCGACTCCGTAGTTTATACCTGCATCTTTGTAGGATTTTATAGCCCAAAGTCCGTTGATGATCATAGCCGCGAGACCTTCTTTGAACATGGAATCCATCGTTCCGTAGTTGTCACCAGGGGTGAGAACACCTTCATCGATCATTCTCTTTATGAGTTTCGCACCTTTGACTGCTCCTTCGTTCGCGAGTCCAATGTCTGTCACGTCGAGTCCCTGAGGTGTTTCCTTGAAGACGTATCCTCCGTAACCTAGAATGAACGGCGCAGAGAAGTAGAAGTTGGCGACATCGTAGATGAAACCTCTGACTTCTCCTCCGTATTCCTCATCTATCTGTTTTGCTTTTTCTATGAGCTCGTCCATGGTCTTAGGAACAGAATCAACGTAGTCCTTGTTGTAGATGAGAGCAACCGCTTCCATGGCGTACGGGACTCCGTAGAGTTTTCCACCGTAAGAGAAAGCTTTGAGAGCCGTGTCATAGAAATTCTTCAGATCAGAGAAGTTGGGAATGGGTTCGATCAAACCGTTGACGGCGAGTTCTCCTACCCAGTCGTGCGCTCCAACAATGATGTCTGCGCCCTGTCCCTGTGGAGCCGCCGTCAGGAATTTGGATTTGATGCTTCCAAAATCGACGTACTGAACTTCAACAGGGATTCCGTACTTTGCCTTGAATTCTTCCCCGAGTTTCTGGAGGATGTCAACCTGCTTTTCGGAACACCAGATGGTGAGCTTTGTTTGTGATAACACCAGAGCAGAAACCACAACAAGCATTAAAACGAGCAGTCTCTTCACCATGGACACCTCCTTTAGATTACAAAGAGTTTACCGTCAGAAAATTCACAAAATGTTTCACTAAGGATTTTAACACCGAATTTTCGTGATGTCAATCTGGATTCGAATCGGTGTTTTTAAATTACTCATCAACTGTTTCATTCAGAAATATCGAAATTCCGTTAACCCTATCGACATGTTATGAATTGGGTGTTAATATAAACAGACGGATTTGTGTTAATTTATTGATCGTGGAATGTTTCGAAAATGAGGAGTGAAGGTTGTGAAGAAGCCTTTTTTACTGCTTGCTTTTGTGTTTTTACTCTTCCTCACCTCCTGCTTTCAAACGTCTATGAGTCAATCCCTCGTTTCAAGTAATCCACATTCAAACAGCACAAACACAGATGGTACTAGCTCCAACCTTGAAGAAGTAAAATACCCCGTCGTCTACGAAATTTTCATTCGCTCTTTTTACGACAGAGACGGGAACGGAGTGGGAGATTTAAACGGTGTTTCTCAGAAAGTTGATTATCTGAAGGAACTCGGCGTTGACGCTGTGTGGTTTATGCCCTTCAACGAGGCTGTTTCATACCATGGATACGACATAACAGACTACTACAACGTCGAGAAAGACTACGGCACCATGGAAGATCTCGAAAACATGATCCAGGTGCTCCATGAGAACGGAATAAAGGTAATAATGGATCTCGTGATCAACCACACATCCGATGAGCATCCCTGGTTCAAAGACGCCGTGGAAAACACGACCAGCTCTCCGTACTGGGACTACTACATAATGAGTCTTGAAGATCATTCTGGTCAGGATCACTGGCACTGGAAGATCAACTCAAAGGGTCAAAAAGTCTGGTATTTCGGACTTTTTGGCTATAACATGCCGGATCTGAACCACGACAGTCAGAAAGTGAGAGAAGAAGTAAAGAAAATCGTGGATTTCTGGATTTCCAAAGGTGTTGATGGATTCAGAATAGATGCTGCAAAGCACATATATGGCTGGTCCTGGGACGATGGGATACAGGAGTCGGCCGAATATTTTGAATGGTTCAGAGATTATGTGCTTTCCAAAAAGCCCGATGCCATACTTGTGGGAGAGGTGTTCAGCGGAAACACGTACGATCTTTCTCTATATCCAATTCCCGTTTTCAATTTCGCCCTCATGTACAGTATAAGGAACTACCCAGAAGGGCAGGATGGAATGATAGAAAACAACTGGGTTGAGGAGTCTTTCCTGTTTCTTGAGAATCACGATCTCCACAGGTTCTTCTCCCATCTTCAAGAACATTACAAAAAGTTCTCCGAGTCCGACTACGAGTTCATCAAAAAACGTGCTGCTCTCTGGTATTTTCTGATATTCACACTGAAAGGATCTCCTGTTATCTACTACGGCGGTGAAATTGGAACGAGAGGTTTCAAGTGGCACGGTCCTGTATATGACGAGCCGGTGAGAGAGCCGATGCAGTGGTACGCAAGCGGTACAGGAGAAGGTCAAACCTTCTGGACAAAGGAAGTCTACAAAAACGCGGGGATAACCTTTGGAAACGCTGATGTTGACGGATGTATCTATGACGATCCTTACGATGGCTTTTCTGTCGAAGAACAGGAAAGCGATCCGAAGAGTCTTTTGAATTTCATCAGATTCATTCTCAACTTCAGAAAAGATCACGACGCCATTTTGAATGGAGATCAAACGATCTTCAGGGACTGGAAAAACCTCATAGCGTTCTACAGAGAATCCTCCAACGAAAAGCTGTTGGTGGTCTTGAATCCGGATCCAGTCTGGCAAAACAGCTTCACTTTTGAAGAAAACATGACGATGATTCTCGAGGTAGATTTTGAAAACTTCATCTGGAACGAGTCAAACGTGTCTTTTTCAGCGGGTGAATCCTTCACTGTGGATCCCATGAAAGCGTACATTTTCAAAAAGTGAGGAGGTGCGAAAATGAAAAAACTCTTCCTGGTTTTGGCGGTCTTATCTCTTGTTCTTTACGGATGTCTGAGAACACCACCTGTCGTCAAAGATATGGTCACCACCGATGGTTCTCTCAGCGACTGGGGAAGCAAGATCAAGGAAGACGCAGCAGATGATTCCAAATGGGGAGCTGACAACGAGCTTTTGAAGGCAGGTTTGCTCTTCGATGGTGCAAACATCTACATCGCCGGTGAATATGTGATAGGAGGCGATGGAAACGTTAATGTCTTTCTTGTTTTGATCGATCTTGTCGGTGTGACCGGAGCTCAGACAGTCTCCTACACGGGTTTGAACGATGGAAACAGAAACTTCACAAACCCCAACGGCGACATAGATCTCATCGTTGAAGTGAATCAGAGCAACGAATACAAAGTCTGGAGAGTGTCTCAGGATGGAAGCCTCACAGATATCACCGACCAAGTGACCGCCCAGTTTGGAACTGGATCTACAATAGCAGAACTCAAGATCCCAATCTCCGAACAAGTTAACCAGGTGAAAGCTGTCTTCGCCATCAGCGGTGGAACGGGTGGCGGAAATCAGTGGGTAGGAGACTTCTATCCAAATCAGCCAGACCACGATTCGGCGGAAAATGGTGGTATTCCACAGCCAGCACCTGTTGTGAATTTCGTTGTTTGCGACAAAGAAGGTAACGTGAGTGAGGAAATAAACCAGACCTCTGAACCGGAGCAGCCCACTGAAAGTGTGATTGTTGTAGACGGAGATCTGAGCGATTTTGGAACCCCTGTGGCAACAAGCACGAATCCTGGCGGTGGAAATGGAGCAAATCTGTACCGGCTCTACGTGACCTACGATGCGACGTACCTCTACATAGGATTCGATACTCAAAACTCCGGATCCTGGGATGTTGCCTATGGAATAGGTATCGACACAAAACCCAGCGGTTACACAGGAGACAGCGATGCGTGGGGAAGAAAGATAAGCTTCGGCGCTGATTATGCGGTAGATTACGAGATCTACTTCTGGTGGGCCGGGGGGTCAGGTCTTGATAGTAACAACTTCTGCGAATGGAACGGTTTAGACTGGAATTATAGATCAATAGCTGATGCTGGAGGAACGTTCGATTACACCGGTGACACTAGTAGTGGACTTCAAACGATGGAAATAGCGATTCCATGGTCTGCCATTGGAGGAAAACAGGACGTGGCTTTGATCGTTTGGATAACAGGTGGTAGTGGTTCGGCTGTAGACAGCATTCCTGATGATGATTCTACAATTGATAATGCCGACGAATGGAATGACTCTGATACTTTCACGAATCTCTATCTTCTCCAAGTGAACTGAGGAGGTGATCTCCTTGAAAAAGATAATCCCAGCTCTTTTGTTGATTACGTTTCTTTCTGGATGTATGACACTGCTCAATATAAAGCTTCCGGACGGTGTTTATGTGATAGGAGATTTCTCAAACGGTGTGCCGAGCTCCGAATACAAAATGGCGCTTCAGGGTGATTTCTACACCCTGGAGCTTCCTTCTTCCGTTTTGAGCTTTGAAAATGACATCGCCTGGTATCAGGTTGTGGTTGTTGAAAACGGAAAACCAGTGAAGACCACTTCCGAGATTCCTCTGTGGAAACAGCTCGTTGGAGCCACCGTCACCATATACGCAACACCGAACCTGATGGAAAACGACACAGCAAAGGGAGTGGGAGACTCTGAGAAAGAAACACCTCCCTGGTACTGCGCCGGAGATTTCAACAACTGGACGCTCGAAGAGATGACCTACCAAGATGGAAAGTTTGTTTTGAACACAGGCCGCACCGTCTCTTCCGGTGAAACGATACAATACAAAATCGCAAGAAACACCGACTGGACTCCTTACGAAGAACAGTTCGATGGAACCAGTTACGAAGCCGGATACGGTAAAAACGCCACCTTCACCGCGGACAAAGACGGAACTTTCGTCATAGAATTCGATCCGAAAACGAGCACACTTCAAGCCTATGTGGAGTGAGGTGAGGAATATGAAAAAACTCGCTGTTTTGATAATGTGTCTTCTTGCGTTTTCTTACGTGTTCTCCTTTTCGCCAACGGGTTCTCTCAAGGTGGGTTACTCCTACGATCTGGAAAACCAGAGCGGATCCAGCTACACTGAGCTGTACCTCTCGGGGAACAGTCTTTCCGGCGATTTCACAACCAAAGATTTGAAACTCGACTCCGGATACATCGCCCTCGATACAGACCTGGTGGATCTCAAAGCCTACTACAATAGAGTCTTTGGATCTACAGGTGACTGGCTTGGAATCTACAGCTTCAACGACTCTAGAAATGGACTTGAAATTGAGCTTTTCGGTTTCAGAGGTGTGACCACAGGAGATGTTTCTTATCTCCAGTACCGAGGAAATCTTTCGAATTTCTACTTCAGCGCGATGCTCGGGAAACGCTCCACAGTGAACGACATGTACTTCGATTTCAACTGGGAACCGGGCCTCAGGTATTTTGGAGAATTCGGTGTGAGTTATGAGAACGAGGAAAAGATAGGATCAAACAATTTCTTCTACATGTTTGGTATTTCAACCGCAGACTGGAAACACGGAGTGAAACTCACCGGAGTAGGTTCAGAAACATACCTTGACTACTGTGACTACGTGAACGACAACGATCTCGAAGGTGAGATACTCGCAAACCTCTGGACGACATTCGGCGACTTCAAGCTTTGGTTCGATTACAAATTCACATCGAAGACTCCCAAATACGGTGTCGAGTACTCTTCCGGTGATGTCTGGTTCAAGGCCTGGAAGGAAGGAACGAAATTCGATTCTGACATTCTCAACTGGGATGACTTCGGAATGGAAATTGGAAAGAACTTCAGCTTCATTGGCTTCAATGGAAAGATCTCTTACAAGTTCGGCAAACCCGCCCACGATTCCACAAGCGCGATGGGTGAGGTATTCTACGCGGAACTGTGGAAAAACTTCGGCAGTGTCAACTTCTTCGCCAAGTGGCAGTATCTGAACACTCTCTACACAGAGGCGTACACAGCCTACTACGAGCTGAAGTTCACGGATGAAAAGTCCGAGTTCAAACTCTCTCTTGGCGATGGCGATTTCTCCAGCCAGATAAACTTTGTCAAGAAAATCTCTCTTGAATATTCAACGTGGTGGTAAGGAGGTGTCTAAGGTATGAAAAAACTTCTCATTCTCTCTGTGCTTTTGCTGAGTGCCTTCGTATTTTCTGATGTCTTTGTAGAAAACGGAAAAGTGATTTTCACCTTCGAGTGGGAAGGAGCCAAGGTGGTGTACCTCGCAGGAACCTTCAACAACTGGAATCCCACAGCGCTTCCAATGGAAGAAGTGGAACCCGGTCTCTGGAGAGCAGAGCTCGAACTCGAACCCGGAACGTATCAATACAAATACGTGATAGATGGAACTACGTGGAAAGAAGATCCCAACGCACCCGGATACGTGGACGATGGTTTCGGAGGCTACAACGGAATATTCACACTGGTGGAAAAAGACGGAGAGCTTTTCATCGTTGGTCCTCAGAAGAAAGAAGAATCAAAGAAATACGAGCCTAACCCCGACAGGGAAGACACCATCTTTGTCGAAGACGGTATAGTGGTTCTCAAATACTACAATCCCGAAGCGGAATTCGTAACCATAGCTGGAAGTTTCAACAACTGGAACGCAGAAGAAATAGAGATGTACCCACTTGGAGACGGATGGTGGGAAGGAGTACTGGAACTTGGTCCCGGAGTGTATGAATACAAGTTCGTTGTGAACGGTGAAGAGTGGGTAACCGACCCCAACGCCTTCGCTTTCGCCGATGACGGTTTTGGAGGAAAGAACGGTGTTTTCGAAGTTTATGAAGAAAACGGAGAACTGAAGGTAAAATCTCCCATCGAGGAAACTGTCCAAGAAGAGACTTCAGAAGAAGCACCCGAAGTCGCTCAGCAAGAAACCGCAGAAGCCGAACCAGAAGAGGTTGAAAAATCCGAGCTGAAAGAAGGACTCAGCGTGGAAGACGGTTTTGTTGTCTTCGCCGTTAGAAAGCCAGAAGCTTCCGAGGCTTACGTTGCGGGAAGTTTCAACAACTGGAGCACTACAGCGAATCCAATGGAAAAAGAAGGGAACCTCTGGGTGGCAAGAATCAAGCTCAATCCTGGCACTTATCAGTACAAGTACGTCTTCACGATAGCGGGAAATCAGGTCTGGCAAGAAGATCCCAACGCGCCTTCCTATGTCCCGGATGGATTCGGTGGAAAAAACGGCGCTTTCATGCTCTCTGAAGAGGATGGAAAACTCGTCATAAAACCACTGGAACAGAAATCTGAGAGTGAGACTCCGTTCTTCGGGAAATACTCCATTGATCTGACTTACAAATACGCAACGGATACCTTCCTCAAATCTCTCGAAAGCTCCCATGAACTCACTCTCGGTGTAAAAACCGACTTCTTGAAAGCAACCTTGAATTTCAAACCGGAAGGCTCTTTCTTGGACAGCGCGAACATAAAGGTGGAAAAGGACGGCTTCGAGGTTTTCGGACACTACAACGTGGCATCTCTGGTGGAAGGGAAGCCCTACGAAGAATGGTTCGCCGAAACAGGCTTTGGTCTCGGTATTTCTTTCCTTTCCTACAAGTTCACAGCTGATGTCGCTTTTGACACAAACGCGGAAAAGGAAAGATTTTTGATAGGAGTTTCGGGAGAGAATTTCGGTACCTACTTTGGAAGTAATTACTTGCTTGGGATAGAAAAAATAGACCTCGCAGGTTTCTTATCCTTTGATCTTCTTGGAGCAAAAACAACCGTCTGGACCGGTTTAATCTTTGCCAAGCCCGTTCTCTACTTTGTGAACCTCGAAGTCGATTCGGACAACTTCGATGTCAACTACCTGTACTATGAAAAAACATCTTCAGAAGACAAAGGATTTCTCAAAGCAAGCATTGATCTCTTCAACCTGGAACTCTACGGGGATTACAATTTCAACAACAAAACGTATACGGTAAGCGCAGGGTACGTTTTCGATGACACCTATGTCCTCGGATTGGCCTACAGATACGGAGACTACGACAACTTTGAAAACGACCCCGACAAAATAACCGTCTTTGGGGAGCTCAGAAACGAATTCGCAAGCGCAAAACTTGGAGTAACTTACGACGCATACAAGAACATCTATCTGGATTTCCAAGGTGAAGTCAACTTCTGATTGTGAGGTGATTCAAGGTGAAGACTAAACTCTGGTTGTTACTTGTTCTCCTCCTTTCCGCTTTGATATTCTCAGAAACCACCATCGTAGTCCACTATCACAGATACGATGGAAAATACGATGGATGGAATCTCTGGATATGGCCCGTGGAGCCTGTGTCTCAGGAAGGGAAAGCTTATCAGTTCACAGGTGAGGATGATTTTGGTAAAGTAGCAGTAGTGAAATTACCAATGGATCTTACAAAGGTGGGGATCATAGTGAGGCTGAACGAGTGGCAGGCAAAAGACGTGGCAAAAGACAGGTTCATAGAGATAAAAGACGGAAAGGCTGAAGTGTGGATACTCCAGGGAGTGGAAGAGATTTTCTACGAAAAACCAGACACATCTCCCAGAATCTTCTTCGCACAGGCAAGGTCGAACAAGGTGATCGAGGCTTTTCTGACCAATCCTGTGGATACGAAAAAGAAAGAACTCTTCAAGGTTACTGTTGACGGAAAAGAGATTCCCGTCTCAAGAGTGGAAAAGGCCGATCCCACGGACATAGACGTGACGAACTACGTGAGAATCGTCCTTTCTGAATCCCTGAAAGAAGAAGACCTCAGAAAAGACGTGGAACTGATCATAGAAGGTTACAAACCGGCAAGAGTCATCATGATGGAGATCCTGGACGACTACTATTACGATGGAGAGCTCGGAGCCGTATATTCTCCAGAGAAGACGATATTCAGAGTCTGGTCCCCCGTTTCTAAGTGGGTAAAGGTGCTTCTCTTCAAAAACGGAGAAGACACAGAACCGTACCAGGTTGTGAACATGGAATACAAGGGAAACGGGGTCTGGGAAGCGGTTGTTGAAGGCGATCTCGACGGAGTGTTCTACCTCTATCAGCTGGAAAACTACGGAAAGATCAGAACAACCGTCGATCCTTATTCGAAAGCGGTTTACGCAAACAGCAAAAAGAGCGCCGTTGTGAATCTTGCCAGGACAAACCCAGAAGGATGGGAAAACGACAGGGGACCGAAAATCGAAGGATACGAAGACGCGATAATCTATGAAATACACATAGCGGACATCACAGGACTCGAAAACTCCGGGGTAAAAAACAAAGGCCTCTATCTCGGGCTCACCGAAGAAAACACGAAAGGACCGGGCGGTGTGACAACAGGCCTTTCGCACCTTGTGGAACTCGGTGTTACACACGTTCATATACTTCCTTTCTTTGATTTCTACACAGGCGACGAACTCGATAAAGATTTCGAGAAGTACTACAACTGGGGTTACGATCCTTACCTGTTCATGGTTCCGGAGGGCAGATACTCAACCGATCCCAAAAACCCACACACGAGAATCAGAGAAGTCAAAGAAATGGTCAAAGCCCTTCACAAACACGGTATAGGTGTGATTATGGACATGGTGTTCCCTCACACCTACGGTATAGGCGAACTCTCTGCGTTCGATCAGACGGTGCCGTACTACTTCTACAGAATCGACAAGACAGGTGCCTATTTGAACGAAAGCGGATGTGGTAACGTCATCGCAAGCGAAAGACCCATGATGAGAAAATTCATAGTCGATACCGTCACCTACTGGGTAAAGGAGTATCACATAGACGGATTCAGGTTCGATCAGATGGGTCTCATCGACAAAAAGACAATGCTCGAAGTCGAAAGAGCTCTTCATAAAATCGATCCAACTATCATTCTCTACGGCGAACCGTGGGGTGGATGGGGAGCACCGATCAGGTTTGGAAAGAGCGATGTCGCCGGCACACACGTGGCAGCTTTCAACGATGAGTTCAGAGACGCAATAAGGGGTTCCGTGTTCAACCCGAGCGTCAAGGGATTCGTCATGGGAGGATACGGAAAGGAAACCAAGATCAAAAGGGGTGTTGTTGGAAGCATAAACTACGACGGAAAACTCATCAAAAGTTTCGCCCTTGATCCAGAAGAAACTATAAACTACGCAGCGTGTCACGACAACCACACACTGTGGGACAAGAACTACCTTGCCGCCAAAGCTGATAAGAAAAAGGAATGGACCGAAGAAGAACTGAAAAACGCCCAGAAACTGGCTGGTGCGATACTTCTCACTTCTCAAGGTGTTCCTTTCCTCCACGGAGGGCAGGACTTCTGCAGGACGAAGAATTTCAACGACAACTCCTACAACGCCCCTATCTCGATAAACGGCTTCGATTACGAAAGAAAACTTCAGTTCATAGACGTGTTCAATTACCACAAGGGTCTCATAAAACTCAGAAAAGAACACCCTGCTTTCAGGCTGAAAAACGCTGAAGAGATCAAAAAACACCTGGAATTTCTCCCGGGCGGGAGAAGAATAGTTGCGTTCATGCTTAAAGACCACGCAGGTGGTGATCCCTGGAAAGACATCGTGGTGATTTACAATGGAAACTTAGAGAAGACAACATACAAACTGCCAGAAGGAAAATGGAATGTGGTTGTGAACAGCCAGAAAGCCGGAACAGAAGTGATAGAAACCGTCGAAGGAACAATAGAACTCGATCCGCTTTCCGCGTACGTTCTGTACAGAGAGTGAAAAGTTGTAAAATCTCAATGGTCAAGCCCCAGCGTGAGCTGGGGCTTTGAAACCTAATTTCAGGAGGGTGAGCCGATGAAAAAATCACTGACACTGGTTTTAGTCGTTGTATCGATCCTGATTTTCTCTCAAACATTCAAACTCGAGAAGGTGCTGGGATTCAGCGACATTTCATCTTTAGCATTCAAAGATGGTTATCTCTTACTTGGAACGGGAAACGGTGAAATCATCGTTTACAAAGACGGATCCTATTACAGAGCTTTCAAAGTCCACGACAACAGAGTAAACGAAGTAACCTTTGAAAACGGGTTTATCGTGAGCGCTTCGGACGACAAAACAGTTGGTGTGACGAATCTGGAAACAGGTGAAATAAAACTCCTCAAAGGTCACATGAAAGGTGTTTCTTCCGTCGCAGTGGCGGGCAGTAAAATCCTGAGCGCCTCCTTTGATGGAACCGTGAGAGTATGGTCTTTCCCAGATGGAGGGGAAATCTCTTCTCAAAAGCTTGGACCATCGGTTGTTCAAATCGCCGCCCATGAGAACAGATACGTCGTGGGACTGGCCAACGGACTTGCACTGATCAGAGACCTCTCGAATCAATCATTTTCCATTCCCCTCAAGGCCCATCCTGAAGGAATCAAAAAGATCGTGTTCTCAGAGAATGGACAGTTGATCGCAACCTGTGGGGGAAACACCGTAAAGGTATGGAACGCCTCGAATGGAAATCTCGTCCTCCAGTACGACCACGTCATAACGGTGAACGATGTGGCTTTTCTTGAAAATGACAGTCTCATTTTTGTAGCCGACGACTACAAAGCTGTGGTTTTGAACATTCAGAAAAACGAAGTGGTGAAATCAATCGACGCTCATAACAACTTTGTTCTTTTCGTCTCTTCAGATGACGGCAGCATAGCAACCTACGGAATGGACAAAACTGTCAAAGTGTGGAACGCCAACTTAGAGCTTCAATACTCTCTCTACGGTCACCAACTCTCGGTGAACACAGTAGCTTTATCAAGCGACAGGAAATTCATTGTGAGCGGCAGTGACGACAGAGAAATTCTGATATGGAACACTGAGAAGGGGATTGCTGAACACAGGATAAAGGCTTTATCAGGAGTCAGAAAGCTTTTGACAGTAGAAAACAACATCATTTCCTGTCTGGATAGCAATCAACTCAAGATTTATAACCTGGAAAATGGAAAGCTCGTGAAGAGAATCAAAGTTGGCACGACGAGCACAATGGACATTGCTCTTCAAAACGATAGAATGGCAGTAGGATTCTACGATGGAAGTGTCGCTCTGTTCAGATATCCATCCTTCGAAGAGATATGGAGAAAAGACACAGAACACGAAATGATCCAAACGATTGATATGAACAACAAATTCATCGCCTTCGGAGTTTCTTACTCTGATCCAAAAGACAAGATAGGTTACGTAGAAGTTCTCTCTGCGGACACAGGAGAAAGAGTATTTCTGCTGGAAGGTCACAGAGGAAACGTAAACGCTGTGAAATTCGCTGGGGACTTTCTTGTCTCAGGTGGAGAAGACGGAAAGGTCATTCTCTGGAATTTGGATACGGGTTCAAAAGTCAAAGAGATCTACCTGAACGAACCAGTGTCTTCTCTGTTCGTCGATGAAAAAGAACTCTTTGTTGGAACCTGGAATGGAAGTATCAAAATTTTTGCTTTTCCAGATCTGACTTTGAAGACTTCTTTGAAAGCCTCTGATCAAAAGATAGGACATCTCATTAAGGTGGGCAATCATCTTGTAGTTCCATGCGGTGACGGAAAGATAAGGATCCTCGTGGAAAAGTGAGGGGGGCAACCCCCTCATTTTACACCAGTCTTTCACTTATCATCATGGAAGAAAGTATCGAAGTTCCCTCCAGAACCACCTCTTTGTTGGAGAGACTACCTTTTTCCACGGAAACTTCTTTATCCATTGGATGAACCTGTCTTCTCGTTTCTGACACGATCACCTCAAACACGCTCTCAGGGAGAAACACACCTTCTCCACCAACAATCACGATCTCCGGACTCAAAATGTTCACAAGATTCACAATACCATCTATGAGGATACCGGTGAATTCATCCAGTACTTCCTTAGCCAGTGGATCTTCTTCGTATATTCTGCAGAGTGTCTCGAATTTTTCGTACATGGTGTTCCCCGGAAGAGGTTTTTTCTTTTCATACTGACGGACGCAGTGGGAAATGGAGGTGTTGGCCTCCCAGCATCCGACCCTTCCACAAAAACACGGTCCCCTGTCGTACATTTTCATATGCCCGATCTCTCCAGCTGCGTTGAAAGAACCCTTGTAGAGTTTCCCTTCGATGATAATGCCTCCACCTATTCCTTCTCTGACGAGTATGTACACGATGTTCTTTCTATCACCGAAGTGCTTGTTTCTCATCATTTCCGCGAGAGCCGCAAGGTTCGCGTCGTTCTCCAGATACACCTCGAACACTTTGAAGTATTTCTCTACATCTATGTCTCTCCATCTGTTGAGATTTGGAGCGAATGCCAATTTCTTGTGAGTCTTATCAACAGATCCTGGAACCCCTATCACAATCAATGGAAAAACACCGGGGAACCTGGAAACCTTTTCCGTCAAAACTCTGAAACACTCCTTCGGAGAACAAAAGGTCAGCCCATCACAACTTCAACCCTGTGCACCTTTCCATCCTCGAAAACCGGAAGTACTTGCCCTTCTATCTTTTTCCCGTCAACAATGATCTCTTTCACACCTTTGGAAACATGAGAGGGATTCTTCACCGTTATATCGTAGATGCTTCCTCTGAACTTTCTTGTGATCCTGAATCCTTCCCATTCTTTCGGGATGCAGGGATCCACTACCAGGCTGTCGTAAGTAGGCCTTATCCCGAGTATATGCTGAGTGATCGCCACAAAGCTCCAAGCAGCAGTCCCCGTGAGCCAGGAATTCTTCGCCTCTCCATGCCTCGGTGCATCTTTTCCGGCAACCATCTGAGCGTAGACGTACGGCTCAGTCCTGTGTATTTCGCTGATGTCTTCGAGATAAGCCGGTGTGATTTTTCTGTAGATCTCAAAGGCTCTGTCTCCCCTACCTATAACAGTCTCGGCTATCGCTACCCATGGATTGTTGTGACAGAAGATCCCCGCGTTTTCTTTGTAGCCCGGTGGATAACTCGAGATCTCACCAAGCTCGATGTAATATCTGCTGTACGCCGGCTGCTGAAGAACGAGTCCGTAGGGTGTGTCGAGATATTTCTTGACAGAATCGAGAGCTTTTTCCGCGTATCCGTTGTCCACACCGATACCTGCCATAACACACATTCCCTGTGGTTCTATGAAGATCTTACCTTCTTCACACTCTTTGCTTCCCACCTTTCTCCCAAAGGCATCGTACGCCCTGAGGAACCATTCACCATCCCAGCCGTATTTCAGAGTGGTCTCGATCATTTTGTTCACATGTTTTTCCGCTTCTCTCGCTTCTTCCTCAAGTCCTCGTCTTTTGCAGATCTCCACGAACTCTTTTCCGGCAAGAACGAAGAGCCCCGCTATGAAGACGGACTCCGCTACCCTTCCGTCGAGGGCGTTGACGGTTGTTTGGAAGGACTCATCGGGATTTTTCGAGAAACAATTGAGGTTGAGACAATCGTTCCAATCGGCCCTTCCTATCAATGGAAGACCATGGGGGCCGAGGTTGTTCACAGTGAAGTAGAAAGATCTCTTCAGATGCTCAAAGAGTGATGCCTTTTTGTTCGGATCGTTGTCGAAGGGAACCTCTTCGCCCAGTATGCTCCAGTCACCTGTCTCTTTGATGTAAGCGCTCGTTGAGAGAATGAGCCAAAGCGGATCGTCGTTGAAGCCTCCTCCTATTTCGTTGTTGCCCTTCTTGGTGAGCGGCTGGAACTGGTGGTAAGTGCTTCCATCCTCGAATTGGATAGAGGCCAAATCGAGTATTCTCTGCCTTGCCTTCTCCGGGATCATGTGAACAAAACCCAGGATATCCTGGTTCGAGTCCCTGAAACCTATTCCTCTACTGATTCCAGACTCGAAGTACGAAGCGCTTCGAGATATGTTGAATGTGACCATACACTGGTACTGATTCCAGATGTTCACCATTCTGTTGAGTTTTTCGTCATGGGTTTCTACCTGTATTCTTCCAAGAAGGTCGTCCCAGTATTCTCTAAGCTCCTTCAGGGCGTGCTCAACATCTTCACCTGTTTTGAATTTTTCTATCATCTCTTTTGCTCGCTTTTTGTTTATCACACCGGGCTTTTCCCATTTTTCTTCCTCTGGATTCTCTACGTACCCGAGAATGAAGATGAGTTCTTTCTTTTCGGATGGAGCGAGTTCTATCTCTAAGTAATGTGAAGCGATCGGTGCCCACCCGCTCGCGACGGAATTTCTGGGTTTTCCTTCCACCACCGCTTGAGGAGCTTCAAAACCGCTGTAGAGACCTATGAAGGATTCTCTGTCTGTGTCAAAACCATCTATCGGTTGATTCACAGAATAGAACGCGTAGTGGTTTCTTCTTTCTCTGTATTCTGTCTTGTGGTAAATCACAGAACCTTCTATTTCCACTTCACCCGTACTGTAGTTTCTCTGGAAGTTGGTCATATCATCGAGAGCGTTCCAGAGGCAGAACTCTATAAAGGAGAAAAGCTTTATTTTCCTTGGCTTCTCTGCTTTGTTCTCCAGAACGAGGTAATGAACTTCTCCTGTGAAATGCCTTGGCACAAAGTAGGTGATGGTGGCTCTCAGGCCGTTCCTTTCACCTGTGATCTTTGTGTATCCAAGACCGTGGCGCGCTTCAAAGAAGGAAAGATCTTTTCTCACAGGCATCCACGTGGGTGTCCAGAAATCTCCATTTTCTTCTCTGATGTAAAAGTACCTTCCTCCAGCATCCGTTGGAACGTTGTTGTATCTGAACCTCGTTATTCTTCTGAGTCTCGCGTCTTTGTAAAAACAGTAACCCCCTGCCATGTGAGATATGATGGAAAAGAAGTCCTCCGTTCCCAGGTAATTTATCCATGGATACGGAGTTTGAGGAGTTGTGATCACGTATTCACGGTTGACGTCATCAAAATAACCGAATCGCACGCTATCACCCTCTCTTCACTTTTTCTGTCTCTGGTATTTTATTCTGAAAATGTTTTCATTCAAAGTCTAAAGAGAAGGATGCAGAAACAAGTATCGGCGAATATTTTTCAAAAGAAACCATTTTCTTCTAAATCCGCGGTTCCAGTCTCCGGTATTTATTAGACGAAATCAAAAAAGATAATTTATTAGTGGATAAAAATCTTAGTGTTTAAGATCGAAAACATCCAGACTATTAATAGATAATTTGTTCATATATTTGTTATGAAACCATTAATGAGTTAAAATATACTTTGAAGGAGGTGAGAACATGAAATACGTGCTCTGGGCAATTCTGATTCTGAGTTTGCTGGCTGGATGTGTGCTTTTCACAACCGGAACCAACACCGTAAAAGTTCCTGTGTATCTCACGGACAACCCAACTTTCAACATCGAAAAATTACTGGTGAAAATTTCAAACGCGGAATACCACTATTCATTGGATGGAGAAGAGTACACTGCTACCGCTGCTCTGCTGGAGAATGAGTTCGATCTCCTCTCACTTGCTGGAACTAAAGTTCAGTTCTTCGAGATGGAATTGCCCGAGGGCGCTAATCTCGAGTGGATCAGACTCTACATCGATGCCGCCACTGCTGTTACAAACGATTCAACGGAAACTGTTAGGGTTCCTTCCAGAAAGATCAAAATCATAAAGCCCGTCATAGTGCAGGGTGGTGACTCGATCGTTCTCGACTTCGATGTGGCAAGATCTCTCAAAATCGCAACCACAGGAAATGGTGAATATCTGCTCAGGCCTGTTATAGTTCCCTATCACCATAGGGAAAGGAACGAGTACGGTCCTGGTGAGGGAGAAGAACACAGGTACGAAGTGGAAGGAAAATTGAAAGAGACACTTTCAGGAACACCATGCCTTGTAGCGCTCTTTGAAGGAGAAACCTGCCCCGGTACACTCGTGAATCTTGAAATCACAGACGATGATTTTAATTTCGAAGAGCTGAAAGAAGCCACTTACACCGTTTGTGTGTACACCGATTTTGAACTTCCAGAGGAAAATGAAGTCGCTAACACTGATGAAGAATTGGAGGTAGACGAAGACGATATGGAAAACGCAAATAATGAGATTTCAACCATACTGGCAGATCTCTCTCCATTCGCATCAGAAACGTTCTATCTCAACGATTCGACGATCACCTACATTTTCGATTCAAATCTGATAAAACTCACACTCGGTGATTAAAAGTAGGAGAGGGATGCTTGGAAGACTCGAAGAAGGATATCTGGGAAGGCAGATCGTTAAAGATGGCGGGTAAATAATCTTTACACTTCGACTGTTTCTTTCTCTCTTCTCCTCCTTCTGGAGGAGACTTTCTTTTCTTCTTTCACTACCTTTTCAAGGAGTTCTTTTTCGAGTTCGATGGCTTTGAGATTTTCGAGAGCTTTCTTTACCCTCTCTTCGTGGATCTCTCTAACAACTTCCGGCGGCAAGAACATCATCATAGTTTCACCTCCTTTTTGTTGTCATGCCTTTTTATCATTTATTTCTTCCGTCCTGTTATTTTTATAACATAACAGTGATACAAATCAAGAACACATTTTAGAAGAATCGTTTAAGGCTTTATTTATGGGTGTTTACACAGGAAAAATTAGGTCTAACAAAGAGCGGGGTGCCATCCCCGCTCTCGAGTGACAAGTTTGAACCTTCAACCTTCTACAACAAAAGTGTAGATCTTGAACGGATGGTAAACCACTGGGAAGGTGACTTTCTGTTTTTTCTCTTCCAGAACGTTCGTCTGATAGATTTCACCATGCCATGGGAGTTTAATGGAAAGTTTTCCTGATGTTCCGAAGATCTCAACAAGCCTCAGAACAATTTTGTCCTTCACCCTTCTCAGTGAGGTGAGACGGAAGTTTTGAGGAGAGATCTCCAGTAAAGGAGAGGGGAGGTTCAACACCCCGCGATGAACGATGAAAGATCTGTTGAGATCTTCTGATTCTTTTACAACATCTCTCAAGCTGTCTCCAGGGTGTACGTAGACAGAATAGGTGAAAGTGTGTTCGCCTTCGTCACAGAGAAAATCGGGGAAAATACCCGCTTTTATCAGTGAAAGCGCCATGATACCCTGATGAACACTGCCACCGTATTTTCCGTCGTTCAGAATGGACACGCCGAAGTCTGTCTGGGAAAGATCCATCCACCTGTGAAACGGCACCTCGAAACGCGCCTGTTCGAAACTGGTGTTTCTGTGTGTGGGCCTTTCGATGAAACCACCGGAGATATCGAACCTAGCCTTTCTCGACAGAACAGTTGTTGGGAAGTAGGCTCTGAGAAGCGCACGCCTTGTGTGCCAGTCTACCTTCGTTTCTATATCGAGCCTTCTACTCTTTCTGTAAAGGATGTAATGCTGCGTGATCCTGCTTCCTTCTGATTCATGTTCAACACGGATCACTTCTCGAACAGGGCCAGACTCTATTTTTTCTATGTTTTTCGCCCTCAGGGTATATCCTGTCTTTTCCACGTTTTCTGCGATATCCCAGTTGTCCCAGTAAGCAGGGATGTTTTTATGAAGTTTCAAGATGTTTCCCTTCTCTTCGAAAACGTACCTGTCCAGTTCTTTGTCGTAGATTTGAATTGTTCCGTCATCGTTGACGTGCACCCTGAGAAATTCGTTCTCCATGATGTTTGTTTCTCTCAACTCACTTGGAGTTTCCTCAGACGTGGCTTTGCGAACTTTCAGTTCTACTTTCGTGAACGGAGGAATCTCCCTGTCTATGAAGTACACATACCTTCCATCGTGAGTTTTCTGTTTCAAGAGTGCTTCTCCTTCAAAGGAAATCGCGAGATCTTCGTTGAGGAAGAAAAGACACTTCTTTGGAAACGATGAAGCGTTCAAAATGGTTAGAACATCTTTGTTCTCAGAGGAAAGAACTTTGAGAGATTCGATAACGATGTCTTTTGATTTTTCTATCACATGTCTGAGCTCTTTTTCTGTATCTTCATAGACTTCCTTTATAGAAGATCCAGGTAGAATATCGTGAAATTCGTTTCTCAACAGAATCTTCCAGAGTTCGTCTATTTCGTCCGAAAAATCTTTATCCGTGAAAGCCGAGATCAACTCTGCAAGATAAAGACTGTCTTCCGCTTCTTTGTGAAGTTTCTTTGTCCTGAACTGAGAAGTGTAGGTTCCCCTGTGAAGTTCAAGGTAAAGCTCTCCGTCCCACACAGGGAGTTCTTCGTCGATCTCCACCTTCTTGAAAAATTCTTCCACAGTTCCCATTTCAAGGTGCGGTAGTCCAGGGAAATCCTTCAGAACCTCGTAATTTTCCAGCATCTCTTCGGTTGGACCGCCACCACCATCACCGTGTCCGAACGAAAGAAGAACTCTGTTTGTGAGATCTTTCTGCCTGAAGTTCTTCCAGGTTTTGTAGACCGTATCGGGATCTATCTTTCCGTTGTACCCCTCGTTGGGATTTTTGAAACTGAAATAGATCACTTCGGATCCATCTATTCCCCTCCAGCGGCACAGATCGTACGGAAACTCGTTCGTGTCGTTCCAGTTGAGTTTCGTGGTGACGAAGTATTTTATCCCGGCTTCTTTCAGAATTTGGGGAAGCACCCAGGAAAACCCAAACACATCCGGAAGCCAGCACACCTTGCTCTTTTTCCCGAATTCTCTTTCGAAGAATTTTTGCCCATAGTAGAACTGTCTCACAAGCGACTCTATCGATGGAACGTTGCAGTCCGACTCCACCCACATGCCACCGACTGGCTCCCATCTCCCCTCTTCTACGAGCTTTCTCACTTCCTCGAAAAGCTCTGGTGAATTTTGCTTGAGATCCTCGTACATCTGAGCAGAAGACTGAGTGTAAACGAACTCCGGATAAAGCTTAGAGAGCAACACAGAGTTTGCGAAAGTGCGTAGGATCTTTCTCTTCGTCTCCTCAACTGGCCAGAGCCAGGCGTAGTCTATGTGCGCGTGCCCCACAAGGTGAATCGTTCCAAAACCCGGATGGTTTTTTCTTATTCTATCCAGCTTTTCTTTGAATTTTTCGAACTCTTCCAGAATCTGATTTCTCAACTCTTCAGGAAGCTTCACACCTGTGAACTCTTTGAACTCCGGTGTGTTCCAGGTGTTTTTGATCTCATCTTTTATTCCCGGATCCTCCAGTGCTGTCATCAGATAGGTACCTGTGTCTCTTGGGATCCATACTTTCGAGAGAAACTCCTCGGAGATGTCCAGAAGTTTCTTAGAAAGCGACTCGTCTTCTATCACTTCTGCCGTTTTTATAGTGAGTTCGAGAGTTTTCACCACCTTCATCAGTGCTTCATCAACGACGATGAAGAAAGCTTCCGTGAACACCGGCTTTTCTGGTTTTCCAAAGAGACCCCTTGGCATCACCTGAGCTTCTATCGTGTGTGGTTTTCCATCAGCAAGGGGGGTGATGTTCAACATCCTATGATACTCGTTGATCTCACCGTAAGGCTTCCCATCTATCAGAACGAGTGTTTCACCACCGAACCAGAGTTTCAGGTAGGCCCTCTGCTCTCCAGCGACGGAGAAAGGCTCTAGCTCTTTCCTGAACCGGACGGGAGCGGAGCTGAAGTCCCATTCGAAGGAAGGATCCACGATTCTCTCAACAGCATCATCGGAGAAAATCCAGCTTTCTATTCTTTCTCTTCTCAGAACAGTATACGGAACAATCTCTGAGAGCATTCTCCACAATCGGCCTTTCACAACCTTTTCCTCCTGTTATTCTCTACACCATTTCATAACCTTTTCCACGGGAATTGTTGCAAGAGCTATACAGTTGTCCGCGGCTCCGTAGTAGACGTAGTAGTAACCGTTGTACTCTATCATCGCGTCGCTGAAGACCACGTTCGGTACTCCTCCGAACTTTTCCCAGTCCTCTTCCGGTTCCAGAATGGGCTCTTTCGACCTTTTTATGACCTTTGTGGGATCCTCCAGATCGAGCAACATGAAACCGAGCCGGTATATAGGTCTGGAAGTACCCGTGTTCTGCACTCCGTGGTAGAGGACGAGCCAGCCGTACTCGGTCTTTATAGGAGGAGCTCCCACTCCGATCTTCAGGTCATCCCACATTCCAGGCCTTGGAGAAGCAATCTTCACAAAGTTGTCCCAGTGCACGAGATCATCGGAAAACGCGAGCCACATGTCAGGTGGTATTCTATGGAACATAACGTACTTTCCATTTATCTTTTCGGGAAATAGAGCCGCGTCTTTGTTGTCCACTTCTGGTATCACAACACCATACCTCTTCCAGGTGATGAAATTCTTCGTGGAGGCCATAGCGATTCTGACACCACGTGGAGAATAGGCGGTGTAAACCATGTAGTACTCGTCTCCTATCTTCGTGATCCTGGGATCTTCCACTCCATAGAGCTCATCATCACTCTTGGGAGCAAAGACGGGTTTTTCAAATTTGTTGAAGTGGATTCCGTCGGTGCTCACGGCGTATCCGATCCTTGAAACCATGTCCTCTCCCTGAGCTCTGTAGAGCAAGTGAAAGAGCTCTCCGTCGTAAACCACAGCCGGGTTGAAAACAAACCTGCTCTCCCAGAGAAAGTACGGAGAAGGTTCCAGAATGGGATTTGCCGGATGTCTTTCGAGTTTAAGCTCCATGCTCTCCCTCCTCTACTTGAAAGACATAGAAATTCCCTGAAGGAATTGCTTTCTGAAAATCAAAAAGATGAGAACCATCGGAAGAGTTTGTATCACAGACCCTGCCATCAATGGCCCCACATAGGCTGCGTATTCGTGGTTAAAAGTGGCAAGCAAAACGGAGAGTGGCATCTTGTTGTAATCCTTCACCACCATCAGAGGCCAGAGAAAATTGTCCCAGATCCCTATGAACGTGAAAAGACCCACAATTGAGAGTGTGCTTCTGGAGAGAGGTACCATCACCCTAAATATTATCCACAAAGTACTGGCTCCGTCAATTTTAGCGGCTTCTATGTAATCTTGAGGAATCGTTTTGTAGGATTGTGTTAACATAAAAAGGCTCCATGCACTCATGAGAAATGGAACGATCATAGCAGAGTAAGTGTTGTAGAGGCCGAGTTTTCTTATGAGAACGAACAACGGGATTATGAACATGAACCCAGGAAAGAGCATCTGGAAAATTATGAAGTTGAAGACAGCGTTGCTTCCCTTGAATCTCAGCTTTGAAAGTCCATAGGCAATGATGGAAGAAGTGAAAACCACAGAGAAAGTAACTGTGAGAGTTACAAACAAGCTGTTAAAAAAAGCTCTCAAAAATGGTCTTTCCATTTTCTCTGCCATTGTGAAAATGTACTTGTAGTGCTCCAGAGTGATTCTGGATGGAAAAAATCTTGTGAATATCTCTTCAGGAGGCTTTATAGACGAAAGAAAAAGCCATACGTACGGGTATATCCAGATCAAGGCAAGGAGAATCATCACTCCGTGAAGTATGATCTCACCCATCTTTTTTCTCATACGACGGTCACCTCTTTTTCAATGACTTTTCTGATGAAGATCACAATGGAGAAGTTTATCAATGCTGTCATAATCGCTATTGTTGTCGCATAGCTTGGATTTATTCTCTGAAAGGCGGTGTTGTACATATAAAGCATGAAAGTGAGAGTTCTGTTCATCGGCCCGCCACCGGTGATCATGTATGGCTCCGTAAATATACCAAAGGAGAGATTCACAGCGAGTATCAAAACCGTCACAATTGCCGGGTTCAATAGAGGAAGTGTGATCTTCCAGAACTTCACCCAGGAAGTTGCACCATCTAGCTCCGCCGCTTCGAATATGGATTTGGGAATAGCCTGAAGTCCTGAGTAGAGAATGAGACCGTAGTACCCGACGAATTTCCAAGTGACCATTATCGCTATAGTCAACATTGCAAGCTGTGGATCTGTGAACCATGGTATCGTAATTCCAAACGCGTTGTAGAGAAACCTGTTTATGGGGCCTGTTTCTGAGAATATTCTCTGGAACATGATTGAGTACGCAACACCTGATGATACGTAAGCAACCAAAAAACTCAGAGTCACAAACGTCTTGAAGTACTTCATACGGTTCAGAGCGATTGCAAAAAGAATCGACGCGATGAAAACCATGGGTATGAAATAGGAAAGAAAGTTCATCGTGTTCAGAAAGACCCTCCAGAATATCTTGTCTTCGAAGATCCTGAAGAAATTCTGAAGTCCCACGAATTTAGGAGATCCCACAAATTTCCATCGTGAAAAGGCGAGTATCAGCATCCAGACAAACGGATATCCCCAGAAAATAGCGGTATATAGAAGATAAATAGAAACTAGACCCCACCCGAGCCTTGCTTCTCTTCTTTTGAGGCTCATTCTATCCCTCCTGAAAAATGAAGGTGAGGGGAACCCCCTCACCACAGGAGTGCGTTGATTTCTTTAACAGCCTGTTTTAGAGCCTCTTCGGGTGTAGCTTTCAGATACATGAGAGGCTCCATCAGATATGTGGTCATGGCGTTCTGGACGTCTATTGTGTTGGTGATCATCGCAGGCGGTACAGCGTAAGCCACTGCTTCCGCGATCTTTGCAAAATATGGATCCTTCATGTACTCGGCAAACACCGGATTCGTTCCAAGATCTTCTCGCGCAGGCGGCATCCTTGTGAGCTCGATCCAGCGCGCGTCGTTTTGTGCGTTGGAGAAGACCCATTTGATGAATTCAAAGGCTTCCTTCTTGTATTTGCAATGTTCGAACATAACGAGTCCTTTGGTATCCGCGAAGGTGTAGATTGGTTTGTCTTCGGGGTAATTATCTGGAACGGGAGGAGGTGTCATCACTATGTGCGGGTACACCTCAGGATAGTGTTCTTTCGTGTAGTTCAGGTGCCATGGTCCCATGAGCTGACCAAGGATCGTACCGTTTTCGAAAGGATCCTGGCCCAGATCCACAGCGGTCCAGCCGTTCTTGAAGAGTGTGTAGATGAATTCAGCGACGGCTTTTCCGTACTCGTTATTGAAGACGGCTTTACCATTTTCGATGTAGGGTTTTCCACCGCTTGCCGCATAGTAGAACGTGATGAAGTCGAACCATCTGTCCCACCAGTTTCTCCCAGCAACTGCTCTTATAACGTACTTTTCTTTCGGAACAACCCATTTCTTTGCCAGTTCGTAGATCTCAGAGTAAGTTCTTGGAGGTTTGTCGTATCCGAGTTCTTTCAGAAGATCTCCTCTCCACCAGAAGAGCATTGGATTGGAATAGATGGGTATGACGTAGTAATGTCCGTTGAGCTTCCAGCCCTCGAGTATGCCTCTCATTTTCCTTGCGTCCACGAGTTTCCAGAACTCTTCTCCAAACTCCTCATCGAAAGCAACGAGAACGTCCAGTTCTTCTGCGAGCTGGGCAGCAAAGCCACTGAATATGTTGGTACAAATATCTGGTGCGTTCCCAGCTGCAATAGCGTTCAAAATGGCTTCTTCAGAACTTCCAGCAGCTGGGATAACCGACCACTCGATCTGAACATCCGGATGTTCTGCGTTCCACTTTTCAACGAGTTCTTTCCAGAAAGTTTCCTGATTCGGGTTTGGTGCTGTCCAGAACACTATTTTCTTGACCTCGGCGAATGCAAAGACAGAAAGAACAACGAGCATAAAAAGAAGCACTCTTTTCCACATACGTATCCCTCCTTTATGAAAGGTTGGTGTTATTTTGTACTTTTTCTCTTTACAAACTGTGTGAAAACAAGAATACGAACAGGATGCGGATTAATTCCAGTCAGCAATTCATGTAAACGCTTACACGCAAGACAACCCATTTCGTACTTGAAGACCCTCAGTGTCGTCAAAGGAGGATCGAAGTTTTCAGCATCAACAATATCGTCAAATCCTATTACAGAAACATCATCTGGCACTTTGATGTTATGCTCCTTGAGGCGCTTTATCACCCAGAATGCAATGCTGTCGTTGGAAGTGAAAATAGCTTCCGGTGTGCCATAAGAGTTCAACATGATGTCGATAACTTTTCTGGTTCCTTCTTCTGTGTCATCGCACTCATAAAATCGAGGCATTAATCCTGCTTTTTCCATTGCGTCTTTATAACCGTCGTATCTCATCTTGAAGCCGTATGGATGCAGTGGACCGTGAACGTGGACAATCCGCTTAAAACCTTTAGAAATAAGATAATTTGTTGCATAAACCGCACCATCGTATCCGTCACTTATCACACAATCCACACGCTCTCCAGGAATGTAATGGTCCACCAGAACAAAGGGTTTCTTCCTCGATTTGATTTCCTTCAAAGTCTTCTCCGAAAGATCTCCCCCTATGAATATGTAACCATCGGCTCCATTCGACTCAGAAAAATTCTCGAGCATTTTCAGTTCTACATTCATTCCAAGTCTTCCACAATTTTCCTCAATAGCTCTTATTATCACTCCGTAGAACTCTCCCAAAATGCCATTGTTTTGAAGAGGCGACAGTATTCTTTTACTGGCGAACACATAGATATTGAACAGTTTTCCCTTCGAAGCAAGGAGCTTCGCTGAAATCTCTGGTTTGTAACCCAGCTCTTCAATGGCTTTCCAGACTTTGTACCTTGTTTTTTCCGAAACATAACCCGAACCGTTTATCACTCTTGAAACAGTTGCGATGGAAACCCCGGCAAGCTTTGCGACATCTTCTATTGTTGGCACAGTTTGCACCTCCTGTAAGCGCTTACATATCGTTTATACAAAAAATTTCCGTGTTAAATCAAGATCTATTTCAAGCGAATACCTTCAACTATTTCCGATTAAGAGAAATTATTCAGGATTATGACGCAAAATCTCAATTTTAATCAAAACTCACAAAAAACAAAAGCCCCCTGATGGGGGCTTGAAGGTTTTCCATATCAAAACTCTTACTTCGCGTAAGCGACGCTTCTTTTCTCTCTTATCACCACAACTTTCAGAACACCAGGATACTCGAGCTCTTCTTCTATCTTTTTAGAAATATCGTAGGCGAGTTTTTCAGCGAGAGCGTCATCCACTTTGTCGGGTTCCACAATCACTCTAATTTCTCTTCCAGCCTGAATGGCGTAGGCCTTTTCAACGTACTTGAAGCTTTTTGCTATCTCCTCCAGCTTCATAAGACGCTTGATGTAGTTCTCCAGACTCTCTCTTCTCGCACCTGGTCTTGCCGCGGAGAGAGCATCAGCAGCTGCCACGAGTACTGCTTCAGGTGTCATGGGTTCTTCTTCTCCGTGATGGCTGAGAATCATGTTTATGATGTCTTCTTTTTCTCCGTATCTTCGGGCAAGCTCTGCACCTATGGTCGTGTGTGAACCTTCCAGCTCCTGATCAACAGCTTTTCCTATATCGTGGAGGAGTCCTCCTCTTCTCGCTTTGTCCGCGTTTAGCCCAAGTTCAGAAGCCATGTAACCGGCGAGCAGAGCCACTTCTATCGAATGGTTCAGAACGTTTTGGCCATAGCTCGTTCTGTATTTCAATTTTCCAAGGAGTTTCACAAGCTCCGGATGGAGCCCCATAACACCCGCTTTGAACGTCGCCTCCTGTCCAGCTTCTTTTATGGCTTTCTCCACTTCCTGCTTTGCTTTTTCGTACATTTCTTCGATCCTTGCAGGATGTATTCTTCCATCCGCCACCAGTTTTTCCAGAGTGATACGGGCTATCTCTCTTCTCAGAGGGTTAAAGCAGGAAAGAACCACCACTTCCGGGGTGTCGTCTATTATCAAGTCCACACCCGTGATCTTTTCAAATGTCCTGATGTTTCTTCCTTCTCTACCTATGATTCTTCCCTTCATGTCATCCGACGGTAGAGAAACGGTAGAAACGGTGATTTCTCCTACATAATCCGGTGCGTATCTCTGAACAGCGAATGCTATGACTTTCTTGGCTTCCTTCTCAGCTTCTTCTTCAACCTGTTCTTTCATCTCTTTGTAGAGTTTCGCAAGGTCGTGTTCGTACCTCTGCCTTGCTTCTTCGAGGATGAGTTCTCTTGCCTCTTCTACAGTCATACCGGCAAGGCGTTTCAATTCTTCGTCGATTCTTTTTTCCTTTTCTTCGACCTCTCTCATTTTCTCTTCCAGATTTGCTTTGAGTTCTTCAACCTGCTGTTCCCTTTTCTCAAGGTTCTCTTCTTTTCTTGTCAGGAGCTCTTCTCTTTTCAAGAGTCTTTCTTCTAATGCTCTCAATTCCTCTTCTCTTCTGGATCGCTCTTTTTCGAATTCTTCTCTGAGCCTGTGAACTTCCTCTCTTCCTTCTATTATCGCTTTCTTTTTTATCTCGTTTGCTTCTTTCTCCGCCTTTTCAATGATGGTTTGAGCGTCTTCTTTCGCTTTTCTGAGCTTTTGATTTATCTGATAGTTTGCTATTAAATATCCAATCAGAAGACCACCGGCTCCTGCTACTATGTACCACAGCATCATTCTTCACCTCCATCTATTTTATTGAGAATTTCTTCGATGAGAGAAGAATCGAACCCTCTTCTGTAGAGATAATCTCTTAGCTCCCATCGATCTTTGAATCGCCCTTTCAATCTCTTCAATTCCTCGTGAAAATCGATCTCCTCCAGAGCCTTTTCGATTGCTCTTTCTATGATCTCTTCATCCACTCCAAGTGATTTGAGCTTCATTTTCACGACTCTCGGCCCAAAGAGCTTCAATCGCATCTCATCGAGTGCAAAGAGATAAGCCGCTTTTTCGTCGTCCAGATATCCCTGCTTCTTCAAGGTAGTAATGGTACTTTCCACTTCCTCATCTGCGAAGCCCTGTTTCTTCAATCGTTCGCGAAGTTCGTCTTCAAATCTGACTCGATATTTGAGGAGCCTCAACGCATAATTAAGAGGCTTCTTCGCCTGAAGATTTCTTTTCTTTCCTCTGTTCTTCTTTCTCCACTGATAGTAATCCATATTTTTCTCTTATTCTCCTTTCGATCTCTCCTGCTATTTCAGGGTTGTCTTTGAGAAACTGAACGGCGTTCGAGCTTCCCTGCCCAAGAGAAACTTCCTCACCTTTGAGAGTGGTGTAGTAATACCAGCTACCTTTTCTGTCTACTATCCCTTCATTTACAGCGATATTGAACAGCTCGTACTCTCTATCGATTCCTTTTCCGTATATGATGTACGTCTGTGCGGTTTTGAACGGAGGAGCAACCTTGTTCTTCACGATCTTTACACTTATCACGTTGCCTATCACATCTTTTCCTTCCTTTATAGGTTCACCCCTCCTGACTTCCATCCTCATGGTTGCGTAGAATTTCAAGGCGAGTCCACCGGTTGTGGTTTCCGGGCTCCCAAACATAACACCTATCTTCATTCTGATCTGGTTCGTGAATATCACTACCGCCTTTGATTTGTTCACACTTCCCGCGATCTTTCTCAGTGCCTGCGACATGAGACGTGCCTGAAGACCCACCTGCATGTCTCCCATGGCACCTTCTATTTCCGCTCTGGGAACGAGAGCCGCAACGGAATCAACAACTATGAGGTCAACCACACCACTTCTTACGAGTTCATCCACTATTTCGAGTGCTTGCTCTCCATGATCAGGCTGAGAGATGAGAAGACTCTTCAGATCCACTCCAAGGTTTTTCGCGTAAACAGGGTCCAGTGCGTGTTCTGCGTCTATGAAAGCAGCCACTCCTCCCATCTTCTGGGCCTCTGCTATGGCGTGGAGTGCAAGGGTAGTTTTTCCACTCGATTCCTGACCAAAGATTTCCACGATCCTTCCTCTTGGATATCCTCCAACACCCGTTGCGATATCGATGGCGAGGGACCCTGTTGGTATCACCTCTACAGGCTGAACCTGGGTTTCATCACCCAGGATCATTATGGAACCCTTTCCAAAGTTTTCTTCTATTCTCTTCAACGCTTTCTCCAGGACACTCTTTTTCTGTTTTTCCTCAGGCATACCTGATCAATCCTCCTTCAAACTGACATTCGTAGAGAACTTTGTAGATGGGACCTGTCGGTGTTAACGTGGACGAGTAAATCTTGAATCTGTCCACCGCAACTTCGATGGGCGGAAAATCGATATCTTCGATCAGTTTTTCCCACTTGTCCGGGTAGTACTTCACCCTTCCAATTGTAATGTGAGGAACGAACTTCTCTTCAAACGAGAAACCGTGGTGAGACAGCTCGTTTCTGAGCTCTTCGTAGAGTTTCATCAAGCGATCGGTGTTCTCCACTCCGAGCCAAAAGACGCGCGGAGACATCTTCCTCTTGAAGTACCCAAAACCTTTCACGGTGAACGAAAAAGAAGGAAAACCTCTCACTCTTCTACAGAGGTGTTCGGCTATTTCGGAGATTTTCTGCTCGTCAACCTCTCCCAGGAAAAAAAGCGTGAGGTGCATGTTTTCTTCAGAAACCCACGTTGCACCAAAGCCTCTTTTCATGAGTTTTTCTATGATCTCAGAGGCTTGCTTCTTGACTTCTTCGTTGACATCGATAGCAATGAAGGTTCTCATGAACTATCCCTCCAATTTCGTGATTCTTGCAATATCGATCGTGTACGTAATCCAGGAGATCACCGTTACTGTGAGTGAGAGCACCACAAAAAACATGAGAAGTGCGTTACTCAAAAAGCCCATCTTGAAGAGATACGCAGCGATCAACACCACAAATTGAGAAACAGTCTTCGCCTTCCCTATCCACCTCGCTGGCACAACGTTTCCTCTGCTGGCTGCGAGTATTCTGAGCCCGTTTACAAAGGTGTCTCTTGCAAAGACAACCAGAACGTACCACAACGGAAGAACATCCAACATGGCCACTGCCGTGGATATCACGAGAATCTTGTCAGAAACCTGATCGAAGACCTTTCCAAAATCCGTTACCTGGTTTTTCTTCCTCGCAAAAAAACCATCGAGATAATCTGTGAAAGCCGCAAATACAAAAATCAGGAACGACAAAGAGATCCATCCTTCCATGTAAAACCAGACAACAGGAATTACCAGCGCCGCTCTCAACAAAGAAAAAAAGTTCGCAAGATTCATATCACTGACCCCCACATGTCGTACTCGTCGTGCTCTTTTATCACCACTTCAAGAAAGTCTCCTATCTTCCCTTTCCCTCTTACAAAAACCACTCCGTCCACTTCAGGTGCTTCCGTCCAGGTCCTTCCCACAAGAAACTTCCCTTCTTTTCCCTCAACCAGGAACTTCAATTTTTTTCCAACGAATCTATCAAGCCTGCTGTTTGAGATCTCCGCCTGGAGAAGGAGCAGTTCTTCCTGTCTTCTTTTCGCCATTTCCGGGTCAACTTTCTCTTTGAGGTTGAAAGCAACCGTTCCCTCCTCATCCGAATAAACGAAAGCTCCGAGTTTGTCAAACTGAATTTCTTCCACAAATTGCTTGAGTTCTTCGAAGTCTTCTTCAGTTTCTCCCGGAAATCCCACGATTATACTCGTTCTAAGAACCGCGTCCGGGAACCTCTCTCTGATGCTCGAAAGCATTTTTTTCAACTCTTCTGAACTCTTCGTTCGTCCCATTAGTTTCAATATTTTATCGCTTCCATGCTGCACCGGAACATCGAAATACTTCACAACCTTATCCAGTTCCAGCATTGCGCTTATTATTTCCTCTGTCAGATGATCCGGATGAAGGTACATAACCCTGATCCAGAACTCTCCGTTTAGACTGTTCAGTCTCCTCAAAAGATCAGGCAGCGCTTGCTTTCTATAGAGATCGATCCCGTAGGACGTCGTGTCCTGAGCGACGAGGATTATTTCTTTCTTTCCTTCTTTCAAAAGGTCTTCCACCTCTCGCGTTATGTCTTCTATGCTCCTGCTTCTCAGACTTCCTTTGAACGAAGGTATGGAACAGAAAGTGCATCCTCTGTCACACCCGTCGGATATCTTCACGTAAGCGTAGGGTCTCTCCTCCAGATCGATTCTTTTTCTGTATCTGTACACGGTCTCTGGTTGATCTGGAACAAGATCTGTACCATTTTCAATGGCATTCGCTATCTCTTCAGGATCTGCAACACCTATCCACTGATCCACCTCGGGAATTTCTTTCTTCAGCTCTTCGTAATAACGCTGAACAAGACAACCTTTCACAACCAATTTGTAACCATACTGATCCTTTGCATCTACAAAAGAGAAGATTTCATCTATTGATTCTCTTTTCGCGTCCTCTATGAAAGCACAGGTGTCCAACACAACCACATCCGCATCCTTCACATCGAAAACTATCTCGTGACCTCCTTCTCTCAACACACCTGCCAGGACTTCGCAATCCGCTTCGTTTTTCGGACATCCTAGAACCTTTATACCAACCCTCACTTCATCATTTTCCTCCTCTTTTTGAGGTACAGCTCCCTGATCTTTTCAAGATGCTTTTTGTACTCTTCTTCTCTGTAATTTGGATAGGTGAACTCCATGTGTCTGAATTCTCCCCGCACGTAAACCAGCGTCACCTCAGCGTAGATTCCTTTGCCTATGTAGATGCGGTTCCCCCAGTGTTTGGTGGAAGCGAGAACGAACTGAGTGTGATGAATGTATCCTGGATCCATGTTGACTTTTCTCTTTCCTTCGATCGAGAACATCTTTTCTATCTCGTTGGTTTCGCGCTTTATATCCGCCAGCTGGAAAGGATGGACGAGTCTTTCAAAACTCACAAGTCTTCCCTTCAAACCCTGTCCCATTTCTTCCGAATAGTAAAGAGTGTACTTCTCGAAATCGAGAACATCCGAAATGTAATCCATGGGCCCAAAACGTCCTTCGAGAACGGGCCTCACTTCGTTGAACCAGTAATCTATGTGCGATGCGAATATGAACATCACAAGATTCACCATGTCAGGTACCTTCACTTCTCCCATGAAACACTCACCTCGAACTTCCTGATCTTCACTGTCCACTCCTCGGAAGCCGTTTTTAGAACCACGTCGCTTCTGGATTCGACAATATACTCTCCTTCTTGAAGAGGAATCTCTCCACTCACACTTTTACCGTTCACGATCGTTTCCTCTGGTGCAACAAGGTAAGCAGGTGGTGTCTGCCGCAGCTTCAAATTCTCCACCGCTGAAAACAGAAGAAAAACCAGTCCTGCTATCAGAAAAAAGAACATCACCAGGTCCCTTGTTTTCTCTTTCTCCTTCTTTTTTCTCGGCTTCTTCTCTTCAACTTCTTCAGCTACTTCTTCCTTGCCTTCTTCGTACAGTTTGAGCATCTCATCTGGGGAGAGTTCGAGAAACTCCGAGTATCGTTTTATGTAACTTTTTATATAGACTTCTGCGTCAAGTCCCTTCAGATCGCCTTCCTCGATCCGCTTCAATTTCGATGGATTTATGTTCGTGAACAGAGAAGCGTCGAGAAGGGTTATTCTTCTTTCCTCCCTCTTTTTTCTGAAAGTCTCACCGAGTTCCTTCCATTTTTCGCTCAAAACAATCTCCTCCAGACCCCCGTGTCTGGTATCCTGAGGCTGAATTTATTTTATCACAGCCGAAAAATCTTTCAGAAAAGGCCTTTTTTGAGCCGTTGTGTGTAGATGTGTGCCAGTCTGGTGGGTTCCGGTATCCTTCTTCCGGGTAAGGTAAAAGCCTTGATCAGTCTTTTCGAACTTTCAACGTCCATGAGATGGCCCGGAGACACGAAGATAGGAGCACTTCCTTCCTTTGTTCTGATCACACAGCCTATTATCTCCTCGCCGTCGTAGAGATAACTCCAGGAACACCTTTTATCTTCAGGCATTTTGAACGTTCCATACAGTCTGGATTTTGCCACACCAATGGTCGGGATCTCTATGAAGAGTCCCATGTGGGAGGCTATCCCAAGTTTTCTGGGATGTGCCAGTCCCTGACCATCGAAGACCACAACATCGGGTTTCGTTCTCAGCTTTTCCCAGGCCTTCAAGAACAGAGGTCCTTCTCTGAAAGCAAGGAGCCCCGGAATGTAGGGAAAAGTTATCTCTCCCCTTTCAGAAACGACCTCTAATATTTTGAAAGAAGGATATTCGAGTACCACTATCACCGCGAGCCCTTCTTCTTTTCCCGGAAACGAAAGGTCCACTCCCGCCACGTACTCGGGCTCTCCTTCGTATGGAGTGAGTTTTATCTTCTTTCTGAGTTCGTTCTGCACTTTTATCGCTTCCTCCGGAGGAAGATCCCATCTGTGAAGCTGCCTGTAATCCATCGAATCACTCCCTGAAATCGTCTATCAGAATCAAAGCAGATACTGGAAAATCGGGATATATTCTGTTCTTTGCGAGGCTTTCCAGTATCGTGTAGTACATCGTGTAATCTTCCGGTCTGTCGAACCTGTGCACCGTAAAATGCCTGGAAGGATGCGCTTTCCTCAGAATTTCCAGGATATAGTCCTCCTTTTCCGGTTCCCCTATGAAGACATGGTCTCCCTCGAATTTCTGCGATATTCCCACGTCTTCCCAGACAACACGGTCCGGTTCGAATCCAACCCTGTCTTTCCACACTCCCCTCAGGTTGGCTTCGAATACCCTCGAAACAAGCGATGAGGTGTTCACAACGAGGAAGTTCACGCGGTATTTTTCCTGAACACTGCTTCCAATGAGATTCTCTTTGAAAGAAACGAGTCTTTTTTCATCCACAAAGATGCTTCCGTCGCTATCCACATTGTACGGAAGGGTCGAAAAACTCACCCTAACACTGTTTTTCAATTTAGAAAAGAGTGTTAGAATCTCTGGAAGACCGATATCCGTTTCGATGTAAGGACTTATCTTTTTGTAAAGTACGGAAATTTCGAGAGGATTTCTTGAAAGGGCCTTGCTGAGGAGTTTCTTCAGTACATCCTTCTGTCTTTCTATTCGGGCAAGATCCCCCATGGAGTCTTTTCTGTATCTTATGTACGCAAGAAGCTGTTCTCCATTCAATTTGTAAGGAACCCCAGGTTTGAAATCTATGACGAGATTCTGCGACAGATCTTCATAAAACATGACCTCGTTCGGTATCACCTCTATTGGTCCCAGTTCATCCACGAGTATTTTGAAAGCCTCGTAGTTGAATATCACGTAAGAATCCGGCTTCTGTCCCAGAAGTGATTCGATGATCTGAAATAGTTTTTCCATTCCATAAGTGTTGTAAATCGCGTTGATCTTTTTTCCCTCTATCATCAAATCCCTGGGTATCGATACAAAAGAGAGATTTCCTTTTTTCCAGTCCAGCACACCAACAACTATCACATCGGTTCGAACGGTGTGTTCGATCTCTTTATCTTTTCCCAGAACGAGAAACACGTAAGGGTTTTTCACCTCACCCTTGAAGAGATAAGATACCATCTTATCCAGTAAAAAGAAGGATGATATAATTAAAAAGAAGGCTAAACTAATTGAAAGTGACAGAAAGATTTTCTTCAACACGATATCACCCTGACTGTATTCTATCACCGGGGAGGTGATTCTGATGAAAATAGGTATCGTAGGACTCGGAAGGGTTGGTTCCAGCACGGCTTTTGCACTCCTGATGAAAGGTTTTGCGAGGGAAATGGTTCTGATAGACGTCGATAAGAAAAGAGCAGAAGGAGACGCTCTCGATCTCATTCACGGAACACCTTTCACGAGAAGAGCGAACATCTACGCTGGAGACTATGCGGATCTGAAAGGATCAGATGTGGTGATCGTCGCTGCGGGAGTACCTCAGAAACCAGGAGAGACGAGGCTTCAGCTTCTTGGGAGAAATGCAAGAGTGATGAAAGAAATAGCGCGAAACGTCTCCAAATACGCTCCTGATTCGATTGTCATCGTGGTCACGAATCCCGTCGATGTCCTCACGTATTTCTTCCTCAAAGAGTCCGGAATGGATCCCAGGAAGGTGTTCGGTTCCGGAACGGTTCTCGACACAGCAAGGCTCAGAACTTTGATAGCGCAACACTGCGGCTTTTCTCCAAGAAGTGTGCACGTGTACGTGATAGGAGAACATGGAGATTCAGAGGTTCCTGTGTGGAGCGGTGCCATGATAGGAGGTATCCCCCTACAGAACATGTGTCAGATTTGTCAGAAGTGCGATTCGAAGATACTGGAAAACTTCGCTGAAAAAACCAAAAGAGCCGCGTACGAGATCATAGAGAGAAAGGGAGCCACCCATTACGCCATAGCTCTCGCCGTGGCCGACATAGTGGAGAGCATCTTCTTCGACGAAAAGAGAGTGCTTACGCTTTCCGTTTATCTCGAAGATTACCTCGGTGTAAAAGATCTCTGTATCAGTGTTCCTGTTACCCTTGGAAAGCACGGAGTGGAAAGAATCCTCGAACTGAACCTGAACGAAGAAGAACTGGAAGCCTTCAGAAAGTCAGCTTCCATATTGAAAAACGCCATCAACGAAATAACGGCCGAAGAGAACAAGCACCAGAACACCAGCGGTTAATAGGACGTAGAGTGTGTCCATCGGTTTCCACTTTATGTCTTTGAACCGTGTTTTTGGAGGCTCGCCCGTGTAGAGACGAGCCTCCATGGCCACAGCCAGTTCTTCTGCTTTTCTGAGGGCCGATATGAGAAGGGGCACTATTATCACCACAAGCGCTCTTATTCTGTCGAAAAACTTTCCCCTTTCGAAGTTTGCCCCCCTGGCAATCTGGGCCTTCAAGATCCTATCCGCCTCGAGCGCCAAAACAGGAACGAACCTCATCGCAATGGTCATCACCATTCCTATCTCATGGCCGATTTTTCTGGCACCGAACGTCGAGAAGATACTCTCTATAGCCCTGGCAGAAAGCAAGGGCGGAGTGGTGGCAGAGAAATTCTCAGCAAGGAGGATTATGAGCACCAGTCTGAGCATAATGTAAACGGCAGACCATATGGCTCTGTCGGTGATCATCCAGAAGATCTTTTCACCCTCTGATGAGGAAAAGAACTGAACCAGAACCGCAAACACAAGGAAGAACCAGAGACTCCTGAGTCCCGCAAGGTAAATCTTGAATCCTGTTCTGCTCAGAAACATCAAAAGAAAGATAGCCAAACCCGGTACGAGGTAAAACAAAAGATTGGGTACGATCAGCACAGCGGAAATGAGAAAGATCATACCCAGGAGTTTCGCTCTTGGATCGAGTCTGTGAACAATCGAATCAACCGGAATATATCTTCCTATCAGAACCGTCGGCAGTCTCATTTTTTACCCTTTCTCTTTTTTTTCTTCCTTTCTTCTGGGACTCCATCGAGGAGTTTTTTCATCTTCTTCAATTCGCGGTAAACCAGGTAATTCACACTGTTTCTTTCGAATTTTCCGGTCTTTGTAACCCTTCCGGCCTTCATTCCCATGACGATCTCAATCGCGTCGTCTATGGTTTCCACGGTCCATATATGGAAGAGGCCTTTCTTCATAGCCTGGATGATTTCATCCTTCAGCACCAGATTCTTCGCGTTGGCTTTGGGTATGATCACGCCCTGTTCCCCATCGAATCCACGGGTTTTACAGGCTCTGTAGAAACCCTCCACTTTCTCTACGATTCCCCCAACGGGCTGCACCTCACCGTGCTGATTTATGGAACCCGTTACGGCTATTCCCTGCTTTATGGGCACCTTAGAAATGGCAGAAAGGAGAGCCAAGGCTTCTGCAAGTGAAGCGCTGTCTCCCTCCACTTCACTGTAAACCTGCTCGAAGCTGATGGACGCGCTGACGGAAAGTGGAAAGTCCTGAGCGTATCTGCTCCCCAGAAATCCTTCCAGTATGAGAACAGCCTTGCTGTGGATTTTCCCGCTCAGATCCGCTTCGCGCTGAATGTCAACAACACCCGGCCTTCCAAGATAGACCTTCGCGGTGATTTTCACAGGAACACCAAAAGAATGATCTCCAAGGTCGAGAACGGTAAGACCGTTTATCTGTCCCACTTTCGATCCAGTTACTTCGATCATGAGATCGAATGTCTTTATCATTTCGTCGTATTTTTCTTCGAGGAGATTTCTTCGGTTCTCCATAGCTTGATATGCCTTGAGAACGTGATCAGAAGTGGTAACCTCTGATCCTTCAAGTCTTGCGAGTTCCCCCGATTCAACTATGAGATTCACTATGTCTCCAAAAACAGCGGAAAGTTTCGTGCTGTTTCCAGCGTTTCTCATAGCGTACCATATGACTCTCTTCACAGCGCCTCTGTCGAAGTGGGGAAGATTCTTCTCTCGACAGACAGACGAGATGAAGGATACGTACTTCTGGACGTTCAATTCGTTTCTGGGTATTTCCCAGTCGAACTCCGCTTTTATCCTGAACAGCTTTCTGAAGTCTGGATCGAGTTCGTAAAGGAGTTCGTACAAATAGGGTGTGCCAATGATGACGACTTTCAGATCGAGGGGTATTTTTTCTGGTTTCAGGGTGATCGTGCTTGAAACTCCTAAGGTGTGTTCGAGATTTTCAACGGAAATCTGACTTTCCATGAGAACCCTTTTCAGGTTGTACCACGCGTAAGGCTGACTCAAAAGCCGCTCGGCCTCGACGATCAAGAAACCACCGTTCGCTTTGTGGACACTGCCCGGCCTTATCATACTGAAATCCGTGTGGAGGAAACCGCCTCTCACGTAGTACTCGATCTTTCCGAACAGATTGGAATAAGTGGGATTCGTTTCATAAATGACAGGGGCGCCTGTGAGATCCGAGTTGTCCACAATCAGATTCAGAGAGTACTTCCTCATGTATATCTCTTTTCTCTCCCTGGCGTCCATTCTCAAAAAGTCCAGGAGATTCTCCACAATATCCTTCTTTACGGATTCAAGGAATTCTTTCACACCTTCGTTTTCGAATTCACTCTCCACTTCAACAAAGAGTGGATCAATGGCGAAGAGTGCCGTTCTTTTGTGGAACTCTTCGAGGGATTTTCTGAACTCGATATCCAGCTTCCTGATTCTGTAGAGCGTTCCGTCCACCAGATGCTTCAATTTCATCTGCCTTTCTTCGATTTCCCTTATGGCCTGGTCTGGTAGGGCATTCACCGCTTCTGGTGGAAGCGGTTTCCCGTCCACCACAGGCAACATAACGACGCCGGCTGGAGTCAGCTGAACCACGAAACCGAGTTCGCTCGCCTTTGCCTCTAAACTCTCCCAGAGCTGCTTTCTCATGAGAGCGTATTTTTCTTCCATTTCGGAAATCTTTCTTGCGAATTCCTCGCTTTCGAAGGATTTGTTCAAAGCTTCAACCACTTCATTGATCAAATCTTCGAGCCTCTTTTTAAACCTCCTTCCCTGTCCCGCTTTGAAAGAAATGGCCTTTGGTTCATACGGATTCTCGAAATTGTAAACATACCCCCAGTCGTTCGGCACGGGAAGTTTCTTCGCGACATCCTGGAGCATCATCTGGACAAAGGTTCTTCTTCCCGTTCCCGTCATTCCTGTAACGAAGATGTTGTAACCCTTTTCTCTGATTCTTATTCCCGTTTCGATAGCCTCTTTCGCCCTCTTTTGACCTATAAAACCTTCGTTTGGAGGGACCTCCTCCGTGGTCTGAAAATTCAAAAAATCAAGGTCGAAACTGTTTATCTCATCGGGCCTCAATTTTCTGATCACCCTCTCACTCCTCATGAGGTAATTTTTTGTACGATCACATTTTATTGTACAATATTTTGAGGAGAAAACTGTTCAGGTGAACGAGAAAGGGTGGGATTGATGGGAAATGTCATAGTAGTGACTTCTGGAAAAGGAGGGGTGGGTAAAACCACCATAACGGCTAATCTCGGATGCGCCCTGGCCAAACTTGGAGAGAAGGTGTGTCTTATTGATGCCGACATAGGATTGAAAAATCTGGACATAGTTCTTGGGTTGGAAAACAGAATCGTTTACACCATGATCGATGTAGTGAATGGTAAGGTCTCTCCCCAAGAGGCTCTTGTCAAACACAAAATGCTGAAGAATCTGTATCTTCTTCCTGCTTCGCAGATAGCCACGAAAGAAATGATCTCGCCGAACGACATGAAAGCCATTGTGAAAGAACTGATACCGCACTTTGACTACATCATAATCGATTCCCCGGCCGGTATCGAAAGGGGGTTCAGAAACGCTGTTGCCCCAGCTGAGAGGGTGCTTGTTGTCACAACTCCGGAGCTTCCGGCAATCTCTGACGCGGATCGTGTGATCGGTCTTCTGGAAAACTTCGGATTTTCCGATGAGAAGATAAACGTGATCATAAACAGATTCAAACCGCACATGGTGAAAAAGGGAGAGATGCTCACCACTGACGATATCAAACACACACTGTCACTGGAGATCATAGCCGTTATACCGGACTCAGAAGATATCATAGTTGCTTCAAACACAGGAATCCCGGTTTCATTAAACGGAAATTCGAGGATTTCCAAAAACTTCGAAAACCTCGCAAGAAGAATTCGGGGAGAGGGTGTTCCTCTAGAGAACGATTTCGTCACCGTCTCAAAGGGTCTCATCGACACGCTGAAAGACTTCTTCTCAAAACTCAAGAGGGGATGATATTATGAAGTTCCTGTTCTGGGAGTTCGGAAAGAAAAACAAAAGCAGAGAAACCGCTAAAAAAAGGCTGGAACAGATAGTTGGGACAACAAAAAGAAGACAGATGAACATAACAGAGATCATTCCAAAAGAGATACTCGACAAGAATTCGGATAAGATAAAAGAGAGAATCGCCAGCTGGCTTTCCGAGACTTTCAACGTTGAAAAAGAAAAGATAAAGATAGATCTCGAAGAAAGAGAAGGTCATGTGGTGATAATCACAAATGTGTTTTTCAAATGAAGAGGGGGGAAATAGATGCTTAAAAGACTCACAGTTCGGACCTCTTCGCGAACGCAGTTCGTGGATATCACTTCGGAGATTGTGAAATTCATAGAAGAATCTAAAGTGAGAAACGGTATCTGCGTGGTTTTCGTTCCGCACACCACCGCGGGTATCACAATAAACGAAAACGCAGACCCGAGTGTGAGACAGGACATAATGAACACGCTGAACAAACTGGTTCCACCGTCGGCTGGTTACACACATCTGGAAGGAAACGCCGACTCTCATATAAAAGCGTCTCTGGTGGGATCTTCTGTCACGCTTATAATAGAAAACGGACGCCCTCTCCTCGGAACCTGGCAGGGAATATATTTCTGCGAATTCGACGGCCCGAGGACGAGGAGCGTTTATGTAAAAATCGTTGAGGGATGATTCAATCCAGCACTCGTGTTTTGATTTTCTCCTCTATTGAGATCTCCGTGAGTTCTTCGATGAAAACCATCTTTGGAGGTTCTATTCCGTTGAAACGGGTGTTGTACTCAACCGTGTAAGCCCCCGCGTTTATGAAGCACACAAGGTCGTTCAGAGTGATGCTCTTTGGAAGAAAGATTCTGTCGTATATCACATCCACGCTGTCACAAGTGGGACCCGCCAGATGGTACTCTTCGAGCTCTTCTCTTTCTTTTCCGAGGACTCTGATTTCGTACTCGAAGTTTTGGATAGTTTCTGCGAGCCCGTGAAATACTCCCGCGTCGATGTAAACCCATTTTTCACCTGATCTTTCGCTCTTCAAAAGCACTTTTGTGACAAGCCAGCCTGCTTCTCCGACCATGTACCTTCCGGGCTCGGCTATCACTTTCAAATTGTGGACAAACCAGAGGTTTTCGTCTATCGCCTCTTCGATTGCCTTTCCTATTTCTTCCATACTTGGAATTGGCTTTGTGTGCTGAACAGGAAAGCCTCCACCAACGTTCAAGAGGAAAAGATTCAAACCGGATCTCATGGCTTTTTTGAACACTCTCCCCGCGATCTCTATCGCCTTTTTCCAGCTTTCAGGATTCAAATTCTGAGATCCCACGTGAAAACTCAATCCCGCGGGGATCAGTTTCATCTTCGAAGCATAGGAGAGAAGCTGAAGAGCATGCTCTGGATTGGTTCCAAACTTTCTGGAAAGGGGCCAGTCTGCGTCTGCACCATCCGTTTCCACTCTCACAAAAACGAAGCTTCCAGGAGCATTTATAGCGACTTTTTCCACTTCCATCTCACTATCCACTGCAAAGAGCCTTATACCGTTTTTGTACGCGAACGCGATGTCTTCCTCTCTTTTTATGGTGTTACCAAAACTCATTCTCTTCCCATCCACACCAAGTGCGAGGAGCTTTTCTATCTCCCCCTTGGAAGCCACATCGAAATTACTCCCCAACCTGGCAAGAAGGGATATAATACGCGGGTGGGAGTTTGCCTTCACAGCGTAGTAAATATCCGCTTTTTTGAGAGCAGCTTTCATCTCCAGATATTTCTTTTCCACGACCGACAGATCGAAAAGAAGAAAAGGCGTTTTCACTACTTCAAGGGCTCTTCTAATCCAGTATTCCATCATGGACTCCTCCTCAACGGGATATGGTTATGCATATAAAGAATAGGTAAAAAACTCTTTCATAGAAAGACCCATTAAGTTAAATAAATATGTCTTTAGGATAAAACTAAGATTTCAAAACACCGTAAACCCCTTCTGATGAAGAATACAGAGATTTTGACAAAGCCGTATCCGGGGTGTACACTTAGGAGGTGCCGCCTTGAGCGGAAAGATTTTTAAGAAGGAGTGATTTTTTCATGAGAGGTACGGTTAAGTGGTTTGACTCCAAGAAAGGCTACGGTTTTATCACCATGGAGAACGGAGAGGACATCTTCGTTCACTGGTCAGCGATCCAGATGGACGGTTTCAAGACCCTCAGGGAAAACGAAACAGTCGAGTTCGAAGTCCAGAAAGGTACCAAAGGACCTCAGGCTGTCAATGTGAGACCTGTTAGATAATAGAGGTCGAAACCGAATCCAGGCCCCGGTGTTCATCACCGGGGCTTTTTTTGATATATTAGAAGTCGGACCAAAAAAAATCAGGAGGTGCTTCGAATTGGTCAGAGTCAGGTTCGCCCCGAGTCCAACAGGCCATCTCCACGTAGGTGGAGCCAGAACCGCTCTGTTCAACTGGATGTTCGCAAGAAAAGAGGGTGGAAAGTTTATCCTTCGAATAGAAGACACCGATACTGAGAGAAGCTCAAGAGAATACGAACAGCAGATCCTGGAATCTTTGAGGTGGTGCGGTCTCGATTGGGACGAAGGGCCTGACATAGGTGGAGATTTCGGACCCTATCGACAGAGCGAAAGACTCGAGATCTACCGAGAATACGCTGAGAAACTGGTGGAAGATAAGAGGGCTTATTACGTGGTTTACGATAAGGAAGATCCCTCTAAAGAGCTCTTCACAACTTACGAGTATCCCCACGAATACAAGGAGAAAGGGCATCCCGTTACCATAAAATTCAAAGTTCTTCCCGGAAAGACTTCCTTCGAGGATCTTCTGAAAGGCTACATGGAATTCGATAACTCCACCTTAGAAGATTTCATCATCATGAAGTCGAACGGATTTCCCACCTATAATTTTGCGGTCGTGGTGGACGATCATCTCATGAGAATCTCCCATGTGTTTCGCGGTGAAGATCACCTTTCTAACACCCCAAAACAGCTCATGATATACGAGGCTTTCGGATGGGAAGCACCCGTCTTCATGCACATTCCACTCATCCTTGGATCGGACAGAACGCCTTTGAGTAAAAGACATGGCGCCACTTCCGTTGAACACTTCAGAAGGGAGGGCATTTTGAGCAGGGCTTTGATGAACTATCTTGCACTTCTCGGATGGAGAGTGGAAGGAGACGAAATCTTCACTATAGAAGAGAAACTTCAGTCATTCGATCCAAAAGATATTTCGAACAAGGGAGTCATATTCGATTACCAGAAACTCGAATGGGTGAACGGAAAGCACATGAGAAGAATCGATCTCGAAGACCTGAAGAGGGAATTCATCGAATGGGCAAAGTACGCGGGAAAAGAAATCCCCTCCGTGGATGAAAGATACTTCTCAGAGACCCTCCGTATATGTCGGGAAAAGGTGAACACACTCTCTCAGCTGTACGACATCATGTATCCGTTCATGAACGACGATTACGAATACGAAAAGGACTATGTAGAGAAATTTTTGAAGAGAGAAGAAGCCGAAAGGGTGCTTGAAGAAGCAAAAAAAGCCTTCAAAGATCTCAACAGCTGGAATATGGAAGAGATAGAAAAAACATTGAGAGATCTTTCTGAAAAGGGTCTGGCATCGAAAAAGGTGGTCTTTCAGCTCATAAGAGGAGCGGTTACTGGAAAGCTGGTAACACCCGGTCTTTTTGAAACCATAGAGGTGCTGGGAAAAGAAAGAACACTGAAAAGACTTGAAAGAACTTTACAGTTCTTAAAGAAAACCTAAAAAAATCACGCTTTATAGTTGAGGGTGACAAAATGAGGCTTGCCTTCTTTGGAGATGTTCATGGAAATTTCGAAGCGTTGAAGGCCGTTCTGGAGGACATGGAGAACAAAGGTGTCGATGAAGTGTTCTGCCTTGGAGATTTGGTCGGCTATGGACCCGATCCTGAAGCTGTTGTACAGACAATCATGGAAAAAAACATCAAAACGATTATGGGAAACTACGACGATGCCGTTGGCTATTCCAAAGAGAGCTGTGGTTGTTCCTACGCGCCCGGAAGGGAAACAGAGGTTGGAGACATCTCCCTCAAGTGGTCGATCGAAAACACTTCTGAGAAAACCAGAGAATTTTTGAGAAATCTTCCCAAAAAGCTGAGTTTCGAAGTTGAAGGAGTCAGATTCTTGCTCGTTCATGGAAGTCCTCTAAACGAACTCCTCGAGTACGTGAAGCCCAACACTCCTCCAGACAGGCTGAAGAAGATCGTGGAATCGGTCGAAGAGAATGTTGTTGTGAACGGACACACTCACCTTCCCATGGTGAAATGGGTTATGGGAAAGCTCGTTTTGAACCCAGGAAGCGCCGGAAGACCGAAAGACGGGGACCCGAGAGCGTCTTACATGATCGTTGATGTTGAAAACGGTACGGTCAGCTTTGAAATAGTGCGTGTCAGGTACGATGTGAAGACAACCGTAGAAAAGATCGCAAGAAACGGCCTCCCAGTTGAACTTGCGACCGTTCTGGCACTCGGACAAACGTTCGACATGGGACCAGGGAAAGTCACTTTCACCCTCGGCCGATGAAGGCACAGCATCCTTTGAACTCACCCGTCCCGCCGACGGGCTTTGTGATGACATCCACGAGATCTTTCAACTCGCTTTGAAGCTTCTTTCTGTATTCCCCCCTCGGTTGCATACAGCCGAGGATTACTCTTTTGAACAGTTTTCTTGCCTTCTCGAAGAGTTTCACAACCTCCTGGAGATCCGGTGGGAAAGATTTTCCAAACTTCGTTCCGGGAGTTGGAATGAACACGTTCAAAACAACGGTGTCTGTCTCCTGAGACAGGATCTCGAGCGCTTTTTCTTCGTGGGTGATCTTTCCACCCGTTATTCCTACCGTGATGTGAAACACCACGTTCTCATAAAAGTGAGCGATATCTAAAATTTCCTGTGGAGTCAATGCGAGTCCGTAGATGCTTTTCAAAACGGTTTCATCACCGAAGAAATCCATAGAAACGACGTCAGCCAGCTCCTTTGCAACCTTGGACTTTTGAAACCCCACGTGAAAGTTGTAAAGAAGACCGTGGGATTCTTTCAGCTCCTTCAAATGTTCGTAATACTTTTCAAACGGAATTGAACCATCTGGAAGCATTCCACCGCTTATCAGAAAGCTTCTGTAGCCTTTCTTCACAAGGGCTGGAATTTCATCCACGGAGATCATGTGTCTCAAATAGTGTGCTCCACAGTGAGGGCAGTTGAGCGAACAAAACGCGCCGGTCACGCTCACGGGAATCGTGTGAGATGGATCCACCGTCACGAGTGAAACCTCCTTAACAAAGTCCCACAATATGTTAACACATTAGAGTTAAAATCTTTGAAGGGGGTGATATCATGAGAAAGTTCCTGGTGATCCTTCTGGCTTTGCTGATAACCGCTCTGCTTCTTGGTGCAAGGCTCACCATCCTTCACGTCAACGACACACACGGCCATGCCTGGGCATTCGATGAGTATCGTAATCCCGGAATTGGGGGCCTTGCAACTATCGCAACGATCGTAGAAGAGGTGAAAAGGGAAGTCGAGAGTCAGGGTGGGTACGTGATCTTTCTCCATGCGGGAGACCTGAACACCGGTGTTCCAGAGTCCGATCTTCAGGATGCCATACCGGACATCGTTGGATTCAACATGATGGGACTCAAAGCCATGGCCGTTGGAAACCACGAGTTCGACAATCCAAGGGAAGTACTCGAAAAACAGATGAAATTCGCAGATTTTCCGTTCCTTTCAGCGAACATAGTAAAAGAAGATGGTGAACCGTTCTTCAATCCATACATCGTCGAAGATCTCGGTGAGCTGAAAATCGCCATCATCGGCTTCACCACAGAAGAAACGGAGATCCTGGAACCCCTCTACCTCGAAGGTCTGAAGTTCGAAAACGCCCTGAAAGTGGCCCAGAAAATAGCACCCGAATTGAAAAAACAGGCAGATGTTGTGATCGCTCTTGCGCACCTTGACTGGGGAGAGCCGAAGAAGGAAGACATCACCACGACACACCAGCTGGCAGGAGTTGAGGGAATAGACGTTGTGATAGCAGGGCACAGCCACGTGCTTGGATCTGACGTTGTGGACGGAAAGATAATAGCTTCGGCCGGAGAATATGGAAAGTACGTTGGAAGACTCGATCTGGACATCGAAGACGGAAAGATCGTGGCGTGGCACTGGGAAGCGATACCCGTTAATTTGAAGGTGTACGAAAACGAAAAGTACAGGTACCTCGGGAAGCCGTACCTCGAAAACAGATACGTCGCAAAGGCTCTTGAATACTTCAAGAAAGTGGGAAATGAAAAACTCGATACCGTCATAGGAGAGACGAAGATCTACCTCGATGGTGAAAGAGAACACGTCAGATCGAAAAGCACGAATCTTGCCAACCTCATAGTGGACGCCATGAGATGGAAAGTGGGGGCGGATATCGCTTTCACAAACGGTGGAGGTATCAGAGCCTCTATAAAACCTGGAAAGATCACTGTGAGAGATATACTGACGGTTCTTCCGTTTGGAAACACTCTCTACGTACTGGAACTCACCGGTGAACAGATCATGAAAGTGCTCGAGTACGCCGCTACCATTCCGGAAGGTAAAGGTGCGTTCCTCCAGGTTTCCGGCCTCACTTGGAAGAGCAAAGACGGAAAAGTCGTAGAGGTTCTCGTGAACGGAGAGCCGCTCGATCCAGAGAAAAAGTACAAAGTGGTCACAAACAACTACATGGCAGGTGGTGGAGACGGTTATGTCATGTTCAAAGAGTGGGACGGATACGACACGGGATACCTCATGTCAGACGCCGTCATTGAGTACATCCAGAATGTTCTGAACGGGAAAATAGAAGAGTACGACGATTCGCAGAGGTACGTGAGAGAGTAACTGGAACAGTTCGAAGAGTTCAGGTTGAGGCGGGGCAATCCCGCCTCTTTGGTTTTTGATATTAAAAATTAACTTGAAAATTATTGATATTTACTAATTAACTTTTATGCATACAAACCAGGTTAGTTCCAATCATTCACAAAGTGGGTGATGCGTGTATCTGGCACTGGAAGAACGATACAGAGTATGCAATTACCGGTAACGAAAAATTTCATGCGCCTTTC